>DASXEB010000002.1:0-253397 GCA_036490335.1 Chthoniobacterales bacterium
CGGATCCAAAAGCAGGCCCGGAATAGGTTGACCGTCTTCGGCCAGAGAAGGACCGAGCGCCCGGGCCAATATTTTCATGGGCGCGCTTCCTTTGATGATAAACCCGTTAATTCCGACTTGAGCGCCAGTGGCTACGTCAGCTCGCGATGAAATATTGACTAGCTGACCGAGGCTCGGTGTTGGCGTCGGGGTCGGAGTCGGAGTGGGCGTCGCAGTTGGTGTTGGAGTGGGTGTCGCAGTTGGCGAACCTGACCTATCGTAGACAAGGAAGATGGTGTTTCCCGTCCGTCTGAGAGAATAGGTAAAGCCGGGAGAGCCTCCGGTGACCACTGCATTAAATGCACCCGAGATGCTGCTTGCCGTAAGGATAGGGTATTGTCCACTAACTCCATATGAGCCGGGATCCTGGACTACGTTGACAGTGCCGGCAAGGGTAGCTGGACCTGTAACTACAAGCTCCGAGTTCTGTGTGGGGCTGATTTCAACCCGGAAGATGGAGCCAGTGTCGAATACTGCCGTGGAAGCTGTCATCACGCCGAGAGAGCTGCCCGGGGAAAGTGTTCCTCCGGTCGCAACATGGAAAGAACCCAAAACGCCTGTTCCGTTCACGACTCCTCCGGTAATCGTAAGGGCAGAGGTCGAAATGGAACCGTTTACGCTCAAGATCCCTCCAGAAACCGTTGTCCCGCCGCTGTAGGTATTACTCGCCGAAAGAATCAATGTCCCCGGCCCCGACTTTGAAAGCGATGACCCTGATCCTGTCCCAGCAATCCAGGTCTGTCCGCTTGGAACAGACACTGCGCTGTCATCGGCAAGAGTTCCATTGAGGGTAATTGTATCTCCGTCAGAAGGAGCAAAGGAAAGAGTGGCTCCCGATACCGCAAAAAGATCAGCGCCGACAGCTATGCCTGACCCTCCGCTTGCAGTAACACTATTTGTAGTTGTCGAACAGTTTCCTTCAAAAATTACCGTTCCTGTATTAACAAAAACGGCGCCACCCATGGCAGCCCCGTCCCCGCCGGATGAACTTGAACCATTGCTGCCTCCTACGCCTCCATTGCCAGATGAATAAAATCCACCTCCATCACCGCCACCGCCTCCAAAACCGCCATTTCCACTTGAGAAACCGAAACCGCTTCCGACACTTCCGCCGCCTCCACCCAAGCCTCCATCACCGCCACCTCCGCCGCCTCCGCCGAAAAAGCTTCCAGCCCCACCAATCAAAAATCCGCCGCCTCCGCCGCTTCCATAACCACCGTCGCCACCAATGTCGTTGGACCCTCCTCCACCTCCGCCAATACCACCGCTGCCGCCAGTAGCTCCGAGGCCATCGCCACCACCGCCTCCACCCATACCGCCGGAGATGCCGAATCCATTGTAACCACCGCCTCCGCCTTCCCAGGCACCTGGACTTCCAGGAGATACTCCTCCTCCAGAGCCACCACCTGAGCCTGACGAGGAAGCAGCCCCGCCACCGCCAAAAACATAACCAGCTACGCTCGAACCTGCTCCTGCATCTGGATTTCCTCCGCTCGCTCCAAGGATCGCTGCGCCCCCTCCGGCTCCAGCACCCGAACCATCTCCCTGGCCTCCATCTGCAGCTCCCCCTCCTGCTCCATAGCCACCGTTAGAATCGCCACCAAAACCACTATACCCGCCGCCGCCTCCACTTCCGTCGGGAGCACCCGCTCCTCCATTTCCTCCGAGTCCGCCGCCGCCACCTCCGCCATTTCCCACATAGGCAGCTCCAAGACCTGCACTGGCGGTATTGGCTGAAAATGTCACGTTGCCAAGGGTAACAGTGGCTGCATCAACAAAGATAGCTCCTCCAGCCCCCATGCCACCGCCACCGCCTTCATCACCGCCGTTTCCTCCTTGAGCCATGGCGTTTTCAATCGCCAGGTTTTGCAATGCCACATTACCTTGTCTGATAAAAAAAGGTCGATAACCATTTCCATTAATGGTCGTAGTTCCCGAACCGTTGCCAATTGTAATCGTATCGGAAGAAAATAGATTAATCGGAGGCATGGGAGCCCCTAGAGTCACCTGAGATACGGCAAAGGTAATCGTGTCAGTCGCAGGCGAGGATCCTTGAGCCTGATTATTCAATATCTGGTTAAGCACATAGCGAAGGTCTCCACTCGTTCCGCTCCCAATTCCTCCGCTGGCGACGGCTGAATCAGTGCCAAAATTTACCACGTAGTCAGCTCCCCAAATACGTGCTGCAAAAAAGATAAAGAAAACGAAAGAGAGAAATTTCATGCGCCCCTACAGGATGACCGGCTTGTGTTCCAGAAACTGCCAGCCGTATGCCGCGCTTTTTAGCAGGAACGATGCCAGTTGGGACCGTTACCTCCAGTTGGCATTCCTGGGATCGGCGCCCGGACCGCCGCCCAGCTTTTGAATCGTTACCGTCCGATCCAAAACTTCCTGACAAACGTTCTCGGCGAACGGCGCGATCTCGCGATACTCTTCAAGAATCTCGCCCTTGCGCACCGATGAGCCGCTCTTTAAGAAGGTCGAGACGCTACGCAGCCGCGACGCCGGTCTTCGCCGGCCTGGGCGGAGCGGATGATTCCTGCCGTAACAATATTGTTACTATCCTCGTCTTGCGCTCGAATCCAGAACGAGGCTGTCTGACACTCGAATTTCACTCAAAGCCTTATGCAAGATATCGCCTTAGACCAAGCTCTGATTTCCCACCAAACATTCCGCCACGCCGCACGCAAATTCCTTGTTCGTCACTTTGGAGTCTTGACGGCGGCGATCGTGCTCGGCTTCTCGGCGAGCCCCCGGATTGCACAAGCCGCCCAAAGCAACGCGACGATTCCATCCCGTGGAAGCTGGGTTGTGACCGGGAATCTCCACACGGCCCGCGATATTCACACGGCGACATTGCTACCGAACGGACTCGTCCTTGTCGCGGGAGGTCTTGATACCCGTTCGGTCGAAACCGCAACCGCCGAGCTCTACGACCCGGCGACCGGGAAATGGGCGGCGACGGGGAGCCTCAACGAGGGGCGCTTTTATTACCCCGCGACTTTGCTGCCCAGCGGCAAAGTGCTGGTGGAAGGCGGAGATGGCCTAAGCGGCGAGCGCGCGAGCGCCGAACTCTACGATCCAACCACCGGAACCTGGACCCTGACTGGGAGTCTCAACCTCGCACGCCAATTGCATTCGGCGACGTTGCTGCGCGACGGCAGGGTGCTTGTGGCCGGAGGATTTGATAGCAATGGTCTGATTACCGGCAGCGTGGAATTGTACGATCCGGCGACGGGGATCTGGACCTTCGGTAACAATCTAAAGACCCCGCGCTTTACTCACACGGCGACGTTGCTCCGCGATGGCAAGGTGCTGGTCGCAGGGGGATTTGGTGGCAGCGGCACTTTAGCGAGCTCGGAATTATATGATCCGAAGACCGGCACCTGGACGGATACCGGCAGCCTTAACACCCCACGCGTCACCTACACGGCGACGATGCTGCGCGACGGCAAAGTATTGGCCGTAGGTGGAATTAACAGCGACGACACCATCTCATCGACGGAGCTCTATAATCCAAGGAGCGGAACCTGGACCACCACCGGCAGCCTGAAGAACGCACGCTACGCGCACACCGCGACCCTGCTCGCCAACGGCATGGTGCTTGTGGCCGGAGGACTCGGTTTGGACGGCCAAACGTCGAGCGCGGAACTTTATAATCCCGCGCGCGGACGTTGGACTGCCGCCGCCCATCTTAACACCGAACGCTCACAGCACACGGCCACATTGCTGCCCAACGGCGTCGTCCTTGTCGCCGGGGGACTCGAGAACTATTACACGCCTCTGCGGAGTGCCGAACTGTACGAAAGCGACCTGACGCTAACCAGCGCTGTTTCTCGAAAAACACACGGTGGCGCGGGCGCTTTCGATGTTCTTTTGCCGCTCACTGGCGAACCGTGGTCAGTGGAAGCGCAGCGGTGACGAGCGGGATCGGCAGCATTTCCGGAAACTCGCTCTTCTCAGATACGATGACGGTAAGGCTGACCGGTGTCACCGATGTGCAGAAGATCGCGGTGACTCTGACTGATGCGACCAGCAGTACTTCTCAGGTCTTACCCGATACATCCGTGAGCGCGAACATCCTCATCGGCGACGTTAACGCAGATAAGAGCGTCAATAGCCCCGACACCACCGCAGCGAGACATGAGATTGGAATGCCGGTCGGTGCCACCAACTTCCGCGATGACGTGGCGGTGAATGGCGCGATTACACGAGCAGACGTTGATCTCATCAGGTCGGACCTCGGCCATAGTTTGCCGTAGCTGAGCGGTTCGTCGCTCGAGAGTGGCGACGCTCACGTTTTCAAATATTGGGTTCGCGGCGAGCGGAGTGCCGGTCGTCCACCTTGGGTGGCAATTGTTTCTTGCCGCTCCTCTTGTTTTTGCGAGCAGTTCCGACTCCGGGCTTAGTCGGCGAAAAGCTCGACGGCGTCGATCAGGGAGGCGGCGATCGATTCCTTCGAGATCCAGCGCTGCAAGCCTTCCCCAGGATCGCGCTGGCCCGGGGCCATCAAGAAGACTTCGGTGCCGTCGAGCCGGATCTTGCTCAGGATTTCGAAGACGGAGGTGTCGGCGCTGATGACGGCGTAAGCGGGCGAGGCGATCTCGGCGAGGGTGCGCGCGTGATCGGGATGCGCGACGGCTTTGCGGGCGGCGTTCATGGTGATGACGCCGTGGATGTTTTTTTCATCGCTGATGACGAAACAGGCGTCTTCGGGAAACGACGGCAGCGCGCCGGCAAAGTCGGGAAGCGTCATCGCCCCCGAGAGCCTGACGATGTCGGCGTGGGCGAGATCGCGCGCCGGTTTCATGTATTGGATGTTGGCCTGCATCGCGCTCGGCATGCGATGGCCGCGGCGCATCAATTTCAAGGTGTAGATGCTTTCGTTCGAGATGACTTTGCGCACCCCGTAAGCGATCGCGACCGTGATCGTCATCGGCACGATCACGCCGTAGTCGAGCGTCATTTCGAAAATCATGACGATGGCGGTGATGGCCGCGCCGGTCGCGCCGCCGACGATCCCGGCCATGCCGACAACGGCGAAGGCCGCCGGGCTGATCACGATCCCGGGCAGAATTTGCTGGAGCAAAATTCCGTAGGCGCTGCCCAAGGTCGCCCCGAGAAAAAGCGCGGGGGAAAAAATCCCGCCCGACGCGCCCGAGCCGAGGGTGAGGGAAGTGGCGAAAAGTTTCAGGACGAAAAGCGCGAGGAGCAACCATGCGGAGTTGAGCGTGCCGGAGAGCACTTGCTGGATGGTCGCGTAGCCGACGCCTTCGATTTGGTAGGCGCCGGTTTGGCGGAGGAGCAAATACATCAGGATGCCGAGGAGGAGCATGCCGCTCATGTGGCGCAGATAGGGGTTGCGAATTTTCGCGTTGAAAAAATCCTCGAAGATGTAAATCGAGCGGATGTAAACGACCGAGACCAAACCGATGATGATTCCGAGCCCGACGTATGCGAGGAGGAGGAGGGGATGGGTGAGCCGAAAATAATCGATGCGCAATTGCGGAATCGCGAAGGCCGGGTTCGGCCCGAAAAAAATGCGGCCGACGTAACTCGCGCTCGCGGTCGCGATCACGACCGGGACGAGCGTCCAGACGCTGATCTCGTGGAGTAGAAGTTCCGCGGCGAAAAGGACGCCGCCGATTGGCGTGTTAAAAGTCGCGGCGATGCCCGCGCCCGCGCCGGCGGCGATGAGGGTCGTGCGTTGCCAGGCGGGAATGCGCAGCCATTGGCCGATGGTTGAGCCGAAGGCCGAACCGATTTGAATGATCGGACCTTCGCGCCCGACCGAGCCGCCGCTGCCGATCGAGAGCGCGGAAGCGAGCGCCTTGATGACCGAGACCTGCGGCCGGATGACGCTCTTATTATAATAGATCGCGTCCATCACTTCGGGGACGCCGTGGCCGCGCGCTTCGGGCGCGAAAGTGTTCACGAGCCAAGTCACGGCGATAGCGCCGAGCACCGGCACGAAAATAATCAGCACGCCCCACGGGCTCGGCGCCGTGTGCACGCTCGAGTCGTAGAAGACCGAAATCTTGCCGAGAAAAAGGAGGTTGTGGAAAAGCGCAATCATTCCCCGGAAGACGACCGCGCCGGCTCCGCCGACCAGACCGACGACGATGGCGAGGAGCCAGAACCAGAGCGGCGACAGCGGGACTTTGCGTTTCGCTCTCGGCCCGGTGGAAGCGTCGCCTGGACCGCTCACGGCTGAATGAGAGAGCGCTTCAACCACGACGAGAACTTTCCATCGCGCGAAGAATCGCCTGCCCGCGCCGAAGCGCAACTGCGACTGGGCGCAGTTGCGACGTTGCCGCCTCGTGCCTTTTCACGAAACGTCGGACTTCTTGCGGATGCCTAACGAATTAAAATTCGGGCGACGTCTGGACTCCATGGCTGAGCGCGACATTTTATCGGCGAATGCGCGCGAGGATGCCGTGTTCGTTGCCGAGGCTATGCTTCTCAGAACGCGATCTCGCAGCCGGCGGCGACGAAGGTTTTCACGATTTGTTATTCGACTCGGTTACGGGAGCGAATCGCCGGAGCGGCCGCGCACAACGGTGGCGTCGCCGCCGTTGATGAAACCGTCGAGGTTGACGTCGTTGAGGAATGTGGTCGCGTCGACGTCCGCGCCGGACTCGTTGCGCACCTGAATGGTGTCGCCGCCGTTGACGAAGCCGTCGCCGTTGACGTCGCCGATGAGAAAGCTGACCTGGACCGACGCGGAGGGAAGGACCTGGGTGTTGACGCCGGCGACGTTGAGCGCGGTGACGGTAACGGTCTGCTCGTCGGCAATGCCGCGGAGGCTGATGATCATGGAACTGCCGCTGTAGGCGACGTTCGAGACTGTGCCGCTACTCGAGCTGGCGGCGCCGGCGTTGATCGACTGGCTGAAGTTCAAGACGATGGTGTAATTGCCCGCGCCGTCAGTTCGCGGCTCGATCGCGGCCGGTCCGGTCAGGGGCAGAGTGAGGTCGAAGGTTCCGGCGGCGCTATGAGTCATGCGCGAGGCGGCGCTGACAAGAGTTGGCGCAGTGGTAAGAATCGCGCTGCTCGGGAGCGGAAAGACGTAGGCGCCGCGGCTGCGCGTCCAGACGGAGAGGGTGGTGGCGCCGCGATCGACCTGCATGTCCCAAATCATGGCATGCGGCAGTCCGCTATCGAAACGATACCAGAGCGGCGACAACTGGGTGATGTCGTTTGTGTAGTAAAGGCCGAAGTCGGTGCCGGCGAAAACCTGTTGCGGATAATTCGGGTTGACGATGACGGAGTCGACCGGGATGTCGGGCAGGTTGCCGGTCTTGTCGAGCCACGTGAACGAGCCGCAGGTGCTGGCGCAGCTTACCTGGAAAAGGTGGCCGGGAGTGGTCGGCGTGTTTTCGTTGAAACCGCCGATCGAGGCGTAGCCAACCGGAACGTCGGAGGTCGGCGCGGTCGGGTCGAGCGCGATGCCGAGGATCGGACGGTTGGGCAGAATCGCATTGCCGCCCGTGACATCGACCCAGTTGGCCTGCGCCTGTGTGCCGGTTCCGAGATTGAAACCGATCTGCACGTTGCCGTCGTTGGTGCCGACGATCGCGACGCTCTGGAATTTTGGCGAATACTTGACCTGATTGATATAGGAGCGGTTGCCGAGGGCCTGCTTGGTCATGTTCTGAGAGGTGGGGTTGTTCGTCACATACCAGCTCACGGTGCTGGCGGCGTTGCCGGTGATCGTTTCCCAAACTCTTGTCGTGCCGGCAATGAGGTGGCCGCAGCCTCCGCTGACACCCGCCGCGGGACAATCGTCGCCGCCGGGAATGCCGCCGTGGAAAAGATTAATCGGCAGGACGAACGATTGCGTGTCGCTGGTCCAGGATCCTCTCTTGCTCGTCCAGGCGGCGCCGGTAGTGGTGCAGGCGACGATGCAACGGCTGAGGCCGCCGCTGTTGTTGCCTTCCCAATAGCGCAAACTCGCGCCGGTGCCGATCGGATCGATCTGTCCGGAAAATCCATCGCCGCCCAATCCCATCTGCCATTGCACCGGACCGGTGGGCGTGCCCGAGAAAGTGACCGAGCTCGGGCCATTATCCTGCGCGCCGCCGACGGCCGAGGGCGTAGCGGCAGTGGCGAAGTTGCCGCTGATGTCGCCGGAATAGAATTCAATCGCGTTCAAACCGGTATCCATGTTGAACCAGGTCGGGCGCGTGACGCCTGATATCGCTGAGGAGGCGTTGTTCGTGCCGTGGATGCCGCCGTCGTCGCCGATGAGAAGGATGTCGGAGTTGCCGGGGAGAAAGGCCTGGGCGTGGTGATCGACGTGGACGACATGGTTGGCGACGCCGTTGCCGTTGTAACCGCAGGTCGTGTTATACCACGAAGTGCCGGTGCGGCTAACAAGCCATGTATCGAAGGTATTCGCATAGAGACGATCCGCGTTGTTGGGATCGACCGCGATCCCCTGGTCGTACCAGTTTTGCGGATAGTCGCCGCTGCCGGCGCTGCCGGTGCAGGCGGTGAGAGAACCGCCGGCCGAGCCAGTCATAAAGTTCCAGGTTGTTCCCCCGTCGGTTGTGGCCCAGGTGCCGAGCTGGCAACCGCTGGTCGTGCCGCAACCGCTGGCCGTGTTGGAGGCGATCGAGCCGGCCTGCGCGTAGATGATATTCGGGTTCGTCGGAGCGACCGCAATGTCGATTCGACTAAGCTGGTTGCCACTGGTCGCGCTGACGTAGGGATTTCCGGTCCCGGCATTCATGCTCGCGCCGGTCGTGTAAGGGCTGCCGCTGACGCTCGTGCCGAAAACGAAGCCGTTATCGTTCCGCGCGACTGAGGCGAAAGTCGGAAGGCCGCTGCCCGGCATCGTCGCCATGTAAATGCCGTTCGCGCCCTGGCTCCCGAGATCGTACTGCACCGGAGTGGCGAAACCGCGGGTGCCGATCGCAGCGGTGATGCGGGTGACGCCGCCGCCCATGTCTGATAGGTCGAGGCCGGTGATGTCCTGGCGCTGGGTGGTGAAATTATCGACTGGAACCGAAGTCCAGGAAACGCCGCCGTCTCTCGAGAGATAAAGGCCCTCCTTCGTTCCGGCCATGACGTTGTTGCTGTTGTTCGGATCGACGCGCACTTTGCCGACCGCGTTGTATTGCGGGTACTGGCCGGGTGGCTCGGTGTAGATCAGGCCGAAAACGTCGGCGCCAAGAACCGTCCACGTCGCGCCCGCGTCGGTCGATTTCAAAATGCCCTGGCTCCCCATCGAGAAGGATCCGTAGTTTAAATCGCCGGTGCCGGCATAGACCGTGTTATGGTTGTTAGGGTCAATCGTAATCGTGTCGATGCTCGTCGTCGCGATGAGCGGATCGTCGGTCACCACGTTCCAGGCCGTCGAGCCGGTGCAGCAGGTCGTCGTTTTCCAAACTCCGCCGCCGACACTGGCCGCGTAAGCGACGATGCTG
Source organism: Chthoniobacterales bacterium (assembly GCA_036490335.1). Taxonomy (GTDB): domain Bacteria; phylum Verrucomicrobiota; class Verrucomicrobiia; order Chthoniobacterales; family UBA10450; genus Palsa-1392. The sequence goes on from DASXEB010000002.1 coordinate 9,471, forward strand.
CCGTTCGTCGTCGTCGTGGGATCCATCACGATGTCGTTCACCCGGCCTTCCGTCGTTCCGTAATCGTAGCAACCGGAACATCCGGTCATGTGTTCCGGCAGCGGGCCGAGGGCAGTAAAGCTGGTCGTGCTCAGCGCATTTTTTTTCCGGCTGCCGTTGCCCTTGAAATAGCGGCCCGCCGGGATGCCTCTGCCCATCGCGTTGTGTTGCGTCGCGGCATTCCGCACCCATTGGGGATCGAATTTCCCGGTCGGATAAGTCACGCGATCGGCCCAATATTGTTCGAGGTCTCCCAAATCGACCGCTTCGTCCTGGATCTTTTCGCGCAGCGAAGGCATGTCGCGTTCGCCGCTCTCGGTGCGTCCAGACGGCTCGCGAGTCAAGTTGAGCGCGAAGGCGCCAAGCCCGAGTCCGACCAGGCAGAAGGTGATGCCAAGAAGGATTCGCATTTTTAGGAAAGGGGATCTCGATTTTTTGTTCACGTTCATTTTGTGCAGTGCTGTTTTTTCGCCCGACCGCGTCCCCGAAGGAGTCGCGGAGGTAAACGTTAGCCGAGGATCCGTCACGCTGATTCGCGACAGATGACAGAAATGTAATCTTTCGGAACCAGCTTGCCGCGTGACGAATCGGCGGAACGCCTAGTCCTGATGCGCGAGACTGGCGCGAATGAAGCCGCTGAAGAGCGGATGCGGTTTGTTCGGCTTGCTCTGGAATTCGGGGTGGTACTGACAGGCGAGGAACCATGGGTGATCGCGCAGCTCGATCAATTCCGCGAGGGCGCCGTCGGGCGAAGTGCCGCTAATGAGGAAGCCTTTCTCATTCATCTGGTCGCGATATTTCATGTTGAATTCGTAGCGGTGCCGATGGCGCTCGAGCACTTCCTCGTGGCCGTAAACTTTTTCGGCGAGCGTTCCGCGCACAATCTTTGTCGGCCAAGTGCCGAGGCGCATGCTGCCGCCTTTGCGTTGCACGTTGCGCTGCTCATCGAGCAGGCAGATGACCGGCTCGGGCGCGTCTTCTTCGAACTCGATGCTGTTCGCGCGCGCGATCCCGCAAACATTTCTCGCGAACTCGATCGTCGCGACCTGCATCCCGAGGCATAGGCCGAGGTAGGGGACTTTGTTTTCGCGCGCAAATTGCGCCGCGCGGATTTTTCCTTCGACGCCGCGCTCGCCGAAGCCGCCCGGAATTAAAACGCCCGCGACATCCTTGAGCTGGCCATCGACGCCGTTCTCGAGCGACTCGGCGTCGATCAGGCGCAGGTCGATGCCGCAATCGTGTTTCGCGGCGGCGTGGGTGAGCGATTCGTAAATGCTTTTGTAGGCGTCCTGCAGATCGATGTATTTGCCGACGACCGCGATCTTGACCTGCTTCTTCGGATTGACGACGCGGCTGACAAATTTTCGCCAATCACTCAGGTCCGGCGCGGGCGCGTCAAGGTGGAGCAATTCGCAGACTAACGAGTCAAGGCCTTCCTCGTGAAGCATGAGCGGCATCTCGTAAATCGTGTGCGGAACATCGCGCGCTTCGATCACGGCGTTCGCGCCGACGTTGCAAAACATGGAAAGTTTTTGCCGAACGTCGGCGTCGAGCGCGCGCTCGGTGCGGCAAATCAGGACCTGCGGCTGGAGACCGATCTCGCGCAATTTGGCGATGCTTTGCTGCGTCGGTTTGGTTTTGAGTTCGCCCGCCGCGCGAATGAACGGGACGAGCGTGACGTGCATGTTGACGACGTTTTGCGGGCCGACTTCGAGAATGAATTGCCGGATCGCTTCGAGAAAGGGCAAGCCTTCGATGTCGCCGGTCGTGCCGCCGATTTCGGTGATGACGACGTCGACTTTCGCGGGATCGGCGACCTGACGGATGCGCGCCTTGATCTCGTCGGTGACGTGCGGAATCACCTGCACGGTGTTGCCGAGATAATCGCCGCGGCGCTCTTTCAAAATCACGCTCTCGTAAACCTGACCGCTCGTCAGGTTGTTGTTGCGCGAGAGGACGCAGTTGGTGAAACGCTCGTAGTGCCCGAGGTCGAGATCGGTCTCCGCGCCATCGTTCAGCACGTAAACTTCGCCGTGCTGAAAAGGGTTCATCGTGCCCGGATCGACATTCAGGTACGGGTCGAATTTTTGCAGCAGGACGCGCTGCCCGCGCAATTCGAGAAGCGTGCCTAACGATGCCGCCGCAAGCCCCTTGCCTAAGGAACTTACCACCCCGCCGGTAACAAAGATATATTTCATCGAGGAGATTTGGGCCGCGAGCGCCGCGGCGAAGCGAGGAGAAATTTTTCGATCGCCCGGGCGTCGTCCGGCGTGTCCACACCGGGCGAGCCGCTTTGCGTCACGACCACGTAAATCTTTACGCCATTCTCGAGCGCGCGCAATTGCTCGAGGCCTTCCGCGATTTCGAGCGGCGACGGCCGCCAGCGGACAAAACGCAAAAGCAGATCGCGACGATAACCGTAGATGCCCTGATGCCGAAAATACTTTGCCGGCCCGCGCGGGAAGGGGATCGCGCTGCGGGAAAAGTAGAGCGCGCAATTCTCTCGATCGAGCACGGCTTTGACCTGGTGCGGAGATTTCGCGTCCGCGGGATTTTCGAAGGGATGAACTGCGGTGATCATTTCGATTTTTGAATCGCGCGCCATTTGCCTAACGAGTCGATCGATCAGCTTTGGGTCAACCAGCGGCTCGTCGCCCTGGATGTTCACGATGTGCGAAACGCCGCGCAGTTTCGCCGCCACTTCGGCCGCGCGATCGGTCCCGCTTCGATGATTCAAACTCGTCAGGCAAACTTCCGCGCGCCATTTATCGGCCGCCTCCGCGATGCGCGCGTCGTCCGTCGCGATAATGACGCGATCGAGCGTTTTCGCGCGCGAAGATTTCTCCCAGACGTGCTGGAGGAGCGGTTTCCCGGCGATCAAATGCAGCGGCTTGCCGGAAAATCGCGTCGAGCCCCAGCGCGCCGGAATAATGCCGGCAACCTTAGCGACTGTCATTTTGAGCGAAGCGAAAGATCTCGCATATGGTCGCGACGCGTGGCCTGAAGTTCGTGAAATTCTTCACTGCGCTCCGCTCCGTTCAGAATGACAAGGTGTGAAAGCGGGCACAAGAATTGGATTCGTTAGGCTGTTGTAGCCGATTCGCTACGCGAATCGTTCACCATTCGTTAGGCAGAATTCTGCGTGAGGATGATCTCGGCGGCAGTGGCGAGATCTTCTGCGATCCAATCAGGTTGGGCATGCGTTTCACCGTAGCCGGTTTTGACGAGGATGGTGCGCAGGCCCGCGTTGCGTCCGCATTCGATGTCGATCGCCTTGTCGCCGATAAAGAATGAGCGCGCCAGATCGATCCCGTGATCGCGTTGCGCCTCGAGCACCATACCGGGCGCGGGTTTGCGGCGCGCGGTCGCGTGCTCGGGATGGTCGGGGCAAAAATAGGTCGCGTCCAAAGTCGCGGGACGAATCGCGCGCGCGACTTCGGCTTCGACGGCGTGGTATTCGTTTTCAGTGAAATAACCGCGGCCGATTCCTGCCTGGTTGGAGATGACGATGAGTTTGTAGCCGGCGTTTTTTAGCCTAACGAGCGCTTCGGAAACGCCAGGGAAAATTTCCACCAGCTTCGGATCGGCGCAGTAATTCACTTCGCGCATGAGAGTGCCGTCGCGGTCGAGAAAGACCGCGGGCGCCGACTCGTTAGGCTTCGTCATCTTCCAGACTGGCGACGAGTTCGTTAGGCGTGACTGTCGCCGTCCCGAGTTTCGCGACGACCACGGCGCTGGCGTGATTGGCGATTTCCGCGGCTTCGATGGGCGACGCATCGCAGCACAAAGCGAGGGTGAAAAGTGCGATCGCAGTGTCGCCCGCGCCCGAAACGTCGAAGACCTGGCGCGCTTTGGTCGGGATGTGATGGGGCGGTTTCTCGCGCTCGAAAAGCATCATGCCCTGTTCGCCGAGCGTGATGAGCAAAAATTTCGCGTCCCATTTTGCGAGCAGTTTTTTCCCGGCTTCGAGCAGCGCCTCGTCATCGGTCGGTGAGTCGCCCGGATCCTTCGAGGGAAGACCGGCGGCGGCGAGGGCTTCGCTGCGATTCGGTTTGATCGCGGTGATTTTTTCCCACGCGATGGCGTGCTGAAGATTGGGATCGGCGGTGACGATTTTTCCGGCGGAATTTGCGGCCACGGAAATCTGCCTAACGAGTCGATCGCTGAGAAAACCTTTGCCGTAATCTTCGAACACGACCGCATCGAGCTTGGGAAAATTTCGTTGCAGACCGGCACTGATTTTCTCGACCTGCTCATCGCTCGGTTCGTAGAAATTTTCCCGATCGACGCGCACGACCTGTTGGTGGCGCGCGACGATTCGCGTCTTCACGATTGTGCGAAATTTCGCATCCTCCACGACCAGCTCGGTCTCGATTTTCTGATCGCGCAAAAGCTCGCGCAGTTGTTCGCCATTGCGGTCGCGGCCGATCATGCCGACGACGGAAACGCCGGCGATGAATTCGCGCAGGTTGCGGGCGACGTTGGCCGCGCCGCCGGGATAAAACGATTCGCCCGTGACTTCGACGACCGGGACCGGCGCCTCGGGCGAAATGCGCGCGACTTTTCCCCAGACGAATTCGTCGAGCATGAGGTCGCCGACGACGGCGATGCGCTTTTCCTTCGCGCGGGTCAGGATTTCGCGCAGGCGTTCGGCTTTCATAAAAAAGCGCGCCGCCGGCTAGCCCGCGCGCGAAACTTGCTCCAAAATGGGTTGCCGCGCGGGGAGATCAATGGACTGTATCGCGATTTGTGCGGCCAAGCCGTTCTGCATAATGTAGCCAACTAATCCTGAATCCTTTTCTGAAAGCAACCGTTGAAACCGCGGATGAGATTTTTCTTTAACACAATTCTGGTCGGGAGCTGCCTGCTCGGTTTTTGCCGCGCCGAGGCGGTCACCGTGGAAACGCCGAAGCGCATCGACGTGAAGCGTCTCTCGCGCACGGTCGAGGACGTGGTCGTGCCTTTGCCTAACGAAATCTTCGGCGCGCTGAACAAGCTCGATGAGGTGAACTGGAAGGAATTCGTGCGCTCGAATAACAACACGAATTTCACCGAGCGGCCGCGCATCGCGCTCCTGCTCGGGACGGAAATCGCGGACGGTTTCATCGCGGTACAGGCGGAGGACGCGCCAACGGTGAAGGAGATCGGGCAGCGCGTCGTTTATCTGGCGAAAGGAATCGGCGTCGGCAACTCGATCGTGCCGCACGCGAAAGCGATCACAGAAGCGGCCGACCAGCGCAACTGGCAGGAGGTCCGCCAGGAGCTCGATCGCACCCAAAACAGCGTGCAGGAAGCGATGAACGAAGTGCACGATGAGAAGTTGTCGCAACTCGTTAGTCTGGGCGGCTGGCTCCGTGGCACGCAGGTTCTGACCGCGGTTGTGAATCGCCATTTTTCCGCCGACGGCGCCGAGCTGCTGCATCAGCCGGACCTGCTCGAATATTTTCAGCGCAAGCTCGCGAACATGCCGGAATTCACCGTCCCAATTCTCGGCCAGATTCGATCTTCGCTCGTGGAAGTAAAACCGCTCATCGACGTCGAGAAACCGATCTCGGCCGCGTCGGTGAAAAAGATCAATCAAATCACAAGCGGGCTCGACGAGCAGATCGTGACTCGCAGGAAATAGCCCCCGATGCGCGCTTCATTTTTGAAAAACAATCGTGGTGCTTTGTTCGTTGGCGCGCTTCTCGCGCTCCAGGTCGCGGGCTCGCGCGCGTCGGTCGATGACGCGCATTCTTTCGCGCTCCAGGCGGCCGAGCCGTACGTGAAGCAGGGCTATCAGGTGCGCGAAGATTATTGGGGCGGCGACCTCGGCGTGGGCGAAAAAAAGGCCGTGCGGCAGCAGCTTTTCAAAGGGAATGAATATTGGTTTTGGATGGGCACGGAAGTGGAGCAGGCAAAAATTTCCGTCCACGTCTACGACTCGGACGGCAAGATCGCGGAGCAGCCCGACAGCTGGCAGAAAGGCCACTTCGCGGCCTCGCATCTCATCCCGAAAACGACCGGCAGTTATTTCATCATCGTCGCGGTCGACAGTTCGCCGGAAGAGCGCACGCATTGGGCGCTGGTTTACGGCTTCAAATAATTCCGGTTGTCGGCAGGTTTGACACTTTTGTTTTCGGCGCTCATCCTCGGCGCTGATTTTCGGGCGCAGAGATGACTGAAACTCGCACGCTGCAATTTGAAAACGCCCGCGCCGTCCAGTCGCTTTACGCGAACGATTTGAAGCTGCTGAAAAATCTCGAGGAGTCGTTAGGCGTGAAAGTGACGACACGCGAAGGCTGGATCAAAGTTGAGGGCGAACCGGCGCAGGTCGAAAAGGCGGAGAAGGTTTTCGCGCAGCTCGAAAGCGCGCGGCAGCGCGGCGTCGACATCCAGCGGCACGAATTCAACTACGCGCTCAACTCCGTGAAGGAATCGCAGGACGGCAATCTCGACGACCTCGTCGCGAACAAGATCATCACCTCGGCGCGCAAACCACCGATCGTCGCGCGCTCGTTAGGCCAGCGCCAATATTTGGAAGCGATCCAAAAAAACGACGTCGTTTTCGGCATCGGTCCGGCCGGCACGGGCAAGACCTATCTCGCCGTCGCCATGGCGGTCTCGGCTTTGAAAAAAGAGCAGGTCGATCGCATCATCCTGACAAGGCCGGCGGTCGAAGCGGGCGAAGCGCTCGGATTTTTGCCCGGCGATTTGCAGCAAAAAATCACGCCGTATCTCCGCCCGCTCTACGACGCGCTCCACGACATGCTCGAGCCCGACGAGCTCGAGCGTTTTGTCGCGCGCGAGACGATCGAGATCGCGCCGCTCGCTTACATGCGCGGCCGCACGCTGAGCAACGCCTTCGTCATTCTCGACGAAGCGCAGAACACCACGCGCGAGCAAATGTTCATGCTCCTCACCCGCATCGGCCCGCGCTCGAAATGTGTCGTGACCGGCGACGGCACGCAGATCGATCTTCCGGCGAACAAACGCTCCGGCTTGCTCGAAGCTTTGCAGGCGCTCAAGAATGCGCCGGGGATCGCGTTTGCTTATTTTACCGATCGCGATGTCGTCAGGCACGAACTCGTCCGCGCGATCATCAACGCCTACCAGCAGCATCGCGCGCCCGCCAACACAGGCGGCGCGCCGCGCAAATAACCGATGTTTAAATTTCTTCGCCGCACCCGGCTGATCAAGCGCGGCCTCGCCTCGAGCAAGACCCGGCGGCGCCGGCCTTCGAACGAAATCCTGCGCAATCTCGAGCGCGCGCCATGGATGAAGGTGACGATTTTCGCCGCTTTCATCGTTGGCCTCGCGTCGCTCATTTTCAGCGGGCAGAACCCCGAGCCGACAAAGAATTTCGTCATCGCGCTCCTTTTTTTCGCGACCGCGCTCGTCCAGTTGTGGATCAATCAGCCGCAAACTTTCCTGCGCAACTCGCGCGTCTTTCTTGTTTTCGGCACGATCTTTTTCCAGCTCGCGGTCACGAAAATTCTGATCGTCCTCTGCAACAGCGGACTCTTCGCGATGCTTAAGCCGGAAGCCGCCTGGCTGGTCGCGCCCTACGCCTTCGCGCCACTCGTCCTCTGCGTTTTGCTCGGGCGCAATCACGGCCTTTACGGCGCCGTGTTCGTTAGTCTTTTCAGCAGCATTCTCATCAACAAAATCGACGCACCGCTGCTCGTGAACGGCCTCATCTGCGGATTCACCGCCGTCTATCTCACCCTCCAGGTGCGCCGCCACAGCCGGCTGATTCGCGCCGGACTTTTCGTTGGGCTCGCCATCTGGCTGCTCTCGCTCACCTTCGGGCTCATCGGGCCGATCAATCTTTTTAATCCCGGCACAACCGACTGGCCGATGATCGGCGTGCAAAGCGCGCTCGCGATCGGTAACGGCATTGTCACCGCCATGGTGGTGGGCGGCGCGCTCCCGATGCTCGAACATTTGTTCCGCATCACGACCGACATTTCCTGGCTCGAAGCCTCCGATTTAAATCACCCGCTCCTCCGCCGCATGACGATTGAAGCGCCCGGCACCTATCATCACAGCCTCGTCGTAGCGAATCTCGCCGAGTCGGCCGCTGAGGCAATTGGAGCCAATGCTACACTTTGTCGCGTCTGCTCCTATTTCCACGACGTCGGCAAACTGATGAAGCCGGAATATTTCACCGAGAACATGAATTTCGAGCGCAATCCGCACGACGATCTCGCCCCGACGATGAGCGCGCTCATTATCATCGCGCACGTCAAGGAAGGCGTCGATCTCGCGCTCAAGCACGGCCTTGCCCAGCAGGTCATCGATGTCATCCAGCAGCATCACGGCTCTTCGCTGGTCTACTATTTTTACAAACGCGCCTTGCAGCAGCACGAGGACGCGCGCGCCGGCGGCAAAATCATGAAGATGCGCGAGGAAGACATTCCCGAAGTCGCGGAGGAAAATTTTCGTTACCCCGGTCCGCGGCCCCAGACCAAAGAGGCCGGCATCATCAGTCTCGCCGACATGATCGAAAGCGCGTCGCGCAGTCTGGAAAAACCGACGCCGCAAAAAATCGAGCAACTCGTGAACGACTTGATCGACCAACGCCTCGCCGATCATCAGCTCGACGAATGCGACCTCACTTTGCGCGAGCTGCGCACGATCGCGGAACGTTTTCGTTTCACCTTGATGAGCATGCTGCACACGCGCATCGCCTATCCGAAGGAAGGCAAGGAACCGAGCGAGCGCGATGCGGGCGAACGCCCCGACGTGATGGTCGGCACGCGACGTCCCGCTTCCGCGCCGCCGGTTTCCGCCGCCTAACGAGTGGAAGATTTCGCCATCGAACGCGCGCGGGAATTCGGCGCGGAGATTGCCGTCGTTCTTGGGTCGGGATTGAAGTCGTTAGGCGAGGAACCGGCGCGCGAGCGCGTCATCCCGTATCGTGACGTTGCCGAGCTTCCGCGTTCAGGCGTGAAAGGACACGCTGGCCGTTTTGTGCTGGACGAGATCGGGAAACGGCGGGTGATTTTCGCGCAAGGCCGGGTGCATTTGTACGAAGGATTCAGCGCGGAGGAAGTGACGGCGGGCGTGCGCTTCCTCGCGCGTGCCGGCGTCGCGCGCTTGATTCTGACAAACGCGGCGGGCTCGGCGAACGCGAGTTTTTCCCCGGGCGCGTGGATGATGATCGCCGATCATCTCAACCTGACCGGGACGTCGCCATTGTCAGGCGGAAACAACTTCATCGACATGACGAACGCCTACTCGCCGGCGTGGCGGGAAAAATTTCGCGCCGCGGCGCGCGCGCAAAACCTCGTGCTGCACGAAGGCGTTTACGCCGGCGTGCGCGGGCCGCAGTACGAGACGCCCGCGGAAGTGAAGATGCTGCGTTCGTTAGGCGCGGACGCGATCGGCATGTCCACCGTTTGCGAAACGATCGCGGCGCGCGCGGCCGGTCTGGAGGTCGCGGGATTTTCCTGCCTAACGAATTGGGCCGCCGGGATGGATCGCGCGGCCTTGACGCACGACGACGTGCTCGCGACGGGCGCGGCCGCGGCGAAAACTTTGCGGCAATTGCTCGAAACGGCGTTGCTCGCCGAGGATTGATTCTCCTTCGTCCGCTTCGCGTGCCTAACGACTTCGTGGCGATGCGAGGAATGCTTCGCCCGCGCAACCTTCGCCGGATGCTTTTTGTGTTTGGCGGCGAGACGGCGCGTCGTCGCGGCGTGATGATGATGTTTCTTTGCCGCCGCGATGTGATGCGCGCGCCCTTTTTTCCTGAGCGCAACGCGCTCGATGTGTTCCGACGGATGCCGGTCGACATCGTCGCCGCGGCGCGGGCGCACGGGCGTTCCACGTTCCTCGATCGGGCGGCGTAAAAGTCCCGGCGGCGTCATTTCCTCAGGCGCGGTCGGCGGAGTGAAGGCCGGGGCCGGTTGCAGGTCGTCGAAATAATCGCCGACCTTGTAATTGTTGAAGACTTCCGGCGTGACCATTTGATCATGCACGAGGCCGGCGCGATCGCGCAGCTCGAATTTGTAAATGCCGTCGAGGCCTAACGAATAGTGAAAGGGCGACGGCTCAAACTGTTTGCTTACGACCGTGCCTTGGTAGGCGCAGGCGGAGAGAAGTAGGGAAAGGGCGAGGCTAATCGGTAGGAAAAGGCGCATACTCGCGGTGAAATAGCAGAGCTGAAAAAAGATTTGCCCCAAGCTGTAAACATGTTCTGGCCATCTGGCCAGCAAATTCACAAAACTTTTGCAACCCGACGATTGTGCGCGGCAAGATCGCCGAATTCTCGCGGCGGTTTCGGAGACTCGCGCCTAACGAGCAAAGGACCGAGACGAACCGCGCGCCGGGCGCAACTGTTCGCCTCTTATTCCTCAGTCGCGGGGTGGGCGCGCGGCTCGCGGTCTTTGGCGGTGGCGGTGCTGGGACGGGTGACGAAGGGGCCGCCGTCCATCGGGGCGGCGGAGGTGAAGGCGACGTCGGGCATATCGCTCGGGAGGCCTTCGAGGGGGAATTCTTTGCGCAAGGGAAAGTAGGGGTAGCCTTCCCACATGAGGATGCGGCGCAGGTCGGGATGGCCGCGGAAACGCAGGCCCATCATGTCCCAGATTTCGCGCTCGTGCCAGTTCGCGGTCGGCCAGAGGTCGGAGACGGTGTCGATGGTGGCGGTGTCTTCGGCGAGGCGCACTTTGAGGCGGAGATGCACGCCCAGGCCTAACGAGTAAAGCTCGTAAACGATCTCGAAGCGCGGTTCGTCGCCGAAGTTATCGACGCTCGTGATGTCGAGGAGGTAATCGAAGCCGAGCTCTTCTTTGCAAAAGCGGGCGACTTCGCTGAGGTCGGCGGGGTCGATGAGGCAGGTGGTTTCGCCGCGGAATTCGGTTTTGGAGCGGAGTTTCTCGCCCAGGAAGCGGCCTAACGAGTCAAGGAGTTGCGGGCCGGTCATGGAGATGAAAGCGACTTAGCCTAACGACTCGATTTTTTCGACGAGGGCGCGCTTTTGCGATTTGAAGGAGTGCTCGGTCGAGATTTTTCCCTGGAGTTTCATGAGGCCTTCGAGGAGCGCTTCGGGCCGGGGCGGGCAGCCGGAAACGTAAACGTCGACGGGCAAAAGCCGGTCGATGCCCTGGAGGACGGCGTAGCTGCGATACATGCCGCCGCTGGAGGCGCAGGCACCCATCGCGATGACCCATTTCGGTTCGGGCATTTGTTCGTAGATGCGTTTGACGGCGAGGGCCATTTTGTAGGTGACGGTGCCGGCCACGATCATGACGTCGCATTGCCGCGGGGAGAAGCGCATGACTTCGGCGCCGAAGCGGGCGATGTCGAAGCGGGCGGAAGCGGTGGCCATGAGCTCGATCGCGCAGCAGGCGAGGCCCATCGGCATGGGCCAGAGGGAATTTTTGCGCATCCAGTTCATGGCGGCGTCGAGGCGGGTAAAGATGACGTTGCCTTCGATCTTCGAGTCATAGGCCGCGGGGAGCTGCTCGCGCGTGGCGGCGGGTGCGAGGTTTGGCGTGACCATCGCGATCACATTAAGGAAGAACGCGAGTTTTCCAATCGGCAATTTGCCGGAAGAAGAGCGAGTCGTTAGGCGCGAACGGCGGCGCGCTCAGCAGGCGTGCTGCAATTCGTACTCCGGCTCGCACTCGAGCCGGCTCGATTGGATGATCTCCTGGACGGTGCGGCCGAGGTCGGCGGCTTCGTATGGTTTCGTGATGACGCCGCGGAAACCGAGGTCTTCGTAGCGGCTCATGGTCGCGTCGGTCGCGTAACCGCTCGAGACGATCGCGGTCACGGTCGGGTCGATTTCGATCAATTTTTTCAACGCTTCCTTGCCGCCCATCCCGCCCGGAAGGGTGAGATCGAGGATGACGAGGTCGAAGCGCCGGCCCTGCTCGAGCGCCGCGCGATAAAGCTCGATTCCCTCGACCGCGGTGCCGGCTTCGCTCACTTCGTAGCCGAGCCGGCCGAGGGTGAAATCGACCAGCGCGCGGATCGCTTCCTCGTCGTCGACGATGAGGACGCGGCCGTTGCCGTTCAAATCCGCGATCGGTTTTTCCACCGGCGGGTCGGGCAGGACGACAGGCGCGGGCTGCGCATGTTCGGCGACGGCCGGGAGGTAAACGGTGAAGGTCGCGCCTTTGTAGGGCTCGGATTCGACCGTGACGAGGCCGCCGTGATTTTTCACGATCGAATACGTGGTCGCGAGGCCGAGGCCGTTGCCGGTGTCCTTGGTCGTGAAGTAGGGGTCGAAGATGCGCTTCAAACAATCGGACGGAATGCCGATGCCTTCGTCGCGGACCTGGATGCGGATGTAATCGCCGGCCGGCAATTCGTGGAGCGCGCCGCTCGGCTCGCCGCTGGTCGAGAAATTTTCGCAACCGACGCGGAGGGTGCCGCCGTCAGGCATCGCCTGGTCGGCGTTGACGACAAGGTTCGCGATCACCTGGCTGATCTGGCCGGGATCGAATTCCGCCGGCCAGAGCTCGGACGCGATCTGGATTTCGCTGCGGCTTTGCGAGCCGCGGAGCGAGAAGCTGACCGTGTCTTCGATCAGTTTCGCGATTGAGGCGGCTTTCTTAATCGGCGCGCCGCCTCGGGCGAAGGTGAGGAGTTGCTGCGCAAGATCGCGGGCGCGGAGCGAGGCGTTTTTCGCGTCATTCAGGCGGCCGCTCAGCTCATCGTTAGGCGGGGCGAGCATCGAGATGAGCGAGATGTTGCCGATGATCGAGGTGAGAAGATTATTGAAATCGTGCGCGATGCCGCCGGCGAGCAGGCCGAGCTGCTCGAGCATTTCGGCTTTGCGCCGCTCCGCTTCGTCGCGCAGCCGGTCGGTGATGTCGCGGAAGACGAGGACGACGCCGGAAAGTTTTTTCTTTGAGTCTTCGATCGGCGCGGCGACCTGCTCGATCGTGCGCTGGGTGCCGTCGCGCGCGGTCAGGGTCGAGCGTTCGGGTGTGCCCAAAAGAATCGCTTCCGCTTCGCTGCGGTAAGTCTTGCACTTGCCGCGCGATTGCGTCGTGCCTTCGGCGGCGATGTTGAGCACGGTTTTCAATTTCTGGCCTTCCGCTTCCGCCGGCGACCAGCCGGTCATGGCGGCGCAGGCCGGATTTGAAATCAGGATGCGGCCGTTCAAATCGGCCGTGATCACGCCGTCGCCGATCGAGCCGAGAGTGACCGCGAGGCTGTTGCGCTCGGCCGCGATTTCTTCTTCGAAACGCCGCCGCTCGGTGATGTCGCGCACCATCGCGATGTAAAACTTCTGCTTGTCCGCGATCGTTTCGCTGAGGGAAATCTCGACCGGGAAATTGATCCGGCCGCGCGTCTGCGCGAGCGCGAGGGTGACGCCGCCGGTCCTTTGCCCGAAGGCGCTCCATTCGCACGGGCAGAGCGAGCCGCCGACGGAAAGGCCGAAGCATTTCGGGATCAATTCGGTGAAACTTTGGCCGATCGATTCTTCTTCCGAATAACCGAACATGCGCAGCGCCGCCGGGTTCATCGAGATGATCGCGCCGTCCTTATCGAACGTGATCATGCCGTCGAGGATGTTGTCGATCACGAGCCGGATGCGGGCGTCGGCGCCTTCCAATTTTTTGAATTGCCGACGGGAAACGACAAAGCTGTAGCAGCCGGAGCCGACCATGAGCAGGGTCGCGAGCGCGCAAAGAATATCGATGCCGGTCGTGGTCAAAATCCGCTGATGCGCGGCCGCGGCGGAGCGCAGTTCGTAAACTTCCGTCTGCTCTTTTGCGAACGCGTCGATCCGGCGCCGCACGTCGGTCATGATCGCTTCGCTGTGGCTGCGGCTCGCGACGCCGGGCTTTTTGCCGGCGCGTTTCGCCTCGATGTCGGGCACGGCTGATTCGATGATCCAGCGCTCGACGCTGCTGCGAATTTGTTCCAGCTCCGTCAACTGCGCCGGCGCGTCGGCGACCAGCACCGAGAGGTGACCCTGGAAGGTGTAAAAATTTGCGGTCGCGCGTTTGTAGGATTCGATGAAAGCCGGATCGCCGGTCAGAATGTAGCCGCGCTTTTCCTTCTGCATTTCGTAAACCGCGCGCTCGAGTCGCGGAATGAAATCGAGCACCTGGGTCGATTGCACTTCCCATTCGCGCTCCTGCACGCGCTGATTGAGAAGGATCTGCTCGTCGCGCTCGACCCGATGCAAAATTTCGCGCGCTTTATCCAGCATCGAAGCGCCGAGAAGCTCGCCCGGTTTCTGCGTCGCGAAACGCTCCGGCTCCTTCATCGCGTCCGCTTCTTCCTTGCTCCAGTTCCAGACGATTTGCCGCAGCTTCAAAATCCGCTTGCGCTCCTGCGTCTCGTTTTGCGCGAGCAGCGCGAGGTCCTGGCTGTGCTTTTGGAAAAGCGCCTGGCGTCGCTCGAAATTTTCGGAATAGGGCGCTTTGTGCGTAAGGAGGAAACCGCGGTGCGCATTTTCCAGCGCGGCGATATCGTTTTCAAGGATGCTGCTCAGCCGGACAACGCCGATGGCGTGCGCGCGGAACCGCGCCTCCTGCTGATTTTGGTAGGTCAAAAGAAAACAGGTGATCGCGAGCAGGATGATGACGCTGACCCCGACGGCGGTACCGATAAGGAGTTTGAAGTTGAAGTATTCCGCGCTGAGCAGACGCTCGAAATTCAAGCGAAAAAAGCTGAAACGCGGACCGAACGAGAGGCTTTTGGAAGATGTGGATTTCATACCCAGTATAATTTCCATAAGCAGGATGCCTGCCAGCTTGGGCCGCGGACGCAACTTTTTTTCTCGGGTTTACTTTCGCTCCCAATGGCTGGGTCGCGCGAAGGAGTTTCGTTTTCTCGATTTCCAGAATCGGTTTCGCAATTTGAAATAGCGAATGACTCGACATTCCCGCTCTTCGGCGAAGCAGTTGGGAATTCCTTTCCGCGATAAACTCCGCGGTCGGACAAATCGGAACGAGCCTAACGATCGCTAATATCGCACGCGAACGAGCGTCAGCCCGCAGGCTGGCGCGACAAAACGCGAGCCAGGCGCCGGCGTGCGCAAGCGTTCGCGAAGACTTTCGGTCGACTCTTTTCCCGACGCACAACGCACGATCGCCCCGACCATCATCCGCACCATTTTATAAAGGAAGCCGTCGCCATCGAATTCGATCACGAGCCAGGATTTCGCCGTGCGGACGCGGGCGGAGCGGATCGTCCGCACCGTCGATTCCGGCGCGCTGCCGCGGTTGGCCGAGAACCGGGCGAAGTCGTGCGTGCCGCAGAAAACTTTCGCGGCGGACCGGATCAGATCGTCGCTCAGCGGCTCGATCACGTGCCATGCCCGCCCGACCTCGAGCGGAGGCATGACGTCGCCCCTAACGATGCGGTAACGATAAACTTTTCCCCGCGCCGAAAAGCGCGCGTGAAAATGTTGCGAGACAAAATTTGCCCTAACGATGCGAATCTGCGCCGGCAGCGAAGCATTGAGCGCGTTTCGCCAGTCGATCGGCGCGAGTTTCGTCAGCGGAACGTCCGCATGCGCGCATTGCCCGAGCGCGTGCACGCCCGCGTCGGTCCGGCCGGCTCCGTGAACGCGAATTTTTTCGCCCAGAATTTTCTCGAACGCGGTTTCGACCCGGTCCTGAATCGTTTCGCCGCCTGCCTGGCTTTGCCAGCCGCGAAAAGGCGCGCCGTCGTAGGCGACGATGAGTTTTAATCGCCGCCGATCGTCTCGGGGCGCTGAATGCTTTTCGTTAGGCAAACGATTCCGGGCCGGCTTGGTTTGCGGGCAGACTGTCGAGATAGCTTTGCAAAAGAATCTGCGCCGCGACCTGATCGATGTAAGCGCGCGACTCCCGTGTCGATTTGCCTGCTTCGCGCAAGGCGCGCTGCGCGGCGACAGTCGAGAGCCGCTCGTCCCACATCTCGACGTCGCAGGAAACGAGGGCGCGGAGCTTGTCCGCAAAAGCACGCGCCGCCTCGGCCGATGCGCCGAAATCGCCGTTCATGTGCCGCGGAAGTCCGACAACGATGCGCGCGATATTTTTTTCCCGCGCGATCGCGGCCACACGCGCGACCGGGTTCGGCGTTTTTGTAACAATGATTGTTTCATTTGGGTGGGCGAGCATTTGCAGTTCGTCGGAAATCGCGACGCCGATGCGCGCCGTTCCGTAATCGACCCCGAGCAGCCGCTTCATCACCGGAGCGCTCATTGCAATTCCGGCGGCAGATCGGCGACGAGATGTTTGATTCTCTCGGCATCGCGCCGGTTGCAAACGAGCAACGCGTCCCCGCTGCGGACGACGATGAGATTATGCACGCCGAGGAGCGCGACGCGCGTCGGGCTGTCGTTGAAGACGATATTGTTCGTCGCTTTCAAAACCGACAGATCGCAATTCGCGACGTTGCCATTTTCATCGTTAGGCAAATACGTCGCGACCGCGCGCCAGCCGCCGACGTCGTCCCAATCGAAGCTCGCCTCGACCATGAGCACACGATCGGCTTTTTCCATGA
This sequence comes from Chthoniobacterales bacterium, assembly GCA_036490335.1. GTDB lineage: Bacteria > Verrucomicrobiota > Verrucomicrobiia > Chthoniobacterales > UBA10450 > Palsa-1392. The sequence goes on from DASXEB010000002.1 coordinate 25,956, forward strand.
TCGCGTAGTCGAACGAAATCGGCGGCAGTTTGTTGAAGCGCTCACGCACGGTTTTTTCCCAATTGTTAGGCGCGCGCAGTTGCGAGATGAAATCGGCCATCTGCGGCGCGTGCCGGTTGAACTCGCTCAAGACCGTCGGCACGGACCAGACAAACATGCCGGCGTTCCAGCGAAAATTTCCTTTGCGCACGAAACTGTCGGCCAACTCTGCGTTTGGTTTTTCGCGAAAGCGCACGACGCGAAAAACCGGATTCGCGCACGCGTCGTCGCCTAACGACACCGCTTCGCCCTGCTCGATGTAGCCAAAGCCGGGGCACGCCCAGGTCGGTTTCACGCCAATCGTGACGAGCGCGCCGGTCTCAGTCGCGGCGCATGCGGCTGTCCGCAAAGTTTCCTGAAAAGCCGCGCGATTCTTGATCACGTGATCGGCCGGCAGCACCAGCATCGTGCCTTGGTGGTCGCGTTGCGCGACCCAGCCGGTGGCGAGCGCGATCGCCGCGGTGGTGTCGCGCTTCGCCGGCTCGGCGATGATGTTTTCCGGTGGCAAATTCGGCACGAGTTCGCGCACCGCGGCTTCCTGATCGACGTTCGTGAGGACTAAAATCTGATCTCGCCTAACGAGTCCATCGAGACGTTCGATGGTCTCTTCGAGCAAAGTTTTTTCCGAGATCAATTTGAGCAATTGTTTCGGGCGCGCGCGGCGGCTGATCGGCCAGAAGCGTTCGCCGCTGCCGCCGGCAAGAATGAGCGCGAATAGGGAATCCTTCATATGGAGAGATGCAGCGGCGCGCGTACCAAAGCCAAGTTTCCCGTTTCTTTTTGGCGACGAAAAGTATAAGGGTAGGCGATGTCAGTTTCGTTATCCATTCCAAAAACGCCCGACGCCCTCCCGCTGGATGGATTGTGGACCTTGACCCGCGCGGCCTTTGGTCTTGGCCTCGGCCTGCTCGTCGCCGAGAGGCTGCAACGTCCGGCACGGCAAGCGACCGCCATCGCGCTCGTCTCCGTCGGCGCGCTCGCGATCATTCCGCTCATCGTGACGAAGGCGATGGAACGAATCAATCGGCCGGAATCGGCGCGCGGCATGCGGCGACGGCTGAGCTCGATTCGGGGCGATTCCGGTTACAGTTCGGAAAACGACGTTTACTGATTTTGCGCGCGCTCGTTAGGCGTTTGCCTGCGCGAAACGTTTCGGCGAAATAGTCAGCCGATGACTTCACGGACTATTCGCGCGCCTAACGAATCGTTGCGCGGACGCTGCGCCGCGATTTTGCATGAGGAAGAAATTTTGCGCGAAGGCGGCGGCAAAATCGGCCAGGAGCGTCAGCGCAAACGCGGCCGTCTGCCCGCGCGCGAACGCGTCGCGAAACTGCTCGATCGCGAAGGAGAATTTTTCGAGATCGGTCTCTGGGCCGCTTACAAAATGTATGAGCAATGGGGCAGCGTTCCGGCGGCCGGCGCGGTCGCGGGCATCGGAAACGTCGCCGGCATCCCATGCATGATCATCGCGAACGATGCGACCGTGAAAGCCGGCGCGTTTTTTCCCCAGACCTGCAAGAAGCTGCTGCGCGCGCAACGCATCGCCTTCGAATGCGCGCTGCCGATTATTTATCTCGTCGATTCTTCCGGCGTTTTTCTTCCGATGCAGGACGAAATTTTTCCCGACGAAGACGATTTCGGGCGCATCTTTCGCAACAACTCCGTCATCTCCGCCGCGGGCATTCCACAGTTCGCCGCCATCATGGGAAATTGCGTCGCGGGCGGCGCGTATCTGCCCGTGCTCTGCGACAAAATTCTCATGACTGAAGGCAGCGGCCTTTATCTCGCCGGTCCGTCGTTAGTCAAAGCCGCGATCGGTCAGATCGTCGACACCGAGGAACTCGGCGGCGCGCACATGCACGCGGAAATCAGCGGCACGGTCGACTTTTACGAGAAGGATGATCCGTCGTGTTTGAAACGGCTGCGTTCGTTAGTCGCGCACCTGCCCGAAGCGGAAGCGACGAAGAAAAACAGCGTTAAAAAATCGGTCGTTAGGCCGGCGAAAAATCCGGATGCAATTTACGAGATTGTTAGTCTTGAAGGCCAGAAGCAGTACGACGTTCGAGACCTGCTTGCCTGCATCATCGACGCCGATTCGCTCGACGAATACAAAGCCGATTACGGCAAAACCCTCGTCACCGCCTACGCGCGCATCGGCGGCCACTCGTTAGGCATCGTTGCCAATCAGCGCCAGCAAGTGCGCACGAAAAAGCACGGCATCCAGATGGGCGGCGTCATTTATTCCGATAGCGCCGACAAGGCCGCGCGTTTCATCATGGATTGCAACCAGACCGGTCTCCCGATCGTTTTTTTCCAGGACGTGACCGGTTTCATGGTCGGCCGCGACGCCGAACAAAGCGGTATCATTCGCAGCGGCGCGAAGCTCGTGAATGCAGTCAGCAATTCCATCGTCCCGAAAATCACCGTCGTCACCGGCGGATCGTTCGGAGCCGGCAACTACGCGCTTTGCGGCAAGGCCTACGATCCGCGTTTCATCCTCGCGTGGCCGCACGCGCGCTACGCCGTCATGGGCGCGGCTCAGGCGAGCGACACCGTCTTTTCTGTCCTCGCAAAATCGCGCGAGCGCGGGGACAAAAAAGCGACGCCGGAAGAGCTCGAGCAACTCCGCGCGAAAGTGAAAGCGAGCTACGAAGAACAAACCGATATCCGGTACGGCGCTGCTCGCGGCTGGGTCGACGCGATCATTCAGCCGGATGAAACGCGCGACGTGCTCGTGCGATTGTTAGGCTACGTCGCGCGACCGATGCCGCGCGCGCGATTCCACATGGGCGTGGTGCAAACCTGAAGTTTGCTTTTCGTTAGGCAGAAAAGTCGCGCGCGATTTCGTCATTCAGCGCCGCGGCTTTTTCGAGGTCGAGAAATTCCACCGCGACTCCGCGTTTCCTGAGCGCGCGAATCACTTCTTCAGTCGGAATATTTCCCACCAGATCGTCCTGCGCGAACGGACAACCGCCCAATCCGCCAAGCGCGGAATCGAAACGGCGACAGCCCGCATCGAAAGCCGCCAGCAGTTTGTCGCACGCTTCCCCGCGCGTGCTGTGCAGATGCACGCCGAGGTCGCGGCCGGGATTTTCGCGCAGCGCCGTCGACAAAACATCCGCAATCAATTTCGGCGTCGCCATCCCGACCGTGTCCGCGATCGAGATCGACGCGACGCCGAGAGCCGCGACCTCCGCGATGGCGTCGCTCATTTTTCCCTTGCTCCACGCATCGCCGTATGGATCGCCGAAGCCCATCGAGAAATAAACCACCATCGCCAGACCGCCCGCCTCCGCGCGCGCGCGAATTTTTTCCAGCTCCGCGCGATTTTCGCCTAACGATTGTTTTTGATTCCGGCGCAAAAAAGTTTCCGAGATCGAACAGGGATAGCCGAGCGTCCGCACCGCGCCGGTCGCGATCGCGCGCTCCGCGCCTTTCGCATTCACGACGATGCCGATAATTTCGACATCGTTAGGCGGCGCGAGTTGCGCGAGCACGTCTTCGCTCTCCGCCATCTGCGGCACCGCGCGGGGCGAGACGAAACTGACCGCATCGATGTGCCGCACGCCCGCATCGATCAGCGCGCGGAGATAACGCGCCTTCGTCTCCGTCGGAATTTGCCGAGGCAAACCCTGCCAGGCGTCGCGCGGACATTCGATCAACTTCACTTTCTCCATCGTCGCAGCTTTTCCCCGTTTGAAGATAACGCGCAAAGTCGCATCTTCAGTACGACTTCGTCGAACATGCCAAACGTCCTCGTCGAAAAATCCGACCGCCTCGTCACGTTGATCCTGAATCGTCCGGAACGGCGCAACGCCCTAACGATCGATTTGATGAACGAATTGGTCGACGCGGTCGAAGCCGCCGGCGCGGACGAAACGAAACGCGCTCTGATTTTGCGCGGCGCCGGTCAGGCGTTCTGCGCCGGTCTCGACCTCAACGAAACCGCGATCCGCGAGCGCGCCCATCAATCCGCCGAGCTTGTCGCCAAGACCCTCCTCGCGCTCAGCCAGACGCGCCTAATCACGATCGCGCAAATTCACGGCGCCGCGGTCGCGGGCGGCGCGGGGCTGATGTCGGCCTGCGATTTTGTCATCGCGGCCGAGCGGACTAAAGTTGGTTACCCAGAAGTGCGGCGTGGCCTCGTCGCGGGTTTGGTCATGACTTTTTTGCGGCGGCAACTGCGCGAGCGCGACATTCGCGAGCTCCTTTTCGCGGGCGAATTGATTTCCGCGGAGCGCGCACGCGAGATGGGCCTAATCAATCGCGTCGTCCCGCCTAACGAACTCGAAAACGAAACGCAAAAAATCGTCGCGTCGATTTTGCAAGGCGCGCCCGGCGCGCTCGCGAGCACGAAGCGTTTGATCGAAGAGCTTTGGTCAACTTCGGTCAAAGCCGACATCGACGCCGCGCTGCGGCATCACATGGAAGCGCGCGAATCGGCCGAGGCAAAAGAAGGCATCGCCGCCTTCCTCGAAAAGCGTCCGCCAGGCTGGGCCTAGCGAAGGGAAACTTGCCGCGTCTTCACGCAGGCGCTATCAATCCGCTGTGGTCATTGCGTCGATCCGCGAATTCAATCGCCGAGTTCCATTCATCCCTTACGAGATTCAAACCGCGAGCGGCCAACGTTTCAAAGTTCCGCACCCGGATTTCATTTCAATTTCTCCGAAAGGCTCTTTCATCGTTCTGATCGACGCCGGCGAGCGACCGCATCATCTCAACGCGCTCTTCATCGAGCGCGCGTCGCCCATTAACGGAGACCGTCGCCGCCCGCAAAAACATTCCTGATCGCGGCTGATGCGAAACCTGATCGCGGTCGCGTTTTTCGCCTTTTCCGTCGGGCAGGTTCACGCCGAGACAGCCGATGTTCTCTTCCTCAACGGCAATGTTTACGTCGGCGACGATGCGCAATCGCACGCCGAGGCGATCGCCGTCCGCGACGAGCGCATCATTTTCGTCGGGCCTAACGACAAGGCCAAATCCTTCGCCGGCCCGAAAACGCGCACGATCGATCTGCACGGCGAAACCGTGCTGCCCGGTCTGACCGATTCGCATTTTCACATCCTCGGCGTCGGCGAGCGCTTGATTCGTTTGAATCTCGAAGGCACGAAAACACGCGACGCATTTCTCGCCAAAGTGCAGCAACGCGTCGCGCAGACCGAGTCGGGAAAATGGGTCACCGGCCGCGGCTGGATTGAAACATTTTGGAGTCCGCCGGAATTTCCGACGCGCACGGAGCTCGATAAAATCTCGCCGGAAAATCCGGTCTTCCTCCAGCGCGTCGATGGCCACGGCGCGGTCGCAAACAGCCTTGCGCTCAAGCTCGCCGGGATCGACAACAAAACTCCAAATCCATTCGGCGGCGAAATCCTGCGCGACAAAAAAACCGGCGAAGCGACCGGCATGCTGCTCGACAACGCGATGGATCTGGTCGGCAAAAAAGTCCCGGCGCCGACCCCGGAAGAAAGCGAGCGCGCCCTATTGTTAGGCACGCAACGATGTCTCTCCTTCGGCCTTTGCGAAATTCAAAACGCCGGCAGTTATCTGCCCGATCTCGATTTGCTGCGGCGAGATTTTGCCGAGGGAAAAATCAAGCTGCGCATGATCAACGCGGTTTACGGTCCGGGCGCGCCGGCGCAATGGCTTTTGCAAAACGGCCCGATCCTGAACGCGGACGATCACCATTTCACCACCCGCACGATCAAGATTATTTTCGACGGCTCGTTAGGCTCGCGCAGCGCCGCGCTGCTCAAACCGTACTCCGACGCCCCCGACACCTCCGGTTTTCTGACCCAAAAAGAATCGGAGCTGCGCCCGATGCTCGAGGAGGCGTTGCGCAAAGGCATCCAGGTCGAGACCCACGCGATCGGAGATCGCACGAACCGGACGATTCTCGATCTTTATGAAGAAGCGTTTCGCAAAGTTCCGCCTAACGAACGCAAAATCGCGGTCCCGCGCTGGCGCGTCGAGCACGCGCAGATTCTCTCGCCGCAGGACCTGCCGCGTTTCGCAAAGATGGGCGTGATCGCGTCGATGCAGCCGTCGCACGCGATCAGCGATTTGTTTTTTGCCCCGCGCCGGCTCGGGATGGACCGGCTCGCCGGCTGCTACGCCTGGAATAGTTTGCTCAAAAGCGGCGCGATCATCGCGGGCGGTTCCGATGCGCCGGTGGAGCAGGGGAATCCACTCACGGAATTTTACGCCGCGGTCGCGCGCAAAAGCGTCGATGGATTCAGCGGCCCCGGCTGGCATCCGGAAGAAGCGGTCACGCGCGTGCAGGCGCTGAAAATGTTGACGCGATCGGCGGCCTACGCGGCTTTCGAGGAGCACGACAAAGGCACGATCGAAGTCGGCAAGCTCGCCGACCTGACGGTGCTGTCGGCCGATATCATGAAAATTCCGGAGCCGGAAATCTTGCGCACGCACTGCCTCATGACGGTCGTCGGCGGCGAAATCGTTTACGACGCGAACGTCAAAGAAGCGGCAGTTGCACGTCGTTAGGCAAATCGCGTGGCGCGAAACGCACCCCCGCGCCGATGAGTCGAACCGGCTTGCCGGTGCGGGCAAAAGCCTCGGCGAGCAGGCTGCGATATTCGCCTAACGATGGCGCACGACCAGCGCGCTCGATTGTCGTGCGGGTAAAATCGGCGAACTTTAGTTTCACGAAAATCTTCGTGATCACGCGCGTCGTCTCTTTCTGCGCAAGGTCCGCCATCAAGTCGGCGAAAAGCTCCTCGAGTTTTTCTTCGCACTCGCCTAACGAATCCAGGTTAGTCGAGAATGTCTCCTCGGTGCTGAGCGATTTCCTTTCACGATCCGGCTCGACCGGACGGTCGTCGGTGCCGCGGCAAAGGTCGAAAAGCTCCGAGCCAAATTTGCCGAAAATGTTTTGCAGCTCGACCCGCGAGTAACGCTGCAGGTCGCCGCAGCTCTTGATTCCGCGCTGCTGAAGCTTCTGCTCCGTGACCGCGCCGATGCCCCAGATTTTTCGCACCGGCAGCGCGGCCATGAATTCGGGGACGTCGTTAGGCGCGACTTCGCACTGGCCATTCGGTTTATTCAAGTCGCTCGCGATTTTGGCCACGAGTTTGTTCGGCGCGATCCCGGCCGACGCGGTCAATCTTGTCTTCTGAAAAATGAGTTTGCGAATCACTTCGGCGAGCGCGGCGGGCGCGCCCGGATGCTCGCTGACATCGAGAAACGCTTCGTCGAGTGAGAGCGGTTCGACGAGCGAAGTAAAGCGATGCAAAACTTCGCGCACGATCGCCGACTCGCGCCGGTAAACATCGAAACGCGTCGGCAGCACAATCAATCTCGGACAACGCTGCAGCGCCATGAAGGTCGGCATCGCGGAACGCACACCAAATTCTCGCGCCTCATAATTACAGGTCGTGAGCACGCCGCGCCGATCGCGCGCGCCGCCCACGCCAACCGGTTTGCCGCGCAACTCCGGCCGGTCGCGCACCTCGATCGCGGCGTAAAAGCAATCCATGTCGAGATGGATAATCGCCCGCGGCCACTTCTCGCGCTCCACGTTATCAAGCCAACGCCGGATGCCGCCGGGCGCAAATTTCTCCGGCCTCGACGCCGCGCGCGCGCGATGACAATTTAAATCATGCCTAACGAGAAAAGCAGTCGCGACGATCTCGAAGTTTATTTGCAGGATCATTACGCGGCCGGCATCGGCGCCCTGGAATTGATCGCGCATCGCGAAAAGGCGCACGCGCAGGATTCGCTCGGTCCGTTTTTCAGCCAGCTTCGCGCGGACGTGAAATCCGATCACGATCGACTGCACGATCTCATCGGCGCCTTCGGTTTCGATGTCAGCCGGCTGCGCGATGCCGGCGCGTGGACGGCAGAGAAATTTGCGCGCATAAAGGTAGGACTTTCGAGTGGCGACGACGAGCTGAGTTTGCTGCAGGCTTTGGAAACGCTCTACATCGGCATCACCGGAAAGCGGCTGCTCTGGCGCGCGCTTTTGCATTGCCGCGATTCGCTCGCGCGCGCCGGGGAGATCGATTTGGAGCATTTGGAAAAACGCGCGATCGAACAGGCGGAACGAGTGGAAACGCAAAGGCTCGCGACCTCGCGCCAAGTGTTTCGGGCCGCGTGAAATTCCTCGCCGCGCTTTTTGCCATGACGACTGTCGCGGGAATTTCTGCCCAGCCTAACGAGCCTGCGAATGCGCGGCCGATTCGTTACGCGGTGGTGGGCGATTCCTATTCGATCGGCGAAGGCGCGAGTGAAGCGGAGTCGTGGCCGGCACTGCTCGCGCGCAGCCTGACGAAAAGTGGCCGGCCGGTCGAGCTGGTCTCAAACCCGTCGCGCACCGGCTGGACGACGCAGGACGCGATCGAGCGCGAGCTTCCGCTCTTTCGCGCGGCGCGGCCGAATTTCGCCACCCTCATGCTCGGGGTGAACGATTGGGTGCAGGGGGTGGACGCGGAAACTTTTCGGACGCGCATCGCGCAGATCATGGACGCGATGGGGAAAGTTTTGCCTAACGAGAAGCGCTTGCTCGTGGTCAACATTCCCGATTTTTCCGTGACACCGGATGGTCCGACTTACGCGCGCGGGCGCGACATTCGCGCCGGGCTGACGAACTTCAATCGCATCATCGCGGAGGAGGCGAAGCGGCGCGGCCTCCTCGTGGTCGATATTTTTCCCCTCAGCCAAAAGATGGGTGAAGATCGCTCGCTCGTGGCGGCAGACGGTTTGCATCCGTCGGCCAAGGCTTACGCCCAGTGGGAAGAGCTGATTCTGCCGACGGCGCGAAAGTCGTTAGGCGAATAATGCCTAACGAGTCGCGGCGCTCGGAATAGCGAAGCTTTCGATCTGCTTTTTGATCTCGTGGACGAAGTTGGCGGCGCCGGCGCCGTTGACGACGCGATGATCGAAGGTGAGCGAGAGGGTGATGACCTCGACCGTCTGGGCCTGCTTTCCGTTAGGCAAAAGTTCCTGGTGCGCGGAGCCGACAAAGAGTGTGCCGACCGATGGCGGGACGACGATGGGCGCGGCCGCACGCACGCCGAAAGCCCCAAGGCTGCTGATGACCACCGGCGCATTCATCGCATCGACCCGGCCGCCGCGGGTGGCCGCGAGCGCGTCGTGATACCGCCTGACGAACTCCGGCCAGTCGAGCGTGTTCGCCTCCGTGATGACCGCGGTCGCGAGGCGATCGCCTTCCAGCGCAACCGCGACGCCGAGATCGAAGTTTTCGCTTTCGACGATGCGGTCGTCGTCGAGCATGAGGCTACGAAAGGCGGCGTGTTTTTCCATCGCCCTAACGACTGCCCACGCGATCATGACGGATGGCGAGGGCGCGTTTTTCCCCTCGGATTTCTTGAGCGACTCGCGCGCGTCGCGGAGGGTGTCCCAGCGCGCGTCGATCTGCAAATTGGCCGGCACAACGCGGCCGAGCTTGCGCGTGATCGTCGCCGAAAGCGCGGGCTCGCGCGAGATCGCGGGCTTGTTCTTGGGCACGCGCGAAGTCGTTAGGCTGGGTTCGTCCGCGGCGGAAACTTCGGCAACGGCTTCGATCTGGTCTTCGAGACCGCCGGCGCTCGTGAGGATGACGCCGAGCTCCTGTCCGATCTCGACCACGTCGTCGACTTTCGTTTTCCATTCACCCATCGTGCCGGCAAAGGACGACTCGATCGGGTAAACGGCCTTGTCGGTTTCGACTTCGCAAAGGGCGTCGTCGAGCGCGATCGGGTCGCCCGGCTTTTTCAAAAGCGCGACCACTTTGGCCGAGCGAATGCCTTCGCCCATGATCGGGACAAGAATCGACTGCCGGCCCTGCGCTTTCTTTGCGGGTGCACTCGTTAGGCGCACCGTTTCGCGCGGCGCGGTCGGCTTGGCGACTTCGGCGCGCCGCTCGCTCCGCACGGAAACGGAGCGCTCGATTGCCCTGACGATTCGCTCGACATCGGGCAGCGCGGCGTATTCGTAAATCGGATTGTAGCCGATCATGACGTTGCCTTTGCTGACCAGAATCGGCGGGCTGATCATCGCCTCCCAGATGTCGTTTTGATTCGTTAGGCTGGAAATAATCATCTGCCCGACGCTGCAGTTTTCCGTGTCCTCCTGCACGACGACGAGGCGGCCGGTTTTGCGCACCGATTCTTCAATTGTCGCGCGATCCCACGGCGCGATCGAACGCAAGTCGATCAGCTCGACGCTGGTTTTTTCACCGAGCTTTGCGAGCGCTTCGATCGATTTCTCCATCGTGTTGCCCCACGCGACGACGGTGACATCGGAGCCGCGGCGATGGAGGCGCGCTTTGCCTAACGACACCGCGCGGATCGGCTCGCGCGACTCATGTTCGGCCCAGAGCAGATGTTTCGGGATGAGGACAAAGGTCGGATCTTCGCAATGCATCGCCGTCCAAAGCAGACCGGCGGCGTCTTCCGGCGTGCTCGGGATCGCGAGGTTGATGCCGGGATAATGGGCGAGGGGAGCTTCGTTCGCCTGGCTGTGCCAGAGGCTGCCGCCGGGAAGATAGGCGCCATAGGGTGCGTAAAGGACGAGCGGGCAAGTCCAGGTGCCGAAGGAACGCCAGCGCAGGTTGCAGAGATTGGTCACGACCTGATTCCAGGCCGGCCCGATGAAGTCGATGAACTGGAGCTCGAAGACCGGGCGTTTACCGTAGGAGGCGAGGCCGCAGGCGACGCCGACGATGGTTGATTCGGCGAGCGGCGAGTTGAAAACCTGCTCCGGGAATTCGCTCGAAAGTTTTTGCGTGAGGCGAAAGACGCCGCCCTTCGGGTCCTCGACATCTTCGCCGAAGATGATGCGGTCCTTGCTTTTCGTTAGGCCGGCGCGCAGCGTCTGATTGATGACGTCGCCGATGCGGTATTTTCCCGCGGGCAAAATCTCTTCGTCGAGCTCGGGAAGCGCGCCCGTGACCTGCAACTCGAGTTCGTTAGGCGAAGGATCTTCGTCGCGCTCGGCGTCGATGAATTCCTGCCGGATGCGTTCCTTGATTTCGTTCTCGAGCTTCGCGTAATCATCCGCCGTCAGGTCGCCATTGCCGATGAGACGATCACGCCATTTCGTTAGGGGATCGGCCTTGGCGAGATTCGCGATGTCCTCGGCGGTGCGATAAAGTTTGTGATCGTCGGAGCTGGTGTGACTGGAGAGCCGTTCCATTTTCACCCAGAAAAAGACCGGCCCTTTGCCCGCGCGGAGATGCGCGATCGCTTTTTGTCCGGCCTCGTGAACGGCGCCGATATCACTCCCATCGAGCTGCTCCCAGTCGTTAGGCTGGAGCACGTCGATCGCGAGCGGATTGATCTCGCGCGTCGGGCTGCTGATGCCGTAGGCGTTGTCCTCGACAATCAAAAGCACCGGCAGCTTTCGCTCTTTCGCGAAACAAACCGCCTCGTAAAAATCGCCCTGCCGCGTCGCCGCGTCGCCGATCGTGGCGATGACGAAGTTCGGTTTCGCGTCGAGCTTGATCCCCCACGCGATCCCGCAGGCGGGGAGCAACTGCGCGCCGGTCGGCGTCGGCACGCTCCAAATATTTTTCGCCGCGTAACTATAGTGCGACGGCATTTGCCGGCCGTGACTCTGCCCTTTCCGCTTCGCGAAATAATCGAGCGCGAGCTCGCGCGAAGTCACGCCGCGGCCGAGGACGAGCGCGCGATCGCGATAATAACCGCAGATGTAATCGCCCGGCTCGGTCGCAAACGAAATCGCCGCGAGCGCTTCGTGCCCCATCCCGGAAACGTGAAAGTGCCCCTTGCCCTGTCGATTCAGATTTTGCTCGCGCAGATCGCCGTGCCGGCTCTCGAGCAGAATGGTGAGGAGGCGAAGCTTGTCTTTTTTCGTCAGGGCCATTTTCGTTTTTGGAAAAGTTCGCGCGGCGAGAAGTGCGCGCCGCACTTTTAACTCGCAACCATCAACTCTCAACTTTCTCGGCGCGGGAATAATTGGGCCTTTCGCGCCCTCTCGCGCGAGAGCAGAATTGCCCGCGCATGTTTAATCCGATCGAGCGCTACACTCACTGGCTGCACACGCAATGGCCCGCCGGCACGGTCGAGAAATTGCCCGAGTCTGGCGAGTGCGGCCTGACCAACATCCCCGGCATCCGCATCGTCGGCGATCTCACCGGCATTCCGCTGCTCAAATTTTCCTCGAAGACTGGCGCGGAAGCGGTGCGCGCGATTTTGGACGAGCCGGATTTTCGCAAAAGCGAAGGCAACGGCCTGCTCGATCTCGCGATCATCGGTGGCGGCGTTTCCGGTGTCTCGGCGGCGATCGAAGCGAAGAAAGCGGGACTGCGCTTCCAGATTTTCGAGGCGACGGAGCCGTTCTCGACCGTGGTCAATTTTCCGAAGGCGAAACCGATCTTCACTTACCCGAGCGATCTGAAATTAGAGGGCGGCCTGAAAGTTTCGGCGGACGTGAAAGAAGCGCTGCTCGACGAATTGCAAGCGCAGCGCGAGGAAGCGGGAATCGAGTTCACCGACGCGCGGATCGAGCGGCTGGAAAAACACGGCGATGCGATCGTGCTTCAGCAGGAGAATGGCGGCGGCGAGAAAGTTCGCGCGCGTCGCGTCATTGTCGCGATCGGGAAAAGCGGCAACTACCGCAGGCTCGGTTGTCCGGGCGAAGAGCTGCCGAAAGTTTACAACCGCCTCTACGACCCGGCCGATTTCGCGGGGCAAAACGTCCTCGTGGTCGGCGGCGGGGACAGCGCGCTCGAAACCGCGATCGCGCTCGCCGGTTCGGGCGCGACGGTCACGCTGAGTTATCGCAAAGCCGAGTTCGCCAGGCCAAAAAGCGAGAACGTCGCGAAATTGAAAGCGCTAGAGCGCGACCCGCAGGCCGACGTGCAGGTGGAAAAGCCGACCTCGGAGCGAGAGACGAGCGCGTTCACGAGCGACATGCGGGAGCGGACGCCTGCGGGCTCGATCACGCTCGCGATGGAGACCGAGGTCGCGCGCATCGAAGAGAAGCAGGTCGCCCTAACGAACAAAGGAGGCGCTGAAGAGATCTTGCCTAACGACGTCGTCTTTACCATGATCGGCCGGGAAGCGCCGCTCGGCTTCTTTCGCCGGAGCGGATTAAAAGTGCGCGGCGACTGGCACCTCACGACGTGGCTCAGTTGCATCGGCTTCCTCATCTTCTGCGTCTTTCTTTACCATTGGAAAAGCAGCCATCCCGAGTTCCCGGTCCAGAAATGGGTCGCCGCCCATCACGCCTTTCCCTTCAACGTCTCGAAAGCGATCGACGCCAGCGGAGGCCAGATCGCCGCCTGGTCGAAACGCGAGCCGAACCTCCTCTTCACCATCCGGCGCGGACTCGGCAATCCCTCCTTTTACTACACGCTCGCCTACTGCACCTGCGTCGTCGTCTTCGGCATCCGGCGCATGCGGCGGCGGCGCACGCCCTACGTTCGCTGGCAAACGCTCACCCTCATCGCCGTGCAATGCATCCCGCTTTTCATCCTCCCGGAATTGCTCCTCCCCTGGATGGGACACAACGGCTGGTTCGAGCAGGGGCGGCCGTTGCGCTGGCTGGCCGATCATCTTTTCGAAAGCTACGACGGTTCGCTGGGCCACGAACGCGCCTACTGGCGGGCCTACGGATTCATCCTCGCGTTTCCGCTCAACGTTTACAACGTTTTCACCGATCACCCGATGTGGCTCTGGCTCGGGATTTGTTTCGTCCAAACCTTCGTCCTCATCCCGCTCATCATCTTCCGCTGGGGGAAAGGGGCCTACTGCGGCTGGATCTGCTCCTGCGGCGCGCTCGCCGAGACGATGGGCGACAGCTATCGCACGAAAATGCCGCACGGCCCCTTCTGGAACCGGGTCAACATGCTTGGCCAAATCGTGCTCCTCTACGCCTTCGTCATTCTCGGGTTGCGGATCGCAAGCTGGCGGCTGGGCGACAACTCCTGGGCCGGCCTCTGGTATCACAAACTTTTCGAAGGCATCCCATTCCTCCACTACACCTGGAGCGTTGACATCTTCTTCGCCGGCATCCTCGGCGTCGGGCTTTACTTCTGGTTCAGCGGGCGCGTCTGGTGCCGCTTTGCCTGCCCGCTCGCCGCCCTCATGCACATCTACACCCGCTTCTCCCGCTACCGCATTTTCCCCGACAAACACAAATGCATCTCCTGCAACATCTGCACCTCCGTCTGCCACCAAGGCATCGACGTGATGAATTTCGCCAACAAAGGCCTCCCCATGAAAGACCCCGAATGCGTCCGCTGCTCCGCCTGCGTGGAGCAATGCCCGACCGGCGTCCTCTCCTTCGGCCGTTACGATGGCGCGGGCGAGATCTCCCTCGGCAAACTCGGCGCCTCGCCCGTCATCATGCGCGAGGAGGCGGGAGCGAAAAGCTGAAACGCTGAAACGCTGAAACGCTGAAATTCAGAAGTCGGAGGACAGATTCCGGGGAGCGCACGCGACTCACGCGTCGCCGACCGCGGCCCGCCGTAGCCGACGGCGCCCTCGCCGTCGGAATCTTCTCTCCAACGGTTCGCGCGATTACGCACCGCCCGGGTGCCGCCGAAGTCCCGGGGGGAAGCATGTGACGGCGAGGGCGCCGTCATCTACCCTCGGGAGCACGTAGCCGACCGCGCCCCCACGTAGCCGACGGCGCCCCGCCGTCGGAATCTTCTTCCTTTCCGCCGAGACAGCGGACGCTACATCCCCCGAGACAGCGGACTCTACAACAGGCGTTCCCTTCCAGGCATGGTCGGCCCTCTGTTAAGCTCGAGGTTCCGGAATATCCTGGCTAAAACGTCTCGATCTCTGAAACCCAGATCGCGTACCCCTTAAGCTCGGGATTCAACTGCGAGGCGGATGCTTTTGCGCAAACAAACACCCTTGAAGAAGGGCCGGCTCGCGATGGATTAGGACGCGTGGTTCCCTGATACGACCGCCGCCGGAGATCGGGACGGTCGCGGAGTAGTTTCACTTTTATGAGGCACAAATCATCGGCTCGAAAACGTTCCAGCGGCGAGACCGCCGATCGATGCCCCAGCGGGGTTGAAGGTCTGGACGATATTCTGGCCGGCGGCCTCGTGCGCGACTGTCTGTATCTGATCCAGGGCGATCCCGGTTCGGGCAAGACCACGCTGGCGCTCCAATTCCTGCTCGAAGGTCTGCGCCGTGGCGAGTCGGTCTTTTACATCACCCTCTCGGAGACGCGCGCGGAATTGTTGAAGGTGGCCCGCTCACATCACTGGTCGTTGACCGGCATTCCGTTGTTGGAATTGTCCGCCATCGAAGAGCTTCTCCGGCCGGAAGCGCAGACGACGGTCTTTCATCCATCCGAAATGGAGCTGACCAAGATGAGCAAATGGTTGATCGAGAAAGTGGCGGAGGCGCGACCGGCTCGGGTCGTCTTCGATTCGCTTTCGGAATTTCGCCTCCTCGCCGAAACGCCTTTGCGATATCGGCGCCAGCTCCTGAACTTGAAACAACATTTTGCCAGGTACAAGAGCACCGTTCTGCTGCTCGACGATAAAATGGACAAGACCGGGATCAGCGTGGACCCGCACATCCTCAGTCTGAGCCATGGCGTGATCGAGATGGAGCAGCTTTCGCCCGACTACGGAATCTCGCGACGGCGCATGCGCGTGGTCAAATTGCGCGGGGTTAAATTCCGGGAAGGCTTTCACGATTACAAAATCGAGACCGGCGGGTTGCAGATCTTCCCCCGGCTCGTGGCGTCGGAGCACCACGTCAAATTCCGGCACGACCCTGTCACGAGCGGAATCAAGGAGCTGGACGACTTATTCGGCGGCGGTTTGGACCGGGGAACGACCACGTTGATTCTCGGCACCGCCGGCACGGGCAAATCCACGCTTGCGATCCATTATGCCGTCCAGATGGCGGCAAAAGGCGAGCGGTCGATTCTGTTCTGCTTTGATGAAACCCTCGCAATCATGGTCGCCCGCTCCAAGGCCCTGGGCCTGCCTTTGGAAAAACATCTTCAAAGCGGACGCATCACCGCGCAACAGATCGACCCGGCGGAGATTTCGCCCGGCGAATTTGTCACCCGCATCCGCCGCGCGGTGGAGGAGGATGACTGCAAGCTGATCGTGATCGACAGCCTCAATGGCTATCTCAACGCCATGCCCGGCGAAAAATATCTCACTAATCAGCTGCACGAACTGACTTCCTGTCTCAATCAGCAAGGCATCGTCACGATTTTCATTCTCGCCCAGCACGGACTGGTGGCCGCGGCCGAAGCGCCGATCGATCTCAGCTATCTTTCAGACACGGTCGTCTCGGTGCGATATTTCGAGGCCGCCGGCGAGGTTAAACAGTCGATCGCGGTCATCAAAAAACGAAGCGGTCATCACGAAAAAATGATTCGTGAATTCAAGCTCGAATCGGGCAAGGGAATTCGCGTCGGTCCGCCGTTAATGCAATTCCAGGGCATCCTCACGGGTATCCCGATATTTCGCGGCGGCCCTGTGGAAATGATCTCGGATTCCAATGGAAGAAGATGACTGCGAACATGCGCGTTCTCGTCATCGCGCCGGTCGGACAGGACGGCGTCGCCATCGCTTCCCTTCTCGCGGAGCGTGGGCTTGAAGCGCAAGTTTGCGGCGGCCCCGCCGAATGTTGTGTCGAGATAACTTCCGGCGTCGGCGCGCTCGTCCTCACCGAGGAAGTGCTGGAAATGGAAGGCGCTCTCACTCTCCTGAATGCGCTCAACACCCAGCCGGCCTGGTCCGAATTGCCGCTCATCATTCTAACGACCGGCGGTGAGTATCGGCTCGCCCAACTGCTCGACCTGGCCGCGACCGCTGCCGGCGTTGTCACTCTGCTCGAGCGGCCGATCGGCATGCTCACTCTTTTGCGATCGGTCGAAGTCGCGCTGGATTCGCGCCGGCGGCAATATCAGGTGCGCGATCTTCTTGAACAACAACGCCGCGATGAGCTGGAGCTGCGGGAGGCTCACGAAAAGCTCGCCGATCGCGCGCGCGAGCTCGAAACACAGGTGCGATTGCGCACCGCCAGGCTGGAGGAGGCGAACGAGCAGCTTCGATCTGAGATGGCGAAGCGAGAAAAGGCGGAAGGCGCGCGTGAAGCTTTGCGCCGCCAGTTGCTCAACGCGCAGGAGGAGGAGCGCCGCCGCATCGCGCGGGAACTGCACGACCAGATGGGTCAGAACCTGACCGCCCTGCATCTCGGCCTTAAATCGCTCCGCGACGGCGATTCCAATTCCGCGAGTCTCCCGTCACGCGTGCAGCCACTGCAGGAATTGGCCATGCAAACCGCGCGCGACCTCCACCGCGTCGCTCTCGAGCTGCGCCCGGCCGCGCTCGACGATCTCGGTCTCGTCAAAGCGATCGAAGCTTTCATCCGGAGCTGGTCGGACCGATACGAGATCGAAGTGGACTTTGCCACGGACGGATACAGGTCCGCCGGCGTTTCGCCCGAAACCAAAATCGCGCTTTACCGGATCATTCAGGAGGCGCTCAACAACGTCGCCAAACACTCCGGCGCGAGGCGCGTCAGCATTGTTCTCAGTCGCACCGATGGTCAGGTCCAGGCAATCATCGAAGACGATGGCTGCGGTTTCGACGCCGCCGCTGCCCGCAAATCGTCCGATGGCCGGAAACGCCTCGGCCTGCTCGGCATCGAGGAACGCCTGGTTATCATTGATGGCAGTCTCCAGGTCGAGTCGAGCGCAAAGCGTGGTGCGACATTGATCGTCCGCGTCCCAATTTCGAAAGCTGCATGAAGACAGCGGAAACGAAACGCGCGCGGATTCGAGTCATGCTTGTGGACGACCATCGCGGCATCCGCGTTGCCCTGCGCGGTATCATTGATGCGGAGCCCGACCTGGCCGTCGTCGCCGACGCTGAGAGCGGTCAGGCCGCGGTTGATCTGGTCGAGCGCGCCAAGCCGGACATCGTTTTGATGGATGGCTCGATGCCGGGAATGAGCGGAGTGGAAGCGACCCGCCAACTTCGGCAGCTTCAGCCGATGCTGAAGGTCATTACTCTGACGCTCTACGAGCAGAACACATATCTGGAAGAAATGGTGTCCGCCGGCGCCGTTGGCTATGTGCTAAAGACCAGCTCGCCTGAGAACATAATCGAAGCAATTCGGGTCGTTAGCGCAGGCGGCACATATTTCGATCCAGCCGTTCCGCCGCAACGTGCGCGGGGCGCCCAGCGACCGGAGCCGTCCAATCCCGGAGACCTTACGCCGAACGAACTAAACATCGCGAGGCGGGTCGCAAAGGGCCAAAGCAACGCTGAAATCGCCAGGTCGTTAGGCTTGAATATTTCGGTCGTCGAAAAACGTCGAGCGGCCGTCATGAAAAAACTCGGCCTCCGAACCCGCGCCGAGCTCGTCGGTCTTGCCGCCAACCGCCATTGGCTTTGAAGGCCTGACTCTTCCCATCCGTGTTTCCGGTCCCGCGTAGCAGACCGCGCGATCGCGTAGCCGACCGCGTCCTTGCGTAGCCGACCGCGCCCCCGCCGTCGGAATCTTCTCAACGGCGCCCTCACGTAGCCGACCGCGACTCGCACGTAGCCGACGGGGCCCTCGCCGTCGGAATCTTCTCTCCAACAGCTCTCGCGATCGCGCACCGCCCGGATGCCGCCGAGCCCGGTCGAAAGCATATGACGGCGAGGCGCCGTCATCTACCATCGGGGAGCACGTAGCCGACCGCGTCCTTGCGTAGCCGACCGCGCCCCCGCCGTCGGAATCTTCTCAACGGCGCCCTCGCGTAGCCGACCGCGACTCGCACGTAGCCGACGGGCCCTCGCCGTCGGAATCTTCGCTCCAACAGTCCGCGCGATTACTCGCCGCCCGGATGCCGCCAAGTCTGGGGGAAAGCATGTGACGGCGAGAGCGCCGTCATCTACCATCGGGGAGCACGTAGCCGACCGCGTCCTTGCGTAGCCGACCGCGCCCCCGCCGTCGGAATCTTCTCAACGGCGCCTCGCGTAGCCCACCGCGCCCCGCACGTAGCCGACGGGGCCCTCGCCGTCGGGAATCTTCGCTCCAACAGCTCTCGCGATCGCGCACCGCCCGCACGTAGCCGAGCCCGGGCCAAAGCAATATGACGGCGAGGCGCCGTCATCTACGCGCGCGCCGAAAGCGCGCGCTCCCCAGAAAAGAAAACCGCGGCGAAGATCCCTCTCCGCCGCGGCGTTTTTTGATCGGCTTCCCTCTTCAGGGAGCCTGCATGTTTGTCAACGGCCTCGCGCCTAGAGCGCCATTGCCGAGACGGCTGTGCTCCACGCACTCACCATGTCCGCGCCGTTCGCCCGCGCGCGGAACCAGTAGGTCGTGCCGGCAGTGAGGCCGGTAACGGGGAGCCGGGTCTTATTCGAAGTCCCGATCTCGACGTAGGGACCGGCTGGAAGCTCCGCCTGCTGGTAGGTGTAGCCGGCAGTGACGCCGAACACCTTGTCCATTTTCAGGTCGAGCTCGCCGCTCTTGCCGTTGTAGATCACGCGCAGGTTTTGCGGCGCGGGCAACGGACCGACCGGCGCGGGCGTTCTCGTGATCGAGAACCCCGAGCTTTGCAGAATGTCGATGTTATTCTGCCCGTTGAGCTGGACGTAGCCGCCCAGACCGCGGATCTGCATGATCGACGCTTCCCACGCGGTGTCGCGCAGGCTGGTCGCAATCACGCCCCCGCCCACCGCCGCATCCGCCTTGGCCTGGAGATCGTCCAGCCCGGCGGTGACGTCGAGGAGAGGTGGCACTGGCGTGGTGAAGTTCGCATTGCCGGTCATCTTCGTGACGACCTGACGTGCGAACCCAATGAAGGCATAAAGCCCGAACCGAAGGCAGGTCAATGCGACCCGCAGTTTTAAGGGATTTGGATTTTTCATAGTTTATTTCCTTGGTTTAGTTCCTAAAGAACCGGTCACACTCGTGGCCGGATTTATTTGTTTGCTAACGCTGCCGCTGTCGTTTGTTTTTGTTTTGTTGTTGAAGGCAGGTCTGCGCTGGCAGTAAACGCAGCCCGGCCCGGTTTTGTTGCAGGGGAAATTTGGTCAAGAGACGCCGGCACCTTCGCCGGCACCGCTTGCAAGTCCATAAAGCGGCGGCTCATCAGCAAAAGGCTGTCCGCCAGGATTTTTGCCTCGTCGTGATAATGGAAGAGCCAATCCTGGTTGTCGGTCACGCTCTCCGCCAGCGCGGCAGGGATGCCTTTTGACGCCACGATGGCCGACAAAATATTCTCCATCGCGTCACTCAGATCGCTCACGGCATCGAGCAGCTTTTCCGCTGCCCCATACTGCGGTGGAGCGAAAGCCGGCGCCGTCTCTGCTTCTCCCGCCACGTCTGGCGGCGGCACGGAACAGGCGGAGTCCTCATCCAGGGCCGCGCTCAGGTCAGGCATCGGCGGCACGGGGAAGAAAATCTCGTGGCGCACCGAGCGCTCGATCGCCTCTCGCAGTGCGACTGGAAACGATTCGGGATCGCCCGACTCGCAGCCTGCCGGCAGTGGACCGAACCATTGCGCCCTCTCCACCCAATCGAGTTGCGCGAGTGCCTCTCGAATCAGCTCGGCCGCATCGACTTCGGTCTCCGGCGGTTCGACCCGGAAAGATTCCGGCTCGTCCTCGAGGAAATCGTCGAGCAGATCGTCCGGGATCAGGTCGAGGATGGAACCGGGGTTCCAGCTAAACGGCACGGAGATGAGCGGCTGACCGAGCTGGGCCGGCCCGAGAAGACGGTTGATCGGTCGAAACGGCACTTCGTCAGAAGATAGAGTGATCATATGGCTTTACCTCGTTGGGCCGCAGCCGGCCGATTGGTTAATGGTGGATGTATGGTCGTGAACGCGGACCCGAGCGACCGTGAAGAAGCTCGTCCCGCCTTGATGTAGCACCGCGCAGGTATCTGCCCGGCACGCTTGACTGACTATTTGGTTGTTTTGTTGTGTTTTCATAATTTTCTGTGACGCATCATTAAAGCGATACCCGTGCCACCAGTTCCACGTTTTTGGTGCAAAAAGTATTTTCAAAATCTTTTGCCCCAGCTTTTCCGTTCCACAAAAGAGCCCTGGTTGGCTCCGAGCCGCGCAACCTGATCGCAGACCGAATTTTGAGAGGAGGAACGTGCCGAATTTAAAGCGGCGTTTCAGACTCCCAGCCGGGGTCAAGAAGGAAGCTGGAAAAGAGCGGTAAATTCGGCCCCAAAAATGGTTGAAAATAGTTCCGCGGAACCGCGTGGCATGAAAGTTGTCGGACAGGCGTTTACGTAAGAACTAGGGTCTTGGCACGGAAAATGTTTTGGCGAGCCGTGAAAGCCGGCCAATTTCCCGCTGTCTTCCTGACCTTGCGCAGCACGAAGAAGGCGAAGCTCACGAGGATGGACCAATCGGAAATCCCCTGCGTCTCCTTCGTGCCCTTCGTATCCCTCGCGGTTCAAATCCCATTCAGATGCACCCCGAAATGAGGTCACAATGCATGTGTACTGTCTCACAATGCATGCGCCCGCCATCACAATGCATGTGTCCCGAGCGACAACGCATGCATTGTGAGCAGGAACGCATGCGTCCGGCCTGACAATGGATGCGTCACGCCTCGGAATGCGTGCGTTCCGGGAAAAATCGCCCGCGTCGCGCGCCGGAACGCATGCGTCCGAGCTCACAATGCGTGTGTCCGCCTTCACAATGCACGCGTCCGACGTCACAACGCATGCGTTCCAAAAAAAAACGCATGCATTGTGAGCAAGAACACATGCATTCCGACCCCGAAAACCAGCCAAACCCGACCCGGCGCGCTTAAGACATGGATGGTCGGGCGCGGCCGAGCAGGGATGCAGGACCACGGCAACAAGTCGAACCTCGTCGCATAAAGGTCTGGTCTCGCAGGTTGGCGCGTCTCAGCTTATTTCTTGAGATCGTTCGCGATCTCCGCGAACTGAGCCAAGGCCGCTTGCAGATCTTCGACAATATCGGCGGCGATGACTTCAGGGGCGGGGAGGTTGGCGCTCTCTTCAAGTGCTTCGTCTTTCTGCCAAAAGATATCGAGGTTGACCTTGTCGCGCTTAGTTAGCTCTTCGTAGGTGAAGCTCTTGAAGCGTTCGCTCTCTTTGCGCTCGTGCCGGCTGTAGCCGCCTCTCTGTGAGAGGCGCGCTGAGCTCTCCACAGGAGAGCTGCTACAACCAAAATAACAATTCACGAAGTCGTCGAGGTCGCTGCGCTTGAGGGTGTTTTCTTTCAGCGTGAAGTGGAGGTTGGTGCGCAGGTCGTATATCCAGAGCTTGGTCGTCCACGGCTTTTCCTGCGCGGGTTTGCGGTCGAAGAAGAGGACATTGGCCTTCACTCCCTGCGCGTAGAAGATGCCGGTGGGGAGGCGCAGGAGCGTGTGCACGTCGGCTTGCTTGAGCAACGCCCGCCGGATGGTTTCGCCCGCGCCACCTTCGAAGAGCACGTTATCCGGCAAGACGACCGCGGCGCGGCCGTGCTGCTTGAGAATGGTGAAGATGTGCTGGAGGAAGTTGAGCTGCTTGTTGCTCGTGCTCGCCCAGAAGTCGTCGCGATTGATGATGAGCGATTCCTTCGAGGTCTCGCCCGCTTCGTTGACGATGGTGACGCTGCTCTTCTTGCCGAAGGGCGGGTTGGCCAGGACGATGTCGTATTCGCCGTGCTTCGCGGCGAGCGCATCCTTGGTCACGACCGGGAGATCGAATGTAGAAGCGGCGCCCTCGCCGCTTTTCTTCTTCTCACCCGGCGACGAGGCGTCGCCGCCACTACCGATCCCATGGAGCAGGAGATTCATCGCGCAGAGGCGGGTGACGCTATCGACCAGCTCGATCCCGAAGAGCGTGCCATTCTTGAGCTGCTTCTTTTGCGCGCGGTCGAGCTGATAATGCTGCGCGATGTAATCATGCGCCGCGAGCAGGAACCCGCCCGTGCCGCAAGCCGGGTCGCAAATCGTCAGGCCCGGTTGCGGAGCGATCGCGTCCACCATCGCGGCGATGAGCGGGCGCGGGGTGAAGTATTGGCCCGCGCCGCCTTTCACGTCCTCGGCGTTCTTTTGCAGCAACCCCTCGTAGGCGTCGCCCTTCACGTCGGCGGAAAGGCTGGACCATTGCTCCTTGTCGATCAGGTCCGCGATGAGCCGGCGAAGTTTGGCCGGGTCCTGGATTTTGTTTTGCGCCTTGCGAAAGATGACGCCGAGCATGCCCGAGCGCTTGCCGAGTTCCTCCAGCGTATGGCGATAATGAATCTCGAGCTCGTCGCCATCCAGCTTCAGGAGCGCAGGCCAACTGTATTTCGTCGGGATAGGCGACGGCTTGTTGAACGGCGGCTTCGACTGCTCATCCGCCATTTTCAGGAACAACAAGAACGTCAACTGCTCGACGTAATCGCCGTAGGACAGACCGTCATCCCTCAGGATGTTGCAGTAGTTCCAAAGCTTTTGGACAAGCTGATTAGAGTGATGGTTATCTGCCATACTCGATTCCTTAGATTAAGGCGGCGATGCGATTAAAGAGCTGAGCGAAAGGCGCGAATTCATCGTCAGGGAATCCGGCGGATTTCTTAGCAAATACAACTTTGTTTCCGACAATTTCAAACACCGGAGTTCCAAGAATTGCAGCGCCCTTCATACCTTCGTCGGTAAGGCGTTGGTCAGAAAAGTAGTGTTCAATCGAAAGGTATCGCTGGACTGGATTGCCCGCGGTAACGAATGCCTCTCGTCCGGGGGGCACCGGAAGGACAATCGCATGGGCAGGTTTCAGTTTGTGTTTTTTGTGAGCTGCATCCTGACCTGCTTGGAACGCTTTGCCGCTGACCCCTAGGAACTGCTCATTGCCACTCCGATCGTTGTCGAACAGAGCCATAATGGTTCGGTCAGACGCTATAGCCAAAAATTCGAGGCAGCGCCGAAGCATCTCTGCACCACCGCTACGCGCTTCTACTAAGGGTTCGACGCCACAAGGAATTACCTCATACTGAATGGGGACGCCGGGGTTCAGTTTCTCCCAAGCGTTCGCAATCAAAATGGCATCACTAATCCCCTCCACCAGGAGGGCGGGCTTAGGCTGAGCGTTCAGCCGACTAAGAACTTCGGATTCAAATTTCCGGGTCGCAGCAAAAACGTCGAAAGCGTGCACGAACTCTGAATAGCTTTCGGGGTTGATGGGAACGCCGGAGGGAAGTTCCAAGACTACAAATCCGTCGGGACCGTACTGAGACTCCATACCGAGCACGACCAGCGGCGAGTGCACTGTCAAAATGAATTGAACGCGTGGAAAAAGGCGAAAGAGCTTCGGAAGTGCATCGTGCTGCAGGCCTAGGTGCAGGTGGAGATCCGCCTCATCGATGAGGACAATTCCGCGTATGTCATTCGTATTTGTAAACGGCATCCCCGCGAGATCGGCGTCGAGAACGATCGTAGCGAAAAGGCAAAACAGAGCGCTCTCCCCAGCGGATAGGCTCAAGAGATCGTTAACTGAACGGATAACTTTGCCGTCTCGAAGCACAGTTGCGCTGATGATGCGGGAGCGTCGGTCGGTCAGTGAAAGTTGCACCTGATCACCAGGTTCATCGCTCAGAATTTCCTTAAGAACTGCGACGACCGCATTAAAGGTTGCGGTGCTCGCGCCTGGTATAGCGATTCGAACGGGGATGTTGAGCGGCTGTGCAACTCCTGGTGGTTGAACCGGTAGAACAGCCGGCTGATGCTCATGGAGCAGCATGTCCAAAAGAACGGCAGTAAGCCACTCCATGGTCGGTTTGAGACGGTTGCGAGAGAAGATGCGACGCGCCGTTCGACCTTTCATGCGCGATGGCTCCGGTAGCTTGAGTTCGTTCGATAGGCTTTCCGCGTTCAACCAGTCTGGCGGTTCGAACCTATCTGCGGGAAAAAATAAGAGGCAGTTCGAGCTCAGGGCCTTTTCGAGCTTGTGGGTCTCGTTTAGAGTTCCAAACGTCAGACTGTAGTGCGTCGCCTCGTGTTGGGGTATTTGATTCCAGGAAGCGTTGGTCGGGGTCCATCCGAGGGCGGTTTCGAACGTTTCTCGTGGTCGATCTAGTTGCCATTCCCGCAAGCGCACATCATCCTGAAAGAGCAGGTCGGCGCTGAAGTAATTTGCACCGCTACGAATGCCCAAAGGAGATCGCATCCGGTAAACTCGTCCTTTTTCTACTTCGACATCTTCGAAGACTTCTTGCTTCATTCCTACCAACGCGTTCACCACAAACGAAAGAACGGTAGACTTTCCGCTCCCGTTCCGTCCCACAAGCACGAGGGGTTTGGGCTTTTCGCCTTCGAACGGCAAGTCGACTTCAAGCACAGAGATAGGACCAGTGTTCGAAAGCTTTAAGGATTTTAGATACATTGAGATTATTCAGCCGCAGCTAGAGATGAAGTTGTCCGGAAAAGGCGAGCTGGAGACACGATTGGCGTAGACGGATGGCGCGCTGAACGTTGGCCGTAACCACTGCTTCCAACTCCTCCACCACGCTTAGGCGTCGCTCGACTTCTGCCACGATCCGTATCTGCTCTGCAGGCGGTGGAACCGGGACTGGAAGTTGTTTTAGCTTTGTCATACTGATGGATGCGAGGTTCGTCGTGTGCTTGCCCTCGTCGAAAAAGAATTGCTGGCCAAACGTGTTCGCATACCAAGAGATGAGTTTCGGATTCACCTCGGGCACAAAAAGGCGAGCGCGGAAAACGTGGTTCTGATGGATGCATTCGGGTAGCTCCCCATTCCATACCCATCCACGTCCTAGCTTGTCCCTATCGCCGCCTTCATTGAACAGGATGTCACCGGCCTTCAGTGCGAGTTCTCGAATCTCGTCCTCGGTCGTAACGATTTCCTTCACTTCAGTCAGGTCGAGATAACCGCGCTGAACGTTAGCAACACGCAGATATGGAACTGCACGCGCGGGCGCGGTGTGTTTGCGGTTTTGATCTTTAGTAATGCCACCTTTGATTTCCGTTAGCGCGTCCAGAGTCGTCCAAGTCCAGCCTGCCGGCAGTTGATAAAGCTTGGTTGTGCTTAGGGTAATGGGCTCTTTGTATTTTCCGCGGTCTTGCCATTGTTGCCGACGCTGGGTCAGGATGCGGGCGAGCAGTTCTGCGCCGGTTTCGAATTTCCTGTTTTCGGCTTTGGCCAATTCGGCTTCGGTGCGGACGAGGCGGCCTTCGCAGGCGGCTTTGAGGACTGCGGCGCGATAGCGTTTGAGGTTGGCCTGCACCCGCCGCAACCCTGTCGCCCCCGCCTCCAGCCGCGTGAATTGCTTCTCAATCTCCGCCACAATCTGCTGCTGTTCGCGAAGCGGTGGGACGAAAATCTCTTTCTCGAAGGTCTTGCGAACGGCCACGAAGGGTTGTGCGGAACCGCTGCGAATCCAGAACTGCTCGTCGTTGAGTAAATACCAGAGGAACTTGATGTCGGCCTTTTCAGGGTCGGGCCAAACGACGTGAGTGTTAGCGATGGCGGACCAGCGTCCCCTTGCGAGGAAACATTTCCCACAACGCGCACCAACGGCTGAAATAATGATAGCGTCACCTTCGCGGTCGTACGCATCACGCCAAACATCCTGTCCGGTCGCGCTAAATGCCGGGAAAAGATTGTCGGCAGGAGCATCGTGCAGCTTGCCTTTGATGAGCTTGGAATTACCGGAATGATGACGAGCAACGCGGTCGAGGGCTACTTGATATCGCCCAATGCCGCTTTCTTTCGCCCTTTCAGGGCTCGCCGCGTTTTGGAATTCGTGACCCGGGGCGGCGGCGCTGCGCTTCTTGCCCCGGGCTAATTTCTTTTGCCCCGATGGGGCAATCGTTTCGGCGTTCGCAGTCATGGAGAGGAAGGGCGAGGAGGGTCGGGTTCTTCGCGCACGACGCTCGAAGGCTGGCTGCCGCGAATGGCTAGTTCGCGTCCCCGAAGCGCATCGAGGATGCAGAGTTTTTCGGCAATCGGCAGCGTCGCCAACTTGTGGCGGTAGGCGCGTTTGCTTTCGATCATCTTTGGCAGGTCGAAGCTCACGGTAGGAAAGGCAGAAGTAGGAAGGATGAGTTATGAAGGTGCGTTTTCATCGTCGCTCAGTAATTGTCGCTCGAACTTCTTCCAGACATCAACCAGCTCGTGGCGGGCGATGATGGCTTGAAATCTTTCGCTGTCGAGGGCGCCGGTCTCGATGAACTGGAGCAACCGCGCCTTGTCCTTCGCTCGTCCGGTTTGCAAGGCGATGGCGGCGAGATGCTCGGCGGTGAAGACGCGCGCGGGTGTTCCTTCAACGTCGGATTCGACCGCCTGCGCGAGGGCTTCTGCCAGCAGCGGAGGATCAGCGGGAAGGAATTGGACAGGCCAGCCGCCGATGACAATATACTCGCCCTCCATCTTGCAACCGAGCTGTTTGAGGTAATCGAAGATGGGAAGGGGCGAGACAAGGGCGCTTCCCCGTTCTGATTTGAAGGCGATGAAAACATCAACATCCAGAGTGCTGACCGGCTCCAGGTAGAACGTGGCGCCCACCGCGCCGCCGATCGCGTAACGCGCAATGATGCCGTTGTCCTCCAGTTGGTTCAACATGACTAGAACGTCCTGAACTTTCATTGCGGCCTAGGCGGGCGACTCCAGGCGACTGACCTGCTGCTGGGTGGTCTTGAGAAGGCGGGCCAGGTCGGATTGGGAAAGGCCAGCCTGCTCGCGGAGAGCGGTCAGTTGCAGGGCGACGTCCCAGGCTTCGCCAGCTCGTTCGTAGCGCTGGACGAAGTCGGGGTCCTTGAGTTGTTCTTCGAGAAAAAGATCAAAGTTTGTCTTTTCCATCGATCCTACTTCCAAGCCTGCACTTTGAGACCTTTGACGCGTTTGAATTCCCGGGCGTTGCGCGTGATCAAAGTCGCGCCCTGGCTGCGCGCATGGGCCGCGATAAGCAGATCGAGGGGACCGATCGTCGTGCCTTTGCGTTCCAAGTCGGCGCGAATCTGCGCGTAGTGGCGGGCATCGTCCGCTCCGAAATCGACGGTCTGGAAAAGACCCAGGAAAAGCTCGAGCGCGGGAGCTTTCCGATGGCCGGTGGACTTTTCGACCCCAGTCCAGAGTTCGGCAACGACGAGACTGGAAAGGGCTGTGTCCTCGCGCGCCGGCAGTGCGTCGAAAGGCGCGAGACCGCGGAGGACATGGATGCAAGCGCTCGAATCGAGCATGAAGGGAATCGCCATCGCGGTGCCCTACCACTCCAGAATGGGACGCTCGTGCTTCTTCGGCCGCGGCGGCGGGTCGGGAAAGTCAGCGGCGTCGGGATAGTTCTCCGCGAAGTAGCGTGAGACGTCGCCGAGAGTGCGGAGTTCGGGCATCGGAGGCTTGGCCGGACGGAGGATGACGGCATCATCGCGTTTCTCGATCAAAACCTCGGTGCCCTCGAAACGAAATGCTTTCGGTAAACGGACGGCCTGGCTGCCGCCGTGCTGGAAAATCTTTGCGGTCATATCTACAGATTGTATCTATCGCGGACTCAGGTCAAGCCGGAAGGGAAGGAAGAAGGATGAATCAAGAATTCTCTTGCTTCGATTTCTTGATGATAGTGACGGAGATCATTTTCTTCCTTCTGCATTCCGAATTCCTACCTCACGCGGCGAGCGTCGCATTGAGTTCATCGAGAAGCTTCGGCAGTTGTTCGCCGAAGAGTTGATGCGCTTTGCCGAGACCCCCGCGCTGATTGAAGGGCGAAAGGTCTAAATCCTCGGCCTCAATGCTCAGGCTCGTCGCGATTTGATCGCGCATGAGGTTGAGCCAGGCGAGCTGCTCGGCCGTGAAGACGGTGCCGGCTTTGGCTTTGTCCATGAGCCATTCGTTGAAGCGCTCGGAGACGGAGTCGGCGAAGGGGGCGAGGACGGGTTGTTGCGCGAGCGCGAAGCGGACGAGGGCGACGAGGTCGGCGAAGCGGCCGGCTTGGGAGCGGCCTTTGCGGAACCAGTCGGAGTCGTTGAAGGGCGAGTTGGCGAGGACGGGCCGAAGTCCGAACGTTGAATTTCGAATGTCGAAGTGGTCAGCTCTGCGAAGTCCGAATGCTGAATTTTGAATGCCGAACAAGTCAATCATTGTTGCCTCTCGCTGTCTTTCGTGATGCCACAGTGATTGCGACGAGCTGATTTGCTTCGTCGAGCAGGCGCATCATTTCGGTTGACGCGACCGCTTCGATTTTCAAATGCCGAAGTTGGGCAATGTCGAGGAGCATTTCGAGCCAAAAGCCACTTTCATCGGCTTCCTCTTCAACGGTTCCCAGCTTAGAAATGAAGTCTGCTTTCGACTTTCCTCGACACGCTGAACGATAGTTGGCGGCTACCGAGCTCGATGAGCGGATGACCTGCCCAATAGCATGTCGTGTTTCGATCATATGCGGCAAATCAGCGCAGAGCGAGATTACATCCAGCGCGAACTTCTTAGTGCGCATCTTCAGTTCCTCACTCATGCGAAGTTTGATTGACGAATTTCAAATGTCGAAGTGGAGCGGATTCGCTTCGTCATTCGCACTTCGCAATTCGACATTCCGACGGTGTCGGCGTGCTCGGGGCCGAAGTCGGCCTCGATGCCGCGCAAGGCGAGGTTCATGACGGCGAGGCGGCGGGTGGTGGAGTTGCTTTGTTTCGGCTGCTTCCCTCGCAGCCTCACCCTGCGGGCTCGATTGACGAGACCAAACCGGCTTACCCCTCGCAGCGGTTTGTCCTGCCCGTAGATGACGACGTCGCCGAGCTTGCCGCCGTGGGCTTCGACGAATTTCTCCGATTGCACACTACCCCGCGCGGAAGCGCGATTCTCAAACAAGGGCGGCTGTCTCGTAGAGCCTGGGAAGGCAAACATGCCGCCGGAGCCGCAGCAGGGATCGTAGATGCGGCCTTTGTAGGGCGCGAGCATCTCGACTAGCAGCCGGACGACGCTCTGCGGAGTGTAGAACTGGCCGCCTTTCTTGCCCTCGGCGCTGGCGAACTGGCCGAGGAAGTACTCGTAGACGCGGCCGAGGATGTCTTTCGAGCGGTGGGAGTTGTCGGATCCGTACTCGCGGGTTGGTTCTTCGGCGGCCAGGGGCAAGTCGGCGGGGGCGCCGACTTCAGCACGCGAGGCGCGTGCGCTCCCCGGAGTGTCGGCGCGGACGACGAATTCGATCGTGCCGACGAGGTCGATGAGTTCGCCTAACCGATGCTTATCGAGTGCGGGGCGGGCGTATTCTTTCGGGAGGACGCCCTTCAGCCGCGGGTTGTCGCGCTCGATCGCGACCATGGCATCGTCGACGATCTTGCCAATCTCCGGTTGCTTGGCGCTATTCTGGAGGTAGGTCCAACGCGCGCCCGGTGGAACCCAGAAGACGTTCTCGGCTTTGTATTCGTCCTGGTCTTCCGGGTCGGCACCGGGCTCTTTCAGCAACTGCGCGTGTTTCTCCTCGAAGGCGTCGGAAATGTACTTGAGGAAGATGAGGCCGAGGACGACATGCTTGTATTCGGCCGCGTCCATGTTGCTCCGGAGCTTATCCGCCGCGAGCCAGAGCTTGGCTTCGAAGCCAAGATTGGCGGTGGAGTTGTTCTTCGAGGAGCGGGCCATGAGTTGGCATGCTTTCTAATTCGCAGAAAATTCTTGTCGAGATAAAAGCGCAAGGAAGTTGAAAGTTGGAAGGCGCCAAGGGCGTCCGAAATTCTGAAAGCTGAAATTTGGAAAGCAGCCGTAACGCAGCCTAAAGCGAGGCCGGGCTTTCCAATTCAGAAGTCTGCGATCCGAGATCAGAAACCAGAAGGTCGGCGAGAACGATGTAGGCCGCGATTGCGCTCGCGGACGAAACAAGCTCTCATTCTTTCGCCGCCGATAATAAGCCGCGAGAGTTGGCCGGCAAAAAAGCTCGGAGTCGATTCTAGCTCTTGGCTTCCTTTTTAAACGTTGTTAGCGCGCAACGCGATCCGCGGCCCGCGCTCTCCCCCTCTTTAAGTCCTGCCGTAACGGATGCGAAGCGACGGCCGGGCCTTTCGAAACACTGAAAACCTGAAAGGCTGAGAAGCTGAATTCAGAAATCGGAGATCAGAGGTCGGAGGTCAGACCGTTGCGCTGGCCTAACGACTAACAAACGGAGAGAAGCAAGCGCTCGACTTGCCGCGCGCGGTCGCAAGGGGGAAAAGAAACACTCGTTAGGCATTGCCTCACGAATTCTCCTTGACTGCGCCGCGTCTTCCCGATAAACCGCCTTGTTAATTTATGAAAATTCTCGCTCGCCTGGCCGTCGCAAAACTGCTTCTCCTCTCCGCTCTCGGCGCTCTCGCGCAGGGCTCGAATCCGACCCTGCAGGTCATCGGAACCTTCCAGCTGCCGTCCACGACCGTCTCGTTCTCGCCCTCCGGCATCGGTCAAAGCGGCGTCATCGTTGGCTCCTACAGTCCCAAATCCGGCCCCCCAACTCTTGGCTTCCTCCGCGATGAGCGCGGCCGCTACGTTTCTCTCGCTTACCCGGGCGCCTATGAAACCTTCGCATCCGGCGTTAACGCCACCAGCACCGTCTGCGGTACTTACTTCGATTCCCAAATGTTCCCTCATGGCTGGTTCTACGCTGCCGGATCCTACAGCAGCTTCGACTATCCCGGCGCGTTCGAGACCTTCCTCAACGGGATCAATGACGCGGGGGACTTTGTCGGTAACTACGCAACGTCCAGCGGGGATTCCGGCCCCTTCCTCGATATGGGCGGCACCGTCATACCGTTCGACCCGGGCGTAGGAACCGATGCCACTGCCACAGGCATCAGCTCGAACGGTCTCATCACGGGCTCCTATTACAGCGGATCAACCTACGAATCCTTTATTCGCGAAACGGATGGAAGCTTTATCACGGGCATCCAGGTCCCTCAGGATGGGGTTTTCTACAACCTCGCCGCGGGGATCAACAATCAGGGTTACGTCGTGGGCTCTTTCAGGAGCATTTCCAAGGGCAATTCCCACGAAATGGCGTTCGTTTTCCAAGCACCCGACACCTATATCCTCTATTCCTATCCGGGAAGCGCCAACACTTACTTCACGGGGATAAACGACCAGAACCAGATCGTCGGCTGGTACACCACGCCGAAACGAGACCGCAAGCCGCGGGATCACGGCCTCATTCTACAGCTCGAGGATAGCTCGCGGGAAGCGTCGAGGGGAAAATAATCGAACGCCACAGACAGCCAGGCAACCAAGCTGGAGTAACAGAGGACGGGGTCGGCAGAGACGCTTGTTAGTCAAACAAGCAAGTCACGAAGAGGGGAAAAAGAAACACTCGTTAGGCGTGCCCTAACGAGTGCTCCGAAAACAAAAACTGCGCGCGCGAATCTAGGCCCGGCGGCGGCGGTTGCGC
Organism: Chthoniobacterales bacterium; assembly: GCA_036490335.1. Classification (GTDB taxonomy): domain Bacteria; phylum Verrucomicrobiota; class Verrucomicrobiia; order Chthoniobacterales; family UBA10450; genus Palsa-1392. The sequence goes on from DASXEB010000002.1 coordinate 58,269, forward strand.
ACGATGAGCGCGATCACGCCTAACGAGCCGATGACAACGAGCGCGATGCTCGTCGGTTCTGGCACGACGGTGATGGTGAAGGCGGAGGCGGGGATGCGGAAGCCGGTGCCGCTGCTGTTAAAGATGAAGGAGGTCTTGCCGCCGCTAACGACGTCTTGAATCGTGTAAACCCCGATCGGTGTCGAGGGGTCGATCGCGATCGTGAGATTGGCGACGAGATAGGTGCCCGCTCCCTCGGCCGGCGTGGAGACGGGCAGAAGCGCGCCAAGGTCGTTCGCATTAATCGGGCTGAGGTTTTGCGGATAGGACAGACCCGGGGTTTGCAGGTCGGTAAAGAGGCTTCCGGTGATGTCGCGGTTCGTGATCGAGAAGTAATAAGGCGAGGCGTTGTTTTGCTGGAACCAATAGGAGAAGCCTTCCAGGTTAGTAATCGTTCCGCCCGGCGTGAAGACGAGGTCGATCGAAAAGGTGAAGCTCGACCCCGGCGTGTAGGTGCCGAAGTTCACGCCATTGTTATAAACAAAGGTGGCGGTCTGCGCCGAGGTGGTCGTTAGGCCGGCGATGCTGCAGGAGAGCGCGGCGAGAAGGATGAGTAGCTTTTTCATGGTTATTTTTGTTCGCGGTTTGGAAGCTGTGTTCGGTTTGAATTTACGGAATCGAATTGCCGGAATCGTTGCGCACGATCGTTGTATCACCACCATTAATGAATCCGTCAAGATTAATATCGTCACGGAAATTTGTCGCATCCACATCCGCGCCGGAAGCGGCCCGCACCTGGATGGTGTCGCCGCCGTTGGTGAAGCGATCGGCGTTGACGTCGCCGACGAGGAAACCAAGGTTGACGCTGGCGGAAGGAAGGAGGCCGTTGACGCTGCTGACGGTCAGGGTCGCGACTTCCGCGGAGGAGACACCGGTCAGCGGAACGGTCATGGTGTTACCGGAAAAGATCGGCGTGCCCGCAGTGCCGACGCCGCTCGTGACCGAGGCGCCGCCGGAAGTCACCGGCACGGTAAAGGTGAGGACGATGTTGTAGGTGCCCGAAGGAGGCTGGCGGCATTCGACTCCGGTCGTGCCGGTCAGCGGCATATTGACATCGAAGTCGCCCACGCCTGCATGGGTGAGGCGCGAGACGGCGGAGACGAGCCCGGGGACGGGCGGGAATTGGAAGTTGCCGATGCGCGTCTTCCAGCCATAGGTGGTGGTGGTGGAATAATATTCCTGCGTGTACCAGAAGGTGGCGTCATCGACCGGGTCGATCGAGATCGCGCTGTAATCGCCCCAGCGGTTTCCCGTTCCGCTCTGACTGCCGGCGCCGTCGTAGAGATGAGCTTCGCCTTGGGCGAGGGAATTCAAGGGATCGCCCGCGAGGCGTCCCGCATAACGAATCTGCGGATTGATGGTCGAGCTGGAGGCGCTGAAACCAAGGGCGAGATTGCCCGCGCCATCCATGGCCGCGCTTCCCATCCAGCGCCAGGTCGAGTCGGGCTGGTAGGTGCTCTGCTGATAGACCGTAACCGGGCCACTGGTCGGGTTGCGGAGCTCGAACCAGCGAATGCCCGCGACGCCGCCGGAGTTGACGGTGAAATTGCTGACGAGCGATTCGTGATCGCCGAAATTCCGGTAGGCGTTGCGATGCATGAGACGGTCGCCGATGCCATCGACGTAGTTTCCAGAAGTGACACCTTTTTCCGGCACGCAGGCGCGCGTTGAGGCACACAACTGAGTAAAGGTCGCCGCGGCTGGGTTAGCGAAAAGGGTAAAGGTCGAATTTGCCGGCGTCGTAAAATCGACATGAAAATGGTAAATGCGATAAGTGTTTGTGCTCGGGTAAACGAGGAAGGAATTGGGCGCGCCGGACGGCGGCGGCGTCGTGCCGTCGAGGTCAGCCGGCAGCATGAGTGACTGGCCGCTTTGAATCGTGCCGGCGATCATGGTCGCGGGATTTCCGGCGAGCATGTTCACGCGATCGAAAGCAAACGGCTGCGGTCCGAGATCAGATGTGCCGCCGGAGTTAAAAACGTTCATCGACATGTAATAGGCGTCGGGCCAGACGCCGATCTTCGGGTAATCGAAAAAGTTCGAGCCGAGATGGAAACCGTAACGATTGTAACTGCCGGTCGCGTCGCTCGAGGTCGAGATCGCGATGCATTCATCCGTCGGGATGCTGCCGCTGCCGGCGAATTGACTGATCAACCAGCGACCCGCGATTTTATCGTAAAGCATGACGGGATCGCCGAAGCCGCTCGTCTGGCAAACGCCGCCAAAACCGCTCCAGACCGCGGTAATCGCGACCGGGCCGAGCGTGCTGTTGCCGGTTGTCTTATCGAAGACCTGATAACCTTCGTTCACGATCTGGACGTATTGCGTCGCGCCGACTTCGCCGTTCGTATCCGGCGGCGCGCAACTGCAGCCGACGCCGGGGAAGTCAACGCCTTCAAAATTCAGGGTGGTGGAGGGGATGTTCGCTTTCACCTTCGCATTGCCGATACGTCTTTGCACGACCGGGTCCTGGCCATCGACGTGGTCGTTTGCGAAGTGCGGATTCTCCGGGCCTTCGTGCTCCTGCTGGATCTCGGGTTTCCAATCTTTCACGATGTCGCGGAGCGGCCGCGAAGTGTCGTTGTGATAGGAAGGAATCACGGTCATTCCATTCTTCATCGTCGAGCCACTGTTGCTGCTTTGTGCAAACGAAGAACGGGTGAAGAGGCCGAGCGCGCAAAGCGCGAGAGCGAAGCCGAGGGCGACGAAGAGCGCGCCTAACGAGGTTCGCAGAACGATGAAACCAGAGCGAGAAGCCGCGGATTTTTTCATGATAATTAAGATTTTTAAATGCCTGAGCGCGCTAACCGGCAGCCTGAATCTTAGAAACGTCTCAATAAGCCAAGCTAAAAATTATTACATTTGCGTCATGCACTCGCCGGCGCTCGGCCGCGAGGGAAAATCGGTGCGCGCAGCGCAAGCGGGGCGCGGGCGGCGGCGGATTCGCGGCCCGCGTTCTCCCGGGCCGAAGCGCGCCGCGGCCTAACGAGTAAAGGACTTCCCCGGCCCGCGCGCGGCGGCCACGACTCCCTTGCGACTCATGCGGGCCGATCAAAGAAAGCGCCGCGGTCGCAACGATTGTCCTGGCGAAATACTCGGGGGCGCGGAGGGCGCCACGACGTTCTTCGCGCTGGGGTGCGAGGCAGAGACGGGAAAACGACAATCGCCGCGCCCGGAATCGCGCGGAAGAGGCCGAAAAGACAATCGCGGGCCCACGGATCGCGCGAATGAGATGAATTCGACAACCGTTTTGACCCCGATCGCGCGTTCGGCGTGGATACGACAATCGTTTTGACCCCGATCGCGTGTTCGGTGTGAATACGACAATCGTTTTACACCCGATCGCGTGTTCCGTGTGAATTCGACGATCGTTACGAGCCCAAACGCGCGCTCCGTGTGAAATCGACAGTCGTGGCGAGCTGCGTCGTGCGCTCCGTGTGAAAACGACAGTCGTGGCGAGCTGCGTTGCGTGATCTTTGGGAAAACGACAATCGTGGCGGGGAGGTGCGCGGCGAACGCGGGCGAAAATAAGCCCTGGCCGCGACGTTACTCCGCGGCGACGATGTATTGTTCCAGTTTCCCATCCGCCATCGTGTAAGTGATGATGGAAAGGGTCTTGCCCCCGGCCTCGACGGTGTAATGATGGAAAGTCATGCCGCCACGCAGGCCTTGCGACGATTCGATGAAGCTTTTCGGCTGGCCGAGTGGTTTCAGGCTGGCGGCGAGGTCGTGCAGGGCCGTGCTCGTAAAGTAGGCGTTGCAGTTGTCGGTAAAAAGCGCGCGATCGATCTTCCCGTGCTGCAAACCGGCGAAGATTTTCCTGGCCTGGGCGAGCGGGCCTTCCGCGGTGGCGGGCGCAAAGAGGACCTGGTCGGCGATTTTATTGGCGATCTCCTGCGAAGCGCCGGAGGCATCGAGATTGGTTAATACGACAACGGCCGCCTTGTCGTCGGGATAAACCGCGTTTTGCGCCGTGAAACCGGAGACTTCGCCGCCGTGCGAGATCATGCGCCGGCCATTGACGAGACTGACACTGACGCCGAGGCCGTAACGGGTGCCGGCGCCGTTCTTGAGCAGCGTTTCGGTTTCCATTTCGTGGTAGGATTCCGGTTTCAGCACCGTTTGGTTAATCATCGAAATGTCCCACTTCGCGAGGTCGCCCGCCGTCATGGCCAGCTCGCCGGCGGCAAACATCCAGCCCGCGCCTTCCTTCGGCGCGGGACGCGGCGGACCGAGGCCGAAGCGCTGATAGCGCATCGGTTCGTTGGCGGGCAGCGCGGCCGCGTCGCTGTTCGTCACGCTGGACATGCCGAGCGGCTGGAAGATGCGTTTTTGGAGGAAGGGAAAGAGCTCGCCGCCGCTCGCCTTCTCCGCGATGAGGCCGGCGATGACGTAGTTGGTGTTGCTATATTGCCATTTCGTGCCCGGCTCGAAGTCGAGCGGCTTGCGCGCCCAGCCGGTGAGGATGGCGTCGGCCGGAGTCGCCTTCATCATCGTGGGCATGACGTAATCTTCCGGCCAGAAATCCTGGTAGCCCGCGGTCATGGAGAGGATTTCGCGCACGGTCACGTCGTTCGCGCGCGTGAGGTCGGGAAACCAGCGGGCGAGCTTGTCGTCGAGCGAGAGCTTGCCTTCCTGCGCGAGGAGGAGAAGGGCGGAGGCGGCGAATTGTTTGCTGATCGAGCCGATGCTGTATTGCATCTCCGCCGTGGCGGCGAGGTGGCGTTCGAGGTTCGCCGTGCCGTAGGCGTGGGTGTAGGCGAGCTGGCCCTCCCGCACGACTGCGATCGAGGCGCTGGGCGCGCCGGTTTTCTTCAGCTGGTCCTGGGCGATGCGATCGATCTTCGCGATGGCCGCTGGGTCGAGGCCCGCGGGGGAAGGGGAAGGCGTGGCCGCGAAGGCGCCGGCGGCCGCCGCGAGGGCGACGGCCGCGAGGAGGGCGGAACGACTTTTCATGCGCGATGATTGGTCGAATTCCGAAATCGTCAGGGCACGAGGGTGGCCGCGAGCACGATGTCGTCGGGATTAGCCGGCAGGGTGATGCTTTGCACCGTTTTCGTCGAGGTCAAGGTGAAGCGGTAGGCGTAGAGGTTGAAGGTCCGCAGATCCTTCGTGCCGTCGTCGAAATCGCGATACGGCATCGCGACCGCTTCGGTTTCGTGCGGATAATTCTGCGGCGTGAACCAGTCGCTCAGGTTTTGCTTGAATTGCGCCGAGGTGCCGTCCGTATAGTTAATGGTGAAGACCTGGCCGCTCTGATTTCCCTCAATCGCCGTCCCGAGCAGGATGAGACGGGAGAATTGTCCCGCCGGCAAGGTCACGACCTGGCCGCCGCAGGCGATCGCGTCCGGTTTATTCGCGCGGCCGAAATCGTAGAGCACATTCACCAGCACGCGCGAGGCACCGAGGAGATTGGCCGAATAAGAATACCCCTGGCCGTCGAGACCGCCGCCGGAATAGGTCGCGCCATCCTTATAGATACCGTTGAGATTAAAAACGGAGGAAAGATCGGCCGGCGTGCCGCTCCCGGTCGTTCCCTTGGCCGCGCTGATCGCGAGGGTGAAGGAAAAGCTGGTGTGGATCGCGCCGGAGGTGCCGGTGACGTTGGCCGTGTAAAAGCCGGTCGCCGTTTGCGCGCCGGCGGTGAGGGAGAGGCGGCGCTTCGTCCCGTTGCCCGCAAAGGTCGCGGTCACGCCAAAGGGCAGGTTGGAGGCGGTCAGGTCGATCTGGCCTTTGAAGCCATTCTTCGGCGTAATCGTGATGACGGCCTGGGCGCTGCCGTTTTCATCCAGGAAGACGGTGGATGGCCCGGAAAGAGTGAAACCGACGCCGCTGACCGCGGTGTTGATGGCGTTCGCGTACTGCGCGGCGAGGCCGTTGCCGACGAAGTCGTCGTAGAGCCACATGAAGCCGCCGTTAATGCCGCACTGGGTGTTCCAGTTCGTCAAGATGTTCTGCACTTCGGTCGGGGAGTCGTCCGCGTCCCACAATCCCGGCCAGACCGGGACGGCGCCGAAATCCCAGCCGTTGCATGGGCTATTGCCCGAGCCGCCGGCATAACATTGCAGATGCACGCCGTCGATCGTGCCGGGGAGCTGCGCGTTGGTTTGCGAGACGACGTTTTCCCAATAGCTGTTGTTGTCGAAGGCGTCCGGGTTGCAGTGGTAGCCAAGATTCCCGAGCATGACTGCGAACGCGATCGTGGTCGGCGAGTCGAAACTGTTCTCGTCGTCAAAATCGATCGCGTCGAGCGCCGGGATGGCCGCCTTCAGCGCCGCGAAATCCTTATACAGAATGCTGCCCGGCCCGGTGCCCTGCGATTGGACGAGCGACGTGATGTCCTGCCAATCGCCGACGTTGGACGAGCCGATGCTGAAGGTGACGCGCTTGACCGTGCCCTGTTTCAACTGCGCCATATTCGATGCGAAATCGGGATGGGTCTGGTCGCCGATGTAGGCGCCATTCGAAGTGAGCGGGAATTCGCCGTTGAAATTCAGGTCGCCGTTGCTTTTCACTTCCACGCTCCAGACGATCGCTTCGGTGAAACCGGAGTTCTCGATCTCGGTGATATTATTGGCCGCATTAATATAGAAAGGTCCGCCGCCAAAAATTCCGGTGAACCCCTGGCCGAATGCTTCGCGTCCGGCGCACGCGAAGAGAAGAAGAGAAAGAAATGTCGCCGCGCGCGTCGTCATTTCGCGTCGGCGAGAAACGCGGCTCTGCAATTTGTGAGATCGAATCATTCCCACCTTTATAAAGTCCGGGAAGCGGCGTCAAGCGAACAAAACGCCGGCGAAAAAAAAGCGGAGCGCGCAGCACGATCCGCCGGCCTAACGAGTATAAGACTTCCGAGTGCGAAAGAAACGAGGGCGGGTCTCGAATTTCGAGCCTCGAAACCGCGCGCGCCGCATCCAAAATTTCGTAAATCTTTGGGCGCCGGAAAATTATTTTCGAAGATTTGAAATAATAAGCTTGACCTTCAGAAAGTTTTCCCTAGCCTCCGCCGCCAATTAACCAAGCAGACTTTTTTAAACTAACCTATGTCACATAACAAAAAATCAATTCTCGCTGTGAGTATGGCTGCGGCCTGCTTGCTCTGGGTCACCGCTCCGGCCAACGCTCAAAGCTACACCGAAGTGATCGACGCCGGGCAAACGCTCGCGACCGCTGCGAGCACGGGCATTGCCGGCGTTCCGCTGACGAGCATCGTCGGCACGATCAGCACTTCGATCGACGCCGATCTCTTTGCCATCACGATCACGAGCACGACTTCATTTTCGGCCGTCGCGAGCAGCAACGCGGGGATCGATACCTCGCTCTTTCTCTTCAACTCTGCCGGCGTGCCGATCATGGCCAACGACGACTCGAGTAACTCGAGCCTGCAAGCGGCGCTTCCGGCGGGTAACTCTCTTTTAATGACTCTCACGGCTGGCACCTATTACATCGGCATCAGCCTTTCCGGGAACGAACCGATCAATCTCAACAGCCAGCTCCTTTTTACTCTCGATCAGCCAACGACGAAGGTGCGCGGCATGGCGGCGAACCTCAATCCGCAAACGGAGAGCAATTTCGACGGCGCAACTTATTATCCGGAAACGGGTGACTACACCATCACCCTGAGCGCGACCCAGGGAGCGATTAACCCGAACCTCATTCCCGAGCCTTCCAGTTTCGTCATGCTCGTGCTCGGCGCGGGCGTCGCGGTTTGCCTGAGCAGGCTGCGGACGAAACGTCAAGCTCCGGTCGTCGCAGCGAGCGGCGCGTCGATCTAAGACGCAGTTCCGCACAACTTTTCAAAAACACAATAGATCCACGTCCATTACCGTACTTTTATGATCACATTTAAAACATTTTCGAATCGATTCTCGCGCCGCTTCGCCTCCGCGGCCGCGATGCTCGTCGCTCTTGCGGCCCTGAATTGCGAAACTACGCAGGCGCGTCCCGTGCCGGCCAATCTTGGCAACGGCCTCGACAAGCTGGTCGCAAGCGATCTCGCGATCAACAACGCCAACGGCCGGCAGCTTCCCGGCCTGGTCAATTTCAACGGCAAATCCTACACCGACGAAGCGACCGCGATGGTCGCAGCGAGTTCGTTAGGCGACGCCAAAGGCCGCCTGCTCGTGCGCATCACGCTCAACGGCAAGTTCAACCTCAAGCAGACGCGCGCGAACATCATTGAGACGATCAAATCCGTCACTGTCACCGCCGTGGATACGAAATATCGCGGCGTCGGAATCATGAACGCGTATGTCGCGGTCTCTGATGTCCCGAAACTGGCCCAGGCCCCGGGCGTTGCCGCGGTCATTCTCGAATGGCGTCCGCGCCACGCCAAGGTCAACGCCGAGGCGCAAAAAGTAACGCTGCCGCCTAGCACGGTCGGCGAAACGCTGGCTAAGCTCGGCACCGATTTCGACTCGGGCGTCACGCAGGAGCGTGTCGATCAGCTCAACATGTTTTACAACGCATCTGCCTCGAGCGACTACGAAGGCCAGGGCATGCAGGTCGCCTGCATTTCGAACAGCTACAATGCGCACACTGCGAAACCAGCTTCGACCGACGTGACGAACTGGGATCTCCCCGGTGCTGCCAACAATCCGGTCAACACCACGCCGGTTTACGTTTTCCTCGATGACCTTTCGTCCACCTCGAGCGACGACGAAGGCCGCGGCATGTGCCAGATTGTTTACAAAATGGCCCCCAAGGCCGCAGTCGCTTTCGGCACCGCTGACACCGGCGAAGTCGGTTTCGCCAACGTCATTCGCGGTCTCGCCGGTATCGCCGGTTACACGAACCCGGGCCAGACTTTCGCCGCCGATACGGAATGCGACGACGTCGGCTATTATGACGAGCCTTATTTCCAGGACGGCATCATCGGTGACGGCGTCGATGACGCGAGCGGGGCCGGCGTCGCTTATTTCTCGAGCGCGGGAAATGACATCGGCACCAACGGCTACGATTCCGCCCTGCGCTGGGTCGCGAACGGCACCGGCCTGACCTCGGCGACGAACTCCGCACTCACAGGCACGAACATTAACCTCGCGAACGTCCCGGCGAGCCTTTACGCCGGCGGCTTCCATAACTTTAATCCCGCCGCCGGACAACAGGATGTCGCCCAGACCGTAAACGATCCGTCGAATAGCTCCACCCCGACCGTCCTGCAATGGAACGAGCCTTACGACCAGACCGCAACGCCGAACAACGAGATCCTGATCTGGACGCAGGCCGGCAATTACACCGCCTCGACCGACAACGCCTACACCTTTAACATCACCCCGTCATTGATTGCCGGCACGATCTACGAGCTGGACGAAATCGCCAACGGCGACGGCTTCGACGGTGCCATCACCATCCTGGCCCCGGATGGCAGCACGGTTGTCCCGCGGCAGGATAACTCGGTTGACGAAGTGGTGCGATTCGTCGCTCCGACCACCGGCACGGGCTATCAGGTCATCGTCGGACATTACAGCACGACGATGGGCGCCTACACCCTCAATCTTTATTCCACCACCGGCTTTAGCGGTAACACGGTGAGCACACAGGTCAGCCTGCTCGTATTCGATACCTCGGGCAATTATATTCCGACCAGCTCGCTCGTCACCAATGGCATCGCGACGGATGAGCCGCTCCAGCTTGGATACACCGTTCCGACCACCGGCAGTCAGGTGCAATTCGTCATCGCCCGCGCGAACGTCTCGACCGCCCCGACGGCGGCAACCCACGTCCGCTATGTTATCCCGGGTAACGGCGCCAGCGGCCTCGGACCGGCGGAATATTTCAGCTATAACACGGTCACCACCGGCGGCCACGCCATGGCCGAAACCTGCAACGGCATGGCTGCCTACGGCGTGTTTCGTCCAAGCTTGCCTGAGACTTTTACCTCGCCGGGCCCGGTCACGATCTATTTCGATAAGATGAATAACCCGCTCGGCACTCCCGAGATTCGATTGCAGCCGCATTTTGCCGCGAATGATGCGGCCAACGTCTCATCGAACATGAGCTTCTTCGCCAGCGATTCGTCAAGCGATCCGGACACGAACGGAAACTTCTCCGGCACGAGCGCGGCCGGCCCGCATGCCGCCGCGATCGCGGCATTGGTCCTCCAGGCGCATAGCGGTCATCACTCCATCACCCCGGCGCAGATGACTACGCTCTTGGAGAACAACACCTACGCGCACGATCTTGATCCGAACTTCTCCTCCGGCGCGGCCCGCATCACCGGCGGCTCGACCGGCTCGGGTAAAGTCGTAATTACGATCTCCAGCGATTCCGACAGCAGTGCCAACACTGGCAGTAACGACACCAACGCCTTCACCATCTCCTACATTGGCGGCAGCAGCATCACAAGCTTTGTCTTCAACCCCGGCGGCACCAGCGCCACCGCGGGCAACCCGAGCGGCGGCAATAACGGTGTGATTTACAGCCTGAACTCTACGACTGTCGGCGGTACCGTCACTTACTTCGAGAACAGCCTGCCCGGCGTCGCCTTCTTCCCGAGCTCGAAGGCATTCACTCTCGGCACGGGCGTCACGGGCGCGACCGCGGCCTTCACAAATCTCTCGGGTAGCACCAACCAGTACTACACCATGACGATTACCATCCCGCCGGGTAATTTCGCGCCGGGCAGCCTGCTCGAATTCACCGTCGGCCGCGGCCTCGCCCGGTCGGCTACCACGGGCAACACCTACAACCTGGTCACCAGCGCCACCAGCGGCGGCACTTACTATTGCGCCGACATCTTTGGCGGTGGCGTTTCGCTGCCCAACGGCACTACCCTTAGCTCCACGACCGCGGTCGGCATGGCGTTCAGCGGCACCACCGCAGATGGCGGTACGTTCAACGGCACGATCAACAATCGCATCGGCTACGGCTGGGCGCCGACCGACGGCTTCGGCCTCATCAACGCCCAGGCCGCCGTCGCCGCGACCGTTCACTAGTTCTCGAGAGCAGGCAATCACGCGAACGGCAGGCTGGTTCACTCCGGCCTGCCGTTTCGCTTTTCAACGGAGCGAATGATCCACCGCTGCGCGAACAAACTTTGCCTAACGAGAAAAGGAGAACCCCGACCAACGCGGTCCTCTTATTTCACTTCATCCAATCATAATTCGTCCTTCAATCTTCTCGCGCGCCAGCCAATGGATTGGCCACTCAAGATCGGCGACCGTGGGATTACGATTGATCTTCGCGTGTATCGCAAGCGAGGCACAAGCGTATCTCTCGGTCTGCGGTCGGAGAGTAACTTTGGATTTCAGCTTCAAGGCTCGGTCGGCCGGCCCTCGGTGACGACATCGATCACCACCACGCCAGCCTTCTCTCCGGTCTGGACGTAACGATAGGCATCGGCGATCGCGGCGAGCGGATATCTGCGATCGATCACAGGGACGAATCGGCCTGCTTCGATCTTGTCCCGTAGTTCGTTCACGAACGCCTGCCCGCTTCCCCGCTTCGCCAGGGGAATCACCACCCGCCCGCTTCCGGTCACCTTCGACCAGAGGATGAAGAGCAGATTCTGCGACCAGGGGCCGCGATCCGTCGCCGCGAAAACGCCCCCGGGCTTAAGCCATCGACGCCAGCGCCGGATGCCCAGCTTTCCCACCGCGTCCAGCACGAAGTCGAAGCTGCGGCCAATCCGATCGAATTCGTCGGTCGTATAATCGACCGCCTGGTCGGCGCCGAGCGACCGCGCCAGTTCCAGATGATGGCCTGCCACGACCGCGACCACCTCCGCGCCGCGATCTTTGGCCAGTTGCAGCGCAGCCGTGCCGATCGCGCCGGACGCGCCATAGATCAAGATCCGGTGGCCGGGTTTCAGCGCGAAATGTTCGATGATCGGCCTGGCGTAAAAGGCGCCTTCGCAGATGACCGCCTCATCGAGGCGGAGATTCGAGGGCATCTGCGCGATCGCCCCCGATTCAGGCACACAGAAATACTCCGCCTGGGCGCCGTTATTCCTCGACCCGCACATCCCGAAAACGCGCTCCCCGGGCTTGAACAGGCTGACCGCCGCGCCGACGGCTTCGATCGTCCCTGCGAAATCCAGGCCAAGAATGTTCCGCCGCGACCCACCGGCGCCGGTCAGAAACCTTATGATTGTCGGGTGCAGAAGCTCGCCACAATCAGTCCGGTTGACCGTCGCGGCGTGGACCCGCACCAGCACCTCGTCCGGTCCGGGTGCCGGCGCTGGGACATCGCGCACCTCGATCACGCCGGGCGACCCGTAGCGCGCGATAATGGCCGCCTTCATCGGCCTTCAATTCCCTCTTGTATCGGGTGACCGTAGCGCATGGACGGGATTGCGTCGCCTAACGAGAATAAGATCAGCGACCGCTGGCGAGGGCGCGCGTTGCCGCAGATTGAATGTGAAAGTCATCGGAAGCTGGAACGCGGAGCTGCCAGCGATTCGCTGCATCGGCTGGTTAGGCCTTGGCCGAACAATCATATTTGACGATACTCGTCTCCTTCTGCTTGCGCCAGGGCACGCTTAGGCTCGCTCAGCCCGGGCTCGGCATCCGAAAGCCGGGGGCCGACGCGACCTGCCCCGCGCGCGCAACCGCGATGTTCTTCTTCGGCAGCGCGTTTCAACCGCGAGAGCGAATCAGCAGGGCCTTCCTTCAATCCGCGGCGGAGCAGGAGGCGCATGAGCCGACCTCGCCAACCGCCTGGGAAACCAAAATTGCAATGGTAATTGACGCGACATCGCCCGTCCTCAAGCGGAACGCAGTCCAGCGCCTCGTGCACCGTCAGGCCAAGTGACAGCCTCACCTCCAGTTCAAGCTTGTAATGCGTCTCGTCGACGAGGGTGTATTCGAAGGAGCCACCCAGATGCAGCCAGCGTGGGCCAGTCTCACCGAGCATGCGCTGGCCCTTGGCCGCCGGCCCCGGCGGTTCGACGCTGGTCACGCGAAGGTCAAAGAAATTGCCCCAGCCGGAGATGTCGGTCAGCAGCTTCCACACGACGCCAACCGGCGCCTCGACTATCTCACTGGGACAAGCCAGGTATTTGGTCGTCCTCATGGGCAGCGAGTTTCGTCGGTGGTAGGCCTAACGAGAATAAGATCAGCCACCGCTGGCGAAGGAGCGCCACGCATGCAATCGATAGAACAGATATTGGTAGGCGCGGACCATCGGGCCTAACGAGAATAAGATGAGCGACGGCGGACGAGGGCGCGCCTGGCGCGGAGCGGAAGGGTGAAAGTCATCTCATAAGTCGAGCTGCCCGCCCTCCGCCGTTCGCTCCATCGCCTGGTCAGGTGCTTCGTTCGTCCGATATGCGCGCTTGATGTCAGCGTGATGCAGGACAGCCAAAATGAAAGCGGGTGGTGTGAGAGCAGCGACAAGCGCGCATCCACCAATTAGCAAGCGGAGGGCCGGATGCGAGGCGGAAGATGACTGCTGAAAGACCATGAGAGAAAAGGAAATCGCCATAGTAATATAAATGGCAAGAAGGAGAGCTTTGCGGGCCCACTCGCGTCCCGTGAAGAGCGGGAACGCCAGAAATAAGAACACGCAGCCACAAATCATAGGAATTAGCCGGGCGGATCCCTGGAGCTCTCGGACGGAGCTCGACATCGCAAGCTGAGCTGCAAACGCGGCTGCAAGGGCCGCACCGAATATGCCCGAGGCGATACCGATCAGCCGTGGCCAAGATACTGTCACAAGGTGCGTATTTGCATCTAACGAGACCCAAGATCAGCGACCGCTGGCGAGGACGCGTGTGGCTGCTGGTTGAATGTGGAAGTCATCGAAAGCTAGAACGCGGTGCGGCCAGCGGTTCGCTGCATCGCTTGGTTAGGCGTCATGTGAATCGCGCCAGTTTTTAGGGTCGAAGAATGTCCACGCCTCGGTCGTCGCGTGATTTGTGCCTTCGACGCTCGCTAATTTTTTGTTGATTATACGCGCCAATTGATCCTCCACGAGCGATTCACCGACCATCTTCCACCAGACTCGATTGCCGGGATTTGCCATGAATCTGATGTGCATGCCTTCGATGCTTCGATAAACATCATCATCGATCGCGCCTTTGTCGTGAAGCTGGAACGCCATTCGAAAATGCAGTAAATGTTCATTGAAGAACAGGTGAAGTCTTGCTTGCTGGAAGGCCGAGAGACTTTCCCAGTCTTGGCAGCCTCGGACCGCAGTCTTAAAAAGCGAATCGTCCGCGAGGAGCTGAGCCAAAAGGACATTGTATGAGTCGGTCATCCCCTGATGTCCCTGACTCTGAAGCTGCCGGGTGTTTTGGCGTATCTGGGTCGTCAAGTATCCAAGCGTGAGAATCACGCCAATTGCACCGACGACCTCACCAATAGCTCCCCAATCTTGGATCGACATGTCGATGACGCCTAACGAGTATTCGACGGAATAATTCCGTTTAATCCGGCGGTGGGTGGCGAAGACAGCGGAAGCACAATGGAGCGCATCTCGCGGAGCTTGCCTGGTTTTTCGAGTGCTTGGCAATAGGAAAATTGCCCACGCCCGTGCAAAGGCTGCGCCGGCCCTCACGGGGTCGGAATATTTTCCGCCAGCGTGCGACGGGGGTGGGTCCTTCGCCACGCCGCGAAAATTACACCGCCATGATGGAATTCGGCATGCTCCAGCCGCTCGTGTGACGCGTGCCGTTGGCGCGGACGCGTATCCAGTAGCGCGTGCCCGGGATGAATCCCTCGATGAGGTTGGCGCTGCGCGTGGAGAGGAGAGCATCGGCCCAGGGGCCGTTGGGATTCGGGGCGATCTGAATGCTGTAGCTGCGGGCGCCGTAAACGGGCTTGAACTTGATCCGGAGCTGGCCGCTGAGGGTGGTGTAGGAAAGGGTGAGACCCGCCGGCGGATCGAGCGGGCCGATCGGTTGGCGCGGGTTGATCGCGGCGAAGCCGCTGCTGACGAGGACGACGGGATTGCCTTTGCTGGCCTTCTGGACATAATCGGCTTCGGCCCGCACGAGAACGATGAGGCTGGGACGGAAGATCCGGCGCGCCATCATGATCTTGCGGTCGCCGCTCAGGGCCTGCTGCACGAGCTTTTGATATTGATCCGTGGATGTCTCGATCGTATCCAAGGGTGGATCGGGGTCGAGGAAGGCCGCATTGTTCGCCATCAGCTTGAGGAAGTTTCGAATGAATTCGATCAGCCTTGCCGAGTTGAAGCGGGTGAAGGCGTGACTGACGCGCGCGTTCGTCTTCATGGTCATCGCTTTCCTCAAGCTTATTTGGTGCCACGGGAGGAAAAGATTTTTGATCACGATCGCCGGCCGGGGAAGCCATTCGCTTAACCGCCAAACATTCCTGCTTTAGACACGAGCTCTGTTGCTGCGGCGCTGAGGCAGCCTGCTTTGCCTTTCAACCTTGTTGCTTCCACGCAAAAGCAGCATGCTTCAATGCCGAACCATGCTGCTTTAGTGGTCAAGCTCGCATGCTTGTGGGTAAAAGCAGCATGCTTGGGCGCGGAAGCAGCCTGCCTGGGCGGTCAAGCATGGTTGCTTCTCATCAGAAGCAGCCTGCTTCAGCGCGAAATCAGGCTGATCGGGTCGTCAACCTTCAGAGTTCCCGGCAAAAGCAGCATGCTTGAGGGGGCGGGCGGCGTTGTCCGCGCTTCCGGCGCGCAAGAAGTCGAAGCTCGCAAGGACGGCGTGGCCCGCGCGCGCCCAGCTTCCCGCCGCTCCGTCCGGGAAAGCTGGCGAGAGCCGAGCAATGCGAAGTCCACGTTCCACGGCGAGAACGTCGGCGCGTTGTCATCCCGAGGCGGCGAAGCGCGGCGAGGGACCTCGCACTTTCTCTTGTGCGAAGTCACCGCGGGGAGCGCAGGGAATAGGGATGCTTCCGGGCCGCGCTTTCCCTTCCGGGAGCAACCCTGGGAGCTGGCCATCCGCGACCTTGGGCGAGGTCCCTCGGCGCGCTTCGCCTGCCTCGGGATGACAAACGATGGGAGCGCGGAGTTATTCCGAGCGCGTCAGCCATCTTGTCATCCCGAGCCGCGCAGACGGCGAGGGACCCCACACTGGCTCTGACGTGCTTCATGCTCTCTCATTCGTCCATCCGAGACCTTGGGTGAGGTCCCTCGGCGTGCTTCGCCTGCTTCGGGATGACAAACGATGGGACCGCGGAGTGAAGTCGGCCAACTTCTTTCCGGCGTGGCCTCGGCCAATCAATCACTCGCCAGTCCCAGCGCGCGTCCGCCATCTTGTCATCCCGAGCCGCGCAGACGGCGAGGGACCTCACACTGGCTCTGACGTGCTCATGCTCTCTCATTCGTCTGTCCGAGACCTTGGGTGAGGTCCCTCGGCGCGCTGCGCCTGCCTCGGGATGACAAACGATGGGAGCGCGGAGTTATTCCAAGTGAATAGGGGTCAAGCTAACTATCGACACAAATAACGCGCCTTTACTCGTTAGGCGAGAGCGCTTCGTTTCTCTTTCCTGAATTCCTGCTTCACATTCTTCTCCGCTGAGGGCAACGGCCAGCGTGAGATTTTGCTTGTCAAACGCGGCCGGTTTGGCATTCTCGGCCCACAATTTAACGAAAGGCGTCTTATGTCTCTGACGAACAAAGCTGCGCTGCTGATGGCGAGCTTGGTCTTGATCCTCGCGCCCATCTCGCGCGGCGACGATTATTCGCGCGCGGCGGACGGGAGTTTTTCCGACACGCAATGGGGCCGCTATTCCGGCGGCACTTATTTCCCGCCGCCGCAGGGGCCGCCGGGGGGCGGCGATACGGCGGCGCTCAATAGCTATAGCGTGACCGCGAGCGGCGGGTCGGTCATGGCGCTGAGCGGCGCGGGGACGCTGTCGGTCTCCGGCAGTTTCACAGCGACGACGGCGTCCGGGTTCACGCTCGAGGGGAGCGGGATTTGCCACGCCTCGAGCTGTTCTTTCATCGTGGTCGATGGCGGGAACCTGGTCACCGGCACGGACACGGGGAAGGGGATTCAGATTATGGATGGCGGTTCGGAGACGGTCTCGACGCTGCCCTCGGGAACGCAGGCGTATGCGGCGAGCGGCGGGTCGCTGATTGTGAACTCAACCGCCTCGAATCTCAATCTCACCCTCGAAAGCGGCGGCACGACGCGCGCGAACGGGGTCAATAACGGGCAGAGTGTGACGATCTCGATTGATGGCGCCGGTTCTTCGCTCGCAGTCGATCAGAATCTCCTCGTCACGGCCGGCTTTCTCGACATTACCGACGGCGGAAACCTGACCGTGAGCGGCCAGACGACGCTCAATGGCTCCGGCGGCATCGGCGGCGGGGGGCATTGGACGGGCGCGGGGACGACGGTCAGCACTTCGGAGACGATGTTCATCGGCTACGCTGCGCCCGAGCCGGGCTTTTCCCTCTCGGTCGGGAGCGGCGCGGTGGTCGATAGCGGCACGACGCAGATCGGTTCGCAGTCCGGCGGCTACGGGATGGTGACCCTTTCCGGCGCCGGGACGTTGTGGGAAGATCAATCGGGCGGGTTCGTCGTCGGGCAGAATGGGACGGGCGAGTTCGACATTTCCTCCGCCGGACATCTCCTGATCGACAGCGGCGCGGTCCTCGGGGTCGGCCTGGGCGGAGGTTCGACCGGGACGTTGACCGCGGACGGCGCCGGATCTTTGATCGATGCGAGCCTGTCGGCCGGGGTTTCGATCGGGGAATCGGCGGCCGGCAACGGCAACGTGACGCTGACGGACGGGGCGATCCTTAAAGCCGGGGCCGATTTCATTGTCGGTGATAACGGCAACGGCCAGCTCATCGCGCGCAGCGGGAGCAAGATTACGGATACCGTCGTAGCCGATGTAGTTATCGCTAATAGTTCCGCGAGTTTCGGGTCGGTTGAAGTGAGTGATTCGGGGAGCAGCCTGACGGTGAAGAAGGCCGCGGTGGTCGGGGAAAGCGGCGAAGGTTATCTCGATGCCGATTCCGGCGGCGTGATCGTTTTTCCCTCGGACGAGAGCATCCATCTCGTCCTCGGCAATAATGACGGTTCGCGCGGTGAAATGGATGTATATGGCTCGAGCTTCACCGATTCCGGCGCGGAATTGATTGGCGGATTCGGCTCGGGCGTCTTCACCGCGACGAATGCGGCTCTGCAGACGGCGTTTCTGACCGCGCCCTCCGCCGGGGGTCACGCGGCCATCACGGTGGACAATTCCAATTGGACGAACAGCTATAATCTATACCTCGGCAACGCCGGCAACCCGCCCAGCGCAATCGTTTCCACCCTCGCGGTACAGAATGGCGCGACCATGCGGGTCGGGAGCCGGCTCGCGATCTTCAAATCCGGGCTTGTCTCGATCGATTCCGCGAGCAAGATGGCGGTGGGCACCGGCGCTTACGGCGCGAACGGGACGTTGCGCGTGAGCACAGACGGGATCCTGAGCGGTTACGGCAACATCAACGGCAAGGTGATTGTCGGCCAGGGCGGCGAAGTTTTGCCCGGAAATTCTCCAGGAATGCTCACGATTAACGGCGCTTACGAGCAGGACGCAGGCTCGACTTACGTGGCCGAGATCGGCGGCACGACTGCGGGGACAGATTACGATCAGATCAAGGTCACAGGCGCGGCGACACTCGGCGGAACGCTGAAGGTGCGGCTGGTCGATGGCTTCACGCCGACCGTCGGGCAGACGTTCCAACTCCTTAGCGCAGCCTCGAAGACCGGCACTTTTTCCAGCATCTCCCAGCCGAGCCAGGCCGGGATTATGCTCACGACCGACGCAAAAGGCGTGACGGCGAAGATCACGAGCGTGGTCCACGGCGCGCCGGTCATCAGCAGTCCGACGACTGCGGACGCCGCGCCGGGGTCGGCGTTTAGTTACCAGATAAACGCAACTAACAATCCCACCAGCTTCGGCGCGACCAAGTTGCCTGCGGGCCTCACAGTCAATCATACGACCGGTTACATCACCGGCAAGCCGACGGCGAAAGGGACGTTCATCGTCACGATCAACGCCAACAACGGCGCCGGCTCCGGGCAGGCCGATCTCGCGATTAACATCGATCCGACGTTCTCCGGCGGCATCGTGCCGTCCAATCTGCTCAATATCTCGACCCGCCTCGACGTCCAGACCGGCGACAACGTGCTCATCGCCGGGTTTATCATCACCGGCACCGCGCCGAAGAAAGTGCTCATCCGCGGTCTCGGGCCGTCGCTCGCGAGCGAAGGAGTGAGCGGCGTGCTCGCCAATCCGGTGCTGGTTTTGCACAAGCCCGACAAGACGACGGTGACGAACGATAATTGGGCGACGACGCAAAAGACCGCGATCGAGGCCACCGGTCTCGCGCCCAAGAACCCGCTCGAATCGGCCATCCTCGCCACGCTCGCGCCCGGCGCTTACACCGCGATCCTGAGCGGCAACGGCAACGGCACCGGCGTCGGCCTGATCGAAGCCTACGATCTCGACCAGGCGGCGGCTTCGCAGTTGGCCAACATCAGCACCCGCGGCTTCGTGCAAACGGGCGACAACATTCTCATCGGCGGTTTCATCGTCGGCGGCGGTGGCGGCGGCGCGTCCACCATCGTGGTTCGCGGGCTTGGGCCGTCGCTCGCCGGCTCGGTCGCAAATCCGTTGCAGGATCCGACCCTCGAGCTGCACGATGAAAACGGCGCTACGATCGGTTTCGACGACGACTGGAAGGACGCGCAATCGGCCGCGATCGTGGCGGCCAAACTCGCGCCGAAAGACCCGCGCGAATCGGCCATCGTCGCGCTCCTCCCGCCCGGCGGCTACACCGGGGTGGTGCGGGGGAAGAACAACACCACCGGCGTCGGGCAGGTGGAGGTTTACAATCTGCACTGAGAGTTAGACTCGTTAGGCGCCGGCGCAACGCTTGCGGTCAAAGATAAAGGTTGGCTCTTTCATTAGGCGAAGAGCCAACTAAGATTCGCGCGTGTTCGGGCTTAGAAGTCGCATAGCTCGCAGTTCGCGGCGGAAGTTGCGGCTCCTGCCGCTCCTCGCGGCGACTTATTTCATGGTCTCGGGCGGCCCTTACGGGCTCGAGGAGATTATCGGCGACGCCGGTTATGGCTGGGCGCTGATCATTCTCTTTTTCCTTCCGTTTTTCTGGAGCCTGCCGACGGCGCTCATGATCGGCGAGCTGGCCGCGGCGGTGCCGGAAGAAGGCGGCTTCTACGCCTGGGTGCGACGGGCGATGGGACCGTTCTGGGGCTTTCAGGAAGCGTGGCTCTCGCTCGCTTCCTCGATTTTCGACATGGCGATTTATCCAACGCTCTTCGTCACTTACCTTGAACATTTCCAAGGCTGGGGACCGGCGCTGATGACGGGACATCGCGAGCTGCTCGTGGAGTTGGCCGTGGTCGCGATCGCGACGCTCTGGAATCTGCGCGGCGCGGTCGCGGTCGGCGAAGGCTCGGTCGTGATGTGGATGGTGGGGCTGGCGCCGTTTTTCGTGCTCATCGGGGCGGCGTTTTGGCGAGGATTGCATGCGCCCTCGGCAACGCTGGCTTCGCCGCACGGCCACGCCGATCTCGCGGCCGGAATGCTCGTCGCGCTCTGGAATTACATGGGTTGGGACAACGCCTCGACCATCGCCGGCGAGGTGGAGGACCCGCAGCGGACTTATCCGCGCGTGATGTTGATCGCCGCGCTCATGACGATGGCGACGTATCTCCTGCCGGTCATGGCCGTCTGGTTTGCCGGAATCGCGCCGGGCCAATTCTCGACCGGCGCGTGGGTGGACGCGGCGCAGAATCTGGTTGGCTATCCGCTCGCGCTCACCCTCACCCTGGTGGCCTCGCTCGACAGCCTGGGGAATTTCAATTCGCTCACTCTGAGCTATACGCGGCTGCCGTTTGCGATGGCCTGCGACGGCCTTCTGCCGCGGGTCTTGACGCGCAAGCTGGCGAACGGCGTGCCGTGGGTCTCGCTCCTGCTCTGCGCGGTCGGCTGGTCGCTCGCGCTTGGGCTGAAATTCGACCGTTTGATCACGGTCGATATTTCGCTCTGGGGCCTGAGCGTGGTGCTGGAATTTATCGCGCTCGTCGTGCTGCGAATCACTGAGCCGGAAATGCCGCGGCCTTTCCGCGTGCCGGGTCCGACCTGGGTCGCGGTCGCGCTCGGCGCGGGACCGGCGGTGCTCGTCGTCTTTGCGCTCTGGGTCGCGCGCGCGGAAAAGGTCGGGCCCTTTCCGGCCGCCCTTTTCTCGTTAGGCATCGCCGCCTGCGGAGTGCCGCTTTACGCGCTGGCGCGCTGGCGGCTCGAACGGCGCAAGCTTTCCGCCTCGACTCGTTAGGCAAATTCCCGGCTGCGATGCGAGTTGACGCGCGCCGCGGATGCGCTCACGTCGTATCGTGCCGACGACCTCCGCGCCTAACGATGCGTCGCAGTTGCATCTTGGTTTTCTGCGCCGGCTGAAATGGTGGGTCTGGTTCACCGAGGTCGTGCATCCGAGCGATCTCCAGATCACACTCGGTTGGGCGGGAGTGATCGGTTTCGGCGGGGCGCTCAGCTCGATCGGCTTTCGATATGCAACCAGCGAGTTGCATAAACTTTTCACCGGCAGCTCGACTCCGGGATTGGTGGAGAGTTTCGTCGCGCTCTCCTGGCGCGGACGGCTTTTCATTCCCGCGTTCGGCGGTCTGCTCGCCGGCATCGTGCTCTACGTCGGGATGCGCTGGCGCGGCGGCGTGACCACGGGCGATTACATGGAAGCGGTCGTGCTCGGTGACGGCAAAATCTCGACCCGGCGCAGCGTGATCAAATGTACGTCGGCCGCCTTCACGATCGCTTCCGGCGGCTCGATCGGGCGCGAAGGTCCGCTCGTGCAACTCTCCTCGCTCGTCGCCTCCGCGCTCGGCCGCTGGCGCGGTTGGTCCACGCCGCGGCTGCGTTTGCTCGTCGGTTGCGGCGCGGCCGCGGGCATCGCTTCGGCGTACAACGCGCCGATCGCGGGCGCGCTTTTCGTCGCCGAAATCGTCCTCGGTTCGGTCGCGATGGAAATCTTCGGGCCGCTCGTTTTTTCCTCGGTCGTCGCCACTCTCACGATCCACGCTTTCCTCGGCGCCAACCCGATCTACGCCATCCCGCATTTTAGTTTGCAATCGAACTGGGAAGTGGTGCCCTACGTTTTGCTCGGCCTTTTCTCCGGCCTGATCGCGCCTTGGTTTTTGCGGCTGCTCGACATGAGCGAAAAGCTGGCGCGCAAGCTGCCGATTCCGGTTTATCTGAAAATGTGCCTCGGCGGATTGATCGTCGGCGCGCTCGCGGTCGGCTATCCGGAAGTCTGCGGGAACGGTTACAGCGCGGTGAACAAGATCCTCGCCGGCAACTGGACCTGGCAGATCGTGGCCATCATTCTTCTCTGCAAAGTGCTCGCGACCGCGGCGACGTTTGGCTCCGGCGCGGTCGGCGGCGTTTTTACCCCGACGCTCTTTGTCGGGGCGAGCGCGGGTTATCTCTTCGGCGCGGCGGCGGCCCACGTGCCCTTCGGCCTAACGATCAACGAAAGCGCCTTTGCACTCGTCGGGATGGGCGCGTTTCTCGCCGCCACGACGCACGCGCCGATCATGGCGATCATCATGATTTTCGAGCTGACTCTGGATTATCAAATCATCCTCCCGCTCATGCTCGCCTGCGTGATCGGTTATTACACTTCGGTCTCGATCGAGAAGCGCTCGATCTACAGCGAAGCCTTGAAACGCAAAGGCGCCGGCGATTACCGCTATCAACTGGCCGAGCTGCATGTGCGCGATCTGATGAAGCCTGACCCGCTCACGATCACGCCGACGGCGCGCTTCGCGGAGATCGGGCAGAAGTTCATGGCCAATCGCTTCACTTATCTCTACGTCACGGATGACGGGCGGTTCGTCGGCGCGATCTCGCTCCACGACATCAAGAATTATCTGAACGCGCCCGAGCTGGCCGAGCTCGTGATCGCCGGCGACATCGTGCGCGAGGACTTTCCCTCGATCCGGCCCTCCGCGTCGCTGACCGACGCGCTGCAAAGTTTCGCCAAACACCAGGGCGAGCGTCTCCCGGTCGTAACCGACCACGAGATGCGCCGTCTTGTCGGCAGCCTCGCGAAAACGGACGTGATTCTCGCCCTCGCGGGAAGCAAGCGCAGTCCGGCGCCGGACGCCGCCTAACGAATGAAGGACCGGGCGGGAGCCGCAACGGGGAGGGGAGTGATCGCGCGTTATCGCGAATACCTGCCGGTCTCAGCGGAGACGCCGATTTGTTCGTTAGGCGAAGGCGAGACGCCGTTGTTGTTCGCGCCGCGTTTGAGTGAAGCGATCGGCCGCGACTGCGAAGTTTTTCTCAAATGCGAAGGCCTCAACCCGACCGGCTCTTTCAAGGACCGCGGCATGACGGTTGCGGTCTCGAAAGCGCTCGAGCGCGGCGCGCGCACCCTGCTTTGCGCGTCGACCGGCAATACCTCCGCGTCCGCCGCCGCCTATGCCGCGCGCGCCGGGATCGCGTGTGCGGTCGTTTTGCCCGCGGGCAAAATTGCGACCGGCAAAATGGTCCAGGCTTTTGCCTGCGGCGCGCGCGTGATCGCGATTGAGGGAAATTTCGACGACGCGCTCGCGATCGTGCGTTCGTTAGGCCAACGGCCCGGTTTTGCGATCGTGAACTCGATCAATCCCGATCGCATCGCCGGCCAGAAAACGGCCGCGTTCGAAATCGTCGAAGAGCTGGGCGACGCGCCCGACTTTCATCTCTTGCCGGTCGGGAACGCGGGCAACATCACGGCCTATTGGAACGGTTACGCCGAGTTCGCGGCCGCCGGAAAAGCGACGCGCCGGCCGCGCATGATTGGCTTCCAAGCGGAAGGCGCGGCGCCGATTTATCGCGGTGAAGTCATCGTTAGGCCGGAGACGATCGCGACCGCGATTCGCATCGGCAATCCGGCAAGCTGGCCGCAGGCGAGTCGCGCAATCGCGGATTCGAACGGCGCAATCGACATCGTGAGCGACGAGGAAATTCTCGCGGCGCAGAAATGGCTCGCGACTCGTGAAGGCGTATTCGTCGAGCCGGCCAGCGCGGCGCCGATCGCGGGATTATTGCGCGCGGGGAAGGGGACGGCCGGGTTTCGTTTTCGCGCGGAAACGATCGCGCCCGGGAGCCGGATTGTCTGCACGTTGACCGGTCACGGTTTGAAAGATGCGGAGGCGATTCTTTCCGCCGTGACTCTGCCGCGGGCGATCGCGCCTAACGAGAAGGAAGTTTTGCGCGCGCTCGAGTCGACGCGGAGTTGACACCGCCGGGAGAATGGAGAAAACGGGGCGGCGTTTCATATGGGTCTGATCGTGCAAAAATACGGCGGCACGTCCGTCGGCGATGCGGAGCGCATTCGCAAAGTCGCGGTGCGGCTGCTCGCGACGCAAAAGGCCGGGCACAATGTCGTCGCTGTCATTTCCGCGATGGCCGGCGTGACCGATGGATTGATCAAACTCGCGCGCGAAATTGCGCCGCAGCCGAGTGAGCGCGAGCTCGACGCGTTGCTCGCGACCGGCGAGCAAACTGCGAGCGCGCTGACGGCGATGGCGGTGAATGCGCTCGGCGGAAAAGCGGTTTCGCTGAGCGGCGCGGCTGCCGGAATCGTGACCGACGGCGTGCACACGAAGGCAAAGATTTCGCACATCTCGCCGCGACAAATCAACGAGCTGCTCGCGGAAGATTTCATTGTCGTCGTCGCGGGTTTTCAAGGGCAAAGCCCGGAAGGCGCGACGACCACGCTCGGCCGCGGCGGCTCAGACCTGACCGCGATCGCGCTCGCGGCGGCGTTGAAGGCGGATGACTGCCAGATTTTCACCGACGTTGACGGCGTTTATTCCTGCGACCCGCGAATCGTGCCCGACGCGCGCAAGATTGACGAGATCGCCTACGACGAGCTGCTCGAAATGGCGGGCGCGGGCTCGAAGGTGATGCAGTCGCGCGCGGTCGAGTTCGCGAAAAAATTTGGCGTCGGTTTCGAAGTCAAATCCAGCCTAACGAGTAAAGGAGGAACGCGCGCCCTGGCGGAGCCGGCGCGGATGGAGGACGTGGTCGTGCGCGGGATCAGCCTCGAGCGAAAACAGGCGAAGGTGACGATTTGCGGTTTGCCCGACCGGCCGGGCTGCGCGGGGATGATCTTTTCCGCGATCTCGGCCCAGCATCTGACGGTCGACATGATCATGCAAAACGCGTCGGCCAACGGCGCGACCGATCTTTCCTTCACTTTGCCTAACGATGATCTGGCGCGCGCGGAAAGAATTCTCGCTTCGATTTTGCCCGAGATCGGCGCCGTTGAAATGACGACGAAAACAGGCGTCGCGAAATTGAGCGTGGTCGGGATCGGAATGCGCTCGCACGCGGAAGTGGCTTCGAGGCTTTTCGCCGCGCTCGGCGAAGCCGGGATCAATATTCAGTTGATCTCCACTTCCGAAATCAAAATTGCGGTCGTGATCGATGAAACGGAGCTGGAGCAGGCCGCGCGCGCGGCGCATGCCGCCTTCGGCCTGGCGCAGCCGCGTGCTGCGGTCGGATTGCCTAACGAATAAAAGATGGGCGGTTTTTGCCGCCGCCTAACGAGCTACTGTCTCCCGACCGGGATGACGTAATATTCGCCGACCGCGACGATCCGAATTTTCCAGCCGAAGAGAGTTTTGTAAGTCGCCGCCGCGGGATGATCGACGGTGCCGTAAAAGTGAACGTCACGAGTGGTAATTTTCCAGGACGAGCCGTCTTCGAGCGTCACGATCTGACCGGTTTTGAGCCCGTGAAGGACGCCATCGATGCGGCTGACGATGAGCTGCAATTTTTCCCGGCTGGCAGCCTTCTCTTCGGCCTTCTGGCGATAGCCCTGGAGCCAGTTGTTCAGGTTCGCCAGCTCGTCGGGCGAGAGTTTGTTTAAACCGGCGGCCTTGAATTCCTCCGGCGTCATTTCCTGCTGGATCTCGCCCGCCTTGCGTTCCGCGCCGAGCGCGCGGACGCGGCCTAACGATAAGCAGAGCGCGAAAAGACACGCCGCGGAAAGTAAAAGGAGACGGAATCGCCGATAATGCATCATAAAGTTGAGAGTCAGCCTAACAATTCGATCAACGCGGTCAAGCAATCCTGCGCCAGCGGTGCAGCATTTAAAGATGCTTTTGCATTTTCACGTGCGCGATTTCGCCAAAAAGAGTCGCCGCCGGCCCGATCGACTCGTAACCGTTGCGAAGATAAAAACGCTCGCTGGAAGCGCGCGCGTTCAGGATGACACGCTGCGCTCCGGCGGCGCGAGCGCGCTCTTCGAGATTGCGCAAAAGCAAACTCCCAAGACCCTGACCCTGCGCCCGCGAGTCCACGGCCATGAATCGAACCTGCGCTTCGGTCGGTGAATTGAGATGCACGCGACCGGCTGCGAGAACTTCGCCGTCATCAGCGCCGCGCAGCATGAGGTGAATGCTCTCGTTTTCGCGTTCGTCGCGCTCGGACCCGCGCGGTTGCTGCCAGGGAGCGCGGAGAATTCGCCAGCGCAAATCAAAGTAACGCTCGAAATCCTCATCGGTGCGCGGGGCGACGACGCGGATATTTGGCAAGGGCGAAGCCATCAGTTAGACGTTGGCCGGAAAGTTTAAAGAACTCAAAGAAGTTCGAGTTTGAGGGACAGCTTACTGCATGAGGATAAACTCATACAATGTATGTCATATGAAATATCTTCAGGTTGGTTTGGCTTTCGGTTTCGGAGATGGACGTTCGCAGTCGAGTTGACCCGATAGCCGGAATTAAGCAGAACCAAGCAGAACCACCCTACGCAGACGGCACTTAGGCGCCAAAAACGAATCGCGCCGAGGGGGTGGAACTTGACCCGCCTTTTCGCCATTTTGAATCGCTGAGGTTCCACCCCTCTTCATAGGTATTTGGAACTCTTAGGCGGGTCAAATCGCGGAACCTTGGGGGGTGGAACCTGGAACCTCGGAGTTCCAGGCGGGTCAAATCGCGAAACTTTTTGCCTAAGTCTACAATCTGCAAGGCTATTTACAAAAAGGATGCAGCCAAGCCAGCTTCGATTTATTTGTTTCGCTCTTCGAACGACTCAACCCTTTGGTCGGCGCGCATGGTCACGAAAAGTTCGTGCTGCTCGACGATGCCGACACCGATGCCGACGCGAGTATACTGCCACGTGATCCGTTCGCGACCATTCCCGAGGTACTCGTGTCGATATGGCTGGCCGAACCAAGTCTCCAAGTCCTTTTCAGTGGTAACGCCCGGCCGGATTTTTTGAATCGCGATTTGATCGTAGCGGGCGCCCCCACTCACGCAGCCGGCGAGGCAAAGCGCAAGCGCAGCAACAACGAAAAGTCTTCGCATTAAGGGAGACAGCTAGTCCGTTGTGCCGAGAATGTTCGCGCCGTGCTCTTCGTCGGAAAGCTTGTAATCGGCGACGCGCCCTTCGGCATCCATCGAAACGGCAAGCTGGCGTTTGTGAACTTTCGTCGATCCAGGCAAGAACGGTCCGGCGACAGGAATCCAATTTTTTCCCGTGCCGGCGGCGTCGATACGATTCCACGTCAACAAAACTCGGCCTTTAGAATCAAGTCCCCGGCCTTGCGGCGGCCCGAGCTGCGCGACGAGGTCGCTCTGCGTCGTCACACCGCGTTCGATTTTCGCATTTTGAACCGCTGGCCCTATTGAAGTCCGCGGCGTCACGCAACCTCCGAAGGCGAGCAATCCCGCGACTGCAATCCGAGCAAATTTCATTTGCCGCAACGGCAAACGGCCTCGCGAAATCCGGCCGTGTTCGTGAAAGCGATAATCGCCCGATCAAGCGCGTGATTCAGCGTCTCCTGATAATTTTCGACGCTGCCCGTGTAGCCGTAATTCTCCGCCGCGCCGGAAGCGCGATCAACCCAACACACACGGCCGCTGCCAGGCTTCGACAGCTTCCCCGAAATCACAATTCGCCCATCATAACCGGAGCGATGCACGACATTTTCGTTCGTTCTGATTTGCTCAACCGACAATCGTAAGATCGGCGCACCTGGCTTGCCTAACGAGACGCCCGACTGCTTCAAAACCTGCTCCGCGCCGGAGCGAACCCACGCCGCCACGTCCGAAGCCGCGGTAACGGGAGCAATGGCAGACGGCTTGTCTTCTATATAACGTTTGCCGATCGTCTTGTCCGAGCGCGCGTCCACGACCTGCACTTCGGAGATCGCTGCGCAAGGCGGCAACGTAGAAAAATCGCCCGGCTCGGCCATCGTCTTATAAGAAAGCGGGACGCTCAACGGTGCGACAGACGACGGCGTGGCGCATCCCGCGAGAATCGAGGCGACGACCGCTGCGAAAAGAAGCGATGGCTGGCAGACCGGAGAGAAAATAGGAGGCTTCATTTGAACGTGGCGAAATGCTCTTCGATTCGCCGACTTCGCGTCAAGAGAAATTTGGTCGTTAGAAGGCACTGACGACCATGTAATAAATAATCAGGCCGACGATCAAACCGATCGCGAGCGCGGCGAACAATCCGGTCGCGGTCTGCTGTTTCTTAACCGTTTCGCCGCAATGCGGACAGCTCGCCGCATTCGGCGAAACCTGTTGGCCGCAGGCCGGGCATTCGATCAGCGAGGGCTTCGCTCGCGCGGTCCGACCGCAGTTCCCGCATTCCCACTCGTTAGGCAATAGCTCCCGGCCGCAGGCCGAGCATCTCGTTAGGGATTCAGTTTTCATTTTTTTCGCGCTCTTGTCCTTTGCCACTTTTATCCCTGCTTTGGCGCACTGTCATGGATGACAAAATGGAGAATGTTAGGCGGCCCGACCTCGGGCAAAGCTTTCCCGACTTCGATAAAACCGAATGCGAGGCCAACGGTCCTGGCAATGTGTTCTAGGGCGCCATTAAATTCGGCTTTCGAGCGATCGAGTTCGCTCAGGGGCTCCGAATGAAATGGCCGCGGAACATCCATCGGTTCAACGATTATCTTCCCATCCACTAGGCAATAAGTTGACTCGCCGAGGATGATCCTCGCCCGCTTCACAGAGTCATCCACGTCTTCGGCAAAAAGGAAGATTATTGCGTACCCTTCACGGTGCTCCCAAAAGCGGGGGCAGATCGGGCACGAGGCGACGGGCATCGCGAGGCGAAAAAGATCGAGGCTCACGGTTTTTCAGAGATTGCGAGCGCCGGCGTGAACGGGCGCGCCGCCGTCGTCATCGTCATCATTGACGTGCATGTTGTTCGCAAACTTCGTCTCGATGAGCGATTCCAGGTAATCGACCTGGTTCATTCCTTCCGCTTCACAGTAGGCGATCATCGATTTGAAGCGCGGCACGATCGCTTCGATATGCGCTAGCGCCAGCATTACGAGCCGCTCGGCCATGCGTTGCTGTCTATATACAAGCCTCTTTTTTCTCTTCGTCATAAGAGGGAACTCTTCCGAAAAAAGAGCCAGCGCTTTCGCCGTCACCGGGTCGAAACTCGCGAGGAAAAACACTCCCGATTGATCGCGTTTCTGCTTCGCGGCCTTCATGATTTTCGCCCCCGGCCGGCTTTTCTAGCTGGCGATTTGTCCAGTGCCGCCGTTAGATCATCGAATCGATCACTAAGGGTCTGCCCCTGCTCCGTCGCGAGCATTTCCAAGCCGTCGAGCGTCCGAATGTCCAGAGTGAAGGAATCGTTGCGGAGCATTTGCGGAATCAGAGACACAATTTCGAGCATCGCGTAGGTTTTTGTCACCTCGTTTTCGAGCATGTCCTTCGCGTCCCGAATGTCGATTTCGTTAGGCGTTAGGCGCTTCATTTCGCACCGCCTTTCGCATCGCGCTTTGCCGCCTCGATCTCCCTTTCAAGAGCGCCGAGAAACAGCTCGACGATTTTTATGGTGCTGCGATCGCCGCGACGATAAATCTCGTCGAGGATGTCAAGCGTTCTGCTCATTTCCCGATCGATGCCGTGCGCTTGCAACGCCACTCCAAGGGCTTTGCGAGAGCGCTTCCCAAATGCCGGATCGCTCCCCGCGGGCAACGGACCGCGAAGGGAAACGAAGAGCGTTTCATCGGGCTTGAATCGTTCGACGTGATAAAGAAGCGTCGAGCCGCGCAAGGCTGCGAGTTCTGGCGTCGGCAGCATAGCGAGGAATTGGCCGTAGAAGCTTTTCTCGCCCGCGGCGACAAGCGCCATTCGATGAAACGGACTCAACCGGGTGATTAAGAAGCGGCCGTCGCGAAGAGCTTGCGAAAACTCGTCGCCGTTCCAGTCGATTTCTCCCGTCCTAACCCGATCGGCGACGGCCGCGCCTTTGCGATGTTCGAAGATCGCGCCAGGCACTTCTTTTGTCGCCGCGACGGTGATTGGTCGATCGAAGCTTTTCGTTAGGCGCTTGCTTTGCCTAACGAGTGCTCCCCTGCCCTTCCTTCCTGATCGCGCTAGCTCTTTGCGAATCGCCTGTTCGGCGAATTCGTTAGTCGTTAGGCCGCGCTTTTTCGCGGCCGCGTCGATGGCCGTTTTCTCCTCTCGGGCGAGAGGGATTCGATATTTGCGCAGCGGAGCTTTCCGTTGCGCGCTCTTGGCGTTTGTCCTACCGTTCTTTTCGGGGATCTGTCGTTTGCTTTCTGTCATAGGGTAGCTTTCTATGGGTCTTCAGAGCCGGTAGCGTATCTGCGCTTCCGGCTCGCTTTTTTTGGTGTTGTTTTGCTTCTTCTGCCGCGACCCACGACAGAAGGAAAAGAGTCGAAACTACGTTCGGCTTCGCGCGGTCCGACAACCACGCATTTAAGACTTGCCGCGACACACTGGCCTTCTTGGCGAGCGCGGATTTTCTGCCTCGCGTGTTAGTGAGGCGCTTTAATTTCGAGCGAAGCTGAGGCCACGTCACGGCCGGCACAATCGGAGCAGCGTTCGCGCTTGTCAATTGTGCTTTTACATCTTCTCTATGGCGCTGCAAAAATAATCGTGCGGCTTCCTCAATTGCCGCCGAAAACTCGGGCATTTTTCCGATAGGAATTTTCTCCAGCCAGCGACCGAGAATTCGATCGGCCGAAAATGTCTTGCGGGCGGTTTTCGACAGCAGGAGCTGTCTTCGTATCGCGGAGTAGCCCTCGCAGTCGTCAGAATATCCCAAAGGAAATTCGCTAAACAGCGCCTCGCGCGGCAATCCTTCAGCGCCAAAGGAAAGGTCGGCAAAACCGAATTGCTCATCCTCTCCAGTCTGTAGCCAGACCGGATTGAGATCGAGTTCGCGGCAGGCCTCCCAGGCGTTGCGTAGCCTCAGGGCAACGCGGCCAAGTTCCACATTGTTCAGTTGGTCCCGCGTCATATCGATTAACGGCGCGAGCCTCGACTGACTGATTCTGAATTCACGCCTGGCAGCACGAAGTCTCTGGCCGATCGCTCGTTCGCTGTCCGGGATTTCAGGAAACGAGACATATCGCGACACGGCTTTAACTCTAAAGCGAACAGGTATTCGGCCGCAGCATGAAAAATTTTGGGTTGCCAACTCATTCAACTCACCATAATGGGTTGGCTCAACTCGTGAATTCGAATCCACTTTTAAGGCGTCTCAAGCGCGCGTTGATTGACGCGGGACGCGATCAAATATGGCTCGCGGCCGAAACCGGATTGTCGATTTCCTTCGTCAGAAAAATTTACTGCGGTGAGAAAAAGCCCAGCCGGCGCGCGGCTCTGAAAATCGAGTCGGCTCTTAACCAGAGAATCCTTTCAACGCCGTCTCAATATCGCGCCAGTCTGCCCGACTCGTTAGGCAAAAAAAGGCCAAACAAAACAAAGTCGGCGCGCCTAACGATTACTGCCCGCGATACCTGGATTTTCTCTAGCGAACCCGAAGCGCGAGCCTTTGCCGAGGAAGTCGGCTTAGGCCGCATCGTCGAGCGCCGGGGTTGCCATATCCGGTTTTTGAAGCCCGCAGAGATGCTTCTCACGCCGTCAAGTGAGCGATCGCGCAAGGCCGCGCCGAGCGCTGTCATCGACATTTGGACCGGCGGCGACACGCCGTCTGATTCTCCATTTCCGCCTAACGAACGACTAATGCCTAACAATGCCTGACGAACTATGAAAAAACAAAAACTAGCCGCGCCCACCGCGGCACAAACGGAGCCGATGAGATTCAGCGGGCCGGTTCTCACTGTCGGTAAACGAGCAACCTGGGAACGTACCAAAACCTGGTTGCTCAACCTGCGCACCGGCTTGCAGGAAAAGAAACGGCAGCTCGACGAGTTGAACGGCGTTTTAGAGCAAGCCGAATCGCGTAAGGCACAATTTGAGAGCGCGGCCGCGGAAAACCCTGACGCCGCTCTAAAACTTTCGGGAGCGGAAGCGCAACTTGCGAAACTTGCTCCAAAAATTAAAGAACTTGCGCAAGCTTTGGAGCGGGACACCCAGAACGCCGCGCGGCAGTCTCATCTCGTCAGAACAACAGAGCTAAAAGACCTGCTCTTCGGCCCGTTCACAGATGGGCTCATAGCGGAGATCGCGAGCGCGCTCAGCAGGTTTCTTGGAAAATCGTGGGCACACCAAACCGCGCGCGGGCTCGCAGAAAGGAGCGAACCATATCGACAGATAATGTTCTTTTTGAATCGCCCGCCCGTGTCGGCTGAACTTGAAGATGTCACGGGGGAGCTTGGGCTTTTGGCCGACGAAATAACGAAAATCCTCGCTGGCGAGGTAATCCTGGAGGTGCCCGCGTCATGAGTGAGTTTACGATTCCAGCGTCGACGACCGCCGAGCAGTACAATATCGAGACGAAGCGCGGCCGAGCCAACCTGTTCAAAAAGCGGATCGAGGAGCTGACAAAGCCGAAAACTCAGGGCGGACCCGGCCTAACGACCGATCAGGCAGTTCACGAGCTACGGATCAGCGAGAATCCTGACGACCAAAAACTGCTTACCGCGATGGGCGAGCCTCCGTCCGATGTTCGCACGGACAGGCTGAAGCAAGCAAAGTGGCGGAGCGACATGATGGAACGGGCCGAGCGAAATGCTCAGGCGACGAAAACGTCGCCCGAAGTTTCCACTGCGGCGAAGCTAGCGACGAACATCGCGCACGGGCGCGCCCTCGCCTTCAACGCGCGCATTGACGAGATACAGTCCGAAGCGCGCGAGAACGGGGGACGCGAAATTTCTCTCGACGACGCGATCCGCCGGATGCGCGCCAAACCAGCCGACGCCGCGCTTCTCAAGGCGATGGAAGACCCGGCGGTCAACGATGGGCGCGCGTAACAATCATTCATTTTCCCTTGGTTGCACTGCGGCGGCCGGGCGAGTGCGGGGCCGGTTCATGCCTCGTGATTTGCTTGGCGCTGTTGTGGGGAACCGGGCAGCGGGGCTTTTAGCATTATCCCCGTTGTCCGCGCCTTTTTCTTATGGGCGGCGTTAGCCTAACGAAATGAAGCCGCCGTTCCTGGAAGTGTTCGGCTACGCCAAGGACGGCAAGAGTTGCGTAATTGCGATGCGCACTTCGATCACGGCCGAATTCGCGGAGTCGCTCACTATACAATACGAGCGCCTGGCGGCAGTTTTGAACTTGGGGGGCAATGCACGCAGCGGGACCAGTGAAATTGCCACGAGTCCAACGGAACTCCCGTTGCCGAGAGTAATTGCTCAGCTACTCCGCACGCAACCGCGCCGCTGCACCCGTAGCAGCTCCCGGAAATCTGCCGGCCAGTCAGGGGATGATCGATTTCCTCAATCTCCATCGCGACCGATTCCTCAAGTTTCGCGCAAACAAACAAAGCGGTCCGATGCATCGGGCGAGCCTAGCAAGCCGGGTCTCAAGAAAGGAAGCAAGAAATGAGTTCGTTAGGCGCGGCCGACAAAAACGAGCGCGGCAAATCTCGTACATGCCCGAATTTCGCGCCCGGCAGCGCGCGCGCGTCTTCGCTCGGAGCGGCGACTTGGCGCGATTTTGCAACGCCATTGGGGCGAAATGCAACGGCATTGCGGGCGCGATGCCGAACGGAGCTTAGATAATGGCCGACGCCGATCGAATTCTAAGGCTCTTGCTGCAAGTCCAGGCGGACACGTCCGACCTCGGCAAAGTGCAGACCGGCGTGGCCGCGATTGCGGACGAAACGACGCAACAGGCCGCGCTTGAATCGCAGCTCGCCACGATCGCGCAGACGCGGCTCGATTTGATCGGCGCGCAGCTCTCTGGCGAGACAAGCATTTCTGCGCAATTACAACAGGAGCTTTCGGTCCGCACCGCCATTCTCGGCGCGATGCGGGCGCAGACGCTCACGGCCGGCGATCTCGCCGCGCTCGGCGCGACGGAAGAAGGTTTGCTCGCAAAAACTGCCGTTGCCGCGGAAGGGGCGGCCGCGGGCGGTCTTCTCGCGAGCGTTAATTTCGCGAAGGCCCGCAATGAAGCTGTCATACTAGGACGTGAACTCGCCACCGGAAACGTGCGCGCGAGCACGATGGGTGCGCTGCTCGGCTCCTTTGGCCCTTTGATCACCGTCGCCGCCGTCGCCGGCTATGGGCTTTATCAAGCCGTCGCGCACGCTTACGACGGCGTCGTCGAGATGAATAAGGAGGTCGCCAAACAGGCTGGCGAAGTTTCGGACGCGATTGGTAACTGGCTTCGCCTGGCGGACGAGACCTCCAACTTTGCCGACACGGTGAAGCTGGGCGACAAGATCGCCGCCGACCTGAAAAGAGCCGCCGGCGAGTATGCCACGTGGCGCGCGACGGAGCTGACGCTCTGGCAAAAATTCATCGACGAAATCGTCAAAATGTGGGCCGCGATTCCGGGCTTCGGCAACACGCCGAACGCGACCGCGCTCGCCGCTGGCACAGCGTCGTCGAAAAATAATCTCGTCCTGGAAATCCAAGCTCAGGCGGAGGCGATCGCGCGATCGAACAAAGCCCTCGCCGATTGGAACGCCGAACAGAAAAACGTTGCCGCTGGCATCCCCGAATTGCAGGCGAAAATCGGCGGCCTGACACAGGCGATTAGCGCGCAGCAGGCGATCATCGATAACGCCGCCAAGAAGGGGCCGAATGCGACCGATCAGGAACTAATC
This sequence comes from Chthoniobacterales bacterium, assembly GCA_036490335.1. Taxonomy (GTDB): domain Bacteria; phylum Verrucomicrobiota; class Verrucomicrobiia; order Chthoniobacterales; family UBA10450; genus Palsa-1392. Next base: position 93,222 of record DASXEB010000002.1, read on the forward strand.
AGCGCGAATGCGGCCGTGCAGGAGCGCACCCGGCTTAACGACCTCCTACAAGTCGAGCAAGGCCACCTCGATCAGCTCAATCAGAAATGGGATCGGTACCAGCAGATCAGCGAAAAGATCGCGAATGACGAAAAGGTTCGCAAAGCCGAGCTAACGGGCGACCCCGAGCAAATCGCAGACGCCAAAGCCGCCGCTGCGCGCCAGCAAATCCTGCGAGAGCTTGGCGACGAAAAAGGAGTGCGACAAGAGAACGTCGCGCTCGCCGACAGGGAAGCTCAGCTCGTCCACGATGCAACGCTCAGGCAGCTAGAGCACAAAGACGCGGTCGCCGCGACGAAACTGGAGCATCAACAGATCGAAGCGCTCCTCGAAAAGGAGAATCAGGACTTGGCGCAGATGCGCGCCGAGCTGGCCGCGATCAAAGACAATCCGTTCCTCACTTACGACCAGAAAGCCGCGGCCGAGATCGCTTCGATCCCTCAGCAGATCACGAAGCTTAATCAGGAAATCCAGCAAAACAAAACGATCATGCAGAAAAGCGCGCTCGACCCGCAAGTCTGGCAGCGCGCGCAGGGCAATATCAACAAGGCCGCCCAAGATATTGGGCAGTTACAAATCCAGCTAAAGCTACTGCAAAGCCCGACCGCGCAGTTCGAGGCCGGGCTCGTTTCCTGGGTCAACTCCTTTGGCTCAATCACGCATCAGTTAAGCGGACTTCTCACCAACACGCTTGGCACCGCGATTAGCGGTATTTCGAACGCAATCACCGGCCTCATTTTTAAGACGGAAACATGGGGCCAGGCTTTCTCCCAGATCGCGCAGCAAATCGTCAACGATGTCATCAACGTCGTTTTGCAAATCGCCGTGCAACAGGGCGTGCTCGCCGCGCTGCACGCTGTCTTTGGCGAAACGCTCGCGGCGAGCACGGAGGCTGTCTCCGCGCAATCGGCCGCATCTTGGGCGCCCGCTGCGACGGCTGCTTCGATCGCAACCTATGGCGGCGCGGACGTCGCCGGCATCGCGGGGCTCGCTTCGGCGATGGCCGCCGGAGTAACGATCGTCACCGGCGCGGGCGCGTTCGCGCAAGGTGGTGTGATTCCAGGGCCGCCTTCGTCGCGCGATAATCGGCTCGCGATGGTCGCTTCCGGCGAGGGCATTCTGACGGCCGCGACAGTAGCGCGCTTTGGCGGTCCGAGCTTCGTGGACTCGCTCAATCGAGGATTTTCGCTTCACGCGCCGTCGGGATTCTCTTCCGGCGGCGTCGTCGGGACATCAAGCGGGAGCCGAAGCGTTCCGCGCACTGGTTTCGGCGGCTCGGCGAGCCTGGCTGCGCCGGCCGCGCCGGCAATCAGGCAGGCTTTATTTTTCGACAAGCGCGAGGCGGTGAAATGGCTGCTCGATGATCCGCAAGGGCAAGCCGAGCTGTTCGACCTCATCAATAACAACACCCACCTGATCCGAAAAAGATGAGCGCGTTGCCTAACGAATCGGAATCGCTCACGAATTTCGAACACGATCTGCCGGACTGGGATTTTTTTTCGATCGGCTGGCTGGCTACCCGGCTGCGCGTCTCGGCGACTCATGTCGAAGGCTTGGTCGAAACCGGCGAAATCAAATGCGCGCTCGATATACGTGGCAACGCCTCGTGCCGTCGCACCCTCCGCGTGCCACGCAAAGCGGTCATCGCGTTTTTTAACAAACGACGCGATCTCGAAACGGTCGCCGCTTCAAATCCGCGTCCGAAATATCGGTCGGAAGCGAAGGAGTGTCCGAGTCAGCCTAACGAGTCTAAGAACAGCGGCTCCCGAAAGCGAAAGGCCAGGGCGTTAAAATGAGCAAGCTGCGCATCTACGGGAAAATCCGCAATCTGCCACAGCGCGCTCGCGACAAGGTGCACGAATGGTACCGTCAAAATCTCACTTACTCCAAAATTCAGAAGCGTCTGAAGGCTGAGTTTGGAGTCTCGATAGCTAAGGCGTCTCTCTCGAGATATTACACGGCGCACAGCGATGAATTAATGTTTCCGGCGAATCCCGAGCAAAGGGCGTTGCCTAACGAAAAGGCGCTTGCCGTTCACGTTTATCTCCACGGGAGCGAGAAATGAATTCCCCGACGACGCTTTTCACAGCGGCCGAGATTGGCCGATGCCTTGCCTGTACCTCGCAGAACGTCCGCAACGCGCTGCGCGCAGTTCCGCCGGACGGCAAAAAGATTGTGAGCGGTGTGGAAACGGTCGCTTGGCAGCTCGACAAGTTGCCGAACTCGTCAGTCGCTAAGCTGGGGACAAAGGCGACGTTTCACGGATTCCCGACGCCGCTTTTGTATTTACAAAATGCTCCCCGCGCTAATCGGGATCGGGTTTCGTCTGCACACGTTGCCGACGAGGAGATCACCCGCGCACAAAAACTGAAAATCGCTTTTACCAGGTGCCTCACTCAACCGGAGCGCCCGGTCGCAGAATTGGCCCGGATAGCGAGCGAAGATTACCGCCGCGAATTCGGCCATTCGGTGAGCGATCGCCACCTGCGGGAATTGATCGATCGCACAATCAAACGCGACCAGGGACATCGGAACTTCGCTCGCATCGACCTTTATTTTTCCGAGCGGCCGGCGAAACGTCTCGTGCAGCCTTCGCGCCTAACGAACTCTTTCCGTTTCGACGAGCTCGACGCTCACTTTGCCACGCTTCGCGATCGCACCAGGCCGGCGTTGGCCGAAATCGCGCATTCGTGGCGCGAAGTGATTAGGTTGATCGCCGATCGCCTAACGATCGGCGCGGACGAAATCAAACTGAAGCGCGAGCTGCGGGCATACCTCGTCATGGCTGCGCCGTTTCTCGGAGATTCCGAGGCCGTGATTAAACGGACGCTCAATCGAAAACTTCGCGAGGCCGTTGAGAAAGGCTTCGATCAAATCACCGATCGGCGGCTCCTATCGAAGAAAACCGGGCGCGGCCGGCCGTCCGACTTCGACGCGATGATAAAGCTTCTCGCGCAACACACGGTCTTTTTTTGCGGCAAAAGAGAATCGCAGTCCTATCGACAGCTCTACATGGGCACGACGCACAACGGCGACCGATTCTCTGAGGAATTTCGCCTGGCTTACCCCTTCGATTGTCGGCGGGCGAAAAGCCGGATTCCGACATGCGTGCGCCGCGCGGTCACGCCGATGGTCGCGGCCATGTGGGCCGAGCGCTTGGGACCGCGCGCGCGTCGCCTAACGATGCCGAGCATCCATCGTGATTGGAGCGAAGTGCTCGCCGGCGATTCTTATACTTCCGACGACGTAACGCTCAATCATCCCATCGTCGATTGGCACGAGCGGGGCGAATATGAATTTAACGGCCGGCGCTTTAACGTGGTTAGGCCGCAATTCCTGCCCGTCGTCGATGAACGCACCGGCAATCCGTTAGGCTTCAGCCTGGCGCCGGCGCCGAACTATAACTCCTGGCAGATCCGCACGCTGATCGCTCGGATTTGCATGCGGCCGGAGATTGGTTTGCCCTTCAAACGTTTCGCTTTCGAGAAGGGCCTTTGGTCCTCACGTAACGTCGCCGCACTTTCGAGCTGGTCCGAGGTTGACGAGAGCTTCGTGCGACGCGGAATCAGTTTGAGCGTTCGCCACGCGACGACGCCCAAAGCCAAAATAATCGAGCAAGTCATCGGCGCGCTTCAGAACCTCGACGAGTACGCGCCTGGTTATGTCGGCAGATCGGAGCAAACAGTAAAGCACGAGCGAGAGCAGCGTTTTCTTCAAAAGCTAAAGCGAGTGGGGCAGCCGCAAAAAGCTGAGGTTGACCCGACCGAAATGTTCATGACGACGGAGCGATGCGCCGAAATGCTGATCGATGTTATGCGGCGATTTGCCGACGAGCCGCAAAACGGCGAACGCCTGGCTGGCCTTTCCCCGGCGGAAGGATGGGAGCAGCTCTGCTGGGGTCGTGCGCATCATGTTTTGCCTAACGAACTCCGTTTTTTGCTTGCGACAGCCGAATCGGTTCAAACCGTAACAAACGAAGGGATCGTCCTTCGCATCGGGACCCGGAAGAATTATTACAGCGGAGCGGCTCAGCTCGGCGCGCTCATCGGCGAAAAAGTGCGCGTTCGCTACAACCCCGAGTTGCCCGAGCAAATCATCGTTTCGCATCTGGCGAGCGATCCGAAAGGACAACAGCCGTTTTCGGTGCCGCTCTTCGATCGTGTCCGCGCGCACGATGCGACCTCAGACGAATTCGCCCGCGCGCGCTTCTCTCAAAAGCAATTCGTCGAGTATGGGCGCGCTCTTTATCGCGAGCTGGCGCCTAAGGCTAACCTGACAATCACTCGTGCCGATCTCGGCTCGCCAGAATTGCGCTCGGCCGGCGCCGCTCACAATCGTTTGGAACGGGAGTGCATTGACCTGACGAGCGAGCGCGAATCCGCGCGCGACGAGATCGAACAGCTCGCCTCCCGGCACAATCTGGCGATCGATCCGAAGAAAGTGCGGCGACCTAAACGAGTCGTTTCGCATTTGCGGAAGGTCGCGGATTTGAAGGCCAAGATTCTCGCGAAAGAGGCAGCCGCCGCGAGTCACGGGGAGGTAACATAAATGAGCGAAAGAGTGCCGCCCGTTCGATCGGAATTACTCGCTGCGAAGATTGAAAAACTTCGGAACTTCGAGTCGCCGGAATTGTTCGACGAGTTCAGCGCGGAACCGCGCCTTTTCAGTTTGCTTTGGTTCTTGGAGTACGTCTCGAAGCCCGGCAATTACGCGGGCGGCCTAACGAAATTCGCGGGCGATTGTATAAGCGCGTCGGCGGATCTGATCGGAACGCCGACGATGATCAGACTCGGCAAGGTTTCTTCCTATCGGGCTGAGGACGCGGTCGCGATCATGAAGGAACTCCGCCAGTCAGACCGCGACGAAATTCTTGGAGCGGAAGCGTGGCTTTTCGAAAATGCGTTTGCCCAAAAAACGTCTTTGCGGGGCCATGTCACAGCCGAAAGGGTGGTATCGGATTACGCTTTGCTTCTAGATCGAGAAGAGGAAAAGGAAACGTGGTCGGGCGCAAGGGAAATACTCGTTACGGCGCTTGTCGAAATGCTCACGCCTTCGGTCGCGCACCAGTACTGCACTGCTTACGTCACTTCGAATCTGGCTCTTTATTTCAAGGATGCCTGCGAGCGGTCAGACGTGGGCTTTGGCCCCGAAGATGCGCCAAAATACTTCAGCCAGGTCGGCCCCGCTCTTCTCGCCTTCATGGACCGGCGCGCCGAATCGCTAAAACAGACGCTCGGCGAAACGGAAGTCACGCGGCTCATCTTTCGTTGGATGAAAAAGGCCCGCGCGATGAACGAGCCGGTAATGTTGTCGGGCAATTCGCGCTTTGGAAAAACGGAAGCGGTCAAATTGCTCTGCCGGATGCAGCCAGGCGAATTCCGATTCGTCAAAACGCCTTCGACGAGCGCGATCGGCGACCTCTTGCGAGAGGTCGCGCGGAGCCTCGGGATTGAGGTCGGAGCGACAAACAATGGGCGCGAGCTGCGCGAGCGAATCGACTACGTCCTTCGATTTTCCAAGGTTGTCCTTTGCTTTGATGAGTTTCAGTGGACGCTCCCGAGTAGCTATTCTCGAAGCACCGCTCCTGCTCGGTTGAATTGGATACGGAGCGCGGTCCTGGACGAAGAGCTTTCGGCCGTCTTTGTGTGCACGCCGCAGTCCTATTTGCCCGCGAAAAAGCGTTTCGTTAAAACGACCGGCTTCGCAATGGAGCAATTCGACGAGCGCGTCTTAAAGACCGTTCATTTGCCTAACGAACTCTGCGAGGCTGATCTTTTCGCGGCTGCGAGAATTCATTTCAGCGACTCTTCCGATGACTATTTGCGGATCGTTATTGAAACGGTCCTCGCCGCGGAGCGAAATTTTATCAGCGACATTTCGAAGATCGCGACCCTGGCAAAGGACAACGCTCGCGAGCATGGCCGCGCACTACCGCTCCTTTGCGACATAGAAGAGGCGATCGCCGATGTGTTGCCGGCGCCCGTCATCCCCACGCTGGCCGGCGCGAAACGATCGGGACCTGCGATTGCAACGCCTTTGCCGAGCCCGCGCAAAGCGACTCCGAAGCCCACGTCGAGACGCGAAGTAGCTTCCAACACCTTTCCGAATCGTCGCGAAATACGGCCGCTCTCCGTGATTACTTAAAGCGCGCGGCCGCGATTTCAGCGATTCGTCAAACCCGCGTGCAGCGCGGGCGTTCCCATTTATACTCGCGATTTGGAACTCTGGAAGTCGCAAATCGGGTCAAATCGCGAAAGAAGCTACAGAGAATTTAAATCAGACCTTCAATGATCGACATTTCCACAGGCACAATTCTCCGTGATTTTTTGAGCGAAGGAGCCGTTTATTCGCTCGACGACGACGAGATTTGGATCGGTTGGAAATTAGATGCGCGGTCCGCGTCGGATCGGCCATCCGTCCAGGTCGTTTCCCCTGATTTTTTTTTAAACCAGCGTTCCTCTCTCGATTGCACGACGAGCCGACATGCAGTCGTGGGACGAGCCGAGTTGCATCGCGCGCTCGAGCGTTTCCAAACTGAATCGCATGAGCGCGGCGAATTTTCGCAGACGACGCGCGAGATTTTCTTTGAGCAATTCCAATCGCTCGCGCGATTGATCGACGGCGGCCGACTCGCGAAAGGTGTGCCGTACGGACAACTGAGAATGTCCGCTCCAGTTGGACCGGCGTGGATCGCCCATCGGCTTTGCAGTTGTCTTGAGAAAGAATCGGCCACTCATGTTTACGGCATATGGGACCAAAAGCGCGGCATCATCGGTTGCAGTCCTGAACGGCTCTGCCAATTCCGCGCGCGCGAAAATATTCTCGCGAGCGAGGCTGTCGCCGGCACGCGCGCGCTCGCGGGCTACGCGCCCGGAAATCTGCTCGGCGATGCGAAAGCGATGCGCGAGCACGCCTTCGTGGTCGAAGATCTGGCAGAGCGATTGTCGTCGTTTGGCCCGGTGCAAATCGGGCAGACCTCGGAGTGGAAAGTTCCAGGGTTGGTTCATCTGAAAACTCCTTTGCAAGTCGCGCCGCGTCGCGGCCCGAATTCGTTAGGCGAGGTCATCCGGCGTTTGCACCCCACCGCCGCGCTCGGAGTCTATCCGCGCAACGCTGCCGGTCGGGCCTGGCTGGAAGAAGCCGAGCGCATTCTTCCACGCTGGCGGTTCGGAGCGCCGTTTGGAATTTCCCGCAAACAGGCCGAGAACGAAGAGAACGCCGAAGATTTTTCCTGCGTGGTCGCGATTCGGAATGTCGAATGGCGCGAAAACGATGTTCGGATTTCCGCGGGTTGCGGCGTGATTCAGGGCAGCGAAGTCGAGGCCGAATGGCAGGAGTGTCTGGAAAAAATTCACTCGATCAGGAATCTCCTCGACCTGTGAATGTCGCCCTCGCCTGCCGCGTTCTCGACAAGCTCGTTGCCTTTGGCGTGAGCGAAGTCTGCGTCTGCGCCGGCGCGCGCAACGCGCCTTTGCTCGTTGCACTCGCGGAGTGCCGTTCCCTGCGTGTGTGGAATTTTTTTGAAGAACGCTCGGCTGCGTTTTTCGCGGTCGGCCGCAGTTGGTCGTTGCGACGAACCCCGGTCGCAGTCATGACCACATCGGGAACGGCCGCGGGCGAGCTTCTGCCCGCAATGATGGAGGCGCATTACGCCGGGATTCCGCTTGTCGCGATCACGGCGGATCGTCCGCGCATTTTTCGCGGCAGCGGCGCGCCCCAAAGCGCGGAGCAGGCCGGCCTTTTCTCATGCTACGCGAAGGGGAGCTTCGATCTTGAATCGATTGAAGAGGCGGACCGCATCGACCTGCCTAACGATGCTCCGAGCCACATCAACGTCTGCTTTTCCGAGCCGCTCTTGGACGGTCCGGCGCGCGCAAATTTTTCCTCGCCGGCGCCGCATTTTCAGGACCGCGAAATCTCTCAGCCTGACGAACTCGCAACCGCGCTCGCGAAAATAAAACGCCCACTCCTGATCCTTTCGCATCAACAAACTCATCCCCTGATTAGTGAACTTCTCGAGCGCGCGAACTGCCTCGTCTACGCCGAGGCCGCTTCGCAACATCGCGTCACTTCCCGCCACCTTCTGCGCGCGGGCGCGGAGAAAATTCCGCAGCTTGTCACCGCTGGCGCGATCGACGGCGTGATTCGAGTCGGCGGCGTGCCGACGCTGCGATTCTGGCGCGATTTGGAAGATCGATTCGACGAGCTTCCGGTCGTTTCAATTTCGTCGCCGCCGTTCTCGGGTCTCGCGCGATCGAGCGACGTTTTTCAATTTACCGACAGGCACCTCGAAGCGTTGATCGACCATCTCGAAAAGTGCGACGCGAGTTTGTTGGCCGAAATTCTCGAACACGACGCGCGCGACTTCGAACACCTCGATAAACTTCTCGCACGACATCCGCATTCCGAGCCGGCCTGGCTCCGTCGGTTGAGCGAAAACATTCCAGACCGCGCGCGAATTTTTCTCGGCAACAGCCTGCCGATTCGCGAATGGGACCTCGCCGCGACTTACAGCGACAAACAATTCGCGATCCATTGCTCGCGCGGACTCAACGGCATCGACGGCCAGCTCTCCGCGTTTTTTGGCTGGGCAAATTCGCCACAGCCGAACCTCGGCATCCTCGGCGACCTGACGACGCTTTACGATCTCGCCGCGCCCTGGATTTTGAAACAGCGCGATGATCTGGAAATTAAAATCGTCGTGATCAACAATCGCGGCGGCCGGATTTTCGATCGCATGTTCGGAGACCAGCGATTCCTCAACGCGCACGATCTCAACTTCGAATCGTGGGCGCGATTTTGGAGTTTCGACTACGCGCAAAACGAGGCGATGATGAAATCGAAATCGCGCCGCCTCGTCGTGGAAATCACGCCGGACGCTGAAGCGACGCGCGCGTTTTGGCGAGAGCACTCTGAATGAAAACCGCCCGCCTAACGACTGCGTTTTTTTTTCACGGTTTTTTAGGACGCGCGGCCGATTGGAAGCCGACGCTGCGGCACGTCGAGCAAACGCAGACGCTCGATATTTGTTGCGTCGATTTGTGGGAAGACGTTCTTGATTGCGATTCGCTTTCCGACTGGCTCGACCATTTCGAAAAGAAAAATCGCGCGGCCGCGCCGTTCATTCTTTGCGGTTATTCGATGGGTGCGCGTCTCGCGATCGCGCTCGCCTGTCGTCATCCAAAACTTGTTCGCGGCCTCGTTGTGATTTCCGGAAATCCAGGATTGCGTTCGCAAAAAGAACGCGCGGCACGGCTTCTCGATGATCGCCGCTGGAAAAAGGTTTTCGCCGACGAGCCGTGGTCGCGCGCGATCGCGCGATGGAACGAGCGCGCAGTTTTCCACGGCCACGAATTGCGGACGAAACGCGAATGGTTTTCGATCGCGAAGCTCGGCGCGGCGCTGGAAATTTTCAGTCTCGGCAAACAGCCGGATTTCCGAGGCTGTTTACAGAAACTTGATTTGCCTGTTTTGTGGATCGTGGGCGACAACGATTTGAAATTTCGGAAGATCGCGGCGGAAAGCTGGATCAAAAATTCGACGATAACCGTGAAGTCGATTCCGGCTTGCGGACATCGCGTTCCATTCGAAAAACCGCGCGAGCTCGCCCAACTTCTCGACGCATTTTGTGGCTCGTTAGGCGGGAATAAGAACCTCCGCGCGGCAGCCGAATCACACGAATGACTTCGCAAGCAAACACACCCGAGCATTGGCAAAGCCTCGGCTCGTTCACCGATATTCTGTTTGAGAAAACAGCCGACGGCATCGCAAAAATCACGATCAATCGCCCGAAAATTCGCAACGCTTTCCGGCCGCTGACCGTTTCGGAAATGCAGGAAGCTTTTCGGATTTGTCGCGAGGATGCGTCGATCGGAGTCGTGATTTTGACCGGCAAAGGCGACGACGCGTTTTGTTCCGGCGGCGACCAAAAGGTGCGCGGCGACGCCGGCTATGTCGGCAAGGATGGCGTGCCGCGGCTGAACGTGCTTGATCTGCAAAAGCAGATTCGCTCCTTGCCGAAACCAGTCGTCGCGATGGTTGCGGGTTACGCGATCGGCGGCGGTCATGTTTTGCATGTCGTCTGCGACCTGACGATCGCGGCCGAGAACGCGCGCTTTGGCCAGACCGGGCCAAAAGTTGGATCGTTCGACGGCGGCCTCGGAAGCAGTTATCTCGCGCGCATCGTCGGCCAAAAAAAAGCGCGCGAGATTTGGTTTCTCTGCCGGCAATACGACGCAGCCGAAGCGCTCGCGATGGGTTTGGTGAACGCGGTCGTGCCGTTGGCGCAGCTCGAAACCGAAACGCTCAAATGGTGTCGCGAAATGCTGCGGCATTCGCCGATGGCGTTGCGTTGTTTGAAGTCGGCGCTGAATGCCGATTGCGACGGCCAGATGGGATTGCTCGATCTCGCGGGCAACGCGACGCTCTTGTATTATATGAGCGAGGAAGCGAAAGAAGGGAAAAATGCATTCAACGAAAAGCGTTCCCCTGACTTCAAAAAATTCCCCCGGCTCCCTTAAATTTCTTCTTCTCGCCTGCCGGCCGAAAACGCTCTCGGCATCGATCACGCCGGTCGTGGTCGGCGCGGCCCTGGCGTATCATCTCGGGTTTCGCGTCGAGCTCGGGATCTTTTTTTGCACGCTCTTTTCCGCGCTCCTGATTCAAGTCGGGACGAACCTTTTTAACGACGCGCTCGATTTCGAAAAAGGCGCCGACAGCCACACGCGTCTCGGCCCGCTGCGCGCGACGCACATGGGCTGGTTCACGGCGCGACAGGTGAAAGGAGCGGCCGTGTTTTGTTTTCTGATCGCCGCGATCGTCGCTGTGCCGCTCGTTCTGCGCGGCGGCTGGCCGATCGTGATCGTCGGCGTCGTTTCCTTTTCGTTAGGCTATCTCTACACCGGAGGGCCGCGTCCCCTCGCCTACACCGGTCTGGGCGATCTTTTCGTCATTTTATTTTTCGGAGTCGTCGCGGTCATGGGCACCGATTACCTGCTTACGAATCGCTGGTTGCCGGATGCGTTCGTCGCCGGGATCGAGGTCGGCGCGCTCGCCACCGTTTTGCTCGCGATCAATAATTTTCGCGACATGATTCCGGATCGTGCAATTGGAAAAATGACGCTGCCGGCGCGATTCGGCGCCGGCTTCGCGCGCGGCGAAATTGCGGCGCTTTTCGGCATCGCCTTCGGCCTGCTCGCTTATTGGCCTAACGAACGTTTTCTGCTCCTGCTTTTCGCGCCATCGCTGATTCTGGCCCTCGTCGTCATCCTGCGAGTCGCGCGCGCCGAGCCGTCGGAACAAATGAACCGGCTGCTGCATCTTGCGGCGCTCGCGCAAATGACCTTTGGCGGCGCGCTCGCGATCTTGCTGCTTTGCAATCGTGCCGTGATCTGATGGCCACGGCGATCGGCTATCATTTTTACGATCTGCAGTTCCGCGAATCAGCTCGCGAAAAAGCGCACGGAGCTTTGCTGCGCTACGCTTTCGACGATGGCCGCGTCGGATTTGCGAGCCTGCCGGCCTGGCCGCAGCTCGGCGATCTGAGCGTTTCGGAAAAACTGCGCGGCCTTCGCGCGGATCCGCGGCTCGAGCCGCAATGGAGCTGGGCGCTGCTCGACGCGAAATTGCGCGCGGAAAACAAACCGGCTTTGCCTAACGACACCATCCTGCCTGCGAGTCATCTCCATTTGTGGGGAGACGATTTGAAACTGGTTTCGCGCTGGGAGGAGTTCGTTAGGCGCGGCGAGCGTTGCTGGAAAATAAAAATCTCGCCTTCGAGTCTGCGCACTTTCCCGCTCGCCGATCTTGCCCGCTTTGCCTGCGACCACGCAGTAAAACTTCGGCTCGACGCGAACGGCAGTTTCAACTCGAGAGATGAGATCGATGCACTTTTTGAAATGATCGCGGAGCCCGCGATTGTCGATTTTTTCGAAGATCCGTCCGCGGATGAAAAGCTCTGGGGATTCACGGCCGAAACATTCGGCGTCGCTCTCGCCTCCGATTGGATTCATCCGACGGATTACGATCCCGATCTCACGATTTACAAACCGACGCGCGACCCTGCGCCTAACGAGACAAAACATTTCGTGGTTACAACCGCGTTCGATCATTCGTTAGGCTTGAACTTCACCGCCTGGCGCAGCCTCGAGTTGCTCGATCATCCGCGCTGCCGGGGGCCGGCCGGAATCCTTCATCCGGGGCTCTACACTTGCGATGGCCGCGACAGCGAGATTGCGTTTGGCGAGCCGGGTTTTGGGTGCGGCGAACTGCTCGGGAAGATTTTGTGGACGCCGCTGTAAACTGGGAATCGGACGAGTCGCATTTGTTTGTCAATCCGGCGCGTCGAGAGATCGATTCGCTGTCGATCGAGAAACTCCCGCAGCTTCCGGGACACATCTGGCTGGCAACGAGCGGCACCTCCGCGCGAGGCGATGAATTGAAACTTGTCGCGCTTTCAAAAAAGGCGTTTCTCGCTTCGGCCGCTTCGGTCAATCAGCATCTCGACGCGACCAGCGCCGACTCCTGGTTTGTCGCGCTGCCGCATTTTCACGTCGGCGGATTGAGCATCGCTGCGCGCGCACATTTGTCTGGCAGCCGCGTGGAGCACTGGAGCGGGATCCTACAGAAATGGAATCCCGAACAATTTTATCGCGATCTTAGCCGTTCGAATTGTTCGCTCCTTTCACTTGTCCCGACGCAGCTCTGGGATCTGGTGAATTTGCAAAAACGCGCGCCTGCTTTTCTGCGCGCCGCAGTTGTCGGCGGCGGCGCATTACATGCCGATCTCTATCGCCGCTCGCGCGATTTGGGCTGGCCTGTCTTGCCATCATACGGCCTAACGGAATGCTGTTCTCAAGTCGCGACTGCCGTGCTCGATTCGTTGCGAGCAAACGGCTCGCCGCGTTTGCAAATCTTGTCGCACCTCGATGCGCGGACCGACGAGAACGGACGCTTGTCGCTGCGAAGCGAGAGCCTCTTAACCGGATTCGCGATCGGAACGGCCGACCGAGTGCGTTTCACCGATCCGAAAATCGACGGCTGGTTTCGCACCGACGACCTCGCCGAGATTTGCGACCGCCACCTTTCGTTTCGTGGGCGCGGCGACGACCTGGTCAAGATCAGCGGCGAGATCGTTTCGCAACTCGCTTTGCAAAACATACTCGAACGGCTGATCGCGGAGATGGAAGAGCCGGTCGAAGCGTGTGTGATTTCGATTCCGGATGAACGGCGCGAACATCGCATCGCGCTCGCGATCGCCGCACCGGACGACTCGTTAGGCGCGGCGATCCTGGAAAAATTTAATCGCGAAGTGCTGCCGCACGAAAAGGCGCGGAACTGTTTTCTCGTGCCGCGGATTCCACGAACCGAACTTGGAAAAGTGAAGCGCGACGAACTGCTTCGTTTGGTGGCTCAGCTTTGAGTCGGCTGGTTCGCTGCCGTGCTTTGCAGTGCTTCTCGCACCTTGGCCGGGATCGGAATGGCGCGAAAAGTTTTCTTATCAACGAAGACCGACGTCAGAGTCACGACCGCGGCCGTTTCTCCCTGTGAAAAAAAAGTGTAGGCATGGGTGAAGGAGGAGTTGCCGACCTTGTCAACGCGCACGCGAATTTCTCCTTCGCTGCCGCCCGAAAGCGGCGCCAGATACTCGACTTGGAGCGCGCGAATGGGAACGAGCCATTCAGGATTCGCAAACCACTCCTGCCAATCGACGCCCAATTCTTCGCGCACGAAATCTTCGTAGGCGCGGTGCGCCAGCTCGAGATACCGGCCAAAGAACATGACCTGTCCCATGTCGGTATGGGCAAACTCGACCTGAAAGCGCATTGTCATTTCGGGGTGGATTTGCAGCCCTTTACTCGTTAGGCAGCGCGAATCGTTTCGATTTGATCACGTCGTGCTCCCGCTCCATTTCAGTTTCTGTCTCACGACGCTAAAAAAGGAAACGGCCGGCAGCACGGCGAGTGGCAGTTTTTTCGCCGCTTTTCGAATGCGCACGCGGGTTCCGAATTCAAGACTAACCGGCTCGCGGCCGTCGATCGTAAGATAAACCGGATAATCCGGCTCGCTCGCGCCAACTTCGACGATCGAATTGTCGTCGATAATAACGGAACGATTCGTCAAAACGTGCGGGCAAATCGGCGTGATGACGAAAACGCCTGACTCCGGCGCGAGGATCGGTCCGCCCGCGGAAAGTGAATAGGCGGTCGAGCCGGTCGGCGTCGCGATGACGAGGCCGTCGGCGTTGAATTCGGTCAGCGGCTCGTTGTTGACGCGAGTTTGCAATCGAATCAGGCGCGAGATTTCGCCGCGGCTGAGCACGGCGTCGTTAAGTCCGGCCGGCTGTTCCGTCCACTCGTCGTCGCGGCCGATCGCGACCGAGAGCAGGACGCGATTGCTGCACGAAAATTCGCCTTTCACAATCGCACTCACGGCCTGCTCGTAGGCCGATGAATTGACGCAAGTCAAAAAGCCGAGCGACCCGATGTTAATCCCAAAGACCGGCTTGATCTGATCTTTCATGCCTCGAACGGTGGTCAAAATTGTTCCGTCGCCACCGAGGACGACGAGCAGGTCCGTTTCCGTTGCGAGTTCTTCGATCGTTCTACCGGAACCGACTTTGGCGAGGCGCGCGGCGGCCTCGTCGAGTTCCACTCTCACGCCCGCGCGACCGAACTCGGCGAGCAAAACGAGAACAAGTTCGGCCGCTCCGGATTTTTCGGCGTGGGCAATAATCGCTACCGACTGCGGAGGCATACGAAGAATTCCTGGTTGCCGTCGGCGCCGGTGATCGATGAAGGAACAAGGCCGCGCACTTTTGCGCCGATCGATTCAGCGAAGAGAACAATTTTTCGCTGCGCTTTCTCGAGCAGCTCCGGATCTCGGATGACGCCGCCGCGGCCAACCTCTTTTCGCTCCAACTCGAACTGCGGTTTGATCAACGCGAGAATCACTCCGTCGGAAGTGAGCAACGGAAAAGCTTTGGGCAAGATCAAAGTGAGAGAAATAAATGAGACGTCGATCACACAGAGGTCGATTGATTCCGGAATTTCGGCGCGCGAAATGTGCCGCGCATTCAGTCTTTCAATCGAGACGACGCGCGGATCCTGGCGGATTTTCCAAGCCATCTGTCCGTGGCCAACATCGACCGCGAAAACTTTGCGAGCGCCTCGTTGAAGCAGGCAATCGGTGAAGCCGCCGGTCGACGCGCCAATGTCGAGAGCCACTTTATTTTCGCACTCGATTTCGAAATGCTCGAGCGCGCCTTCGAGCTTGGTGCCGCCGCGACCGACAAAACGCGCCTTGCTCGAAATCGAAATTTGACTCTCGGTTGTCACCGGATCCGACGGTTTCGCAGCCACCCGCCCGTCGATTCGAACTTCACCCGCCATGATCGCCGCTTGCGCCTGACGTCGCGTCGCGAAATCGCCCCGTTCAAGCAACGCGAGGTCGAGTCTACGTCCGCGCGCCATGGCAGCCAGCGAGAAGCATTCGTGATCGATGTGACGAAAAACCGCTTATTCCGCGCGGGTCGATTTGAGTTCCTAAATCGCGCGGCTTTGTTCCCGCAGCATCTTTTCCACCGCGGCATAATCTTCTGCGGAAGCCCGGCGGCGCTGATATTTTCGGAAAATAATTTCGCGTAACTCCCGCAAGTCTTCGATGAGCGGAGTCGTGTAATAAGTCCAATCTTCCTCGTCGCGATATTTCGCCTGGAATTTCCATTGGCCCCCAAATTTCGTCACCCGCACCTCGCGTTTGCGTCCATCCTCGTCGCGCGAGGTCCATATGTGTTGACTGCGCATCGTCCCCGCTTCTTACATTAGCATCCTTGAAAGACTCAGCCAGACTTCTATTTTATTTGCTCGCGGTCATCGTCGGCGGGTCGATCTTCGCGCCAGTCCTTTTCTCGTTAGGCCAATTCCTCGCCGCTAAGGGAATGTTTCCCGCGCTCGCCCGCTACAATTTCGAGAGCTATTTTGATCGCGCCATCCTGGCGGCAGCGCTCCTTTTCTTTTGGCCGCTTTTTCGCTCCCTTCATATTCGCGACTGGCGCGACCTTGGCCTTGAAAAAAATGCGCTGGCAGCGCGCGACGCGATTGCGGGCTTCCTGATTGCGGCCCTCCCTTTGTTCGCGGCCGGTGCGGTTCTGATTGCGCTTCGCATCTACTCGCTGCGGCATCCCTTCCTTTGGGAAAAAATGCCGGTTGTCCTCGTTGCCACGATTGTCGTCCCGCTGCTCGAGGAACTCTTGTTCCGCGGCTTTGTCCTCGGTGTGCTGCTTCGCCGTTCCTCGCGATTTGTCGCTGTCATCCTGACCTCAGCTTTGTTCGCAATGGTCCATTTTCTAAAATTTCCGGCGACGACTTTGCCTAACGAGCATAACTATTGGTTTGCCGGTTTTATCGCTTTCGCAAACTCCTTCTCCCAGTTTGCCGAGCCTTCTCTCATCGTTGGCGGCTTTCTGACCTTGTTCCTGCTTGGCTGCATCCTCGCTGATGCCCGCCTCGTCACGCGATCTTTATGGTTGCCGATCGGTCTTCATGCCGGCTGGATTTTTGCCAGCGGTTTCTTCAGCCGCGGCGCTCATCGCGAGAGCGAGGCGCTTCCCTGGATTGGCAAAAACTTGCTCGTCGGCATCGTGCCTCTTAGCATCGCGCTCGTCTCCTGGGCGCTCGTACGCCTCTGGATTAATCATGCTCGCGCGCGTGCAATCGAATCCATTCCGAGGACTCGTTAGTCTTGTTTATCCTCAATTCTGCGCGCTTTGCGGCGCTCCCATTTCGTCCCCCAGGCAGATCTGCGACGCATGCGAGGAGGCCGCGCCCCGTTTGAAAGAACCGTTTTGCGCGCGCTGCTCACAGCCCTTTGACGGAGCGATCATCGGCCCGTTTAACTGCGAAAATTGCGCGGACCGCGATCTTCATTTTGAAGCCGCGGTTTCCTGCTATCGAAGCTGCGGCAATGTCCGCGAAGTCATTCATCGTTTTAAATACGGCGGACAATTGCCGCTGCGCCGGCTCGTCGGTCGCTGGCTCGCCGAGACGCTGGAAGATTCGCGAATCGCCGGGCGGCGCTTTGATTGTATCGTACCGGTGCCACTGCATGCGGCCCGCAAACGCGAGCGCGGTTTTAACCAAGCCGAATTGCTCGCCGTGGAACTGCGCCGCGCGTCCCGTCTGCCGGTGCGCCCGCTGCTCAAACGCATTCGCTACACGACCACGCAAACGCGATTCATTCGCGCGGAACGAATCAAAAATCTCGCGGGCGCGTTTCGTTTACGACGAGGTTGCGACGTGCGAGATTGCCGCGTGCTTTTAGTGGACGACGTCCTCACGACTGGCTCGACCCTGAGCGAATGTGCCGATGTTTTGCGCCGGGCCGGAGCCGCTTCGGTCTTCGCGGTGACCGCAGCCCGCGGATAAGTCATGGCCATTTTCAAAAAACCATCGCTCAAGGCGCAAAACAAGAAAAAGAAGCGCGAAATGCCGCAAGGCTTGTGGCAGAAATGCCCCGGCTGCGGCGAAGTCGTTCATGAAATCGAATTAGCCGAAAACGAGCGCGTCTGTCCGCGCTGCGACCATCACTTTCCACTCTCTGCGCGCGCGCGGATCTCGAAACTTTGCGATCCGGACAGCTTCGTCGAGATGGATGACGGCATTAGCTCGATCGACACGCTGAAGTTTCAAGGAATGGCGAGTTACAAAGATCGCCTGCGCAAATATCAGGACAACACTGGCCTCGTCGACGCCGTGCTCAGCGGCCACGCGTTGATTGAAGGCTACAAAGTCGCAATCGCGGTCATGGACTTTAGCTTTCTCGCCGCCACCATGGGCTCGGTCGTGGGAGAACGAATCACCCGCGCGATCGAGTGGGCGACTGCGCAACGCGCCGGCGTCATCATCATTTCCGCCTCCGGCGGCGCGCGCATGTACGAGGGCATGCTTAGCCTGATGCAGATGGCCAAAACGAGCGGCGCACTCGCCTTGCACGCGCGCGAGAAGCTGCCTTTCATTTCCGTGCTGACCAATCCTACAACCGCGGGAGTCATGGCCAGCTTTGCCTCGTTAGGCGATGTCATCATCGCGGAGCCGAAGGCGATGGTCGGTTTCGCCGGTCCGCGCGTGATTCGGGAAACCACTCATCAGGACCTGCCCGAGGGTTTTCAAACCGCGGAGTTTCTCGAGGAGCATGGCTTGATCGACTGCATCGTCCAGCGCAAGGCGATGCGGACCCAGATCGGGCAACTCCTTGCCTATTTTTCCAACGTCCATTGAACTACCGGGAAGCCCTCGCCTGGCTCTTCCGCACCCAGCGCTTCGGGATCAAGCTCGGTCTCGAATCCAGCCGGCGGCTCTTTTACTCGTTAGGCGTCCCGCCACCGGATGCGCGCATTTTTCATGTCGCGGGAACGAATGGCAAAGGCTCGGTCTGCGCCATGCTCGATTCCATTTTGCGCGCGGCCGGATTTCGGAGCGCTCTTTTCACGTCGCCACACCTCATCACCTTCCGCGAGCGCATCCGGATCGACGGCGAGATGATTCCGGAACAAGCAGTCGCCCGCGGCCTAACGAGTATAAGGAGTCTCATCGCGACCTGGGAACCACACCCGACTTTTTTTGAAATCACGACCGCGCTCGCGTTAACCTGGTTTCGCGATCACGGAGCCCAATTTATCGTCCTGGAGACTGGCATGGGCGGCCGGCTCGATGCCACAAACGCCACCCAGCCACTCGTCAGTGTTCTGACCCCGATTGATTACGACCACGAGAAATGGCTCGGCTTTAGCCTAACGAGCATAGCAACTGAAAAAGCGGGCATCATCAAAGCGCGGATTCCGGTGGTGTCCGCGATTCAGCCCGAGGAAGCTGCCGCAGTGATTCGTCAGCGCGCCGCGGAATGCGACGCACCACTTACATTCGTTAAGCAGCACGTCGCCCGGTTTTCGCCTGCTCTTCATGGAACTCACCAGAAAGAAAACGCTGCGCTCGCTGTCGCTGCGCTCGAGGCGGCGAATTTGCGACTTCCCGATGCCGCGATCGAGCGCGGCCTGGCAAAGGTTCGCTGGCCGGCGCGGTTCGAGCACCTGGATGACCGCACCATTATCGACGGCGCACACAACCCGGCGGGTGCCCGCGTCCTCGCGCGAAGCTGGCGCGAAACATTCGGTTTCGAACGCGCTTCAGTCATCCTTTCGGTTCTTGAGGACAAAAACATTTCCGCAATCTGTTCCGAAATCGCCCCTATCACCGCTCGTTTTTTGCTTCCTGCAATCGGGAGCGAACGTGCGCAGTCACCGCAAAAGCTTGCCCTAACGATTAAAGGACTAATGCCGGAAATACCGGTTCAGACGCATGACTCCTTTGCCAAAGCTTGGAAAGAGGCGAAGGCCGGCAACGACCTGATTCTGATCGCGGGCTCGCTCCATTTCGCGGGCGAAGCGCTCGCCTTTCTTCGCGGCGAACCTGCGGCCTATGAGGAATGTCTCCAATGATGAAATCGATGCGGCGTCGCCCCGCTTCTCGCAGCCCTTGACGTCTATTCGACCTGCGCGTCCACGGCCGACCGGAGTTGCGCGATGTCGAAGGGCTTGGTGAAGATGACGCGCACGTCGAGGCGTTCGTAGGCCACGCGGATTTCTTCGGAAAGATGTGCCGAGAGGACGATGATGGCGCTTTTCGCGCCGCGTTCCTTTATCTCTTTCACTAGCTCAACACCAGTCAGGTCGGGCATTTTTTGATCGACCATGATTACATCGTACATTTCATCCGCCGAGAGTCGGGCGAGAGCGGCGTGGCCATTTTCCGCGGTGGTCAGATCATAGCGCGGCGATGTAAAGACGTAGCGCAGAGAGAGCGTGACGGAGGGCTCGTTGTCGACTGCCAGTATTTTCAAAGGATTAGCCATTTCATTCTGAACAGCACCGACTGTGCCGTGGAGACTTTTCGGCGTGGATTTCCGGTTTAGATTATTCTTCAGACTTTCAGACCTCCGGCGCGCTAACTTAGACTCGTTAGGCAAGAGCGTTCGCAGTTTCCAATCTTATGAAATCGGTCTTATTGAATCAAACCTTCGGGCGCGTCCGAACCGTGATCGTGCTTGGCGTCGGTCGAGGTGGAACGTCTGTGATTGCCGGCTGTCTTCGCTCTCTCGGCGTCTGCATGGGCCGAGACATTCACCCGTTGAAGCACGAATGGTCGCCGGTTGTTTATTCCAGCGACGGCCGGCTCGACCTGGACGCGACTTATCGAGCGGTCGCCGCGATGGACGCGGAGTTTCCGCTCTGGGGTTGGAAATCTCCGCGCGACTTCGGGCTTTTCGAGACTGTCGGCGGATTGCTTCGCGATCCGGGTTTTATTTTTGTCACTCGCGACATTTTGGAGAGCGCGCTTTCCGGCGCGGCGCAGCAGGAAATGCCGGTCGAACTCGGACTGTATGAAGCGGCGACGGTTTACAGACGGATCGCGGACAGTCTTCGCTATTTGCCGTGGCCGACCATGGTCGTTTCCTATCGCGATGCGCTGGAAAAACCGGACGAGTTGGTGACCTTGCTTTGCTCCTTTCTCGACATTGATCCTGGCAGTCCGGCAAAAAAACAGGCGACCGATTTTATTCAACCGGGAACACACGCCTATCGGTTTTTCGACGCAAAACGCGAGGACGCTCCGGTCGAGATTTCAGCGGAAGATCTGCGCATGGATTCCGAGGATCTCGCGGCGGGTATCGGACGGCGCTATGGGTCGAGCTATCTTGAACGTTTCGAAAAAGTGATGGCGGAAACGCGCAGCTTGCTGGAAAAATTCGACACGAAAATCAATCGCGGCAACGCGAACGGCCTGGTCGCGGGATTAAGTGAACAGCTTTGCAGGCTGTTCGCTTCGGTGCCAGAAGACGCTTTCCCGAATGCGCGAAATTGTTTTGACTCATTGCAGAAAACTTCCGCAACGAAACGAGCAGGAGCAAAGCTCGGAGTCGTATTGAGCATGATACTTGATAATCTTGATCGTGACGTCCGCAGAGCTTCACAGCAGCTCGAAAATCGTCGACCGGGATCCGGGCTGCGGGATTTCCGGCGCGTGTATTTTTTTCTCCAATTGCTCCTTCGCGTGCGGGCCGCGGTTTGGCGCACCCTCTATCTGCTGGATCACTCTCAGGAATGAGCAGCTCGAGCCACTGCCGGCTGACTAGTTATGCTCGTTAGGCGGGCGCCGGGAGACTTTTGTCTGCGCCAAGCCGTCGGGGGATTTTTTGCCCGCAGGCAACACGCGAATGATGGCCATCATGCCGGCATCTTCGTGGTCGAGGATGTGGCAGTGGTAAACGAAATCGCCAACGACGGGACCACGAAAATCGAGGCGCACTTTGACATTCGTGTAAGGGCCGGTGCCGGACCAATACGGCACGTTAACGGTGTCGAGAATCTGTTGTTCGTTTTCCGGGAGGGGGACGCCGTTGCGTTCGAGCAGCAGGAAATGAATCTGGTGTATATGGAATTCGTGATCCTCCATCGAGTGATTCTCGATCGTCCAATCTTCGACCGAGCCTTGCGTGGTGACGATGGCCGGAGGCTCGTTCGGGTGAAACGGCCGCGGTTTTTGTCCAGCGACGGTGATGTAAAAATGCTGGGCGTCTTCGGAGAAATAAAGCTTGCGAGCTGCCGTCGGTTTCGCTTCGGCGAGGCCGCCGAACCGTTGCGGACCGGGCGTGCCCGAAGGAGCCGGCATGTTCGTCAGGCCAGATTTTTGCATCGCGGAATCTGATTGCGTGATGGTGAAAATGGGTCGCGCCGGATCGGGATCGCCCGCCGGGCCGGTGTCGATTTTACGAGTGAAGAGCTCGGCTTTTTGGACGCTCGAATCCGGCCCTTTGACGATGAATTCGACGCGACCGGCCGGCGGAATGAAGAGGTGATTTCGGGTGAAACTGGTCCCCTGCCCCGAGCCATCCTGAGATCCGATGGCTACGCCGTCGAGCGCGATGACTTGCATGGGTTGCGGCTCGTCGTCGTAAAGAAGTTGCAGGTCGAGAATGGTCACGGCGGAGGAGTTGACGACGCGCCAAAATTCTTTTGCCCCCGATTTCATGAGCATGACCGCCGGGATGTAAGCAGGACCGCCAACTGGAACGTAATTAATGGAAAGATCCGCCGCGGCGTCGTTATCGAGCGAACGTACGGGTGGCGGATTGCTCGGCTGATTGTCGCGCACCACCAGGATGCGCTGCGGCAGGCCGGCGACGGCGGGATTCACATTTTCGATGCCGTCGACCACGATCGCGCCGGTTGCGCCGCCCTGCACCGCCTCGGTGGAGATGCCGTGGATGTGGGGATGATACCAATACAGGCCTGGCGGTTCATCTTTTGGGAAATGGACTTCGTAACGAAAGGTCTCGTCCGGATTAATGATCGTGTGAATGACTTCGTCTTGATGACAGACCGGCGCCGTGTTTGTGCCGTGAAAGTGAATGTTGACCGAGGATGAGGTCATGTTCGTGTCGCCGCACCCACCTTCACCCGCTCTTGCCATGTCGATCTCGGGCATGTTCGGCATCTTGCCCGATTGCGGGGGAAGAAGATTCGTCAGGTTAATGATGAGTGTGTCGCCCGGATGGATGTGGAGCGTGGGTGACTGCACGCCGTCGGAATTGATGAAGCAGTAGAGCGGAGTCCCGTTCGGACCGGGCGAGGTTTGATAAGTAAAGTCGACTTTGAGAACGCCGTTTTTGCTGTAAAGATCTTCCGGTTGCTGGATGACGCTGCCTTGCGGGTAACGTCCACATGCGTCCTGCGCAAAGGCGCCGGTTGGTAACGCCGCCAGCGCACCGATCGTGCAAAGAATCCTCGTTTTCATGCGTCCTCCTGTTTCGAGGCGAGTCATGACGATCGCCATGACTCGCCTCTCACAGTAATTTTTAACTCAGCTGATTATTGTACCGTAACCGCCTTCGGTTTTGAAGCAATACCGTTAGCGACAACTTGGATTGTGCTCGCGCCCGTCTCGGCGTTGGCTGGAATATCGACCATCGTGGAGACGATCGCGCTTCCGGTTGAAATGCCCATGGTGCTATGATCGTGGGTCCGAGCGTAGAAGACGTGCTTGGTTGCTTTGTTCGTTAGGCGCACGATCGGATAGTTAGTCGCCATCGTGGCATCATCCCCGTAGTCGGAGCCCATTGAAAGGCCATTGAACTGCGCTCCGCTGATTTTAACCGTCGAGCCGCGGACCAGAGTCTTCGGAACCTTTTTGATTTTTGGCGCCCAAGCCTGGCTAACCTTGCCGGGGCTGGTGAAAAGCTCGGCGTCTGTCGTACCGCCATCGGCATTGACCCACAAAATTTCACCCGTCGGCAGGAGCAGCATCCGGCCCTGCCAGGATTGCAGGCTGCCAGACCTCGCGGTGGCCGGAGCTGCCGCGAAGGTGGTGCCATCGAAAATATAGAATGAGCCGCTTCCCTGAAAGACGCCGGGACTCGTGTAGCAGAGGACGTTGCCATCCGGTATTAAACTGTCCGGTGCGTCGGCCATGTCGTTACTACCCGGGAAATTTGGACCGGCCGCCCACGTCCCCGTGCTTGGAGTGTAGATCGCGCTATGCGGTTGTGCACCGAAAGCCACCACCGTTCCATCGGGGCGCTGCATTTGCGGGCCAATCTCAAGGCTGTTCTTATCCGGCAAGCCCACCACCGTGCTTCCGGCCGAGGTCCATTTTTTCGTCGCGGGATTATATAACTCCGAGTTGGTGCCGTCTTCGCAATCCACCGTCAACACCATGCCGCTGGGCAAAATGCCGAAGCCTTCTTCGACAAACGGATCCGCCTTGCCGTTATTCGTGATCGCGGTCCAGGTCAAAGTCGACTCATTGAAATAAACCATGTTAGTCGTGTAACTCCCCGCTTGTCCCAACATGAAAGTCCCGTCTTGCAGCACCACGCAGGGCGCATCGCCGATCGTCGACCAGCCCGAAGGCGGATTCACATTGGTCCAGGTATTAGCCACTGGATTATAAAACGCGCCGAGAGTCGTCTCGACTTGTTGGAGGTGATTATACTCGCCACCCTCAACCAAGACTGTGCCATCCTTCAAGACAGCCGAGGCAAAGTAGAGCGGCCCGTAATTCGACGACATCGCGGCCAGTTGCGACCACGTGCCATTCAAATAACTGCCATTGATATCGGGCGTGAGCCGCCACCAATTCGAGTCGCCGTATTCATGCATCATGACGGTTCCGTCAGTCAACAACAACCCGGTGTCGGTATGGAAAGGAGGCTGATTGGTAAGCTTGGTCCATTTCGAGGTGGCAGCTTCTTCCCGCGCGGACATGCCGGAGCTTTGCGCAAAAACTGACTGCGCAAGAGTCCCCGCTGTCGCCACGACGACGACGCTCGTCGCGATCGAGAAGAAACGCCGCCGAAAGGCAGCGAGTGAGTGCAAGGTGTTTTGTGTCATGGCGCCAACCGTGAAGCATCGGCGCGCCGTTGACAAGAAAATTCTCGCGTCCCCTTCGAATCGCCTCCTCATCCGAAAAGCGACTGCGAGGCTGACGACGGCCAAGAATGCCCCGGGCCGAGTTCGATTGCCGCCTAACGAATAAAGGACTACCTAACGAACCTAGGTCTCAAGCGCAGGCGCCGGAACTGGCGCCGCCGGGCCTTTTCGAGAATGTTTCCCTTCCGGCGAATTCCTCGATCATTTTCCGGTTAAACGCCGGAATGTCGTCTGGTTTGCGACTGGAGACGAGTCCGTTATCCACGACGACCTCCTCGTCCACCCAGGTTGCGCCGGCATTTTTCATGTCCACCTCCAGCGCCGGCCACGACGTCATCGTGCGCCCACGCACCAGATCGGCGCTGATCAGCACCTGCGGCCCGTGACAAATCGCCGCCACCGGTTTGCCCGTCTCAAAGAAATGTCGCGCGAACTCCAGCGCTTCTTCGTGCTGCCGTAACTCGTCCGGATTCATCAGCCCACCCGGCAGCAACAACGCGTCGAAATCGTTCGGCTTCGCCTTGTCGAGAGTTAGATCGACATCAAACTTGTCGCCTTTCTCGTCATGATTCACGCCTTGGATTTTTCCTGACTTGAGCGAGACAATTTTCGTCTCGGCGCCGGCTTCCTCGAGAGCTTCTCGCGGCTTGGTCATCTCGACTTGCTCGAATCCATCAGCGACCAGAATCGCCACCTTTTTTCCATCCAATTTGTTAGCCATAAGAGTTAGTTGAGTTACTGCGGCGCAGTCATAGCGCGCCTCGAATGAATTTCGCTCGCAGCGCCATTACTGGATGTAACATTCGTTCGCTTACCCTCTCGAAACATCCCTTAACCAAAACGCAAAACGCGGCGATTCACTCTTGGCGGACAGGCCCAGTCGGCGATGATCTGTCGCAACGTCGCAAGCCTCGATTTCCTTGTCCCCAGGTTCCGTTCTAACTCCCGGCCGACTTCCGATCGCAGCTCATCGTTCGGGCCTTTGCGCGCAAACTCCCAGGCGTCGTCCCGCCTCGCTTCGTGCAAACTTCGGTCGAGCGCATCGAAGGCGCGCGCCAGCTCCGCGAGCACCGCGCGGATCTGTGCGAGCGAGGTCTGCTCGCCGACCGCATTTGCCTCGATGTCGCTGAGCGCCAGCAAAATTTCCATCCGGCCGGTGTCGCCCATCGCGTAGGCCTCCTGCACTTCGTGCCAGAGATTCGAAACCGCCGAGCTTCCGTCCGCGCGCAGATCAGGATGAAGCCTGCGCACCAGCAGACGGTAGAGTTCCTTCACCCGCGCGTCCGGCGGCGGAACCATTTCCTCTTCGACGGCAAACCCGCGCGGCTCATTCTTGGTCTTATACTCGTTAGGCAAAGGCTCCGGCGGCCGGTTTGCGAACATGTGCGATTTGAACGCCGCAAAGGTCGCCGAGTAGGCGTCGTCATCCATCTTATCCGGGTTCGTGCCCATGAACTTCTTTATCCAATCCTGAAAGAGTGTTTCCTGCTCGAACTCCGTCACACGTCGTTGCCGGCCGCTGCCGTCGTCCGCGACCGGCTCTTCGGGCGCAGAGTTAGTCTGACGACTCATGACTCGTTCGTAGGCGGAATGAGGATCCATGATCCTTCGGCGCATCTCCAGTTCTACTTCGTAAACGAGGGTTTCTTTCTCACGAATTTGTTGCTCAGTCTCGCGCGCTTCGCTCAGGAGCGCGCCAAACTCTCGCGCACGCCAGCGGATAAAAGCAGGCTTGTCTTTGCGCTCAAAGTGATGCCACGCCGCGCGCGCTAACTCGAGGCGAGACATCGCCGCCTGACATTCCGCTCGCGCTTCATCGCGCAAGGGACGCTGATCGATAAGAACGATGGCGAAAACGCCAAACGTCCTGCAGTTTCGATCGTCACTTTTGTTTCTCCCCGAGGCGCGCGCCATAATGGAACCTTAGCTCTTTACATCGACATAACAAAGGTATCCGGCAATTTGCCTCGCAAAAAAGTGACTAACAGATAAGACTTTTCCCGTGCTCAATCTTCGCGTAAACCGAACGAGCAACCTTTTATTGTTAGGCGTCGCGGTCATAAGTCTGGTCGGTCATTGCCTTGTCAACGGCAGATATGGCATCCACCGCGATGAGCTTCCGGTCATCGACGACGCGTTCCACCTTGCCTGGGGTTACGTCGCCTACCCACCGGTCACGCCGTTTGTTGCCAGAATCGCGCTCACTCTCTGTGGCCCATCGCTCGCCGGCCTGCGACTTTTTTCCACTCTCGGCTTCTGTGTCGCGATCATCGTTAGCGGACTGATGGCGCGTGCCATGGGCGCGGGGCGATGGGGTCAGGCGCTCGCCGCTGCGGCGGTTGCGACTGCCGCGTTGCCGGTGCACAACAGCGGCCTTTTTCAATATGTGACCTTCGATTATCTTGCCTGGGTCCTTTGCGCCTATTTCGTCGTCCGGCTCTTGCAATCAGGAGACGAACGCTGGTGGCTGGCGGTGGGCGCGGCGATCGCTTTCGGAGGGTTGAGCAAATATTCCATCGGCGTCCTTGTCGTCGGATTGGCGGCCGGCTTCCTGTTCACACCCGCGCGAAGATACTTGCGAAGCAAGTGGCTGTGGTTCGGGGTCCTACTCTCGTTAGGCTTATTTTTGCCTCATTTACTCTGGGAGCTGCGGCACCATTTCGTGACTCTCGAGTTCCTGCGGGATATTCATGCGCGCGATGTTGGCGAAGGCCGGAGCGATAACTTCGTTGTCGGCCAGCTCCTCATTGGGTCGAATGTCGGCACGGCTCCGCTATGGCTGGCTGGTCTATGGTTTTGCCTTTTCAGCGCGAACGGACGGCCCTATCGGCCCCTGGGGTGGATGTATCTCGTTCCATTGCTCCTCTTCCTGGTGCTGAAAGGCCGCGCTTACTACCTCGCCCCGGCTTACCCGATGTTACTCGCCGGCGGTAGTGTTTGGTGGGCTGAGAAAGTAAGTCGCCTCGGTCCGAGCGCGCGCCGCACGGCCGTAAGTATAACTCTCCTCCTGCTCGTAATGGGTGCCATCGTTACCGTCCGTCTTTTGGCGCCGGTCGCACGGATTGGCTCGCCGCTGTGGCAAAGACAGATCAAACTCGTCGGGGATTTTCCAGATGAAATAGGCTGGCCCGAGCTGGTCCAAAAAGTCGCGGCAATCTATCACGCGGAACATTCCGCCGGAAGGATCGCAATCCTGTGCGGTAACTACGGCGAAGCCGGCGCGATCGATCTTTACGGCTCCACTTATAACTTGCCGAAAGCAATTAGCGGCGTGAATTCCTATTGGGCGCGCGGCTACGGTGATCCCGCGCCTGACACGATTGTTCTCGTAGGATTTAGTCGAGAAAAGGCGGAGCGCTACTTTTCCGAAGTGACTCTGGCCGGCCACATCTCTAACTCTCACAATGTCGCGAACGAGGAAACAGCGGATCATCGCGATATATTCATCTGCCGTCGGCCCCGCCTGCCCTGGCCTGAGCTTTGGGCAGAATTACGCAGCTTTGGCTAAGTCTTTCGGATAACCCCAGGTAACTATGGAATCAGGTCAGTAACCTGTGTTACTGACACCTCCCTTCCATCGATAGATACTCTGTCGCCTTTCTTCGCGGCGAGCAAAGTCTTTCCTGTCGGCGAAATCCAACTAACTGCGTCCGGCTCGAGATCCAGCTCATCGACACCGAGAATCGAGTAAGTCTCGACCTTTCCTGCCGTGTCCTGAACAATAACCCGCGTGCCAAACTCCACGTCCTGCCTTGACTGGTTAGGCGGCGACTCGATGATGTTGATTGAGTTAAGAACACTCTCCAGTTCCGCAATCTTGATGGCCTGATTTGATTCCCGTCGCAGCGCCACCAGCCGCTGCCGCAAACGTTGCGCGCCGCGCTCGGTGATATAATTAGTCGCCCCGGGCGGCAGACCCGAGGCCGTGCGCACGCGCCCCGAACGCTCCGGTGGTTCGACGTCTTCTTTGGTAAATGCCTTACTCATTGCTCATCGACCAGCCCTGGCTCTCCAACCCTGCCTAACGAACAAAGCCCATTGCAATCGCGCTATTTCCGACGCCGCAACTCCTCATGCCGAAAACAGTGAAGAAGATGGTCGTTCACCATCCCCACTGCCTGCATAAAAGCATAACAAATCGTGGAACCGACAAACCGAAAGCCACGTGCTTTGAGATCGCGACTCATCCCGTCGGACTCAGGCGAGCGCGCGGGGACATCGGCCGTCCGACGCCGCCGATTCTGCCGCGGCGCGCCGTCGACAAATTGCCAGATATAGCGATCAAAGGTTCCGACTTCATCACGCAGCTTGAGGAACGCTTTCGCGTTTTCGATCGTCGCGCGAATCTTCAGACGATTGCGCACGATCCCGGCGTCGGCCATCAGCCGCGCAAAGTCCTTCTCGCCGAAGCGCGCGACCTTTTCGGCATCCCAGCCGGCGAAGGCGCGACGATAATTTTCTCGCTTGCGCAGAATCGTGATCCAACTCAGCCCGGCTTGCGCGCCTTCGAGATTGATCATCTCGAAAAGGTGCCGGTCGTCATGTGAAGGCGTGCCCCATTCGCCATCATGGTAGGTGATCGACAATTCATCCGTCGGCCAAGGACAGCGCAGTTTCATCTTCTTCACGACTGACTTTATCGCGGCGCCGGCCTTGGTCGCAAATGCAATCGCCGCCTCATCTCGCGACAACTCCTTCTTTCGTTAGGCAAGACGTTTTCAACGCGCGCGGAAAAAAAGCGGAAGCGCGACGAGCTGGCTGACGACGGAAAAAATCACGAGTGCGAGCAATGACCGGTCGTAGAGCAGGCCCATCGCCGCACTTCCCGCAAACCACGCGACGCCGTAACAGGTGTCGAATAATCCAAAGGCCGTACTCCTTCGCGAGGCGGGAACTGTGCGCGTGATCAGCGCCCGGAGAAGCGAGCCTTCGACCCCGATGCCGATTCCCCACAGGATCATGCCGAGAAAAGCGAGGGTCGCATTCCCAAGAAAAACAAAGGGCGCAAAAAGGGCCGAGAGCGTAAAGGCGAGCAACACGATTTTTTTGTCGTAGCGATCGAACAGGCGGCCGAAGACCAGGCTGCTCAACGCGCCGCTGGCCATTGCCGCCGCATAATAAATCGGCACGAGGTCGAGACGAATGATGTGGGCGTTTTGAAAATGAAAACCAATCAGCGAAAAATCCGCGAGGCCCGCGGCGGTCAGGGCGCCCGCGATGACGTAGAGCCAGAAGTTTCTGCTCAATCCGCTCGTCGTGCCTAACGACTCCGCGACCTGCTCGAACTCGTCTGGGCGTGGATGCAAACGGCGCGCGAGCCACACGGTCGCGAGACAGAGCAGCGCCGGCACAAAGAAAATCGCGAAGGCGAAGCGATCGCTGTGATGCAGATAAAGCACGAGCGCGACGAGCAGCGGACCGAGCGCCGCGCCCGCCTGGTCGAGCGCTTCGTTCAAGCCGAAGACCCAGCCGGCCCCGATCTCCTGGCCGGCGTGCGAGAGCATCGCATCCATCGCCGGTTTGCGAATCGCGCGGCCAGTTCGTTCCGCAACAACGCAAGCGGCCGCGGCGGGCCAGCTGAAAGTGAAGGCGAGCGCCGGGATGGCGAGCTGATTGATCGCGTAACCGACAAAAGCCAGCGGCCAGTAACGATGAGTGCGGTCGGCGAAATAACCGCTGAGCGAGCGCAGCGCGTAGCCGAGCAATTCTCCCAGCCCCGCAACGAAGCCAATCACCGTCGCGCTCGCGCCTAACGAGCCAAGGAAGGGCCCGGCAATGCTGCGCCCGCCTTCGTAGGTGAAGTCGGCGATCAGGTTCACAAACCCGATCATCAGCACAAAGCGAAATGCGGTGCGGGCGGTCGCGTTCATTCGTCAGGCGCGGAGGCGTTCATCGGCGCGGCGCTTTCTTTTCATCCTGCGCGAATGATTGCGGCCACCCCGGCGCGACGCTAGCTTCATTCCGCACCGACTCGCTCGCATCATCATGTCCATTCGAATCCTCGTCACCGGCGGCACGTTCGACAAGGAATACAATGAGCGCACCGGTCAACTCTATTTCAAGGACACGCATCTCCAGGAAATGTTGCGGCTCGGGCGCTGCCGCGTCGATGTCGCGATCCGCACCGTCATGATGCTCGACAGCCTCGAAATGAGCGACGCCGATCGCGCGCTGGTCGTGCAAAATTGTCTGCAGGCGAAAGAAAATCGCATCGTCATCACGCACGGCACCGACACGATGACAGAGACAGCCGCCGCCGTCGCGCGGGCGGTCTCGGGCAAGACAGTCGTGCTGACCGGCGCGATGATTCCGTATGCATTCGGCAGCTCCGACGGGCTCTTCAATCTCGGCAGCGCGCTCTCATTTGTGCAAGTCCTTCCCGCCGGCGTTTACGTGGCGATGAATGGCAAATGTTTCCCATGGGAGCGGGTGCGAAAAAATCGGGAGCGTGCCGAGTTCGAGGAAATAGCCTGACCAAGGTTGCGGGATTTTGCCTAACGAGAATAGGAGATGGCAGCACCATCGACTGATCCGCTTTTCTTCGCCAGCCCGGAGGAATTACGAAGCTGGTTCAAAGAAAATCACGCGACCGCGGCGGAAATTTGGCTCGGCTATCACAAGAAAAACTCGGGACATGCGAGCGTGACCTGGCCGGAGTCGCTCGACGAGGCGCTTTGTGTCGGCTGGATTGATGGCATTCGCAAAAGCATCGACAGGCAGAGTTACAAAATCCGCTTCACCCCGCGGCGGCGCGGCAGCATCTGGAGCGCGGTCAATATCAGACGAGCCGTCGCCCTAACGAGTAAAGGACGAATGACTCCCGCCGGCCGCAAGGCCTTCGCCGCGCGGAAGGAAAACAAATCGGGCATCTACTCCTACGAGCAACGGCGCGCGGAGCTGCCCGAGCCCGGCGAAAAGATCCTGCGCCGCAACCCGGCGGCCTGGAAATTTTTCCAGGCGCGACCGCCTTCCTACCGCAAAATGATGAGCTGGTGGATCGCGAGCGCGAAACGCGAAGAAACCCGCCGCGCGCGGCTCGCCCGCCTGATCGCGGCCTCGGCCGAGGGCCGCTCCCTCCATTAGTGCGGCCTGCGAACGATGAACGACCCTCGCCGATCGTCCGCGGGGCTTGGGCAAATTTTTTTGCCCCTCCAGAGCCGTTTCCGACCCCCCGGCAAATTTGTCCGACCCTCCAGAGCCATTTCCGACCCCCTGACAAATTTGTCTGACCCTCCAGAGCCATTTCCGACCCCTCGGCAAATTTGTCCGACCCTCCAGAGCCGTTTCCGACCCCTCGGCAAATTTGTCCGACCCTCCAGAGCCATTTCCGACCTCTCGGCAAATTTGTCTGACCCTCCAGAGCCGTTTCCGACCCCCCGACAAATTTGTCTGACCCTCCAGAGCCATTTCCGACCTCTCGGCAAATTTGTCCGACCCTCCAGAGCCGTTTCCGACCCCCCGACAAATTTGTCTGACCCTCCAGAGCCATTTCCGACCCCCCGACAAATTTGTCTGACCCTCCAGAGCCGTTTCCGACCCCTGGCAAATTTGCCCGACCCGCCGCGCGACGCGGCCGGCTCGCGCCGCGGCGATTTATTGCCAAAATAAGATTCGCGTCGCGGCAGATTGAATGCTTTGTGCAAAGGGAAAGCGACGCGCGCTTTTGCCTAACGATGAGCCATTCGCACGAACATCGCCTCGACTTCGGCCGCGCCTTCGCCATCGGCGTGATCCTGAACAGCGCCTTCGTCGGCGCGGAGGCGATCTTCGGTTTCTGGAGTCACTCGCTCACCTTGCTCGCGGATGCCGGCCACAATCTCGGCGACGTCCTCGGTCTGCTCATGGCCTGGGCGGCGACGAATTTGGAAAATCACCGCGCGACCGACCGCTATACTTACGGATTGCGGCGCAGCTCCGTGCTCGCCGCGCTTTTCAACTCGCTCCTCCTGCTCGTGAGCGTGGGCGCGATCGCGTGGGAAGCGGTTCATCGGCTCATTCATCCGGAAACGATCGCCGGCCTAACGATGATGCGCGTGGCTGCCTTCGGCATCGTCGTCAATGGCGTGACGGCATGGATGTTTTCGCGCGGGCGCCATTCCGATCTCAACATTCGCGGCGCGTTTTTGCACATGGCCGCCGACGCCGCGATCTCGGTCGGGGTGGTCGTGGCCGGACTTTTAATTCTGCGCACCGGCTGGCAATTGATCGACCCGATCGGCGGCCTCACGATCGTCGCGATCATTCTTTTCGGGACCTGGGGATTGTTGCGCGACGCGCTCAATCTCTCGCTCGATGCCGTCCCGCGAAATGTCGATCTCGCGGCCGTGCGGCTCTGGCTCGAGGGCCTGCCCGAAGTCGCGGCGCTGCATCATTTGCACGTCTGGGGTTTGAGCACGACCGAGGTCGCCTGCACCGCGCACGTCGTGAAACGCGCGCCGGATCTCGACGACGAGCTGCTGCGCCGAATCGCGGATGGTCTGCACGACCGTTTCGGGATCGAACATGCGACGGTGCAATTCGAGTCGTGTCGCGCGCCCGATTGCCCGATGGAAACGGAGACGGCGCCGGAAGCGCGTCATCATTAAACTGCGCCGGTCTGTTCGTTCGCCTAACGAGCGCGCGCCGCGCGTTTGGAAAAATACAAATAGAGCATGATCGCGAACACGATCGCGGCGACGCAATCAAGCCAGCTCGTGTAATTCCAGGTGATCTGCTCGTGCGTGACCGCGCTCGGCGGCCGCGGGCCCGTCGGGACAAGGCCGCAAAAATTAAAAAGCAGATCGACCGCCGCGCCGGCCAGGACCATGGCGATGTAAAAGATCACGACCAAAAACGCGGTCGCGCGCGCGCCGTAATATTTCGCGTAGATGAAGATCAGCGGCACGACGAGAAGGTCGGCGTAGATGAAGGAAATGACGCCGCCGAAACTGATGCCGTTCGCCCAGAGATGACTGGCGAGCGGAATGTTTCCGACCGAGCAAACGAATGACAGAATCGCGATGATCGGCCCGACGAGCGCGTTCTCAATCAGCCGCAACCCGGTCGGACCGCTGCGCAAAAACGCCGCCTGCCACCACGCCGGCGGGATGAGCGTGGCGATGAAACCGGCGATCAGAAAACCGCCGAGCAATTCCTTCCACATCATCATCCAGTCCATCACGAACGCGTCGGCCATGGCGGGGAATTTTCCCGCCGCGCCCTCATCTCCGCCGTCGCCGTCGTGATGATGGCAATGCGAAGCGCCGCTTTTTTTCGCGGCCGTCGCGCGGGCTTCCTCGGCCACGTCGTTAGGCAAAAACCAGCGCACCATCACCCAGACGAGACCGATGAGAAAAAACGCGCCGAGAAATTCCGCGAGGACAAAACGCCAGCCCATCAAAATCCAGAGCACCGCGCCGAGCTCGATGACGAGATTGGTCGATGCGAACATGAAAGCGAGCGCCGGCACGAGCGCGGCGCCTTGCTGGATCGCGCTGCGCGTCGCGGCGGCGGCGGCGTAGGAGCACGAGCTGCTCGCCGCGCCGAGGCCGGTCGCGATCGCGACCGAACGCAGACTGGTTTTGCCAAACGCGCGGCTCATTTGCTCTTTGCTGACGAAGACCTGGAGCGCCGCGGAGATGCCAAAGCCGAGGACGAGCGCCCAAAATGTCGCCCACAGCATCGCGAGCGCGTGATAAAGACTCGACCAAACCATTGTTACTTGTTCGCCGATTTGGCGCTTCAGCAACTAGCTCGGCCGCGGCCTTCGCGTAATTCGTTAGGCGACGGCGCCGTCGACGGGCTGGCCGACGACGCGCTGAGTTCGCTTCACCTTGTAAAACAGCACGGAGAAGCCCCAGCTCAGAACGAAAATGCTGATGACGACGTAGCCGAGCGTCCCGAAGTGCGCGTTCAGCTCGCGAATCCAATTCCAAAACGCGCCGGCGCCGGCGGAATGATCCGCGACAAAACCGAGCGCTTCGATTCCGCCGACGATCAACGCCACGACGACCGAGATCGCGGTGATCGTCATGTTGTAAAAAAGTTTGCGCACGGGATGGACGAAAGCCCAGCCATAAGCGCCGAGCATGAGCACGCCATCCGTCGTATCGACAAGCGACATCGCCGCCGTGAAGAGCGCGGGAAAAACGAGCACCGAAACAATCGGCAAGCCTTTCGAAACCTCCGCCGCGGAAATGCCAAGCAGCGCGATTTCCGTCGCGGTATCGAAGCCAAGGCCGAAAAGAAATCCGAGCGGATACATGTGCCAGCTCCGCCGAATGATTCGAAAAAGCGGCCGCAAAATTCGGCCGAGCAATCCCGGCGCGATCATCAGCTCGCAATCGGACTCGTTAGGCAAGACGCCCGCCCTGGCCGCGCGAAACGCGAAGTAGGTCTGCCGCAGAATCACGATGTTCATCAGCGCAATGATGAAGAGAAACGAAACCGAGACCGAGGTGCCGATGATTCCGCCGACGGCTTTGAAGGCCGCGAATTTTGTCTGCAGCGCGCCGGCCGTAAGAGCGATCGCCGCGGTCGCGAGAAAGACCACGCTGCTGTGCCCGAGCGAAAAAAAGAAGCCGACCGCAACCGGCCGCTGACCTTCCTGCATCAACTTGCGCGTAACGTTATCGATCGCGGCGATGTGGTCGGCATCGACCGCGTGACGCAGGCCGAATCCGTAGGCGAGAAGGCAGGTCCCGAGGAGCAGCGGATGATCGTGAAAGACAGACCACGCCCAAAGCCACGCGCCGAGATTGGCGATTCCGACGACGGAATAAACGGCGACGATCGATGAGCGAAGATTGCTCTTCGCGGGCCGAACTTGGCAGTGCCGCGATGACGAGGTCGCAATCGCGTCGTGCATCATGCGAAATTCTTCGCCGCCTTCGGCCGACGCGAAAAAGAGATTTGCTGACACGCGACTCTTTGGCTACGAATCTTCGACGATCGAGCGACACGCGAAGTCATCTCGTCCAGCCTAGCGATCGAAATATTACAGTCAATTCTATTCGTAATACGAAATGAAAGAGGAATCCGCCGCCCGCTTGAGCGTTTCCCTGCCCCCAAATCTGCTCGCCGATCTCGACCGCATGACGGCCGAAAAAGGTTACGACAACCGTTCGCTCGCGGTCGCCGACATGATCCGCGCCGAGCTCGTCGAGCATCGGCAACAACGGCGCGGCGGCGAAATCGCGGGCACGATCACGCTCGTCTACGATCATCACATTCGCCGCGTTCAGGAGTTGCTCACCGAACTGCAGCATGATCACCCGAATCTCGTCATCGCGACGATGCACGTGCACCTCGATCACGATAATTGTCTCGAGGTCCTGGTCGCGCGCGGCAAGGCGGCGGCGGTCAAACGCATGGCCGATCAACTGATCGGCGCGCGCGGGGTCAAACACGGCCGCCTCACGATCACGAGCACGGGAAAAGATTTGCCCGCCTAACGAGTCGGCGGAAAATTTTCGCGCGCGCCCGTGTTTCGCCTAACGACTCCAAAGCGCTTCTGGCCATCGCGCGCGATCTCTGTTACTTAGCCCGTCATGCCATCCGCGGAGCTCCAGCACACCCTCGCCAAGGCCGCTGCGCTCAGCGGCACTTCGCTCCATACCGGCGCGCGCGTGTCGTTGAAAATCCAGCCCGCGGCGCCGCAGTCGGGGATCAAATTCAAGCGCAAAGATCTGCAGGACGAGCCGACGATCGACGCGACGATCGCGAACGTGAAAACGGTCGAGCGCGCGACCACGATCGGCGAAGGCTCCGTGCGCGTGCACACAGTCGAGCACGTGCTCTCCGCCCTCGCCGCGCTCGGCGTCGACAACGCCGTCATCGAGATGGACGCGAACGAGCCGCCGATCGGCGACGGCAGCGCGCTCCCTTATGTCGAAGCGATTCGCAAAGCCGGCGTCGTCGCGCAGGAAGAAACGCGGCTCTTTTTCCAACCGCGCGAGCCGATCTCGGTCGAGTCGAAAAGCGGATCGCTCCTTGTCATTTTGCCGGACGAACAATTTCGCATCTCATGCACGCAAGCCGGGCCCGACGGCCGCTTCACGCAATTCTTTTCGACCGCGATCACGGCCGCGCTTTACGAGCGGGAAATCGCGCCCGCACGCACCTTCGTTTACTACGAAGACGTGCAGCCGTTGATGGAAAAAAATCTGATCAAAGGCGGCAGTCTCGAGAACGCGATCGTCGTCCGGGGCGAATCGGTTTTGAGCAAAGAACCGCTTCGTTTTCCCGACGAGTTCGTCAGGCACAAAATTCTCGACATCATTGGCGACCTCTCGCTCGTCGGCCGCGCGATCCGCGGCCACGTCGTCGCGATCAAGCCGGGTCACGGCATCAACACCGATCTGGCGCGCGCACTTGCCAAAGCCTACGCCGCGGCCGCAGCGGTTTTGCCGAGAGAGGATTTCCCGATCGGCGACGGCGGCCTCGAGATTGATGAGGTCATGAAAATTTTGCCGCATCGTTATCCATTTCTGATGGTCGATCGGATCATTTCCTTTGAAGGCGAAACGAAAATCCTTGGCATGAAATCGGTCACGATCAACGAGCCGTTTTTCCAGGGGCATTTTCCTGGTCATCCCGTCATGCCGGGCGTGCTCCAGGTCGAGGCGATGGCGCAGGTCGCAAGCGTGCTCATGATGCGGCTGAGCAAAAGCGCGAACCGCGTCGGTTATTTCATGAGCGCGGACGGGGTGAGATTTCGCAAGCCGGTTTTTCCCGGCGACACGCTTTTCATTCACGCCGAGCTGACGAAATCGCGCGCCAATCGGCTCGCGAAGGCGGACTGCAAATGCGTCGTCAACGGCGCGGTCGTCTCCGAAGGTGAATTGATGTTCACTTTTATCGATAAGTGATTCGTTAGGCAAAATGCCCGATGCGCAAATTCATCCGACCGCGATCGTCGATCCCGCGGCTCAAATCGGCGCCGGCAGCGTCGTCGGCCCCTACTGCGTCGTCGCGGCTGAGGTGTCGTTAGGCGAAAATTGCTGGCTACAAAATCACGTCACGCTTTGCGGGCCGATGCGCGCGGGGCGCGGAAACAAATTTTTCGCGTACTGCTCGATCGGCCAGCAGACGCAGGATTTGAAATATCAGGGCGAACCGACATTCCTCGAGATCGGCGACGACAACTCCTTCCGCGAATTCGTCACGATCAGCCGGAGCACTTCCGCGAAGGGCAAGACATCGTTAGGCAGCGGCGGAAATTTCCTCGCCTACTCGCACATCGGCCATGATTGCCGCGTGGGCGACGCGGTGATTTTTTCGAACAACGGCACCCTCGCCGGTCACGTGCAGGTTGGCGATCACGCCGTCATCGGCGGCCTCACCGCGGTCCATCAATTTTGTCGCATCGGGCATTTTGCGATCACGGGCGGGTGCTCGAAAATCGTCCAGGACGTTCCGCCCTTCATGATCGCCGACGGAAATCCGGCAAAAGTGCGCGGAGTCAATCAAGTCGGCCTCGAGCGCGCCGGTTATGCGGCGGCGCAGATCAAGCCGATCAAGGAAGCGTATCGGCTCATTTACCGCGAAAATCTCAACACGGCGCAGGCGCTCGAAGCGATGCGGGAGAAGCTGGCAGAAAGCGCGGAGGTGCAAAGGATCATCGAGTTTATCAAGAGGAGCGAGCGGGGGATCATTCGTTAGGCCTCGTTAGGCAAACCGTGCTTCGAAGTGCGGCAAACGAGCGCGCCAATTGAATCTGCCGGGCGCTGCGAGCGGCGGAAAACTTTTTTGCCTAGCGAGTCCGGATCAGGCGGCCCGAGCGGCGCGCAGCGTCTCCTGGAACGGCGAATAAAGATCGGCGTGCTGGCTGACGCCGCGGCGCAACACGGTCTTGAAATTGGCGATGTCGCCGATGTTGATGATCTGATCAACGCTTTGCACGAACGCGGTCATCGAGTCGTTCGTCATGAAGTGCGAGCTGAGCAACACGACAAAATGTTCGCGCCGGATCGCGCCCGGCCGCTTCACCATCTCGAGCAGGATCGGGTTGTTCGCCAGATTCGCGCCTTTAAAATTTTCCGCGACGACGACCACGTTGTAGCTGCAAGTCGCGAGTTTCAGGATTACGTCCTCGAAAAAAAGGCCGAGGTGCACTTTGTAACCGAGATCGGTCAACTGCGACGCGATCAATTTCTGGTAGGGCTGCGTGTCGATGCAGACGAGCGCGGTCTGGTCGCCGAGATCGAAACCGCCGGTTTGTTCGTCGAGATTCATTTTGCCTAACGAGCGGCCTTGGTTGAGCGATCGAGCCGGAGACCGGCGTCGGAATCGGTGAAGCCCTGAGTCTTTTTCAAAAGATCGATCCCGCGCGTCACGCGGCCGCGTTTCGAAGCAAAGGCGCGGGCGGTTTCTTCGTTGATCATGCCGGCTTCGTAGGCGCCGAGGATCGATTGATCGAACGTCGTCCAGCCGAAAGACGCGCTCGCTTCGATAATCTCGTACAAATTGCGCGTGTTGTTTTCGCCGAGCGCGATCGATTCCTGCGTGCGCAAATTACTTCCCATGATCTCGGTCAGGAGCTGGCGTCCGCCGCCGACTTTCGGCGCGAGCCGCTGGCTGACGATGAATCGAAGCGTGTCGGCAAGACGGAGGCGGAGCTGCTGTTCTTCGCCTAACGAGAAAAGGCCGAGGATGCGGTTGATCGCCTGGCCCGCGTCGACGGTGTGGAGCGTGCTGAAAACGAGATGCCCGGTTTCTGCCGCCATGAGCGCGACTTCGACCGTGGCGCGATCGCGCATTTCGCCGACGAAAATTACTTTCGGCGCCTGGCGCAGCGCGGCTCGCAATCCGTTCGGATAATTGTCGAAATCGTGACCGAGCTCGCGCTGATTGAAAGTCGCGCGGCCGGCCGGTTGAATAAATTCGATCGGATCTTCAAGCGTGACGACATGGACCGATTGCGTCTCGTTAACCTCGTTTAGAATCGCGGCCAGCGTCGTCGTTTTGCCGCTGCCGGTCGCGCCGGTCACGAGCACGAGCCCGTTTTTCTCCTTCACGATCTCGCGAAAAATATCGGACAGCCCTAACGAGTCGAGGGTCGGGATGATCGCCTGCAGTTTGCGCATCACGATCGAGAAATGTCCCTGCTGCCGGAAAATGTTGACGCGAAAACGCGCTTCGTCGGTGAGCGTGTAACCGCAGTCGCAGGAACCCGCGAGAAAATAGTCGCGCATCAGCCGGCGATTTCCCTGCATCAACGCGAGCGCGACTTGCTCGGTCTGGAACGGCGTCAATTCATCGATCGGGGGATCGATCAAAACCGGTTTGAGCTCGCCGTAATCTTCGACCTGCAACGGATGGCCGACGGAAAAATTTAAATCGGAGACGCCTTCATACGTGTTCAACATCGCCGACAAAATGCGATCGAGATCAGGCGTTCTCATCGATCGCTATTCTTCGTATTCATCCGCCGGCGGCGTCTTCAGGAACGGCCGAAATTTCTTTTTATCGATGCATTTGTCGTACGCTTCCTCGGGCGAAACGCGCAGGTGTCGGAGGTGCTCCATGATTGCGTCGTCGAGCGGCTGATTGCCTTTCTTTTTGCCGACCTGAAGCATGCCTGGAATCTGGTGCGTCTTCGCTTCGCGCACGAGATTCGCGATCGCAGTGTCGACGACGAGAATCTCAAGCGCGGCGACGCGGCCGGGTTGATCGATGCGTTTGAAAAGATTTTGCGCGATCACGCCTTTGAGCGACTCGGCGATGGTGGTGCGAATCTGGTTTTGTTGTTCGTTAGGGAAAACGTCGATCACGCGATCGACCGCTTTCGACGCGCTCGAAGTGTGGAGCGTACCGAAAACAAGATGTCCGGTCGCGGCCGCAGTCAGCGCGAGCTCGATCGTTTCGTGATCGCGCATTTCGCCGACAAGCAGGACGTCGGGATCTTCACGCAACGCGCCGCGCAACGCGGATGCGAACGAGCGCGTGTGGACGCCGACTTCGCGATGCTGCACGAGACAATTCTGGCTGCGATGCACAAACTCGATCGGATCTTCGACCGTAATGATGTGATCGTGTCGCTGCAGATTGGCGTAATCCATCATCGCCGCGAGCGTGGTCGATTTGCCGGAACCGGTCGGGCCGGTGACGAGAACGAGGCCTTTTTTCAAGAGCGGAAATTTTTTCAAAACCGGCGGCAGGCCCAGATCGTCGACGGTCAAAACTTTCGACGGAATCAAACGAAAGACGGCGGAGATGCCGGCTTTTTGCTGGAAAAAATTGGCGCGATAACGCGCGACTCCCGGCACTTCGTAACCAAAATCGACGTCCGCTGTTTCCTCGAAAACCTTGATCTTCTGCTCCGGCGCGATCTCGTAAACCATCGCCTTTAAATCGTCGTTGATGAGCGGCGGATAATCGACGCGCACAAGGTCGCCGTTGATGCGCAGCATCGGCGGATTGCCGGTCGCGAGGTGAAGATCGGAGGCTTTTTCCTCCGCCATTAATTTGAAGAATGCGTCGATTCGGGCCATGCGAGAGTTTCTTTCGAGTAGCTAAAACGATGCCAGCGGGCCTGAAATAAAATCGCGCGAACCCGTTTCTTTTCGATCGTTAGGCTGCACTTTTCGTTAGTCGTTAGGCCGCGACGATCGAACGCACCTGGTCGAGCAGCTTCTCGCTTGTGTACGGTTTTGGAATGAAACCGCAGAGGCCACGCGCGAGCATTGCGCCGAGTTTGGTTTGCTCGGCGAACCCGCTGCTGAGCACGACCTGCACATTGGGATTGAGCGCCTGTAGTTCTTCGAAAACCGCGTCGCCATCCATCACCGGCAGAAAAAAATCGAGAATGATGAGCGAGATTTCTGCGCTCATCTTCGCGTAAATGTGGAGCGCCTCGAGGCCGTCCTTCGCGAGCGCGACGCGATAATCCTGGTCCTCCAACATCGCGCTCGCGCGGTCCAAGACTTCTTCGTCGTCATCGACCACGAGAATGAGTTCGCGCCGGCCTTGCGGATTTCGAATTGTCAGGCCATCGCGAAACGCAGAGTTTTTTCCCGGCTCACTCACCGACGTCACCTTGGGCGCCGGATCCTGCGTCGTCGGCGCGGGCAGCAGGCGTAACTTCGGCGGCCTGCCCGAATTTTTTCCGTTCATCATCTCGCCACGAGTGCGCGCGGTCACGCGATCGGTCAGGGCCTGCGAAGTTTTCGAGGCCTGCTCGACCTCGTCGGCCAGCAACGGCAAAAAACGCGAACCGTTTTTCTGCTGCGCCTGGTCGGTGTAACGACCGATCTTTTGCAGATGCCGGTTGAGTTCCGCGAGATGAGCGGCGACCCATTTGAGGTCGGAGTGATTAAACATGAGGTGAGAAACGATCCGGCCTCGAATGGTGTGCACGTTTCATGCCCGCGGCCTAACGAATGTGATTTTTTCGCCCGACGAGGTCGGATTGCGCCGGAAAAAATAATGCGCGTTTCCTTCGCCAACGGCTTTTACGCCGGATTGCTCGTCACCTTCGTGGTCGGAATCTGGCTGGTGAAATTGTGGGGCGCGGAAAACCAGGTCGATCTGCACAGCGCGCATCTCATCGCGCAGATCGAAAAAGGAAGCGTGTCCGGCGCGGTGGATTTTATCGCCGCGAATTATCACGATGATTGGGGCGACGATCGCGCGCGGTTCTTGACGCGATTGCAATTCGTTAGGCGCGGACTCGTTTCACTCGCGATCGCGCCGACCGAAACGAGCATCACTCTGAGCGGTCCGCGCGCGGACTGGCGGGCGAGCGTTCGTTTGATTGCGACAGGCGAAGCCGCGCCGGAAGTTTGCTCGCGGCTCAACAGCCTAACGACGCCGTTTGTCCTGAGCTGGCAGCACGAAAGCTGGAAACCGTGGGACTGGCAGCTCGTTGCGGTGAGCAATCCGGAACTGCAAATTCCGGCGGGCGATTTTTAGCGGCCCGTTATTTGCCGAGCGCTTCGCGCAGCTCGCCTTTCGCGTTCTCGAGATCCTTCGCGCCGTGATGGCAGAGCACGACGCCGCGCAATTTTTCGCCTTGATAATAACGCAGCACGAAACGCGACTTCGCGTACGAGCCGCTCAACTCGATCTGCGTCGGCGCGACCGTGAAGTCACCCACAAAATCCAATCTCAGATCGAACATCTCCGTCCAGAAATACGGCACCTGTTCGTAGCGCTGCCGTTTTTTGCCGGTGATATTCGCGCCCGCGACGAGACCTTGGGCGCGCGCATTTTCCCAATGCGTTTGCCGGCGCATTCCGCCCATCAATCGATCGGGATAAAACGCCAGATCGCCGACCGCATAAATCCCCTTCTCTTCCGTTTCGAGATAATCGTTCACCGGCGAACCGTGCGGACCGGAGAGCGGCGTGTTGCGCACGATGTCGAGATTCGGTTCCGAACCGCAGGCGACGACCGCGACTCCGGCCGCGACGCGCTCGCCACTCTTGGTCTGAATATTTCGCAAAACCGTTTTGCCTTCGAACCCATTCAGGCTCGAGCCGAGGAGCAACGTCACACCATGCCGCGCGAATTGTTCCGTCAGCCACCCGGCCGTGTCCGGATCGAGATAACGATTCATCAGCGCCTGACTGCGGTGCATGATTGCGACCTTCAGTTTGCTCTGGCGCAGACTCGCCGCCGCTTCGCACGCGAGCAGTCCGCCCCCGACGACCACGATCATTTTTTCCGATTGCGACATCTCGCGCAGCGCGTTCGCGTCCCGGATCGTGCGCAGATAAATCACGTTACCGAGGCCGATGCCGGCGACCTGTGGACGCACCGGCCGGCTGCCCATCGCGAGGCACGCTTTTTTAAATTCGATCGTCTCGCCATTCCCAAGCACGGCGAGCCGGCGGTCGATGTTGAATTGCGTCACGACCGTGCCGAAGCGCGTCTCGATTTTGTGCGAATCGAACCAGCGCTCGTCGAAGCACGGCAGCTTTTTCGGCGCCGGAGTTTTTTCGCGCAGGTATTGTTTCGAAAGCATCCATCGCCGGTAGGGATGAAATGTTTCCGCCCCGGCGAGCGTGACCGTGCCTTTTTTGTCGTGCTGGCGAATGCCTTCGCAAACGCTGCCGCCGGCGATGCCTGCTCCGACGATGAGATAATCGCGTTGAATCATGACCAAAACGCGGACGATAGAAACGCGGCCACCGAATGGCGAGGTTTTTTTGCGGCAAAGTAATCGCGGCCCTCGCGGAGGAATTTTGGCCTCGCCTAACGAACGCGGAAAGATCGCGGATTTCGCGGCGCGCGACGAGTTCGTTAGGCGACAAACTATCGCGGCAGACTATCGACCGTGACCCGCGAGGAGCGACGCGGCGTGCTTGAGCGCGGACTGACTTTTGCCGCCGAGCATGCGCGCGATTTCTTCTTTGCGCGCCTCGCCTCTTACTTCGCGCAACTCCGAAAAGGTGCGACCGGAAACGACCTCCTTCGTCACCACAAAATGCGTCCGCGCCGCCGCCGCCACCTGCGGCAGATGCGTGATGCAAAGCACCTGATGTTTTTCCGCCAGGGCGCGCATCTTCGCGCCAACCGCGTGCGCGATTTCGCCGCCAACGTTGGCATCGATCTCGTCGAAAACGAGCAGCGGAATCGCGTCCTGTGTCGCGAGCGCGGACTTGATCGCGAGCATCACGCGGGAGATTTCGCCGCTCGAGGCGATCGCGCGCAACGGCTTCAACGGTTCCCCCGGATTGGGTGAAAACAACAGCTCGAGCGATTCCGTTCCGCGCAGTTTCGGCTCATCGTTAGGCACGAGTTGCGCTTCAAACTCCGCCTGGCGAAAACCGAGATCGTCGAGATTTTGCCGGACAATCTTCGACAATTTCGGCGCTGCTCCTTCGCGCAACTTTCGCAAAGCCGCCGCCGCTTTCGCCAGGCTCATCCGCGCGGTCGCGATCTCAGTCGCGAGTTTTTCCAGCTCGGCATCGCGTCCTTCGATTTTGCGCAGCCGCTCGGACGCGCGCTCCCCAAACGCGATCACTTCCGGAATCGAGCTGCCGTATTTTCGCTTCAACGTCTCGAGCAAATTCACGCGCTGCTCGAGCTGCGCGAGCTGTTCCGGATCGAGGTCGAGATTTTGCGCGTAACGATCGAGCGCCTGCGCGATTTCCGTCAGCTCAATCACGGCCGCCGAGTGCGCGCGCGAACTTTCCGCGAGGCCGGGATCGATTTTT
This sequence comes from Chthoniobacterales bacterium, assembly GCA_036490335.1. Lineage (GTDB taxonomy): Bacteria > Verrucomicrobiota > Verrucomicrobiia > Chthoniobacterales > UBA10450 > Palsa-1392. The sequence goes on from DASXEB010000002.1 coordinate 137,883, forward strand.
TCCAGCTCGCGCAAGAGACGCTGCGTTTCGGCGAGGCGTTGTAAAATCGCGTCGTCATTCTCGGAAAGTTGTCGCGAAATATTGATCGCCAGCTCGATCAAACGTTTGCTGTTGCTCGCCAACCGATAGCGATTTTGGATTTCCTCTTCCTCGTTAGGCTGCAATTGCGCCGCCGTGATTTCGCTCGTCTGATGACGAAGTAAATCGAGCTCCTGCGCGCGCGCGGTTTCCGCCGTCTGCAAGGTCTTTTCCTCGGCGACCAGTGACTGCAAAGCTCGAAACGTTTTCTCGTAATTCGCCATCGCGGTTTCCGCGCGCGCGAAACCATCAAGCAGCGCGAGTTGGCGATCGGGCGAAAGAATCGACTGATGATCATGCGGTCCGTGCAGATCGACCAGCTCGTCGCCGATTGTTTTCAAAAGCGCGAGCGTGGCCGGCGATCCGTTGACGAATTGCCGGGTCGCGCCGCCTAACGAAAAACTGCGCCTAACGAGAAGCTGGCCATTCCCAGCCTCGACGCCCGACTCCTCCAGCCGCGCATTCAGCTCGGAAAAGTTCTCGCCTTCGAAGATCGCCTCGACCGTGCAGGCTTCGGCGCCGGTGCGGATGAGCGATTTCTCCGCGCGTTCGCCTAACAATAACTTGAGCGCGCCGATGATGATCGATTTGCCCGCGCCGGTCTCGCCAGTGATCGCGACGAAGCCGGGCGCGAGCTCCCATTCGAGGTCCTCGACGAGCGCGAGATTTTTGATTCGGAGCAGGCTGAGCAACGGCATCGCGATGAAGTTGAAGTTGAGGGCAAAGGTTTGCCAGATGAAACTTCGCCTCTGACCGCGCCTGATTTTCGTCTCACATTTCTCGGCACCGGCACTTCGCAAGGCGTGCCCATGATTCGCTGTGACTGCGCCGTCTGCCGCTCGACCGATCCGCGCGACCAGCGGACGCGCGCGTCGATTTATCTGGAAACGCCCGAGTGCTCGTTTGTCGTCGACACCGGGACCGATTTCCGCACCCAATGTCTCCGCGAAAATATCTGGCAGGTCGATGCCGCGATCTTCACTCATTCGCACACCGACCACATGATGGGATTCGACGATCTGCGGCGTTTTGCGGCCCCGCGCGGCGGGCGGATGCCGGTTTACGCTTCCGCTGAAACGATGGCCGATCTCGAGCGCGTTTATGAATTTGCCTTCAAGAATTCGAATCCGTGGCCGGGCTATTTGAAACCGGAGCCGCACATTATCTGCGGCCGCTTTTCGTTAGGCAAAACCGCCATCGTGCCGCTGCCCGTGCCGCACGGCGGGTCCGAGACGAACGGTTATCTTTTTCTGCGCGACGGCGTGAAGCTGGCCGCCTATTTGAGCGATTGCAGCGCGGTGCCAGACGAGATCGCGCAAAAAATCGGAGGCGTGAAATTTCTCATCATCGACGCGTTGCGCCACGAACCGCACCCGACGCACTTGAGCGTCGCGCAGGCGCTCGAAGTCGCGGAACGCGTCCGACCGGAGCGGACGCTTTTCACCCACATCTGCCACGAGCTCGCGCAAAGTGCAGAGCGCGATTTGCCGGCCGGGACCGGCATCGCGTATGACGGATTAAAATTGGAAATCGGATCGTGAGATCATTCTTTTTTTTCATCGTTCTGGTTGGAGCGTTAGGCTTGGACGGCTGCGCGCGCGGCGTCGTTTCGGCGGCCGATCTCGCGAACGCGACGGTCGTGATTTACAACCGCGCCGCGGCTGATTCGGCCGGGCTCGCCCGCTTTTACGCCGCGCAACGTCACGTGCCTAACGATCACATCGTCGGGCTGGATTGCCCGACCGATGAGGAAATCAGCCGCCAGCAATACGACGACACGATCGCGGAGCCGCTGCGGAAAATTTTCGCGGAACGCAAATGGTGGACGATTGAAAAATCGCCTGACGACACACCGGCGGTGAGCGCAACTCATATTCATTTCGTTGCGCTTATTCGCGGGATGCCGCTGAAAATTCGCGCGACCGAAAATTACCCGGGCGATCATCCGGCGGACAACGCGCTCTTCTCCCAAAACGAAGCGTCGGTCGATTCCGAGCTGAGCTTGCTCGGGCTTTTCTCGCGGCAAATTTCCGGCCCGGCGAACAATCCCTATTTCCAAAGTTTTCGCTCGATCTCGGAGTTTGGCGGCCCGCTTTTGCTCGTCGCGCGGCTCGACGCGCCGACCGCGGCGATCGTTAGGCGGATGATTGTCGATTCCGTCGAGACAGAGAAAATCGGTTTGTGGGGTCGCGCCTACGTCGACGGCGCGCATAACACCGCGACCGGTCTCGCCGACGGCGATGCGTGGCTGCAAACGGTCGTGAAAGATTTGCGCCGCGTCGGCATTCCGACGGTTTACGATCAGAAACGGGAAGTGTTTCCGGCCGGCTATCCGATGACCGACTGCGCGCTTTATTACGGCTGGTATGCGGCGAGCGTGACCGGGCCTTTCCGCGATCCAGGTTTTGCCTTTCGCCATGGCGCGATCGCGGTGCACATCCATTCTTTCAGCGCGAGCACGCTGCGTTACGCGGACGCAAATTGGGTCGCGCCGCTCCTAAGCAAAGGCGCGGCGGCATCGTTAGGCAACGTCTACGAACCGTATCTGCAAATGACCGCGCACCTCGACATTTTCAACGATCGATTGCTCAACGGCTTTACCCTCGCGGAGAGCGCCTACATGGCGACGCGCGGGCTTTCCTGGATGACGGTCGTCGTCGGCGACCCGCTCTATCGGCCCTACGCTTCGTGGTTTCAGATCGACCTGAAAAAGGCGGCCGCGCCGCGAAACAACTGGCAGATGTATCACGATTTCGCGTCAAGAAACGCGCGCGAAGATCCGGCGAAATATCTCGCCGATGGGCGGCGAGCCGGATCGCGCGCGAACAACGGCCCGATGATTGAAGACCTCGGCTTGGTGCAGAAAGAGGCGGGCGATTTCTCGGGCGCGATCAGTTATCTGCAGCAGGCCCGCACCATCTACAAACAGCGCGGCGATCTGCTGCGGGTCGTGCTCGAGCAGGCCGACGCGCTCATTCAAGCGGACCGAAAAAAGGAAGCGCTCGCGCTGGTCAAGAGCACGATGGCGCTCGTGTCCGATGCGCCGTCAACAGCCTTGTTGAAGAAAGTCGCCGATCAGTTGAGCCCGCCGACGCCAACCCCCGTGCCGCATTGATTGGGGCACGCGATTCTTGCCTAACAATGCCTAACGAACTCGCCTGGCGAGCTATTTCGACCGGCGCGACTCGAGCCGGAAGATGGTTTCGCCCGGCTTCATTAATTCGAGGCGGTCGCGTGCGATCGTCTCGAGATACGTCGGATCGTTTTTGAGCAACGCGACCTGCTTCGTGAGATGCGCGAGCGTCGCCTTTTCCTCCGTGAGCTGCGCATTCAGGCGATCGTAGGTCGAGCGATCGTGTTGCAGTTGCTTGTAAGGCGGGAGAAAAAAACTGATGAACAAGAGCCAGACGGCGATGAGGAGCAGCACGCGCAGAATCGCGTTCATCTGCTGCCAGATGGTGGCCTCGCGACGCGCGCGAAAATCGCCGTAGCCCGTGCCGTCCACTAGCGCATTTTACCGCCGAAGACGGCCTTGTCACCCAGTTCCTCGGCGATGCGGAGGAGCTGGTTGTATTTGCAAATGCGGTCGGTGCGGCAGAGCGAGCCGGTCTTGATCTGGCCGGCGTTGGTCGCAACCGCGATGTCGGCGATGGTGGTGTCCTCGGTTTCGCCCGAACGATGACTGATGACCGCAGTGTAATTATTTTTCTTCGCGAGATCGATCGTCGCGAAAGTCTCGGTGAGGGTGCCGATCTGGTTTACCTTTACGAGAATGGAATTGGCCACGCCGCGCTCGATGCCTTTGCGCAGGAACTCGACGTTGGTCACGAAGAGATCGTCGCCGACAAGCTGGATCTTTTCGCCTAACGAGTCGGTCAGTTTCTTCCAGCCGTCCCAATCGTTCTCCGCGCAGCCGTCCTCAATCGAGACAATGGGAAACTTGTCGCAAAGGGTCGCGTAGTAATCGACCAGCTCGGCCGCGCTCCGCTTCGAGCCGTCGGACTTTTTGAAAACGTAGGCGTTTTCTTCCTTGTCGAAAAATTCCGACGAGGCCGGATCGAGCGCGATGAAGATTTGTTCGCCTAACGAATAGCCGGCCTGCTCGACCGCCTGCGCGATCACTCCGAGCGCGTCCTCGACCGAATCGAGATTGGGCGCGAAACCGCCTTCGTCACCGACCGCGGTCGAAAGGCCGCGCTCTTTCAAAACGCCTTTGAGCGCGTGAAAAACTTCCGCGCCATAACGCAGCGCTTCCGGGAAACTGGGCGCGCCTTTCGGCATGATCATGAACTCCTGAAAATCGATCGGCGCATCGGAATGCGCACCGCCGTTCAGAATGTTCATCATCGGCACCGGCAAAACATTCGCGTCGGGACCGCCGAGATAACGAAAGAGAGAAAGATTTTCGGCCGCCGCGGCCGCGTGCGCGGTCGCGAGGGAAACGCCTAACAATGCGTTCGCGCCCAGCTTTTGTTTGTTAGGCGTGCCGTCGAGCTCGATCAGTTGCTCGTCGATTTTCGCCTGCTGGAGCGCGTCCTCGCCGAGGAGCGCGCGCGCGATGGCCTCATTCACATTTGCGACTGCTTTGGTCACACCTTTTCCGCCGTAGCGCTTTTTGTCGCCGTCGCGCAGCTCCCACGCCTCGTGTTCGCCGGTGCTGGCGCCGCTCGGCACGGCTGCGCGGCCAAACGCGCCGCCATCGAGTTGCACATCGACTTCGACCGTGGGGTTGCCGCGCGAATCGAGAATTTCGCGCGCGTGAATGCGTTTAATTGCGGTCGCCGACATCTCGTTAGGCACTACAACTGTTTTCGGCGTTTTCGCAAACGCTCTTTCGCGTTTTCCGATCTGCCTAACGAAAGGCCGAAGCCGCTTCGGCGAAGATTAGGTGAGACGTTCGCGATAAAGAAGCGGATCGACCGCGGCGCACATCGCGTCGAGGTCGAGATCGCGGCCGAGGAATTTCGCGATCTCCTCCGCGACCGTGCGCGACTCGCTCAGGAGCTCCCGGTGCCGCACGACGATGTAGGGAATTTTATGTTCGCTCAGCCACTGCTCGGCGGCGGCGAGTTGCTTCGAAAACATCTGCTCGAGTGCAGCGTCGGCAGCCGCGACCTTGCCGGCGCGCGCGAGCATGGCGCGCTGGCTGGCGAGCACTTCCGCGAGCGCGCGCTGCACGAGGATGACGCGGTAGTCATGTCCGCTGAGCGGAAGATGACGCAAAAGAAGATGGATGATTTTGACCGCATGGCCGCGCGCCTCGTCGAGCCACGGAGCGCCAGACTGCAACTGCTTGACCGCTTCGTATTCGAAATATCCACGCGGATTATTTTCGTCCGGGCCGCGCTTTTGATCGGTTAACGGCGGCACACCGCCGGCGGCGAGCATCTGCATGACAAGCGAAGTGCCGGAGCGCGGCAGCCCGCTGACGATGATGATGCAGTCGGCGCCGGTCGGCGGTTCCATCGTTGCCTAACCACTGCCGGCATTTGGGGCGGCGGCTTCGCGCAATTCCTTTCGGCGTCGCGCGAGCTCGACGAATTTGTGGCGATGCTCCCTCGCTTTTTCCATGTCCTTTTTCGCGCGGCGATAAATCATCGCGAGCCAGCGGTGCGGGAGCGGTTCGTTAGGCGCCATCTCGGAAGCGAGCGAGAAAGCGCGGATCGCCCAATCGAATTGTCCACTGTTCGCGAGCGCGATGCCGAGATTCAAGTGCGTCTGCGGACGCAGATGCTGCAAAGTCGCGGCCCGCATGTGCTCGTAGATCGAATCTTCGTAGCGGCCCTGCCGGCGGAGCGCGATGCCGAGACCGTCGTGCGCTTCGACGCTGTCGTCATCAACTTCGATCGCGCGTCGAAACGCCGTTTCCGCTTCAGTGAGTAATCCGCGCCGCAGATAGATGAGGCCGAGCGCGGCTTGAAAAATCGGCACGTTGCTCTCCTCATTTTGGAGCGGCTCGAGCATCGCGAAAGCTTCATCCAGCTTTTGCTGCGCCATGAGCGTGCGGCCGAGAATGAGACGCGCGCCCGGGAGATTCGGATGTTTCTCCATGATCTCGCGCATGATCGGCTCGGCTTCCGCGGCGCGGCCGAGGGAGAGCAGACAAAGCGCGACGCGAATCTTCAATCCGGGCTCGTCTTTTTCGGCGAGCATCCGGTTCAAAATCGCGAGCGCTTCCGCGGGCTTGTTCGCGGCGAAATAAACCTGGGCCAGATTGCTGTCGCGCTCGTGCACCGCGATGGCCGCTTCTTTTTCCGGATCGTTGGCGTCGGCCAATTCGATGTAGCCGAGCGCGGCGAGTTGCTCGAGGGCCTGACGCGCGGCGTAGGGATCGCTCTCCTCGGCGGCGACGCCGCGGTGCATTCCGTCTTTCGGATGCGGCGCTTCGTAGGAATCGATCCGCTCGATCTCGATCGGCTCCTTGAAAATCCTCGTGAGGACGCGGCCATCCATGTCGTCAGGCACAGGCAGGCCGAGCAGGGCCAGAATGGTCGGCGCGACGTCGAGCAGACTCGTGCCGTGGGTCAGCTCATCGCGTTTTATCGGTTTGCCCGCGGCAACGAAAATCCCCTGGCGCCGATGCCACGAGACCGGATTCATTTTCGGCCCGAACTTCTCCTTCGGATCGAGCGAATGCTCGGCCACCGGCGGGCGCAGATGGTTGTTGTAGAAGCCGTGATCGGAAAGAAGAATCACGGTCGTCTCCGGACCGGCGACGTCGAGCAGACGCCCGAGCATCATGTCGTGGAATTCGTAGAAGGCCTGCACGACACCGCCGAAAATCTCCGCGTCGTCCGCGCTGACGTGGGCCATGGCGGGCGGGTGATATTCCATGAAGTTGTGGCAGGCGAGATCGATCGTCTCGTAATAGACGGCGAGAAAATCCCAGTCATCGCGCGAGGCGAGATAAGTCGCGGCGTTGTGCGTCGTGACGCATTCCGCGAGGAGCTTGCCCATGATCGCGCCGCGCAAGTCTTTTTCGCTCGACAAATTCGGCGGCCGCTTCGGGAAGAACGGCATCACCTGCATCGGCGTGAGCGTGGCGGGATTAACTTGAAATCTTTGCGCGAACTCGAACAACTCCGGCGGATGCACGGCGCGCGGATCGAGCGGGATCCTCTCCGCTTTCGGGCCGAGCATGTAGGGGAAGACGTTGGTAAAGACCGAGCCTTCGATCGGCTCGGCCGGGTGCGAGGCGTACCAATTGACCACGCCACTGCGCAGGCCGCATTGACCGAGAATATTCCAGAGCGCTTTCGCCGTGCGCGTCGTGCTGCGCACCGGCCGGGCGCCTTTGCCGTCGGGGTTTGGCTCGATGAAACCGAGGATGCCGTGCTTGTAGGCGTACTTTCCGGTCGCGATCGAGTTCCAGAGAATCGGTGAGAGCACCGGCGCGAGCGTGGCGACGTTGCCGCTGACGCCGAACTCGACCAGTTGCTTCATCACCGGCATTTTCCCCTCCTCCATGAGCGGCCGGATCATGTTCCAATCGGCGGCATCCCAGCCGATGAGCAGAACTCTTTTCGTTAGGCGTTTCATGAGATGGAAAGCGACGCCGCGATCCTAGGAAGCAAAAATCCCGGCCTCCAAGACTGAAGGCCGGGACTTGCGAAGATCAAACTGCGATTACGCTTTGCGGCGGCGCAAAGCCGCGGCGCCGAGCGCGACTGCTCCGAAAGCGAGCGAAGCGAGCGTTCCCGGCTCCGGGACGATCGTGATCGGAGTATCCGGAGTGGTCTCGTAAAAGGCGTTCGAGAAGAAGATGCCGCCAGGATTCGAGCTGCTGACGAAGCGCGAAGTGGTGACTTCGATGTAGCCGTAATGAATGCCGTCGGCTTCGGTAAACTCGAAGCCGACATAGCCAGTCGTGATTGTCTTCCACTGACCATACAGAACCTTCTTGTAGCGCGAGGCGAGCACATTGAAGTAGCCTCCGGTTGAAGTTTGCGTCTGATTAAAGACGCTGCTCGGCCCGATCGTGGCGCCTGGCTGCAACTGATTGACATAAACTGCATACGTCCCCTGATACGCGACCGGTGCGGCAACCCCGACCCCGCCGTAGCCATAAATTCCCGCAAGCCAGTTCAGGCCCGTGTTGCCTGACTTCTGATAAAAGATGAACTGGAAGTCGGGTGTGCCGTCTCCATCGACATCCCAGCTTGGTTCGTACGCCGGGTTCGTGGTGATGCTCGTCGGAGTGTAATTGGCCGGCAGCGAATTTGCCGCGACTACGTTGCCGTATGCTTCGCTCGCCGCTGCGAGCGCCGCCGCTCCGGCAAAACCAGTGGTAAGCGCTAGGACTGTGCTGTTTCTCGGGCTCATGAGGGCAGAGCAATATCAGTTCGCGTCCGCATGGCAAGAACAAAATGCGCGTTTTTGAAAATAGTTTTCGGCCGCGCCTTCGGGTCGCCTCTTCACCGAACCCGATCCGGCGAATTCGTTAGGCGCGAAGGGCCCGCCGAGTTCGTTAGGCAAGGCCGACTCGTTAGTCGTTAGGCGTTAGGCCGTGAAATTAATCACGTTGCTTTTCGGGCCGTGGCCGCGGGAATTGGCCGGCTCGATCCATGCGCTGTAGCTCACGGTCGGATCGAGCGGCTCGAATTGCACGAGCGAGACCGTGCCGTCGATCGAAACGCCGGCTTCCACCGGAGTGCCGCCGGCCGGCTGGCGGTAGGCGACCGCGGAAGTGGCGTGCTGCGGAAGGCCGCCCGTGATCGTGAGGGTGCGCGTGGCGCTGTCGTAAGTCACCGCGCCGGGCGCGCCGGGGAGCGGCTCGGGCTGCGCTTTGCCCGGCATGCGGCGCGGCTGCATGTTGATTTTCTTCAGCTCCTTGGTGTATTCGCCGTCGTCGGTCGCGGAGGTGTAAGTGCGACGGGCGCGCGCGTTCCAATCCTCCAGCGTGTCGCGGGCGGTGTTGCGCGCGTCGATCAAGGTCTCGCGCGTGCCGCCGTTCGCGATCCCGACGTTGCCGTTGTAAATCGCGAGCCAGTTGTTGACCCGCGCAACCGTGGCGGCGGGCGCGAGGCCGGCCGCGGGCAGGTCGGGCGGCGGGCTGGCCGCGATCGCGGAAATTTTTTGCGCGATGCTGATGACCCGATCCTTGTCGCGCAGATTGCCCAGCTCGCCACCGGGAAAAAGGTAGGCCGCGTAAACCTGGGCGCGATCGGCGTCGGGCAGGGTTTCGTCATCCACGCTCCCGATAAAATTGAAAACATTGCGCGCGAGCGCGGCCAGACGTTCGACCGCCTGGCCGATCCGTTGGCCCGCGCCGGTCGTGTCGGAAGCGGCGAACTCCGCGGCCGCGTTGGCGGTCACGCAATCGCTCAGCCGGCTCGTGCCGAGAGCGGCGAAAGTGGTCGTGAATTTGAAAGGATCGCCCGCCACGCGCGCGGCATCGACCGCGAGGATGAGGGTGGCGGAAGTCATGGCGTCGTAAGTTTTTTGGTCGGACATAATCTCGGGCTGCAACGGGCGAACCTTTCGCCCTGCCTCATTTCAAGCGAGATTTATGCCACTTCCCGCGCGCGCCTGTATTATATGGAGGCGGAAAACGCGGTTGCGGGCAGTTGCGTTGTGGATCGCGAGGTCGCGAAACGTCCCGCCGCCAACGGCAACGCGGTTTTTCCCCTCGGCAAACCCTTCGCCGCTGCTCCCCTCCCCTTGGCCGGCCTCAGCCAACGCGCCGCAGCCGGCTGCAAGGCGATTATCGACCAGAAACATCGTGCCGCAGCCAGTTGCAACGCGATTATTGACGGGAATAATCGCCCCGCACCTGACTGCAACGCGTTTGCCGGCCTCGCGAAATGCCTCGCAACTGGCGGCAACGCGTTTCCCGACCTTGCGAAACGCCCGCCCGCCTCCGCGCTAGAATTGCAGCACGGTCCTGCCTCTGCCCGCGGCGATCTTTCCGATGCGGACCGCTTTTAAGGTCGCCGCGATCTCGGCGGCGTTTCGCTCGGCGACGATCGCGGCCATCCCGATGCCCATATTGAAAACCTGGAACATCTCGGCGCGATCGATGCGTCCGCGCTCGGCGAGGATTCGAAAGATGGCGGGGAGTTTCCAACTCGAGGTTTCGATCACGGCGTCGCAATCGCCGGGCAAAATGCGGGGGAGATTGTCGACCAGGCCGCCGCCGGTGATGTGGGCGAGGCCTTTCAGCTTTTCGTTAGGCACGCGCGCGAGCTGCGGTTGATAATTTTTGTGCGGGCGCAACAATTCTTCGCCTAACGACAAGCGAAGGCCGTCGATTCGAGCGGAGGGTTTCAGCTTCAACTGCTCGAAAAAAATCTTTCGCGCGAGCGAATAGCCGTTCGTATGCAAACCGTTCGACGGCATTCCGAGAACGACGTCGCCGGCTTTGATGCGGCGTCCGTCGATCATGCGCGCGCGCTCGACCAGGCCGACGATGCAGCCGGCGAGATCGTATTCGCCAGGCAAATACATGCCCGGCATCTGCGCCGTCTCGCCGCCGATGAGGGCGCACTTGCCGGCGCGGCAGGCGCGGGAAAAACCGCGCAGGATTTGCCGGAAGACGCGCGGCTCCATTTTCTCCGCGCCGATGTAATCGAGAAAAAAAAGCGGCCGCGCGCCGAGGACCGCGATGTCGTTGATGCAATGGTTGACGAGGTCGGCGCCGACGGTGTCGTGGCGATCGAGCGCGAACGCGATTTTCAATTTCGTCCCGACGCCGTCGATGCTGCTCACGAGCACGGGCTCGCGCATGCCGGAGAAGTTGGCGGCGAAAAGTCCGCCGAAACCGCCGATTTTGCCGAGCACTTCGGGGCCGTGCGTTTGGCTGACGAGTCGGTGCAGGCCGCGCTTCAACTTGTTGCCGAGGTCAAGGTCGACGCCCGCGCGGGCGTAGGCTTTTTTGTCCACAGATTTCACAGATTGACGCAGATTTTGGAACGGCTCTTCGCTTTCTCACCAGCGAAAATCTGCGGACGACTATTTCAGCCCGGCGAAAAGTTCCGCTCTATTTTTGTGGTGGGTTGGGAGTGAATTTCGTCACGCCGTTCCAGTCGGTAACCCAGATACTTGTTCCATCAAAGAGCACCGCGCCGGGGTCGCGAAGGTAACCATAATTGTGCTGATAGTCAGCGCTATCGAGTCCGCGTTGTTCCACGGTGCTGGCTCCCTCGCAGGATAGCAAAAGATTTGTTCCATCGACCGCGAGGCTGCCGGGGCCGGCTCCAACTCCTGTCGTCTCAAGAACGGTGCCGCTGGTCTGGAGTTTCGTCACGGTGGCGTCCTGGGCGTTCGAAACCCAAATGTAAGTTCCGTCAAAAACAATGCCGAGGGGGCCGTTGCCCACGGTGAAGGTGCCTAACGGCGCGCCATCACTTCCCCTTAGCCTGGTCACCGTGTTGCTGCCGGAGTTTGTGACCCAAATGTTCTTCCCGTCGTAAGCGATGCCGCGCGGGGACGCGCCCACCCTGAAGGTGCCGAGCAAAGTGCCATCGCTGGCCCGCAGCTTCGTCACGTTATTGGATTCAAGGTTGGTCACCCAGATATTCGTGCCATCAAATAACACGTTGTCTGGAAACTCGCCGACGGGAAAGCTGCCTTGCATCGAACCATCGCTCTGCAACAAGCGAACGACGGTATCGTGATCTCCGTTAGCGATCCAAATATAGGTCCCGTCAAAAGTGGCGCCGCCGCTGAAATTTCCTCCCGCCGAGTAAACCCCGACGACCGCGCCATCACTCGCCCGTAGCTCGGTGACCGAGGAGGGACCGCTTTGCGTCACCCAGATATTTGTGCCGTCGAAGGTGAGCGCGCTTGGTTCCTCTACAGGAATTGCTTTCCGGCTGTACGACGGCTTCGCCAGAGGGTTGAAGCGGGCCACGCTAGGTCCGACTGGGACCCACACATTTACGCCGTCGGAGGTTATATCCGACGGATAATAAAAGGGATATTTTCTCTCCACCAACCCGTCGCTTCCGCGCAATTCCGAGACGCCGAAACCAAGATGTGCGATCCAGACATTTTCTGCACCATCCACGGCAAGCAAATTGGGACTTTTGCCACCACTCTTAAATGTTTGGAGAAGAGTTCCGTCGCGGGCGCGCAGCTTGCTCACGGTGTCATCCAGATAGTTTGCTACCCAAATGTTCCCACGGCTAAAGGCCACGCCCCAGGGTTCTGCGCCGACCGCAAATTGGTCGAGAAAAGTGCCATCTCGGGCGCTATATTCTTGAACGGTGTTGGATGCAGAATTTGCAATCCAGACGTTCTTTCCGTCGGAAGTGAGACCAACCGATCCACCGCTGATGTAACCAACTGTTTTGCCGTCGCTGGGTCGCAGGATATACCCACCGTCGTAGCCCGAAACCCAAATCTTGCCGCCGGCATAGACGATACCAGCGGGTTGTCGATCGCCAGCGTAGAACGACCCCAAAAAAGTGCCGTCGCTGGCGCGCAATTTGTTTACGTTATAATAACTAAGGTACCCGGTTGTAACCCAAATATTCTCTCCGTCGTAGGCGAGATGTTGCGGATACGATCCCATCGCGGGGAAAGCTTCAATGACCGTGCCGTCATCCGGCTGCAGTTTGCTGATGGTGTCGTTGGATCCGTCCGCCACCCAAATGTAAGTTCCATCAAACAGCACTCCATCGAGAGAACCGCCGACGTAGAATGCTCGGAATTGATCGACAACAGTGTCCGGTGCTTTGATCGCCGCGATCGCCGGAAAGACTCCGCTTAAACCGAAACAAATCGCAGCGGCGCGCGCGAGAAGGCGAAGATGGCTTGTCCTGAGGTACTGTGGGAAGAGATTGGTCTTTATAATTAGCGACGGAGCGGCCGAAGTTTCGAATGGTGACGGGCTTTGCGAATCCATCGTGTCGGGAGTGAAAAACTTGTCAATTCTTAAAGGCATTGTGCTCCTTAGATTTCGCCGATTCACGCAGATTTTTGGAACGGCTCTTCGCTTTTTCCACCAGCGAAAATCTGCGAAATTTATTTCAGCCCCGCGAAGAGCGTCGGCTGCGCTTCCTCGGCGAGGGCTTTGGCGCGGCCTTCGCGTTTTTCCATGATGAATTTGTCCAGCTCCGGATCGACCGGCAACGGGTAATGGCCGGTAAAACAGGCGAGGCAGAATTCGTTAGGCTGTTTCCCGGTCGCGCGAATCATTCCCTCGAGATCGAGGTAACCGAGGCTGTCAACGCCGAGATAATCGCAAATCTCCGGCATCGTTTTCTGGTTCGCGATCAACTTTTCCGGATCGGGAAAATCGATCCCGTAATGGCAGGCGAATCGATGCGGCGGACAGCTCACCCGCATGTGCACTTCCTTCGCGCCGGCCTCGCGCAGGTTGACGACGCGGGCGCGGGCGGTCGTTCCCCTAACGATCGAATCATCGACCACCACGACACGTTTTCCGGCGACGGCTTCCTTGATCAAATTCAGTTTCACCCGCACGTCGAAATCGCGGATGAGCTGGCTCGGCTGGAGGAAGGTGCGGCCGATGTAGTGATTGCGGACGAAGGCGTGCTCGTAGGGAATGCCGAGCTCGTGGGCGAAGCCGAGCGCGGCGTAGTTGCCGGAGTCGGGCACGGGCACGACGAGGTCGGCTTTGACGGGAAATTTGCGCGCCAGCTCGCGGCCCATTTCGGTCCGCACTTTGGCGACGTTGACGCCGCCGATGATGCTGTCGGGCCGCGCGAAATAGACATACTCGAACATGCAGAAGGCCGGCTTTTCTTCCTTGAAGGGCCACTCCGAACGCAAGCCGTTTTCGCTGATGATGAGGACTTCGCCGGGCTCGATCTCGCGGATGAATTCCGCGTGCACGAGATCGAAGGCGCAAGTCTCGGAGGCGAGGACGTAGGCGCCGTCGAGTTTGCCTAACGAGAGCGGCCGAAAGCCAAACGGATCGCGCACCGCGATGATCTCGCGCTCGCTCATGAGGATGAGCGAAAAGGCGCCTTCGATCCGGCGCAGCGCGGTCAGGATGCTGCCGCCATTCTGCGACGGCTTCGCGAGGAGATGGAGGATGATTTCGCTGTCGGCGGTGGTTTGGAAAATCGAGCCTTTGCTTTCGAGCTCGTCGCGCAGGATGTCGGCGTTAATCAGATTTCCGTTGTGCGCGATCGCGAGCTGCCCGCGGAAACAATCGACCACGAACGGCTGCGCGTTTTTCAGCGTGCTCGAGCCGGTCGTCGAATAACGCGTGTGCCCGACCGCGCGCGTGCCCTTGAGCCGCTCCAGTTCCGCCTGCCCGAAAACCTGCGAGACGAGGCCCATGTCGCGATGGAGTTGAAAGGTCGAGCCCGGGCCGGTCGAAGTGACGATGCCGGCGCTTTCCTGGCCGCGATGTTGCAGCGCGAAAAGGCCGTAATAGGTGAGCACGGCGGCATTCGGATGCCCGAAGACGGCGAAGATGCCGCACTCGTGCATCGGATAAGGTGATGAAGGAATGATCGGTTCCGGCATCATGAGGAAGAGAAGGATAAGCAATCCTGGCGCAACTGCATCTTTCCGCGGCGGTTTGTTTTTGCGCGCGGTTCGTTAGGCCGGCAAAGCGACGCGCGGATCGGCGTCGGCAGATTTTCCGACGAGGCGCGCGATGGAGTTAAACCAATCGTCGTGTAACTGCGCGATCGGCCAAGTGAGCTTTTCGCCGCGGACATCGACCTCGAGATTTTCGCCGCCGACAATTCCTAGCCGGTGCACCGGAACTTTCGAATCTTGCAATAACTCGATCGCGCGAGCAGCCGAATCCGCCGCCGTCGAAACGATGACGCGCGATTGCGATTCGTTGAAGAGAATCTGATCGAGACGGAGTTCGTTAGGCGCGGCAACTTCAACCGTCGCGCCTAACGAGCCGTCCGGGTTGAAACAACTTTCCGCGAGCGCAACCGCGAGGCCGCCTTCGCTGCAATCGTGCGCGCTGCGGACAAGACCGGCGTGGATCAATTCGCGGAGCGCGTGCTGCAAAGCGATCTCGCGCGCAAAATCGAGCCGCGGCGGACGGCCCGCTTTCAAGCCGTAGATGACTTTGAGAAAATGCGAGCCGCCAAGCTCAAAACCGAAATCGCCTAACAATAAGATGACGTCGCCCGCCGCCTTGAAAAACTGCGTCGTGATCCATTCTTCCCGATCGATCAGGCCGACCATCGCGACCGTCGGCGTCGGATCGACCACGCCCGCGGGGCTCTCGTTATAAAGAGAAACGTTGCCGCCGATGACCGGCACGTCGAAAGCGCGACAGGCCTCGGCCATGCCTTCGACTGCTTCGCGCAACTGCCAAAAATTTTCCGGTTTGTAGGGATTGCCGAAATTCAAATTGTCGCTCAGCGCGAGCGGGGTCGCGCCCGAGCAGGTGAGATTGCGCGCCGCTTCCGCGACCGCAATTTTGCCGCCTTCGCGCGGATCGAGCCGGCAGTAGAGCGAATTGCAGTCGGTCGTGGCGGCGAGAAATTTGTTCGCCGCCCGCAAATGAAAAACGGCCGCGTCCGAGCCCGGCCTAACGACCGTGCCGGTGCGCACCATGTGATCGTATTGCCGGTAAACCCAGTTCTTGGAAGCGATCGATGGGTCGCGCAGCAATTTGCGAAGAGATTCAGCGGTAGTGCAAGCTTCCAGCTTGCTCGGCTCGAAGTCTGGCAAGCTGGAAGCTTGCGCCACTTTGGCCTCGCGCGAGTAGAGCGGCGCTTCGTCGGCCAAAGGTTTCGCGGGAATTTCCGCGGCGACCGCGCCGTCGTTCAGCACCCGCATCATTCCATCGTCGGTCACGCGGCCGATCTCGGCGCAGGGCACATCCCATTTCGCGAAAACTTGCCTAACGACATCCTCTTTTCCTTTGCGCGCGATGATCAGCATCCGTTCCTGCGATTCGCTGAGCAGAATCTCGTAAGGCGTCATGCCGGTTTCGCGCTTCGGGACTTTCGCGAGATCGATCTCCACTCCGGTGCCGCCGCGGCTCGCGGTCTCGCAAGTGGAGCAGGTCAATCCGGCTGCGCCCATGTCCTGGATTCCAGCGACGGCGTCGGTCGCGAGCAGCTCGAGGCAGGCTTCGAGCAAAAGTTTTTCTTTAAATGGATCGCCGACTTGAACGGCGGGCCGATCTTCTTTCGATTCTTCGGTCAACTCGCGCGAAGCGAAGGCCGCGCCGGCCAAACCATCGCGACCAGTCTCCGCGCCAACGTAGAAAACCGGATTGCCAACACCACTGGCCGCGCCGCGCGCGAGTTGCTCGTGGCGGAGCGCGCCGAGACAAAAAACATTAACGAGCGGATTGCCCTCGAAGCTTTCGTCGAAATAAATCTCGCCGCCGATCGTCGGCACGCCGATGCAGTTGCCGTAATGCGCGATCCCCGCGATGACGCCGGTAAAAAGCCGCCGATTCGCGGCGGTAGCGCAAGCTTCCAGCTTGCTTTCTTCTGCACCATGCAAGCTGGAAGCTTGCACAACTCCAGAAGGCAAGCTGGAAGCTTGCTCTACGACGATCCCGGCTTTCGTGGGATTTTGCAGGATGTATTCCGCGATTCGGGCGCAGGCCGATTCGCTACGCACGATATGATCGTAGGACTCGTGCTGCCAAAGCGCGCCGCTGCGCCCGAGCAAACGATTGATGCGCGTCGCGGTAAACGATTTCCAGGAATGCAGGATTTCGCTCAGCTCATGCGCGCCTTTTGGCTTAACGAGTGCATGCACATGGTTTGGCATCACGACCCAGGCGCCCAGTTCATAACGCTCGCCGGCAAAATGCTGGAGCGCCTGGGCGACGATCGCTGCCGCTCCCGGCCGGTCGAGAAGGCACTCGCCTTCCCCGGCGTCGAGCCATTCTTCCACCTTGCCGTCAAAGTGCTCGGCGTATTCGCGCTCGTCGTCCTGCGACCAGGGCCGCGGATGGAATTCAAGCCAGCGCCGGCGTTCCTCTTCGAGCTGCGCGATCTTGCTCGCCGGGAGCGAATCGGCCAGGCGGAGGGTGACGAAATACATGGCACCGGCTTGTCGCCAGTGCGGGAGGTCGCGGCGGGTGATGTCGACCTCCGCGAACTTATTGAAGAATGTGGCACAAGCTTCCAGCTTGTCTCCTGCTGTATTCGGCAAGCCTTCTGGTGTATTCGGCAAGCTCGAAGCTTGCGCCACGGCTTGCTCGTCGATCGGGCCGAAGCGGAGCGAATTGAGACAAAACTCCGGCCGCGCGCCCATCGTGAAGATGTCGCGAATGATTCCGCCGACGCCGGTCGCCGCGCCCTGGAACGGCTCGATCGCGCTCGGATGATTGTGCGATTCGATCTTGAACGCGACCGCCCAGCCGTCGCCGATATCGACGACGCCGGCGTTTTCCTCCCCTGCCCTGACGAGGATGTTTTTTCCCGAAGTGGGAAATTTCTTCAGTTCTTTTCTCGAATTTTTGTAGGAACAATGCTCGCTCCACATGACGGAGAAAATCCCGAGTTCGGTGAAGTTCGGATCGCGGCCGAGAATCTTGCGAAGGCGGGCGAACTCGTCATTCGTCAGGCCGTGTTGCGCGATGAGCTCGGGCGTGATCGGCGGATCGGCGGTCATCCGCGCAAGATTGAACAGCGTCGCGGCAACGTCCAATCGTCGCGTCGCCTAACGAATGCCTAACGATGCAATCCCAGCTCCAAAAATTTCGCGCAACCGGTCGCAAAGAGCCGCTGGTGCGAAACGCGCGCTGCGATTAAAATCGGACGTGCACATTTTCAGGCGATGACTCCGACCTGGCTCGAGATCGCGGTGGCGATTTTACTTTTGTGGGTCGCGTGGCGGATCGCTTTGCTCCTCACTCCGCTCGTTTTGAAACGTTTTCGCGGCCGTCGCACTTCGGCTTCGGGCTCGCCGCGCGAGATGAAAAATGTGACAGTGGTTTTGCCCGATCCAAAAGATAAAAATCATGAATCCTGATCGACCTCACACGCCTTTTGCGCGCATCACCACGTTGTTTCTCGTCGGCATCGTCGCGATCGTGCTGCTCGGTCTTACCTTCTCGGCTTGGCGGAGCATTCGGCCCGGTTACGTCGGGATTGTTTTCGACAAGGCGAATCACAATGTGACGACGGGCGCGCTCGATCCGGGATGGGCGTTTATCAATCCGTTCACCCAGGCGATCCAGGAATATCCGGTCACGATTCAGACCTATCAGATGGTGCAAAAAGGGAGCGAAGGTCAGGTCGCGGGCGACGATTCGATCAAGATCCAGAGCAACGAAGGCCAGCAGATCAACCTCGACGTCGTGATTCAATATCAGGTCGAAAAAGCGAAGGCGAGTCAGCTCTATGTCGATTGGGGCGGCGCGCCGATCGAGACGGTCGAGGACGGAGTCGTTAGGCAATACACCCGCTCGCAGGTGCCGGTGGTGGCGGCGAGATTTGGCTGGGAAGAAATCACCTCGACGAAACGCGACGAGGTCGTGAACGAGATCACCGACCGGCTGCGCGATGAATTCGACAAGCGGCATCTGAAACTGATTTCGTTCGGGATTCGCGAAGTGCATTTGCCGCAATCGTTGCAGGACGCGCTAAACCAAAAAATCCAGGCGCAACAGGCCGCCGAGCAGCAGAAATATCAGCTCGCGCAGGCGGAGGTGAAGGCGCAGCAGGATGTGGCGCAGGCGACCGGCCAGGCGAACGCGGTCAAGGCCCGCGCGGAAGGCGACGCGCAGGCGATCCTGACCAAAGCGAAGGCCCAGGCGACGGCGAACGATTTGCTCGCGCGCAGCATCACGCCTGCGCTCATTCAATACGAACAACTCCAGCGCTGGGATGGAAAGCTCCCCCTCTTCACCGGCGGCGCGGGAACGCCGCTGCTCGATGTTTCGCGCCTAACGAATCCGCCGGCGGCGCCGAGCCCGACGCCGACTCGTTAGGCAAATCCGGACTCGTTAGGCGCGACGAAAAAGTGTCAGCGCCCGATGATGATGAAAATGCCGGCGATGAGCGCGACGATTGCGGGCACAATCCCAAACGGCAGGCCGGTCAATCCGATCAGGCCGACGAGAATCAAATAAATCGCGAGCAGGAGCAGGCCGATATTTTTTTGGAAGTTCATCCCGGCATCTTGCGGAGTCGCGAGCAGTCATGCACGACTTTTCGCGCGCTAAAAACGAAAGCCGAAACCGACGAACGGTTGATAATCGGGCGCGGCCTCGGTGATCCCGAAGTTGCAGCCGCAATCGATCTCGGCGTTGGGCAAAATCTGGTAGACGAGGCCGGTGTCGATGAACGCGGCGTTGCTCGAATCGGGGCCGGCCGTGACCACGCTGTAGAATTCCGCGTAACCGCTCAGCTTGTCGCTGAAGAGCGCGTGACTGACGACGACTGCATTCACGAATGCGGGGTTGTAGCCGGTGTCGGCGTCGTTGCGAACGAAATCGGCGCCGGTCTCGAAGCTGAGCGCGAAGCCGGCCGGGAGCGTGAACTGCAGCGGAAGGCCGAGGCCGCCTTCGATTGAGTGATTGCCGAGGCCGTTCGTATTCGTCGGGATTTTCAGAAATGGAATGAGACCGAACGCGACTTTGCCGCCGTCGTTGCCGAGGAGATTGATTTTGCTTTGCAGGACGAGATCGCCGGAGCCGTCGCGCGTTTGCGCGGGCGCGCCCGAATCGTGGAGGCGGAGGTGAACGTAGCTGCCGTAGGCGAGATCGAGCTCGACGTTGTTCGTTAGGCCAGCGCGAAAATTGAAGGGCAGCGCGTTCCAGCGACGCTCGCTGCCGCCGCCATCAGGCTGATCGAAGAGATAACTGAGCGCGCTCGCCTCGAAATAAAAATGGCCCGCGTCAACCGTGTAGGGACCGGTCGATTGACTCGGACGATCGACCGAAAAACTGCGTAACAAATTTTCCGGCGTCGGATGAAAGAGATTGTACTGGCTTTTATCCGGCGCGGGAGTCGGGGAACTTTCGGCCGAGTCAGTCGAATTATTCCCCGCCCAACTTGCCGGCGGCGCGAGGACGCACGCGAGCAGCAAACCAAAATAAATTCGCCGAGGCACGCGTGCGAAAAACGATCGCGCCTAACGAATCGCCAATCGCTCGCCACGCCAGCCGCGCCGGACGCTGACGAAACCGACAATGCAAATTCCGAGGACGAACAGCGTCAGCGGCGATCCCTCCGGAATGAGATCGAGAGGCACAAAGGCGATCGCATCGAGGTTGTTGACACTCGCGCCGAGGTCAGTGACCGCGCCCGTCTGCACGTTGATCGTGATCAGATCGCGGAGCGCTTTGCCACTCCCGCCGACATCGCCGTTTCCACCTTCAATCCCGTAAAGCGTGTCGTTGGAGTTGAAGGCCAGAGCGCGCACGTAGTTCGTCAGGCCGGTGTCGGCGATCTCCGTCGCCATCCCGTTGCTCTTACTATAGGTGTAAAAAATCGAATCAGGAGCATTATTGGGATTAAGATTCACCCCGTAAAGTGTGCCCGCCGAATTGGCCGCGAGACCGCCGCCATTTTGAAAAGAGATGCCCGTGCTCCCGATCTGCGTCGCCGCGCCCGTGCTTGGATCGATCTGGTAGAACTTTTGTGTCGTGCCCGAGACTCCGTAGAAAATATTCGTCGTCGGATCGAGCGCCAGATCGGTCAGCGGCGCGCCGAGCGGACCAATCGGCGTGACGAGCCCGGTCAGCGGGTTGACCTTGACGAGGTAATTCGGATCATTCGGCGAATCGCTCAACGTCGCGCCGTAGAGAATTCCATTCGCGGGATCATAACGCAGGCCGGTCAGTCCATAATTATTTCCCAGGATGTCGTTGAGCGCGCCGATCGTCCCAAGGACCGAGCCGTTGATCGGATTAAGAATGTAAAGAGAACCGGGCGTGCCAAGGGTGCCGCTGGCCGCGAGAAGAACATCCGTTTGCGCGCGTGCGGTCAGCGTCGCGCCGAGGGAGATGAGAAAAAAGAGAACGATGGATCGAAGTGTTCGGATCATGTTTTTTCGATGGTGGTGAATCAGCAACAAACGGTTTCTTTCGCCTAACGAACAAAGGAATGGCGGCTTTCGATTGGGCAGCGTCGATCGTCCGGCCGCAATTCTTTTTTCGAATCGGCGCGCCGATCTTGGCAAAAAACGTTCGCGGCGTCAAAGAGTAAACTTGAGCCGGGCGAAAAGGATCACGCTTTGCGGCCGAACTTCTTCTCCAGTTCGCCTAACGAAATCTGAATCATGGTCGGCCGCCCGTGCGGGCAGCAATACGGCAGCTCGCAGGCGAGCAGATTGCGAATCAGCTTTTCCACCTCCTGCTGGCGAAGCGGATCATTCGCTTTCACCGCATGACGGCAGACCGTTTTCGCGATCATCTCTTCACCCAGGCGGAGCGCCGAAGTGCTCCGGCTCGCCGATTTCAAACTGTCGATCACGTCTTGCAAAAGCCGCGCCGGATCCGCGCCGCTCAGGAATGGCGGAATGCTTTCGAGCTTGAACGTATGCCGTCCAAATTCCTCCACACCGAGCCCCATTTTTTGCAGCGTCGCGAGGTTGCGCTCGACCCATTCCGCGTCGCGCGGCGCGAGCGCGACGACCTGCGGCAAAAGCAGCCGCTGCGACGGCACGCCCTGCTCTTCCATCCGCCGGCGCAGCTCCTCGAAAAGAATCCGCTCATGCGCCGCGTGTTGATCGACGAGCACAAGGCCGTCGGCGTTTTCCATCAGGATGTAAAGCTGATTGAGGACGCCGAGGATTTGGAAATGCTGCGAGCGTTTCGCGCGCTCATCGTTAGGCAAAAAGCGTAGGTCGCGCAGTTGCGATTCCGGCGGCGGCGCGGCAAAGGCTGGTTCCGCATCGTGCGGGGGCGGCGGCGATTGGTCCGGCCTAACGAACTCAATTTCGTCGCGCCTAACGAACGCGGATTCATCGTTAGGCAAGGGCCCGCGAAATTGTTCCTGCCACTGCTCGCGATCGCTCTCGAGCGTGCGACGGACCGCGGCCACGACCACTTCGCGCACGCCCGCCGGATCGCGAAAACGAACTTCGCGCTTCGCCGGATGGACGTTGACATCGACTTCGCCGGGATCGAGCTCGACCGACAAAAACGTCACCGGATACTGCCCTTTCATCAGCGCGGTGTGATAACCCTCCTTCAATCCCGCGCTGATAACCGGGCTCTCGACCGCGCGGCCATTGACGAAAATAAATTGCAGCGCACGCGTCGCGCGACTCACACCCGCCTGCCCGATAAATCCATGCACGCGCACCTTTTTATTCGGCGCCGGCGGCACTTCGCGAAGCCGCTCGAGCAATTCGCCGCCGAGCAGATCGCGAATCCGCTCGCGCAACGTTTTCGCAGTCGGAAGCTGGAGCAAAACGCGATCGTCGCGCACAAAAGTGAAGGCGATTTCCGGATGCGCGATGGCCTGGAGATTGAGCTGATGCTCGATGTGCCGCGTCTCGGTATTCTCCGCGCGAAGAAATTTCCGGCGCGCCGGCAGATTGTAAAAAAGCGAGCGCACTTCGATCTGCGTGCCGGGCGCTTCGCCGCCGTCGCGCGCGGTCTCGATGCGGCCGCCGGCGACGATCACTTCGGTGCCGGCAACGGCCTCCTTTTCCCGAGTCGTTAGGCGAAAACGCGAGACACTCGCGATGCTCGGGAGCGCTTCGCCGCGAAATCCGAGCGTGCTGATCGCCGCGAGATCGGCCGCGCGGCGAATCTTGCTCGTCGCGTGTCGCTCGAGACAAAGGAGCGCGTCGTCGCGATCCATCCCGACGCCATCGTCGGTCACGCGGATGAGCGAAATGCCGCCGCGCCGGATCATGATTTCGATCTGCGTCGCGCCAGCATCGATCGCGTTTTCGACCAGCTCTTTCACGACCGAGGCCGGCCGCTCGATCACTTCGCCGGCCGCGACCTGGCTCGCGAGCGTGTCGGAAAGAAGCTGGATCCGGCTCATGCGATTGCGAATTTACGTTCGCGGGAAGGAAGCGCGAGCGCCGCTCGGGAAGCTTTTGTCTTTTCAGCCGCGAACAAAAACCCGGCGCCGACCCATCCTTGAATAGATGTTTTTTCGAATCGTCTCAGCAAGGAGTTACTGCTCGAAAAAAGCCAATATGAAAACATCGCTTCTTATTCCGCTCGCAACCGCCATTTGTCTCGCCGCCTGCGCGCCCGCTCCGGTCGCGCCGCCGCCTGGACCTGGGGTGGTCGCCGTGCCTGGTCCCGGCGTGGTCGTCGCGGTGGGAGATCAACGCTACTACACGCACGGTGCCTTTTACGTCGAACATGGCCGCCGCTGGACCTGGGCCGGCGGACATTGGGTGCGCCGGCATGGGCACCGTGTCTGGATCCACGGCCGCTACATCGTGCAAGGTTAGTTGAAAATGCGATCGAGGTAAGCGCGAAGTTTGCCTGGATCAAGATCGTCGTTTCGATAGCCGATGTAACCGTCCGGCCTGACGAGGACGATTCCGCCACTCGTTAGGCCGTAAACGTGGCGCGCGAGTCCGGTGATGTCGCGCAGATCCGCGGGTGCGTCGGTTTCGCCGCGACTGATCCGGTAAACTTCGATCGCAGCTCGGCGATTTTCGCCTAACGAGTCGATCAGCGCCGAAACTTTTGACGTCACGTCGTCGCGCGCGCCGAGAAAAAGCAGCAGGACAAAGCGCGGCGCACGGAACAATTCGAAAAGCCGGCGCGCCTTGCCTTCCGCGTCGCGCAGCTCGGCGTCAGGCGCGCGATCGCCCGCATGCAACCTTCCGCTTGCATGATTTTCCACGATTGGGCTCTGCCGATAATTGACCGTCAACTCACTCAGACGCTCGGCGATTTTTTCTTCCAGCAGTCCGATCCCCGCGACGGCCGGCAAAAGAAAATCGCGCACGCTGCGCGCGACCGAATTCCGCACCGTAGCCAGCCGCGTGATGCGATCGGTCAGATTGAGCACGCCGCGCGCGACCGGCTCGCGCTCGATTTGATAACTGGCGAGCAACTGCGCGGGCGCGAGGCCGCGCACGACGAGCGCGAGCTTCCAGCCGAGATTGAAAGCGTCCTGGATTCCCGTGTTCATCCCCTGGCCGCCGGCCGGGCTGTGAATGTGCGCCGCGTCACCGGCGAGAAACGCGCGCAGCTTGCGAAATTCGCGCACTTTGCGATGTGAAATGTGAAAGCGCGACATCCAGACCGGATCGCTCAACTGCACGCCGCTCGGACCGCGGCGCTTGGTCAGGCCTTGCACTTCAGCGAGCGTGACCTCGGGCAGCGATTGCATACGCGATTCGGGCGGAATGTTGGCGACGATGCGCCAGCGATCGCCACCAAAAGGAAAGATCCCGAGGATGCCGTCGTCGCCGAAAAAAAGATGAATGCGATCGCGGACGAGCGGCGACTCGACCCGCACGTCGGCGAGGATGAAACTCTCGTCGTACGACGCGCCCTCGAATTCCAAACCGAGCGCGTGCCGGGTCGCACTGTGCGCGCCGTCGCAGCCGACGAGCCACGGCGTTTCCGCGGTTTCGAGCTGCGCGTCGGCGCGGCGCAGAGTCGCGTGCACGCTCTCGCTCGTTTGCTCGAGAGTCGTTAGGCAAACTTCGCGTTCGACTTCGATCCCGAAACTGCGCAACTGCTCGATCAGCAGCCGCTCCGTTTCCGATTGCGGCAGGCTAAGCGCGAATGGAAACGGACTCGCGACCGAAGTGAGATCGATCGCCGCGAGTTGATTGTCGCCGTGATGAAGCGAGAGCCCGTGCAGGCGATGACCGGCGGCAAGAAAGCGATCCGAAATTCCCATCGCGTCGAAGACTTCGAGCGTGCGCGGGAAAATGCCGAGCGCCTTTGAAGTCTGCGAGCGCTCCTTCGCCTGATCGACGATGCGGCAGCGCACGCCGTGACGTGCGAGCTCGCAAGCCATCGTCAGGCCAACCGGTCCCGCGCCGATGATGAGAACCGGGTTAGGCTCGTTAGGCAAATTCAGAGCGTCCATTTTTTCGGGAGCTTTTGCTTCAGTGTTTCGACCGGCTCGAAAAGATCGCCGAGCTTTTTCACCCGCGCGAGCGTCTGTTCGCAGCGGAAGGTGAGCAGCTTCGCGTCCTTCTTTTTCAACGCCTGCGCGACTTCATCCCAGGTCACCGGCGTCGACGCGGTCGGCTCCTCTTTGGCGCGAAGTGAATAGACGTTCACCGTCGTTTTGTGCTCGTCGTTCTGGCTCCAATCGACGAACACTTTTCCTTTGCGCAACGCTTTCGCCATTTTCGAGACGACGAACCGTGGGTGCTCCCGCTCGAGAGATTCGGCGATGGCGCGCGAAAGGTTTTTCGTCTCATCGTAACTGACCGGTGTGTTCAGCGGCACGTAAACTTGCAGGCCTTTCGAGCCGGAAGTTTTGGCCCAGCTTTTTAATTTCAGCCCATCCAGAATCGCGCGCAGCATCAGCCCGACTTCGCAGCACTGCACGATGTCCGCGGGCGCGCCGGGATCGAGATCGAAGACCATCATCGTCGGGCGCGCCGGATCGCTTTTGCGCGAGAGCGAGGTGTGCAATTCGATGTCGGCAAGATTCGCGGCCCAGACGAGAGTCGGCAGATCCTGGGCGAGACAATATTGCATGTCGCGCTGGTTGCCTTCGCTCCAGATCGTGGCCGTTTTCACCCAGTCGGGTCGATGGCTCGGACAATTTTTCTCGTAGAAAAACGGCGCGTCGACACCGTTCGGATATCGCTTCAAAGTCAGCGGCCGATTTTTCAAATGCGGCAAAAGGACCGCCGCGATCTCGATGTAATAATGGATCAGCTCGCCCTTCGTGAATCCAGTTTTTGGATACAGCACCTTGTCGAGATTGGAGACCGCGAGCCTGCGGCCTTCGACCATCAGTTCGGCTTTCTGACTCATGAAGAATGATGAATCAGGAAAGCAGGAAAGCAGGAAAAAATTTTGGCGGATAGAAAGCGGAAACTTTTCCCGCTGCCATTTCCTTTTCTGGTTTCCAAATTCATTCCTCTTCGTTTCGTCAGGAAAAAAATCTTTCCGGCGAAAGCATCGGCTGCGGCTGGCAAATGCGCGCGACGCAATGTTCCCAGGTTTCGTGCCCGCTCAGGATCAAAATCTCCACGCGCAGAAAATAAATCGGCACTTCCGGTTTCGTTAGGCGCGGAAAACGGACCGCGTCCTTTTCCGTCGTCACGATCATGTCGACGTCGCGGCGCAGGCAGCGATTGATGAAGCTTTGCAACTCCGCTTCGCTGTAGCGATGATGATCGGCGAAACGCTTCGCCAGTTCGATTCGCGCGCCGAGTTTGCGCAGGCCTTCCTCAAAACTTTCCGGCGCCGCGATTCCGCAAAACGAGCCGATATAAGTGTTCGTTAGGCGGCCAAGCGGCAGTTGCTCGCCAGTGAAAACGTCCTGCAAGTAGAGCGGCTGATGCGCGCATTCGATGATCTCGGCGGTGCGATTGTAACGGCGAATGCGCGCGATCAATTCATCGTTAGGCTGATCCGTCGATTTCGTGATGAAGATGTAACTCGCGCGCCGCAGATTCCGCGGCGATTCGCGCAACGTCCCGCGCGGGAGGAGAAATTCATTTCCGAACGGCGCCTGCCGATCGATCAGCACGATGTCGAGCCGGTGTTTCAGATGCAAATATTGCAGACCGTCATCGAGCAGCAGCGTGTCGGCTTTCATCTTCCCAATCGCGTAGAGGCCGCTCTTCACCCGGTCCTTGTCCACGAGCACGATCACGTCCTTCAAATTTTGCGCGAGCATGTAAGGCTCATCGCCGGCCGTGAGCGAATCGAGGAGGAGCGAATGCCCGTCGGAAACGATGCGCGGCGGATCGGGCGCCTTGCCACGCAGGCGCTCAAGCCAACTGCGCCGCGAGGGCTTCGCGATACTTTTGTAGCCTCGGCTAAGAATTGCAACCCGGCGTCCACCCTTCTGCAACGCGCGCGCGAATTTTTCCACGACCGGTGTCTTGCCGGTGCCGCCGACGGTGAGGTTGCCGATGCTGATGACGAGGCAGCCGAGGGCGCGTTCGCGCAGGACGCGTTTGCGATAAAGAAAAAGCCGAAGCTGGACGATCCGCGCGTAGACTAACGAGAGCGCGAACAGAAATCCGCGGAGCAACGCTGCGCGCACGCCGTGGGCGCGGCCGAGGATGACGTCGATCGCGAACTGCTCGAGATTTTCAAGCCAGCGGCGCATGCGAAATTTTCACTCCCTGATTGTCGGCGGTGGTGATCACGGTTTCTGCATTCGTTAGGCCGGAAGCGTCGCGCATGGCGACGGCAATCTTCTCCGGCGCACGCGTCGTCAGGCAAACAATCGCCGAGCCCGAGCCGCTGAGAAAGCCGCCGAGCGCGCCGGCTTTTTCGGCGGCGGCGATGACGTGGTCGAGAAACGGCACGAGCTTTTTGCGAAACGGTTGATGCAGATGATCGCGAAACGCGCCGCGCAGATTTTCGTAGCGGCCGCTGGCCATCGCCGCGGTCAGGGCGCAGGCGTTGCCTAACGACTCGACCGCGCGCCGCCGATCGATCTCGTTAGGCAAAAGACGGCGCGCCACCGCGGTCCGGACTTCGAACGGCGGAATCAGGAGCACGAAGCGCAGCCGCGATGCGACCGGAAATCTTTGCAACCCCGCGCCGCTCGTCACGGCAAACCCGCCGAACTCCGCGGGCGCCGCATTGTCGGGATGGCCCTCGAGCTCGGCGCAAAGGCGAAAAATTTCCGCGCGGCGCAATGGTTGCTGCAAAAGCGAATTCAAACCATGCAGGATACCAAGCCGCACCGTCACGCTGCTGCCGATCCCGCGCGCGCGCGGCACCTCGCCGCGGATTTGGCAGGAAAAAGAAAACGGTGCGAGGCCGGTCGCGCGAAAAAATTTGCGCGCGGCCTGGGCAACCATCGCGCTGCGCGAGCGATCAGGCGCGGGCGCGATTGCGATATAGTTATATAGGCGGAGCGCGATGCCGAGACAATCGAAGCCGGGGCCGAGATTCGAAGTCGTCGCGGGCACGCGCACCGTGATCTGTTGCTTTTTCAAATGATTGCCGCCGAAAATATCCCGCGAGAATCCATGGCCGCCCTGATCTTATCGCGCGCGTTCCCTGCGGCAAGAATCGCCACGAGATGAAAGACTGGATCGACTTCGGCACCGCGCGCGATTTCGCGACGGAAAAGACCGACTGCTATCGCCTTTGCACGAAAGCCGACGGCTGGGCCGAGCGATTCGGCGCCGACATTCTCGTCTCCAACAAGACGGAGGCGGCGCGCGACGCGATCGTGCGCGAGCTGACCGAATGGTCGTCGGCCGCGCCGCAGATTTTTACCCGCGTCTTCGTGCGATTCTTGCCGAAACAAAATGCCGAGCGTCACGCGCCGCAGCTTCTTAAAGGCGACGCGGCCGCTTCGCTCACGGGCATGGTGCGGGAGCGGGGCGTTTGTTACGCGGTCGATTTCGGGGCCGGTTATTCCGCCGGTTTGTTTCTCGACCAGCGCGAGAATCGCCAGTTCGTTAGGCGCGCTGCGCCAGGCCGATTGCTCAATTGTTTCGCCTACACCTGCTCCTTTTCCGTCGTCGCGGCGCTCGGCGGCGGCGCCACCCTGAGCATTGACCTTTCGAAAAAATCGCTCGAGCGCGGGCGCGACAATTTCATGCTGAACAAGCTCGCGACCGATCAGCATCGCTTCCTCGCCGACGATGTCCTGCGCGTGCTCCCGCGCCTCGCGCGCAAGAGCGAAAAGTTCGATTGCATTATTCTCGATCCGCCGACTTTTTCGCGCTCGCGCTCGGGCAAATCGTGGCAGGTCGAGCACGATTTCGAGAAACTGCTCCTCGCCGCGCTCGAGGTCGCGGAGCGGAACGCGAAGATTTTGCTCTCGACCAACTGCACTCGGCTTGACGCGCGCGCGCTCGAAGTGATGGCGCGTTTTTGCCTCAAGGCAACGCGGCGCGCGGGAAGTTTTCAGGGCTCGCTGCCCCTGCCGGATTTTCCCCGCGACGCCGGCGCTCGCTCGCTCTGGCTGCTCCTGCGCTGAAGATTTTTTCGCGGCGCAACGGCGAAATTCGGACGCGCAAAAGGTCCGCGGCGTGCGAAGATTGAATCATATGCAATCCGATCAAATGGCCGACGCCCCGGAAGATTTTGCCCAGCGAGGGATTCAATACGCGCAGGAACAATGGGGCGAGATCATCGGGCAAACCGAAGATTATGTGCGGGCGAATCCGACCCGCGCACTCTGCTACGGCGTCGCGGCGGGATTTCTCCTCGATCGGCTGCCGATCTTCCGCCTCATCGGGCTATTCCTGCGCCTCGCGCTGAAGGCGCTCAAGCCCGCCGCGCTCGTTTACGGCGCGATGAAGCTTTACCAGAATCTGCAGAGCCAGGATCAGTAAAGGTTCCGCGGTTGCGGAAGCTTCGTGGGCCTTGGCAGGCGCACTGTTCATTTTCTTATCGCGGACGACTTGGGTGGGCTTCCCCTGGTCATTCTCCGATAGCGGATGATGCCCGCGACTTTTGCATTGGCAATCGGGTGAAACCTCCGACAAGCTCTTGGAGGATGTTCTCCACTGCATTCCAATCTTGTCACGATGAAATTTACCGAGGCTGAGCGCGCGGAGGCGTGGCCGGAGCTGCCCTTCGCGGAATGGCAGGCGACGTCGGAAACGCTCCAGTTGTGGACGCAGATCGCGGGCAAGATCCGGCTCAAGCTTACGCCGTGGACCAATCATTCCTGGCACGTCACGCTTTATCTGACGGCGCGCGGTCTGACGACTTCGCCGATCCCGTACGACTGGCACACGTTTGAGCTCCGCTTCGATTTTATCGATCATCATCTGCGCGTGTTGAAGAGCGACGGATCCGAGCGGCGGCTTGCGCTCAAAGCGCAATCGGTGGCGGAGTTTTACACGCGCTTGATGCACGCGCTCGGGGAGCTGGAGCTGCCGGTTGCGATCGATCTTGTGCCTAACGAACTGACGGATCCGATCCCCTTCGATCGTGACGAGACCCATCGCGCCTACGATCCGGCGGCGGCGAACCGCTTCTGGCGGGTGCTCGTGCAATCGGATCGTGTTTTTAAAAAATTTCGCGCACGCTTCTGCGGGAAATGCAGCCCCGTGCATTTTTTCTGGGGCAGCTTCGATCTCGCGGTTACGCGTTTTTCCGGACGGCCGGCACCGCCGCATCCGGGTGGCGTGCCGCATCTGCCGGATGCGGTCGCGCGCGAAGCCTACGCGCAGGAAGTGAGCAGTCTCGGCTTTTGGCCGGGGAACGCGGCGCAGCCGTCGCCGATTTATTACTCTTACTCGTATCCCGAGCCGGCCGGCTTCGCGCAGGCAAAAGTGCGGCCTAACGATGCCGGCTATTCCGCGCAGCTGCATGAATTCATCCTCTCCTATGATGCGGTGCGGAACGCCGAATCGCCAGACGTGGCTCTGCTCGATTTTGCTCAAAGCACCTACGACGCCGCTTCCCTCCTCGGCAAATGGGACCGCGCCGCGCTCGAGGAAGCGAATCTCCATCCGCCGGGGTCGCGCTAAAATTGGCCTAACGAGAAAAGGTCTCGCCAGAACAGCGGCGCGCGGATTTGATGGCTCGAGAAGATTTGAAGAGCAACGAGCGCGGTATGTTTCTAGCTGCTGAAACACTCGCCGCGGGCTCAAAACGAAGTTGACGAGCAAAGCGCACTATGTCACCACAAAGCGTGCTCCAGATGGAACGCGAAGGTTCGTCGATCGGCGAGCCGGCGCTTCCGATCCATTGCCATTTTGAAGCGCATGCCGCGCGGCAACCGGAAGCGACGGCCGTTTTTTTCGGCAACGCGCAATACAGCTATCGGGAGCTGAACGGGCGCGCGAATCAACTCGCGCGGTATCTCATCGAGGCCGGTGTCGGCGCGGAAAGCCGGGTCGCGGTCTGCCTGAAACCGTCGCTTGAGATCACGCTGAGCCTGCTCGCGATTTTAAAGGCGGGCGGAACTTATGTGCCGATCGACCCGAACGATCCGGCGGACCGGATTAGGACGATTCTGGCGGACGTTTCGCCGACAATTATCCTGACTCAATCGGCCCTCGAGCCAAACCTCGTCGCGGCCGCTCCATTCTTCTTTTTCGATCGCGATTGGGACCGCCTGTACAGCTTCGCGGAAGAAAATCTCGAGCTCGAGATCGATCACGAGCAGACCGCGTACATCGTCTACACTTCCGGAACGACCGGGCGGCCGAAGGGCGTGATGGCGAGCCATCGCAATCTTTCGCATTACGTTCTTGCCGCGCGAGATTGTTATGATTTTAACGCCGAAGACGTGATGTGCGCGGTCGCGCGATTCACCTTTAGCATCAGCCTGTTTGAGCTGCTCACACCTCTCGCCGCAGGTGGGGCGACGCTGATTCTAGCGCGGGATGAAGTGCTCGATTTCAAACGAATGGCCGGCGTTCTCAAACGTGTCACGATCATCCACGCGTCGCCGAGTTGGTGGCGAAAACTTTTGTCTTACACCAATGCGAACGGGCGAGCGATCTTCGAGCAAGTGAGGCACGCATCGTCCGGCGGCGACAGGGTGCCGGGCGATCTGTTGGAAATGCTGAAAAGCACATTTCCGAAGGCGGAGATTTTCGTCATCTACGGTTGCACGGAAATCAGTTGCATGGCCTGCACTTATCCGGCGCTGAGAGATCGCACCGAAACCAAAGCCTGGCTCGGCCGGCCATTCGCAAATGTCGAAGCGCGCCTCTTCGACGCGGACAGAAAGGTCGTTCCCGACGGCGCGGGGGGTGAGATTTACATCGCCGGGCCGGGCGTGACGAAAGGTTATCTCAACCTTCCGAAACTCACGGCGGACAAATTTGTCGCTATCGACGGCAAACGCTTTTATCGCACCGGCGATCTGGGTCGTTGGGAAAATGGCAACCTGCAGATCACGGGCCGCGTCGATTTCCAAATTCAGCTTCGCGGCATTCGCATCGAACCGGGCGAGATCGAGGCCCACCTTCGGCAGGCGCCTGGAATGCGCGATGCCGTCGTCGTCGCGCGCGAATTGGGCACGAGCGAGAAAAGTCTCGTCGCCTACGTCGTGCTCGAGCCGGAAAACGATGTGGCGCCGGTCCGCGAATTTCTCCGCGCGAAGCTGCCCGATTACATGGTGCCGGCTGCGTTCGTCAAGCTGGATGCGATTCCGGTCAATTCGAACCAGAAGGTCGACCGCCGCGCGTTGCCCGCGCCGACTTCGAAAAACCTGGCGCTCGAACAAATGATCGTTCCGCCAAAAAATGATTTGGAGAAGGAACTCGTCGCGATCTGGGAAGACTCGTTAGGCATTCGTCCTCTCGGCACGCAGCACTCCTTTTTCGAGCTCGGTGGCGACTCGCTTCAAGCCGTGCAAATCGTGATGCAGATCGAGGAACATTGGAACAAGGCGTTGCCGATTACGGTTCTGCTCGAGGCGAAATCGATCGAAGCGCTGGCCGTAATCATCCACGAGCCGGGCAAGGATTTTGCCGGCGAAAATTCGAACCGAGAAATCGTCACTCTTCGCCGCGGCGGAACGAGGCCGCCGATTTTCTGCCTTCAAGGCGTCTGGATTTACCAGGAGATGGCGCAGTATATGGACGGCGATCAACCGGTCTACGGCGTCTTTCTCGAAGAAGAAGTCCAGCTGATCAAGACGCGGCAATACGACCCGGTCAACTCGGTCTTTGCCACCATCCCGCGACTCGCCGCGCGTTATCTGCAATCGATCCGGGCCGTCCAACCGCACGGGCCGTATTGCCTCGCCGGCTCGTCCTTCGCGGGGCTGATTGCTTTCGAAATGGCCCAACAACTTCGCGCGCTCGGCGAGGAAACGCGACTCGTCGCGCTCTTCGATTCGATGATGATCAAAAAAATCTCGCTGCGCCGCCGGCTGCAATGTCACTGGGATTTATTCGTCGAGCAGGGCTTCAATTACCTTTTCAAAAAACTTCGGCGCCGTCTTCAGGGTGCGGAAAGCGAGTTCAGCGTCGGCGGCCAGCCTAACGAACAAATCCGTTCCTTCGCCGCGCCGGTTTCTGACGCGCAGGAGGAAATGCTCGACGAAGTCAGCGCACATGCCGCGCGATCATTCGAACCGCAACCTTACCCGGGGAAACTGGTCCTTTTCCGCGCCACGGATCAAACCTTCTTCACCGAGAACGTGCCCGATTTGGGCTGGACGCCGTACGCCGCGGGCGAATTCGAAATCGTTGACGTGCCCGGCGACCACATGGGCATTCTGCGCGGCAATTCCGCGGCCCTCCTTGCCCGTCGCCTCCAAGGGGCGATCGGCTAGCGTCGTTAGGCGAGCGCGCGCAGCCTGCGGAGTTTGCCGCGATTAATCTCCGATCCCGACGGGCGGCGACGTGCGATGCGTGATGCGGACATTATCGAGCCCGATCTGCCAGATCCAAAACGGATACGCGTAACCCGGCGTTCCGAGCTCGAACCCGAGCGTCTCGACATCGCGCATCAAGCGGCGCCAATCCGCGTCGTTCCCCGGCTCGCCATTTCCGCGCGTCACCACCCAGCCCGGCGGGATCGTCGGCGACGCGGAATGCAGCGGGAAGGCGTAGGTTGTCCAGCCGGTCGGGAGCTTCGAAATGTCGGTACCAATATAGTAAGCATCGACGCCTTGGCTGAAATCGCCGGTCCCAAAAGTCGTCTCGATATCGAGCGTGACATTGCGATCGGGCACCTGAAGTCCGGCGAAAATAATCATGTCGCAACTCATGATGCCGATGTCTTCCTTCGCGAGATTGCCGATGAAATGCGTGTCCGGCGTGTCAAACGGAACGTACCAGGTCGGCACCGCCGCATCGACCTGGCCGCGGATGTAGGCGCCCGGATTGCCGCCGTAATTCTTCACGGTCACTTGTGGTCCGAGCGACCAATCGCCGTCGTTACTCCCGTTCGCGAAACCTTCCACGAAATCGGCCCGCGCATGGCCGGTGCAAAAAATACTGAACGCAGCGACAACTGCGAAAAGCGATGAAAACGAAAGTGAGCCGGCAGCGCAGCAGGTGATTTTCATGGCGACAATTTTCCTATTTTCGGCGCCCGATGTCAAAGTGTCGAAACTACGAACTGTCTTCGCGCGAGGAGCTGCGTTCGCGGAGGATGGATTCGACCAGCGGCAGATCGGCCGGATAAGTGATCTTGAAATTCGGCTCATCGTTAGGCACGAGAAAAACTTTTCCGCCGATTGTTTCGATCGCAGAGATTTCGTCAGTGATCTCGACTTCCTTTTCTCGAACCGAGCGATACGCCCGCGCGAGAAGATCGCGCTGGAAAATCTGCGGCGTTTGCACCGCGAAAAGATTCGCGCGCTCGACTCCGCCGACAACCAGCCCTTCCTGCGCGCGCTTCAGCGTGTCGGCCACCGGCGCGGCCGGCGCGGCGCCGCCGTGTTCGCGCGCCGCCGCAAAAACCTTCGCGATCAAATCCGGCCTAACGAGCGCGCGCGCGGCATCGTGGACCGCGACAAACTCCGTGTCCGGCGGCAACTGTTCGAGTCCCACGCGGACCGAATCCTGGCGCCGCTCGCCGCCTGCGACGATTGCGAAAACTTTCAGAAATTTTTCCAGCTGCACGAGCTGCTCGAGATCAGCCAGACGCTCCACGCGTCCGACGATGACGATCGTCGCGACTTCCGCCGCCCGTTCAAACGCGGCGATGCTGTGCGCGATCGCCGGCCGGCCGAGGAGCGGCGCAAAAGTCTTGTCCAGACCCATCCGGCGGCTGCTTCCGCCCGCGACGATGACCGCGGTCAGCATGGTCCTTTACTCGTTAGGCAAGCTGCCGTTGCACTTCCTGGCTGAGCGTTTTGCCGTCGGCGCGGCCGGCGATTTTCGGCCCGAGCGCCTTCATGACCACGCCCATCTGCGCGCGCGAGGTCGCGCCGGTCTCGGCGATTGTCTCGCGCACGAGCCGGGAAATTTCCTCCGCGCCCATCGTTGCCGGCAGGTACTGTTGCAGAATCGCGATCTCGCTTTTTTCTTTTGCTGCCAGCTCGGCGCGGCCGCCTTTCTCGAAACTTTCGATCGAATCCTGGCGCTGTTTCACCTGTTTGCGAATCACCTGGGTCGCTTCGGTGTCGTCGAGCTCGCCTTCCGCGCCGGCTTTTTCGATCGCGGCGTACTTGAGCGCGGACTTTAACATTCGGAGCACGCCGAGCCGCGCGGCGTCCTTTGCCCGCATCGCATCTTTTAGATCGGCGTCGATTTTTTGGCTGAGGTTCACGCGAAAAATGGCGAGCGCTTTTCGTTAGGCGACCGCAAGCTCGCGCGCGCCGACCGCGCGACGAACGGCTTCGATTTCGAGCCATCCT
Organism: Chthoniobacterales bacterium; assembly: GCA_036490335.1. Classification (GTDB taxonomy): domain Bacteria; phylum Verrucomicrobiota; class Verrucomicrobiia; order Chthoniobacterales; family UBA10450; genus Palsa-1392. Next base: position 173,201 of record DASXEB010000002.1, read on the forward strand.
GCTTCGTCGAAAAACCAAACCCTGCGATCAAGCTTCACAAAAACCGAGTGATCGTTCACGAGACCGGTGAGCGGGAGCGTGATGTCCGCATGAAAAGCGTCGCCGCGATATTGCCCGATGCACGCGATCGCGCCGCTCGCGCAATCGATCAGGTGCAGCGGCGCGTTGCGCGCGGGCAGCGCGGTGCGGAGCCGACGCAGCCGGCCCCAGGAGTCGTGGCCGAGTAGGTAAAGCGTGGTCGCTTCGGCGCGGAGCGGTTTGAGAGTGAAGGCGACACGGAGCCGCAGGTCATCGCGACCGCGCGCGAATTCGCGGATCGGGCCGTCGCCGATTTTTGCCCGCGCGTTTTTGGGCGCAACGACGAAGCGTTCCGGCCTTTCCGCATAGGAAAGAAATCGCCGGCGCGAAAGCGCGACCTGCGTGACGTGGCAACGAATCGCGCGACGCTTGTTCGTTTGCTCGAAGGAATGCTGGAAAAGCTCTTCCGCCTCTCGCGCGAAGGAAATGCTCGAGCCGTGGACGAGATAATTCAGACGGGTGAACGCGGCGTCCCGCGGCAGATAATGGTCGAGCGCGATGCGGAGAAGAACCGCGAGTCCGCTGTGATCGGGATGAGTGTCGCAGGGCGACGGCAAGAGCAAATCGGTCGGCGCCCAGCGGCGAATGATCTCCCCGAGCCGGCGCATCGTTAGTTCGCAATCTCCGAACAATAGATCGGTCACGCCCTGGTCGGGCAGGGAAAGAAATTGCGCGTCGGCCGCGCCCGCGCCTAACGAACGCAAGGCCGCGACGGCTTCCGCCCGACGCCGCGCGCCCCAGCGAAAACGATCGCGCTCGCGCAACCGCAATTTCCGCTCGAGCAAACGCTGCGGCCAGCCGTTGCGCTCGCCGTCGGTCGCGTAAACGATTCGCAGCCGCGCGCCGCACGCCACCGCGCGCTGCAAAAAGATTCCGGCCGCGAGCGATTCATCGTCCGGATGCGGGGCGAACATCATGACGCGCGAGCGCGAGTGAAGCGGTGGCAGGCTCATTATGGGAATGCCGGTTGTAGCAGAAGTAATCGTTAGTGCAAGCGGCGGCGGCCGTTTGCGCGGCTGCGCGGCGCGTCAGCGCGCCGCGATCTCACGCAGGCGCGCGACGCAATTTTGGAGCGACGGCACATCGCTCACGCTCAAGGTTTCGACGCCTTTGCGCGTGCGCTGCAAAAGTCCGGCGAGGACGTTTCCCGGCCCGAGCTCGATGAACAAATCGCAACCGATCGCGAGCATCCGCTCCATGCAATCGGTCCAGCGCACCGTCGAAGTCACCTGATCCTGCAAGGTCGCGCGAATCTCGTCGGCCGATCGCACTTCCGCGCCGGTGACGTTGCTGATAACGGGAAAGCGCGGCGTTTGCAGGATGACGTTGAGCAACGCCTCGCCGACGCGCAGGTAGGCGCTTTCCATAAGTCGCGAATGATACGCGCCGGCGACGTTGAGCAGCGTGGCGCGACGGATGCCGTGCTCTTTCGCGAGCGAAATGGCGAGCTCGACTCTTGCGCGTTCGCCGGAGATGACGATTTGGCCGGGCGCGTTCAGGTTTGCCACGTCAACCTCGGTGTCGGCCGCGAGCGCGCGCACGGCGGATTCATCGGCGCCGACCATTGCCGCCATCGCGCCCGAAGTTGCGTCGCAGGCCTGCTCCATGAAACGACCGCGCTGCTCGACAAGGAGCAGACCATCCTCAAACGAAAATGTGCCCGCGGCCGTGTGCGCCGTCCATTCGCCTAACGATAACCCGGCGGCGGCCGCGACCGGAATTTCACCCGCGAGCTCGCGCAAGAGCGCGAGACAGGCGAGCCCGTGGACATAAAGCGCCGGCTGACAATTCGACGTGCGCGTAAGCGTTTCGATCGGGCTTTCCCAGGCGATCGCGCTCAGCTCCCGGCCGAGCACTTCATCCGCGCGCCGAAACAATTTTGCAGCCGCCGGAAATTCGCGCGCGAGGTCGCGACCCATGCCGACGGTTTGCGCGCCCTGGCCGGCGAAAAGCAGCGCGATGTTTTTTCCCATGTCGAATCGAGTCATCCGCCGCCGGCGTTTGTTCTGCAAAATAACGCAGAATAAGCTTGTGCAAGACCCGGTCGGGAGTCACACTTTGGGCATGCAAACGAAATCAAGCAAATTCGCCGGCCGTAGCGCCTTGTGCGCCGCGTTCGTTGCGATGTTAATCGCGGCGCCGTTGACCACGGCGAACGCTGGCTGGATTCAAAAACCAAATCCGAAACTGCCCTACGGGCTCTTCATCGATGGCGTGCAAGGATCAGTCGTCCTCTCGCTCGTCCTCGATCGGGCCGGACGGGTAACGGACACGCGCGTCTTGCGCAGCAGCGGCCTGCCGGCTCTGGACAAGCTGGCCGAGGACGCGGCGATGAACTGGCGCCTGAGCCCAGATTCGATCGTCGCGAGCGACCTCACGCAAGGCCGGGTGGAGTTGTTGCGATTCCACAATCCGCCGCCGCGTGCGGAGACCCTGTTGCCCGGCGCGCAAACGTTCTGGGCAACCGCGCGCTAGGTTCGATCCGGCAATAGTGAAACCGTAACAGAGATTGTTACAATTTGTTGCGGTGGGAAGTTTCGCCCGGCCATTCGGCCGGGCGTGAGAGAATTTTTTCCGACTCCTGTTCCCCCGGCGCCTGCTTCTTCCCTTTGTAAAAACTTTGACCTTGCGCCAAAAATCCCGCCGCGGAGCGTAACCCGGCCTTTCATGGGAACCGAAACGCGCGCAATCGAAGCTCCCGATCCCCTCGCCCGCACTATGCAGCGCGCGGCCGATCTCGCGCCTGACGACGACCAGATCGGCGAGAAAATGATCCTCAATATGGGCCCGTCGCATCCGGCGACGCATGGCGTGTTGCGGCTCGTGCTCGAGCTCGACGGCGAGTTGGTGACGAAAGCGACGCCGGAAATCGGTTACCTGCATCGCGGCGATGAAAAGATTGCCGAGAACATGCAATACAATCAGTTCGTGCCTTACACCGATCGGCTCGATTATCTGGCGCCGCTCTCGAACAATGTCGCCTACGCGCTCGCGGTCGAGAAGTTGATGGGCTGGGAATTGCCGCCGCGCGGAAAAGCGATCCGCGTCATCTGCTGCGAGACTTCGCGCATCTCGGCGCATTTGCTCGGGCTCGGCGCGATGGCGCTCGATCTCGGCGCAATGACGGTTTTTCTCTACACCTTCACCGAGCGGGAGAAGCTTTATAATTTGTTCGAGCTGCTGACGGGCGCGCGCTTCACCACGAGTTACACGCGGGTCGGCGGGCAGATTCGCGATTTGCCGGAAACTTTCGTCCCGCAACTGAACAAGTTCCTCGACGATTTTATTCCGCAGCTCGACGAGATCGATCGGATGCTGACGCGCAATCGCATTTTCGTCGATCGCACGCGCGACATCGGCGTGATTCCGCGCGAGCGCGCGATCGCCTACGCGCTGAGCGGCCCGAATCTTCGCGGCAGCGGCATCGAGCACGATCTGCGACGCAAGCATCCGTATCTCGATTACGAGAAATACGATTTCGAAATTCCGATCGGGAGCGCAGGCGATTGTTACGATCGTTATCTGATTCGCATCGAAGAAATGCGGCAAAGCGTCCGCGTCCTTCGCCAGGTTGTGGACAAGCTTCCGGGCGGTCCGATCAATGTCGCCGATTGGAAAAACATGCTCCCGCCAAAGTCGCACGTGATGACGAAAATGGAGGAGCTGATTCACCATTTCATCGTCGTGACCGAAGGCCTCGACGCGCCGGCAGGCGAGATATATTTCGCCGCGGAAAATCCAAAGGGCGAGCTCGGTTTTTACATCAACAGCAAAGGCGGCGGCGTGCCGCATCGACTGAAAATCCGCGCGCCCTCATTCGTCAACCTGAGCATCCTCCCCGAGCTGCTGCCGGGCGCGATGATGAGCGACGTGGTCGCGATCCTCGGCAGTCTGGACTTCGTCATGGGAGAATGCGACAGGTGAAAATCTTTATGAAAAGTAAAACCCAATTCCTCGGCGTTCTTTTTTTCGCGCTCGCCCTCCTGTCGTTAGGCGCGTGCCATCGCAATCCGCTTTCCGGTTCGAAATTGACGAGCGCGAATTACGACCAGATCACGCTCGGCATGTCGAAGGCCCAGGTGACCACGATTCTCGGCGCGCCGACGACGATGGAAACGAAGGACATGCTGATTTACAAAAAGACGACGTTCCGTTACGAAGACGGCGCGAAGTTCGCCGAGATCACGTTCAAGAACGACGAGGTCGACGGCAAAAACACCAATCTCGATCGCGAGCCCTAACGAACTCGAGCGATGAAAAAATATCGACATCTTCTCTGCTCTCTTTCGTTAGGCGCGGCCATTTGCTTTTCGTTAGGGAGTTGCCAGAGCAAGCGCCTGACCCCGGCGAATGTGGCCGAGATCACCGACGGCATGAGCCGCAAACAGGTCGAGTCGATTCTCGGTCCGCCCACTTCCGTCGACAGCACGAATCTGCTCGTGACGAAAAAGGTCACTTACGTTTATCAGCAGGGTGATCAATCGGTCACGATCGTCTTTTTCAACGACCAGGTTTCTTCGAAGGAAAGTAACCTGCACGATTAGCCGTCGCCGGTGGAGACGACGATGACCAGCGTGCCCGCGGAGCTGGAGCGGAAAATGGACGAAGCGATCGGCCATTATCCGGCCGAACACAAACGGAGCGCGTCGATGCCGCTGCTGCATTTGTGGCAGGAACATTTCGGCTACATCAGCGATGACGCGGTCGTCTGGATCGCGGCGAAGCTCGGCCTCGAACCGATCAACATCCTCGAGCTGGTCACGTTTTATCCCATGTTCCGTCAGGCGCCGGCGGGGAAAAAACACATCCGCGTCTGCCGGACCTTGAGCTGCGCGATGGCCGGCGCGTATCCGCTCATGGAAAAATTGTGCGGCCTAACGAACATCGATCGCGCGCACCAGGGAACGGGAATGCACAATCCCATTTCGGTGGGCGAGGATGGCGCATACAGCATCGAGTTCGTCGAATGCCTCGCGAGCTGCGGCACCGCGCCGGTCTGCATGCTCGACGACGCGCTGCACGAAAAAGTTGAGCCGGCGCGCGCCGCGCAAATGCTCGCGCCTAACGAGTCGGACGTCGTTAGGCATCCGCCGCCGCATCCGCTCGAGCGCCGTCTGATTTTCCAAAACATCGGCCGCGACGATTACACGATCGATCTCGATTGCTACCTGAAAAACGGCGGCTACGAACAACTCCGCAAAGCGATCACGATGTCGCGCGCCGACATCGTCAACGAAGTGAAAACCTCGGGCCTGCGCGGCCGCGGCGGGGCCGGTTTTCCCTGCGGCGTGAAGTGGAGCTTCATCAAGCCTAACGAACCCAAACCGGTCTATCTCATCTGCAACGCCGACGAATCCGAGCCGGGCACGTTCAAGGATCGCTACATCATCCACGAAGATCCGCATCAACTCATCGAAGGCATGCTGATCAGTTGTTGGGCGCTCAACGTCCACACCGCTTACATCTACATCCGCGGCGAATTTCCCGAGGGCGCGAAGATTTTGGAAAAGGCGATCGAAGAAGCGCGCGCTCGGAATTTGTTAGGCCAAAACATCCTCGGCACCGGATTCGACGTCGAGATTTACATCCATCGCGGCGCGGGCGCTTACATTTGCGGCGAAGAAACCGGCCTCATCGAATCGCTTGAAGGCAAGCGCGCCTATCCGCGCATCAAGCCGCCCTACTTTCCCGCCGTCCTTGGCCTCTACATGTGCCCGACGATTGTGAACAACGTCGAAACGCTCTGCCACGTGAAGCACATTATCGCGATGGGCGGCGCGGAATACGCCAGGATCGGCCGGCCTAACAATACTGGCACGCGGATCGTTTGCGTGAGCGGCGATGTCGTTAGGCCAGGTTATTTCGAAATCGAAGTCGGCGGCCTAACGATGGGCCAGGTGATCGAAATGGCCGGTGGACCGAAGCCCGGGCGCAAAATCAAAGCCGTGATTCCCGGCGGCAGCTCCGCGAAAGTGTTGCGCGCTGGCGACACCTTCAAACTCAAAGACCGCGAAGTTTCGCTCGAAGAAATCCCGATGGATTTCGATTCGCTGGCCGCCGCCGGCTCGATGGCCGGCTCCGGCGGCGTCATCGTCCTCGACGATTCGCGCGACATGGTTTGGGCGCTGAACAACATCAACGAATTTTACGCGCACGAGAGCTGCGGCCAATGCACTCCCTGTCGCGAAGGGGCGCTCTGGATGAAAAAAATCACGCAACGCATGCTCGAAGGCGGCGGCGTCACGCAAGATCCCGCGACCTTGAAAAGCGTCGCCGACAACATCGCCGGCCGCACCATTTGCGCCTTCGGCGAAGCCTGCGCCTGGCCGACCCAAAGTTTCCTGGAAAAATTCCCTGACGAATTCGCCGCCCGCGCCAGTAAACCAGTTCCGCCGCCGCTTCCCCCCGAACTCACGCCTAACGAACTCATCGAAGAAGAAAAAATCCCCATCGTCCCCCTCGCCCACGATCCCGGCTGGGAAAAAGCCGGCGCGCCCGGAGTTGTATGAATCAGGAAAGCAGGAAAGCAGGAAAAGATTTGCGGGGCCGACGCGTCACACAGCCCATCATCGGAGCCGCAATCGCGGTTCGTCGCGCGCTTGGGCCGGGATTTCTCGAATCGATTTACGAAGAAGCTCTCGCGGTTGAATTCGCTCTCGAGGGAATCGCGTTCGTTAGGCAAAAGCCCGTCGCTCTTTTTTACAAAGACCACCAGATCGGTGAGCACCGACTCGACTTCGTTGTCGAAAATTTGATCGTTGTTGAACTGAAGGCGATTCGCGCCTTGGAGGACATCCATTTCGCAATCGGCCGAAGTTATCTTAAGGCGACCGGACTGCACGATGGACCCTTACTGAATTTCGCGACCTCGCCCCTAACGATAAAACGTTTCTGTCGCGAACTTCCAGCGACAACAAATCCCGATGACCTCATTCTCTAACTTTCCTGCTTTCCTGCTTTCCTGATTCATCATGTCCGACGCCGCTGCAGTTCCGATGACCAACGTCCAGATCGACGGCGTCTGGCGCCAATTCCCGAAAGGCACGCGGCTGATCGAGGCGTGCGAGCAGGCCGGCAGCTACGTGCCGCGCTATTGTTATCACAAGAAACTTTCGTCGCCCGGCAACTGCCGAATGTGCCTGATCGAAATGGGCATGCCGAAGATGGGCGCCGATCGCAAACCATCGTTAGGCGCCGATGGCAAACCGGAGATCAACTGGATGCCGCGTCCGCAAATCTGCTGCGCGACAGATGTCTCCGAAGGCCTCGGCGTGCGCACGCATTCGCCGCTCGTCGAGGAATGCCGGCGCGGCGTGATGGAATTTTTGCTCATCAATCATCCGCTCGATTGCCCGATCTGCGATCAGGCCGGCGAATGCCGCCTGCAGGAATTCAGCGTCGAGTACGGCCGCGACGATTCGCGGTTTCTCGAGAACAAAGTCAAGAGGCCAAAGGCCGTCGAGCTCGGCCCGCGAGTCACGCTCGACGACGAACGCTGCATCCTTTGCTCGCGCTGCATTCGGTTCTCGAAAGAGATCGCGAAGGACGACGTCCTCGGCTTCGTCGATCGCGGCAGCTACTCGACCCTGACCGCGCATCCCGGCCGGCTCTTGGAAAATAATTATTCGCTCAACACCGTCGACATCTGCCCGGTCGGCGCGCTCACCTCGTCGGATTTTCGTTTCAAAATGCGCGTCTGGTTTTTGAAGGAAACGAAAAGTTTCTGCACGAGTTGCGCGACGGGTTGCAACACGATCATCGGCTCGCGCGAAGATGTGATTTATCGCCAGACGCCGCGCGAGAACGACGCCGTCAATTCCTGCTGGATGTGCGATTACGGCCGGCTGAATTTCGATTATCTGCAAAGCGAGCGCCGGCTGCTCGAGCCGCGCGTGCGCGATGAGCGCAATCGACTCGAGCCGACGACGTGGGCGAACGCGTTGCGGCGAATCGCGGAATTGCTGCACCCCTACGTCGGCTGGCAGATCGCGATCCTGGCTTCCGGCCGGATGACGAACGAAGAACTCTGGCTCACCGCGCGACTCGCGCAGTCGTTAGGCGTGACCCTGATCGACATCGTGCCGCGCACGGCCCCGAGCGACGACATTCTGCTCAGCGCCGATCGCAATCCAAATACGCAGGGCGCAAGATTGCTTCAAGTGGCATCGTTAGGTGGCGAGCGTCTGCAGCAAATCAAAGACGCGATTTGGGGTTGCCAGGTCGAGGCGCTGATCTCGTTAGGCGAAAATCCGCTCGAGCTCGGGATCGCGCCCGAATCGCTCGCGCGTCTGCCAGTCTACGTCGCGATGGACCTGCTCGAAAACGAATCGACCCGCTACGCCAGTGCGGTTTTGCCATCGTTAGGCTTCGCCGAGAAACGCGGCACGATGATCAACGGCAAAGGCCGATTGCAGCGGCTTAATCGCGCCGTGCGCGGCCCCGGCCAGGCGCGCGATGACTGGGAGATTTTGCGCGATCTCACCTACTCGTTAGGCGGAGGGAATGGCGTTTACACGATCGAAGATGTCTTCCGGCAAATGAGCGAGACCGTTGCGGAATTTTCCGGCCTAACGATCGGCAAGATCAGCGATCTCGGAGTGCAAGTTCTCGGGATCGACAAAACCCCCGGCCCTCCGGGCGAACCAGCCGAGGAAAAAGTGCGCGCCCGCGAGAAGAAGGAGCATCCGCAATGAAGACTCCGGGGAGCGCACGCTCTCGTGCTGGCGATGGCGACCTCGTTATCGCGGACTTTTCGTTAGGCAAGGCTATGGGCGGATTCCGGCGAGTCGCCGGAAACAGCACGCGAGTCGCGTGCGCTCCCCGGGCAAAAGGCGCTGACTGCAAATGACCTTTCTCGTCCTTACCTCGCTGCTGAAAATTCTCGCGATCGTCTTCGTCGTGATTCTCCCGATGGTTTCCTACAGCGTTTACGCGGAGCGCCGCGTCAGCGCACTCATCCAGGATCGCCTCGGACCGAATCGCGTCGGACCCGCCGGCCTCTTCCAGCCGATCGCCGACGCGATGAAATTCATCCTCAAGGAAGACTTCACGCCGGCGCACGTGAACAAGTTTTACTACTGGCTCGCCCCCTGCCTCGCGATGGTGCCCGCGATCATGACGATCGCGGTCGTGCCGTTCGGCAGCACGTTGTTCGGCGTGCCGATGGTGATCGCGGACATCAACGTCGGCGTGCTTTACGTTTTCGCGATCGCGTCGTTAGGCGTTTACGGCATCGTCATCGCGGGCTGGGCTTCGAACTCGAAATATCCTTTCCTCGGCGGCGTCCGTTCCAGCTCGCAAATGATCTCTTACGAGCTCTCGTTAGGCTTGGCCGTGATTCCGATCTTTCTTCTCGTTGGCCAACTTCGCCTAACGAGCATCGTGCAATATCAAATCGCGCACGGCTGGATGATCGCGCCCTTTCTCGGCGACCCGACCAACATCTGGAAATGGCTCCTCACGATTCCGATGTTCATCTCCTTTGTCGTTTTCACGATCGCGATTTTCGCGGAGACGAACCGGCTCCCTTTCGATCTGCCGGAAGCGGAAACGGAATTGGTCGGCGGTTACCACACCGAATATTCCTCGATGAAATTCGCCCTCTTTTTCCTCGGCGAATACGCCGCCATGATCACCGGCTCGGCCATCATCGTGACACTTTTCCTCGGCGCATGGCATCTACCGATCCCGTGGTGGAATCACGCGCACGGCTTTCACTGGCTGCTCATCACCGGTTCGTTAGGCGGCTGGCGCGGCGTGCTCGGCGGTCTCTTCAACATCGTCACCTTCTTCGCCAAGGTCGCGGGCCTGCTCCTCTTCTTCATCTGGGTGCGCTGGACTCTGCCGCGCTTCCGCTACGACCAACTAATGCGGCTCGGCTGGGTCTTCTTTTTCGAAATCGCGCTCGTCAATATCTTCATCGCCGCGATCATCATCGCCTACATGCCAAAATAACCTTCCTCTACCTCTTCCTCTAATCCCATGTTTCACCACGAAAAGCTGAACGTTTACCAGCGCGCCCTCCAATTCGCGGCCTGGTCGCAAACGCTGATCGCATCCCTCGCCAAGAAAAGCACCACCCGCGACCAACTCCGACGCGCCGGCGACAGCATCGCATTCAATATTGCGGAGGGTAACGGTAAGTTTTTGATGAAGGATCGCGCACGCTTTTTCCAAATCGCGCACGGGTCGGCTTTGGAATCGGCGGCGTGTCTTGATCTCTTGTCGCGCGAAGGTGCTGTGAGAGCGACGACATTCTTGAAGGGAAGGCGCTGCTCGATGAGATCGTTAGGATGCTTTTCGCGATGCTCGATCGGCTCGGATCTCGGATTGCGGAAGAGGCGGGCGGTTACGGAGAGAGTAAAGAGGAAGCGGTAGAGTAGAAATGGCTATTGTCGTTAGGCGTCCAAATTTGAGCTGGTGGGAGCGGCTTTATTTGCCGGCCATTTTTTCCGGGATGCTGATTACGATTCGGCATCTCAAAAATATGCTCACCGGGAAGACGAAGGTGACGATGCAATACCCCGAGCAGAAATGGGACAGCCATTTGCCCGATCATTATCGCGGCGCGCCGGCGCTGGTGCGCGACGAGCGCGGTCGCGTGCGTTGCGTCGCGTGTCAGCTTTGCGAATTTATTTGTCCGCCGCGCGCGATTCGGATCACGCCGGGCGAGATTCCGGCGGGCGATCGCTTCGCCAAGGTCGAGAAATTTCCCGAGGAATTCGACATCGACATGATCCGCTGCATTTACTGCGGGATGTGCGAGGAAGTTTGTCCCGAGCAGGCGATTTTTTTGCGGAAAGATTATGCGATCACTGGCCTAACGAGAGCCGAAATGGTGCACGATAAGCAAAAGCTGATCGAGATCGGCGGCGTGATGCACGGGCTGGTGTTGAAGTGGAACGAGATGAAATGAGCGGCGCGATAATTTGTCATCCTGAGCCGCGGAGACGGCGAAGGACCTCGCATGCTTGCTCGGGCGTTGCTGCTTCCATGGAGTCTCGAGCAACGCTTGTGAGGTCCTTCGCTCCGCTCAGGATGACACGGTGGTCGCGGCTTCGCGCCGAACGAGTGCCTAACGAACTCAACTGACGAAATGTCGCCCTTTCTTTTCTGGTTCTTCGCCGCGCTCATGCTCGTCTTCGGCGCCGCGGTGATCGTGAACCGCAACCCGGTCGCGAGTGCGCTCAGCCTTGTCATTTCCTTTCTCGGACTCGCGGCGCTCTTCATGATGCTCGACGCGTTTTTCATCGGCATCATCCAGGTGCTGGTTTACGCCGGCGCGGTCATGGTGCTGTTCCTTTTCATCATCATGCTGCTCGATTTGCGCGCGGAAGAGCGGCGCCGCATCAACTTCGCGGCCTTCGGCGGCGGGATTGCGGTCGCGCTTGTTTTCTTCGGGCAAGTCTATCTCGTCATCGGACAACTGCGCGCGGCGAAACAGCCCTTCCCCGCGTTGCCGCTGCATCGCGCGGATGATGTGCGCAGCGTCGGCCTGCTTCTATTTGGAAATTACAACCTGCCGTTTCAAATCATTGCCGTGCTCGTGCTCGTCGCGACCATCGGCGTGATCGTGCTGAGCAAACGCGAGCTGCGCTGAATCATGGTCTCGTTAGGCGATTATCCGGGGAGCGCACGCGCCTCGCGTGCTGTTTTCGGCGCCTCGCCGAAGATCTGGCGCGGGATGAAGAGTTCGCGATGGCGAAGCGCCATCGCCGGCGCGCGAGGCGCGTGCGCTCCCCGGATTCCGGCGCGGCCGCGAAAGGTCGTTAGGCGATGATTACACTCGGCGATTATCTTTTTGTCAGCGGGCTGCTTTTCACGATCGGCTTTGCCGGCGTGCTCTTGCGGCGCAACATCATCATTATTTTCATGTCGCTCGAATTGATGCTGAACGCGGCCAACCTTTCGCTCGTCGCCTTCTCGCGTTTCCGCACCGACTCGTTAGGCAATCCCAACTACCACGCGCAAGTTTTCGTCTTCTTCATCATCACCGTCGCGGCGGCGGAAGTCGCGGTCGGTCTCGCCGTCATCGTCGCGCTTTATCGGGCGCGGCGCACGATCCACGTCGAGGACATCATCACGCTCAAGTTTTGAGCTTGCAGGCAGACACGGCGGAGACCTTCCGCAAGTTTGCCCCAAGCCTGGCCGACTGAAAAATGTGTTTGGTCTTCGCCGGCCATCGGCGACCCCTCGGCACGGCCCGTGAGCGGGCCATCGGTCAGCCTGTTTGCTGCGCGGGCGCGGGGATGGCGGCTCATTTCTTGACATTTAATGCACCGACGCCAAGCATCGCCCTCGTGGCGGAGGAACGGAGCGCGCGCGGAGTGATTCGTTACGAGACGATCGTCGCCACGCTCGTCGGCGTCTGCGCGCTGGCGGTTTCCGGTTACACCGCTTACGTGCAGCGGCAGCAGGTGCGCGCGGCGGTCTGGCCGATCCTGGAATTCGGGAGCAGCAACGAGCCGGACATTCATCTCACCCTCGCGAACAAGGGCGTCGGCCCCGCCATTATCCGGCACGTCGTCGTGAAGGTCGATGGCCAGCCGGTGAAGAACTGGTCGGCGGCGGTCGCCAAAATGCTCGGCCCGGGCAAGCATCATTTCTTCGAGAGCGACATGAGCAACCACGTCTTCGCCGCGGGCGAGGACCTGACCATTTTCACCCCGCTCGATGCCTCGGAGCGACCGCTCCCGTTCAACCGCAACGATCCCTCCTGGGTCGAGATGAATAAGGACCGCTTCCGTGTCGCGGTCGAGATCTGCTATTCCTCCACCCTCGGGGAATGCTGGACGCTGCGGAGCGACGCCTACACCAGCTCGACGACGGAGACGCGCGCCTGCCCGACGCCCTCGGCGCGGACGTTCGAGCAGTAGCCGCGGCGGACAATAATTGCGTGCATCGGTCGCGCGCGGATGGTTTCATGATCGCCGGGGAGATGCGGCTCCTTCGCCATGACTGAAAATTTTTTCGCAGAGCTGAAACGGCGCAACGTCCTTCGTTTCGCCGGGCTTTATCTCGTCGGCGCGTGGCTGCTCACGCAGGTCGCGAGCACGGTCCTGCCGATGTTCGGCGCGCCGGAGTGGCTCCCGCGCACGATCGTGATTCTGCTCGCGATCGGCTTCCCTGCCCGCGCTCGTCTTTAGTTGGATCTTTGAGCTGACCCCGGAAGGTTTGAAGCGCGACGACGAGGTCCCGCCCGGGCAATCGATCGCGCCCCAGACCGGCCGTCGGATGGATCGCATGATCATGGTCGTGCTCGCGCTCGCGCTCGGTTATTTTTGTTTCGATAAATTCGTCCTCGCTCCCCGGCGCGAAGCGGCGCTCGTGGCGGCCGCAGCTTTGCCTAACGAGCAAAGGAGTGCGATCAGCCCGAAGTCGATCGCGGTCCTGCCTTTTGAGAACCTGAGCGACGACAAAGGCAACGCCTACTTCAGCGACGGCGTGACGGAGGAGATCCTGAACGCGCTTGCCCAGATACCGAATCTCAAGGTCGCGGCGCGGCGCTCGGCCTTTCAATTCAAGGGCGCCGATCTCGACCTGCGCAAGATCGGCCAGATGCTCGGGGTGGCGCACATTCTCGAGGGCAGTTTGCAAAAGGCGGGCGATGAAGTGCGCATCAATGTCCAACTGGTCGATGCCGCGGACGGCTTGCAATCGTGGTCGGAGAAATACGATCGCAAGCTCGACAATGTTTTCGCGGTCGAAGACGAGATTTCCCGGGCGATCGCGAGCAAACTGCGCGTGCAACTAACCGGCGGCGGCGGGCAGCCTCTCGTCGCCGATCGCACGACGAATCCCCAGGCGCATGAGTTATACCTGCGCGGGTTGACGCTGCTCGCGGCGCGCGGTTCCGGTTTGCGCGACGCGGCGGACGCTTTCCGGGAGGCGGTGAAGCTCGACCCGGATTACGCGCAGGCGTGGGGCGGTTTGGCGGAGGCGGAGATTCTTTTCCCCGCCTACGGGCTTGGTTCGTTTGCAACGGTCGTGCCGCAAGCGGAGGCCGCCGCGCAACGCTCCATCGCGCTCGATCCGAACGCCGCTTCCGGTTACGTCGCGCTCGGTCTCGCCGACACTTTCCGCTGCCAGTGGCCTGAGGCGGACAAGGCTTTTCGCCGCGCCCTCGTTCTCGCGCCGGGCGACGCCGAAGCGGTCAATCAATATGGGCAATTCCTCAGCACAGTTGGGCAACTCGAGCCCGCCCTGCATGAGATCGAACGCGCGCAGCAGCTCGACCCGCTCTCCCCGATTATCGGAGTGATCCGCGCCGGGATGCTCGGGGAGCTGCGCCGTTACGACGAGGCGAAGGCGCAGATCGACAGCGTGCTCGCTTCTCATCCTGGCTTCCCACCGGCCCAGGCGACGGCGGCGTTTCTCGCGATCGAGCGCAAAGATTACCCAACCGTGGAGGCGCATCTGCGCGCCACCTTTCGCCTGACCGGCGGTAACCCGGACGCCCCCGCGATCATTGCGCGCGGCATGGCCGATCCCACGCAACGCGCCGCCGCTCTCCACAGTCTCGAGACCGCCCGCGCAAACTCCGGCCTGCTCGCTGATCCGATGTCTTATGCGGTTTACCTCATGGCGCTGGGCGACCGCGACCGCGCCCTCGACCAACTGGAAATCTACGCTGAAAAACACACCAGCAGCTTTGGCGCACTCGTCTGGGATTCGTCCTTCGATCCGTTGCGGAGCGATCCCCGCTTCAAGGCGGCCCTGACGAGGCTGGGCCTTCCCTACGTGCCGCCGCCCGACGCGGAGCCGTGAGAAGCAGGCGCCGCCTGCGACCGCTTCCCGGCCTAACGAGTGAAGGAGCGCGCCATGCCCCTTCGCGCCGCGCCGCGCCGCGAAAGTCCTGCCCGGGATTTGAACGAACGAAGAAGCGGCAACTTCAGGCCATCCGAAGCCGGCCGGCCAAACGAACTGTCTAGGAGAATACAATGAGCGCGCAAACAGCCAGCGGGACAGTCGGGAAAGCGAGCGGTTGGTCGATGCTCTGGGGCATCGTCATGCTTTTTTGTGGAATGCTCGCGATCATCATGCCGCTGGCCACCTCGATCGCCGTCGTGCTCCTGCTCGCGTGGCTGATTCTATTCGCGGCCGTGTCCCACCTTATCTTCGCCTTCCATACCCATGGCATCGGCGGCGTCCTTTGGCAGATCCTGCTCGCTCTTCTTTATGGCGCGGTGGGAGTTTATCTGCTCATGAAACCGCTCCTCGGCGTCGTTTCGCTCACCCTCGTCGCGGCCGTCTTTCTTCTCTGCGAAGGAGTGATCGAGCTCATCTTCTACTTCCGCATCCGCCACGTCCGCCGCGCCGGTTGGGTCCTGGTCAATGGAATCATCACCCTCATTCTCGGCATTCTTATCTGGGCGCAATGCCCGGCCAGCGCGCTTTGGGTCATCGGGACGCTGGTTGGGATCAGCCTCATCTTTAGCGGCGTCTCGCGCCTCATGCTTTCGGCCACGATCCGCCATTTGAGCCCCGCCTAGATCGTTCCGCGGTTGCGAATCGCCTAACGAGTAAAGGACCGGCGGAGAGCCTGCCGCGCCGGGCCCCCGAAAGAAAAATCGTGCATTGGCGGCTCGCGAGTGATTTGATAGTGAGCAGACATGGCCAAAGCCGCGACTCCTGAGCCATGAACCTGCGCAATCTCTCCGCGCAGCAAAAGCGCCGCGATCTCGCCCATGCGGCCGGGCTCCATCTCGTCGGCGCGCGGCGGCCGGCACAGGTTTCCTATGACACCTGACTCCGGGGACAGCCTTAAGCTGGAAATCGGGCACGTCTTGTTTCTCGACATTGTCGGCTACTCGAAACTCCTGATCGACGAACAAAAAGACCGGCTCCGCCACCTGACCGAGATCGTGCTGGCCACGTCGCAGGTTGCGGAGTCAACCAACGAGCAGCTCGTCAGGCTCCCGACCGGCGATGGGATGGCGCTGGTCTTTCGCGAGAGCGCGGAGGAACCGGTCCGTTGCGCGCTGGAGATCGCTCAAGTGCTGAAAGCGCGCCCCGAGATTCCGGTGCGGATGGGGATTCACAGCGGACCGGTCAGCGAAATGACCGATGTGAGCGGGCGCTCTAACCTCGCGGGGGCCGGGATCAACATGGCGCAGCGGGTGATGGATTGCGGCGACGCCGGTCACATCCTGCTCTCCAAACATGTCGCGGAAGATTTGCAGCATTTCGGCCATTGGAAGCCGCAACTCCACGACCTCGGCGAATGCCAGGTGAAACATGGCGTCCGCATCGGCATTGTTAACCTTTACCACGACGGAATTGGCAATCCTCATATTCCAAAGAAGCTCCGGCAGGCAAAAGCAGCCCGCCTGGCAAAGCTCGGGAAAATTGCGATCCCCGTCTTCCTCTTCCTCATCCTCTTCCTCATATTAGGCGGCCTCTACTACCGCTCGCGTCAAAACAAACCACTAACCGACAAAGACACGATCGTCCTCGCCGATTTCACGAACACAACCGGCGACCCCGTCTTCGACAACACCCTCCGACAGGGATTGGCATCGCAACTGGAGCAATCGCCCTTTTTGAGCCTTGTTTCGGACGAACGCATCGCGCAAACGCTCGCCTTGATGTCCAAACCCAAAGATTCCCCACTCACGCCGGAGCTGGCCCGCGAAGTTGGCCAGCGCACGGACAGCGCGGCCACGATCGAAGGCTCGATCGCGAGTTTGGGCAGCGAATATGTCGTCGGTCTGAAGGCGGTGAACTGCAACACCGGCGATCTGCTCGCGCAGGAGCAAGTCACGGCCAACGGGAAAGAGCAGGTGCTGAAAGCCCTCGGTCAGGCGGCGACCAGCTTGCGCCGGAAATTGGGCGAATCATTGGCCTCGATCCAGAAATACGACGCGTTGCCCGAAGACGTCACCACTCCGTCGCTCGAGGCGCTGCAAGCCTATTCCCTCGGGATGAAGGCTTATGACGTGACGAGCGATTTCGTCGCCGCTTTGCCTTTTTTTCAAAGGGCCTCCACCCTGGATCCAAACTTTGCCATGGCTTATCTGCGTTTGGCTGAATGCTACCAACCCCAGGGTGAGCTGGCGGTCGCAACGGAAGACGCAAGCAAAGCCTACCAGTTGCGTGAGCGAACGAGCGATCGGGAGAAGCTGCACATTTCCACCTTCTACGAATACGTGGTGACGGGAAACCTGGAGGCCGCTCGCAGAGCCTGCGATTTGTTTGCGCAGACTTATCCTCGTGATGAAGACGCTCGCCTGTATCTGTGGCTCATCTACACCGGTTTGGGAGATTACGAAAAAGCTCATCAGGCAGCGCAGGATGCGTTCCGGATCAATCCTGCGAGTGGAAACAATCTCGTCAATCTCATGTTCGCCGACCAATGGCTCGGCCGCATCGCTCAGTCCAGGTCCACGCTCCAGGATGCGCGGGCCCATAATGTTGACTCACCCTGGGTTGCTTTCATCGTTTATATGCTGGATTTCATGCAACACGATGCCGCAGACATGGAAAAACAGGCCTCGGCCTCCATGGGAACGCCCGGGGTCGAAGATCAGATGCTTTTCCTCGAATCAGAGACTGCGGCTTACGAAGGAAAGTATGGCAAAGCCCGCGACCTGACCCGCCAGGCCGCCGACTCCGCGCGACGAGCGCAGGAAAAGGAAACCGCCTCGGAATATGAGGGACACAACGCGCTCCGCGAAGCCCTCGTCGGCGATATGACTCCCGCGAAGGAAGACGCGCAGTCAGCGATTGCGGAAGTAAAAGGCAAAAACGGCGAGGGTTTCTCCGCCATTGCCTTCGCCCTTGCCGGCGATTCCGCAAACGCCGCTCGCCTCGCGGACGATCTGGCCAAACGGTTCCCGCAAGACACCATTATTCAGTTCGAATACCTGCCGATGGTCCAGGCCGCTCTCGCGCTCAATCGCGGTGATTCAGCGAGCGCGCTGCAAGCCCTGGCCGTGGCTGCGCCCTACGAATTGGGCCACACGAACGATGACTTCACCTTCGCGCTTTATCCCGTCTATCTGCGCGGCGAAGCGTATTTGGCCGCGAAAAAAGGCGACGCCGCGGCCGGCGAGTTCGAAAAAATACTCGATCACCCCGGCGTGGTCGGAAATGAGCCAATCGGCGCGCTCGCCCACTTGGGTCTCGGCCGCGCCTGCGTGTTATCCGGCGATTCCGCGAAAGCAAAGACTGCCTACCAGGATTTCTTCGCTCTCTGGAAAAATGCCGACCCCGGCGTCCCGGTCCTAGAGCAAGCCAGAGCGGAGTACGCAAAGCTGCAATAAATTTTCCACCGGGCCGATCGGCGTCAGCCTCAAGTTCGAGCCATTACTTGCCCGAGCCAACTATCAGGTCGCGCGGGCCAGCTCCGGCTCCCCACGCTTCCGTTTCGCCCAAAGCACGAACAAACCCGCCATCAAAGCACAGGCAACGAAGCCGAGGCCGCCGTCCGCCAGATACATCAACGCCAACCCGCCGGCGCCGTAAACGTGGCCATCCAAAAGCTGCATATAAGTGATCGGCAACGCCGAGGCGCAACAGAGCAACCCAAATTGAGTGGCGGCGAATGGGTTGTTCTTGCCCAGCGATTGCAGGGCCACGACATTAACCGTCGCGAGCGCGGCGGCCTGGGCGATATTCTGTCCCGTGATGGCGAGACCAAAGAACGTCGGCGTGCGCGGCGCGATGATGAGACTAAGGGTGAAAAGAGCGCCAAGGAAACCAATCCCAAGATAAAGCCACCGTGCCGGAGCCCGGCCGGCCAGCGGCGGCACGAGCAGGCTCCCAACCAGCCCGGCGCCGATCCCCGCCGCGCCGCCCATCAGCGAAACAAAGCTCTCGCTCGCGTGATAATCGCCTCCGAGGCCACCCAGAGTGTTGGTCAAGGCAAACGACGCGTCCGGCACCGCGAAAAGCAACAAAGTTTGCAACACAACCGGCCGGCGGACGAGCGCCGCCAGGTCTTTGAAGAACTGGCCGAAACTTTCGCTCGCGAGACGGCGATCGGGGGGCGGCGCCGGGGTGCGGAGATAAATCAGGAGCCCGATGAGGTTCGGCGCCGCCAGGGCCGCCGCCGCCGCCGGCACCGGCAGGGCGCGGATCGCCCACATCCCCGCCGCGGCGATGACCCCGAAGCCGCCGACGTTGGCGATGTTCATCCAGGCCCCGAGAGTTGCATCTTTTTCCTTCGCGACCAGGGTTCCAAACCAACCGCCGATCGCGATCGTATTCCCGGACGCCCCAAGCGAAGAACAGACAAGGGCCACGCCGAGGAGGCCGAGATTCGAGCCCGCCAGCACGACCGCGAACGCGCTCGCCGTGGCGAAGAGCGTGGAAGCGATCGCATAAGTGCGGCGGCTAAACCAAAGGTCGAAGACCGGCCCGAGCAGAAAAATGAGAAAGGTCGGGACGAGCGCGAGCGTGGTCAGCTCGGCGATGACCGGTTCCGGGACGTGCCGGGCGGCGAGCCATTGCGGCATGGTGAGAAGCGCGAGCCCGCCGGTCAGGCCGAGCGGCAGATTAGCCAGCCCGAGGAGCCAGACCGGCAGCGTCTTTCCCTGGCGCGCGCGAGGGTTCACAAGCGGAAAGAAGCGGCGCGCGGAGGACGAAACTTCATGGCCTAACGAGAATAAGACGCGCCGCCGCCGTGGGCGTGAGGGAGGAGAGCGGAAAAATCGGAGCAAGCCCGGCTTCGGCGGCTCCCTTGCCTTTTGCGCAAATGAAAAGCCGCGCCCGGAAGCGAAACACAGGCCTGAGGCGGCATGGGCCGAGAATAGCGAGCCGACACCTCCTGTCGAGGAATGATTGGCCGTATTACAAAGTTGGCAGGCGGCATTCCGTAAATTTTTACAGAGGCGGCGGTCCAAACCTGCGATTACGCCGCGGCGGCGCCGCAATGACGCGTAATCAGGCCGAAAAAATGATCCTGGCGCTGTAGCGCCACCCGATCACGCCGGAAAAATGATCCTCAGGCTCTAGCGCCAGCCGATCACGTGGGAAAAATAATCCCCGCAATGTATTCACGCGCGATTACTTCGAAAAAATATTTCTCGCGACCTGGTTACGCGTAAACAGGCCGAAAGAAACTTTCTCGCGAGCTAGTTACGCGTAAACAGACGAAAAAAAAGATTCTCGCGAGCTGATTACGCGGAAAAACGGCGAAAAAAGAATTCTCGCGACCTCCCCGCGCGGAAAGACAGGCCAGGGAAAGCCGCGGCGGCCGGTTTCGCCCGGGCGACGAGGATCCGATTGTCCCCTTCCCGTCCCGCGGCTCGCGGAGCAGGATTGCGCGGCTCCCGTCCCCTTCCCCGACTCGAGCGCGGCAAAAATCTCAGCCGGGCCGCTTCCCCACCTAGGGCGGCGGGATATTCAGACCCTGAAGCCAGCGCCGGTCCACAAAATCCGTCCAAACGAGCGAACGCTTCACCATCGAGTCGCGATACGGCGGCGGCAAACCGAGCGCCGCGCTGATCAGCTCCTTGGCCGCCGCCCGGACCGCCTCCTCGCCGGCAATCGTCGGCGGCTCGTCAAGATAAACATCGTAGGCATCGGTGAAGCGGTGGTTGGCCAGTTTCCAGGGCAGCGCGCCCGCCAAAAAACGCACCACCGTCGGCAGGTCGTGCACCGTCCCGTCGACCGGGTTGCGGATTTCCTCCGGCAGCTTCGCGGCTTCCGCCTCGGCCCAGGTCGCGAGCATCTGGACGTCATCGATATGGAAATTCTCGCAAGCGTGGTCGAGATAGCGCCATCCCTGGTATTCGAGCAGCCAATCGCAAAACCGATACGGGTCTTCGAAGATGTAATCGTTAAAAATGTTTACATCGACGGTCACCACCTCCTCACCAAAATAAAACGTGTGCGGCGAAACTGCGCGGCCCATAATGCTCATGAAACTACAACCCGGACCCAATGGCAACCCCAATGCCGCCGTTCCCTCGCATCCGTCGCGGCCTTTGCGCGCCTCCGAGGTTGAAGAGCGGCCGGGGGAAGAACTTTCTTCGCCAGACTCCTCCGGTCCTTTATTCGTTAGGCAGCCCTTTGGTCGTTAGGCATGATCAGGACGACGCGGAAACGCGCCTTCCCGCTCTGCATCTGTTCGTAAGCTTCGCCGACGCGCTCGAGCGGGTATCTTTCGATCATGGGGTGCACCTTCGTGAGCAAGCTGAATTCGAGGGTGTCCTGCGAATCTTTGGCCGTGCCGGAATACCAGCCGGCGACGGAACGGCGGCCGTTGATCATCGACAGCATGTTGATCGAGAGCGGCTCGTTCGGCGCGGCCGGGACGAGGAGCGTCCCGCCCGGCGCGAGGCCATCGACGAGGGCGGAGATTGCTTTCGCGTTGGGCGCGGTCGCGAGAATGACGCGCGCGCCGCCGAGCTTTTGCAACGCGGCCGCGGCATCGCCGCCCTCGGTATCGATGTAATGATGGGCGCCCAATTTTTCCGCGAGCGCTTCCTTATCCTTGCCGCGGTTCAGCGCGACGGTGCGGAAACCCATCTGGCGCGCGTATTGCACCCCGAGATGCCCGAGCCCGCCCACCCCGTGAATCGCGACGACGTCGCCGCCGCGCGCCCCGGAATTCCGCAGGGCGTTGTAAACCGTCACGCCCGCGCACATGAATGGTCCCGCTTCTTCCGGCGGCAGCTCGTCGGGAATCGCCGCCAGCGCGGTCGCGGGCGCGATCATGTATTCGGCATAGCCGCCGTCGAAATCAACCCCGGTGATTTTGCGATTCACGCACATCGCGAAGTCGCCGCGGCGACATTCTTCGCAGGTCAGGTCATGGCCGCCGTGCCAGCCGACCCCGACGCGCTGATCCTCCCTCCAGCCGATGACGCGCTCGCCTAACGAGTCGATCCGGCCCGCGATTTCGTGGCCGGGCACGCGCGGAAATTGGAGCCCGGGCCAGAGGCCGTCCTTCACCACCACGTCGCTGTGGCAAATGCCGCAGGCTTCGACTTTGACCCGCACTTCGCCTGCGCCCGGTTGCGGGAGGTCGCGCTCGACCATTTCAAAGTCGCCGCCCGGTTTGCTGATCTGTGCCGCTTTCATTTTCATGCTCGTAACCTTTCCATTTCAGCTTACACGAGCAGGGTAAGACTGGATCGGCCAAAGGCAACGGCCGCGCGGCGGTCAGCGGAGGTTTCGCGAACTAGCGCTCGCGGAAGTCGCGAGATGTAGTCCATTGAACCCGCATGCCGAAAAAAGATCCCGAAATTTCACCTCGCCCCCGGCTCCTCGTCCTGGTCGATGAATCGAACGTCGGCAGCTCGGTGCGGACGGCGGGGCGCGGGCTCGATTGGCTGCGGTTGCGGAATTTTCTCGCGGGGGCGGAGTCGGGGCGGGAGTTGATCGAGATGGTGGTGTATGCCGGGTTGCCGCCGGCGATTCCGCTCTGGCAGGATGAGCGGGATCGGAAAAACAAGTTCATGTACTGGCTGCGCGCGAATGGGTTTCTCGTCGTGACGAAGGATGGCGCGCCGGCGGAAGAAGGCCATTACAAGGCGAACGTGGATGTGATGATGGCGATCGATGCGCTCGATCTCGCGACCGCGATGCGGCCCGAGGTGGTGATGATGGTGACGGGCGATGCGGATTTCGCTGATCTCGCGACGAAGCTGCGCCGGCGCGGGATTCGGGTGGAGGTGGCGTCGGTGGCGGCGAATTTGAGCGGGGTGCTGAAGGCCGCGGCCAACGCGGTGGTCGATCTTGCGCCCTTGTTTCGTACTTTCGAGATGTTGCCGGCGCCGGAGACGACTCCGGCCGCGCCGCGCCGGAAGCGGCCGTAAGAGGCGAGGCCGGCTGCTTGCCTAACGAGTAAAGGATCGCCCGGATGGCAGGGCGGGCGGCTCGCACCGGGGGGATAGGCTCGTTTCTCTCTTCAGGCAGCCGCGCGGCCTTGCGATGGGATGGAATAAGCGAGCCTGCGGGAATGGACGCATTCGGCGTGCTTTATTTGACAGGGGCAGGAATCGGCCAGAGGGAAAATGTCATGAGACGTCTCTTTCGTTTCGGAAATGTTTCCGGTCTGTTGCTTCTCCTCGCGCTCGCGGTTTGCAGTCCTTTACTCGTTAGGGGGCAAGGGGGGCAGGCGCTTTCCCCGGAAAAGCTCATGAGCAAGCTGAAATGGCGTTGTGTCGGGCCCTATATCGGCGGGCGGGTCGTGACGGTGACGGGCGTTCCCGGAAACGACGATCTTTTCTACGCGGGCGCGGTCGGCGGCGGCCTTTGGCGGAGCAAAGATGAAGGCGTGCAGTGGGAAAATATGACGGACGGGAAATTGCCCGGGCCCAGCTCCAGCATCGGCGCGGTGGCGGTCGCGCCATCCGATCCGAAGACGATCTACCTCGGGACCGGGGAGGCCGATATTCGCAATGACATGATTCCCGGTGACGGCGTTTACAAATCGACCGATGCGGGCAGGACCTGGCAGTTTGTCGGGCTGCCGGAAGCGCGTGCGATTAGCGCGATCCTGGTCGATCCGAAAAATCCCAGCGTGGTCTATGTCGCGTCGATGGGGCATGTCTTCGCGCCCGATCCGAACCGCGGCGTCTTCAAATCGAGCGACGGCGGCAAGACCTGGCAGAAGATTCTGTTCGTCGATGATAAAACCGGCGCGATTTGCCTCGTGATGGATCCGAACAACCCCGGGCTCCTCTACGCCACGATGTGGGAGGCGCAACGCATGCCGTGGGGGTTGATCAGCGGCGGTCCGGGCAGCGGCATTTACAAGACGACCGATGGGGGGGCGCATTGGGCGAATATCACGCGCAATCCGGGCCTGCCGAAGGAAGTGCTCGGCCGGGTCGGCCTAACGATCGCGGCGAGCCAGCCGAACACGGTTTACAGCATCATCCAGGCGAAGGAGGGCGGGGTTTTCCGCTCGGACGATGCCGGCGCGACCTGGAAGCGGACGAACGATGAATGGAAGCTGCGGCAGCGCGCTTTTTATTACATGACGCTTTACGCGGACCCGAAAGATCCGAATACCGTCTATGTCCCGGAGGTGGATGCGCTCTGGGTTTCGCGCGATGGGGCCAAGACTTTCACGAAATTGAAAACGCCGCACGGCGATAACCACGTCGTCTGGATTAACCCTAACGACACAAGGATTCTCCTGGAAGGGAATGACGGCGGGGCGACGGTCTCGACCGATGCGGGCAAGACCTGGAGCACGGAGCATAACCAGCCGACCGCGCAGTTTTATCACGTCAATCTCGACGATCAGTTCCCGTATCACATCTACGGCGCGCAACAGGATGAAGGTTCCTTCGAAGGACCGAGCGCGCACGCGGGCGGGAGGATTCCGCTGGCCGATTGGAAAGGCGTGGCCTACGGCGAGAGCACTTACGCCGTGCCGGAACCGGGCGATCCGGAGACGACTTTTGGCAGCGGCTATTACAGCATCTTTGTGAAGCACGATCGGCGCACGGATGAATATCGCAGCGTCAGTCCGTGGCCTTACTATCAGGAAGGCGCGTCCTCGGGTGAGCTGAAGTATCGCTGGGGCTGGACGCATCCGGTTTTGTTTTCGCCCGCTGATTCGAAGGAGCTTTTCACCGCCGCGCAGTATATCTTCAAGAGCGGCGACTACGGCGCGAGCTGGAGCCAGATTTCGCCCGATCTCACGCGCGACCAAAAGAAGACCGAAGCGCCCAGCGGCGGGCCGGTCGATCTCGATCAATCAGGGGCGGAGATTTATCCCCTGGTCTCAGCGCTTACCATCTCGCCGCTGGATGGCAATCTTATCTGGGCCGGCTCCGACGATGGACTGGCTCATGTTACGACAGATGGGGGAAAGACGTGGCAAAAAGTGACTCCGCCCGGCCTGCTCGTGTCGGCTTGGATTAGCTGCATCGAGCCGTCCCATACGGAGAAGGAAACGGCGTGGCTAAGTGCGCGGCGTTACATGCTCGATGACTTCAAGCCTTATATCTATAGGACTACAGATTTAGGCAGACATTGGACGCTGGTTACGACCGGGCTGCCGCAGGATGAGTTTGTTTTCGACCTCCGCCAGGACCCTAACGAGTCTAACCTGCTTTTTGTCGGCACGCGCAGCACGGTTTACTTCAGTCTCGATGCGGGCGGGCATTGGCAGCCGCTGACCCTCAACCTGCCGGTGGCGGAGGTGCGCGATCTGGCGATTAACGCGCGCCAGGGTCAGATCGTGGCTGCGACTCATGGCCGCTCCTTTTGGGTCCTGGATAACCTGACTTTTCTGGAGCAGTTAGCCAAAAATCCCAACGTGCAACCGGATGGCAGTTACCTTTTCGCGCCGGAGCAGGCCTGGCTGACTCATGACTACGGTACGCCCGATCCTGATAGCCGCCGTCCGCCGGATGCCGGTTACAATCCGCCTTTTGGGGCGACCGTTTTCTTTCATCTGCCGGATAACTACGACGGCAAAACTCCCGCGACCCTGCAATTCAACGACGCCCAGGGGAAAGTGATCCGGAGCATCCCGCTCCATCTCGCGACCGCCAAGGAGAAGAAAGAAAAAGCCAAGGCCGAAGCGGCAGGCTTTGCCGATGTAGCCGAGACGAGCGAGCACACCGAAAACGCCGCCACCGAAGAACAGAACACCGAAAAGACGAGCGACCAAAAGATCCGCGAAGGCGAAGCGAAGCTGGCTGCGGCCGAGCCGGGAATGAACCGGCTGCAGTGGAATTTGCGCTATCCCTACGCGACCGAAGTCACCGGCTACCACGCGCCCATTGCGGCTGGAGGGCTCGAGGATTCGGTCGAAGGTCCGGTCATCACGCCGGGGAGCTACTCGGTCGTGCTCGATTACGGCGGCCAAAAGACGGAACAGACTTTCAAGGTAACTCTCGACCCGCGCCTCAAAGCTACCGAGCAGGACCTGGAAGCGCGCCTCGACCTGGACCTGAAGATCCACGCCGACCTCGACGCGCTCGACAAAGAGATCAATCAAGCCGTGGCCGCGCGCGACCAACTGCAAAAGGAAACCTCCCCCAACTCTCAACCCGCCGCCGCCCTAACGAGTCTAAGTCACGAGATCGACGATCTCGCCCAGATGACCATGCGAGGAAGCGAAGGCAGTCTCCTGCACGAAACCAAGCTGCGCGATCACCTCGCCTATCTCGCCTCCGACATCGACCTCTCCTACGATCGCCCGACGACGCAACAAGAAGCCGTCTTCAATCAGCTCGACCAACAAGCGAAGCAAGGCGAGCAAAAGCTGGAAGCTGATCTGGCCCAGGCAGGCAAACCCGCCGCGCCGCTCCAGAAGCAGCCGTGACAGGCGATGCCGAGCGCGCTGCCTAACGAGCAAAGGAATTGAAAAACACGGAACCCTATCGCCGAATTTAGGAACCTGACCGGCGGCTAACGTCAAAGACTGTGTCGATAGTTTAGCTTGGCGGCGTCGGCTTGCGTGACGCGGCGAGGCGGGTTATGCATCCAGCGCGTTTCCTTCCTTGCCGTGCCAGAAATTGTTCCGACTAATGCTCTCGAGATCGCGCTGCGCCCCGTGCTCCGGGATAAGACGACGCCATTGTGGAGTTTTTACACGCCTCTCGGCGCGGCGCGGCTCTGGATCTTTGCCCAGCATTACCCGGAATTGGACGGCAGCGACCTGATTGCGCCCGAGGGCCAGAACCCGAACCTTTGCGTCTTTAAGGGACCGGAAGATGCGCTCATCAGCGTTTACACGGCCGAGCGCCGGGCGGAGGAAGTGTTTGCCAAGGCCAAGCTGCACCCTGCCACCTACACGATTATCTCTGCTTTGGGTTTTGAAATCTTGCGCCTCATTCGAACCTCATACCCGGAGGTCTTTCTCTGGGTCAATCTCTGGGCGGATGGGCAATACTTGCTCGATGACGATATGGTGGACATCCTGCTCAGCCGGCCGGCGCCGCCTCCGCTCGAAGGACCTCTCGGACCACCGGCCAGCTTCGCGGTCGCCGGCGAACCGGAACGATACCTCGATCCGCTCAGGGAGTTTCTCGCCGGCCAGCCCAATGTGCGCGCGGCGTGGATTGCCATGATGGAGCCAGAGGCGCCCCTCGCCCCGGGCGGCGCCTCCTATGTTTTCCATCTGCTCATGCGCGACCCTGAAGACGACAGCTTGCTCGAGAAAGTCAGGACGATGGCGAAGGCTCTTACTCCTCTGGGAATGGAGTGGACCAGCGCAATGCTTCTGGGAGACGACAAATCTCTCGGCAATCTGGCTAAGATGTATCCGCCGTTCTATGAGGCGGCCGATTTCCCCCGCTGACTGGTTGCGGAGCAAGGTGCGCGTCTTAGAGTCGGGCGCCGTCAGCTCTCCGGCAGGCAAAACCGCGGACGTGAAGCCGGCTGCGAATCGATTCATGAACTACATCACCTGGGCCTTGGTCGGAATGGTCGGCTACTCGCTGACCACGCTATTGATGAAGCTGGCCATTCGCGGCGGCCAATTCTCCAGCTCTCTCGTGCTAGCCTGCGCGACCGTGATCGTTTGCGGCGCGGCCTGGGTCACGGTCCTGCTCCGCGGCGATCTGCAACGGGTGACTGCGCGAGATTTCCTCAGCGGTTCCGCCTGGCTTTCCTACGCCACCGGCATCGCCCTCGCCGTCGCGGTGATGTCGCTCTTCCGCGCGCTCTCGCTCGGACCGGCCAGCATTGTCGTGCCGGTTTATGGAATGTTCATCGTCGGCGGCGCCATCCTCGGCATCCTCTTCCTCCACGAGCCGGTGACCATGCGCAAACTCCTGGGCATCGGCCTCGCCGTCGTCAGCGTCTTCCTTATCGCCAAAGGTTGAGCCGCTGCCAACGTGCTCGCCTAACGAGTAAAGGGCTGCTGATCGGCTTCCAGGCGGCTGTTGTGTCGATAGTAAGTTCCGACCCCTGATTCGTTGACCCTGAACCGGGGCGGTTTAGCCCGGCAGCGAGTCGCCAGGCTAGTTCCCGCGGCCGGCGGAGCGCGCTTCTCGCCAGGAAGTCAAACCTGCAGCGCCCGTGGCCAGCCAGCCGAGCGAGCCTTCTCCCGATAGTGCGAGCGAACTCTGTCGCTCCCCAGCCGTGACCGCGTCACCCGGATCGCCCCATGCGTAGTCCATCACGATGAAACTATTATCCGCCATCTTCCGCACCCGCACCCACCCGTATTGAAAACCGCCGCCCGTGTTAAAGCGGAAGCCGATATATCCGTGGTCCCGGCCCTTCCATAGCCCGTGCCCATGCGAATCGGCTATAGTGGCGAATTTGTCGGGCCCGCCCACGAAGTTCCCATCCGAGATAAGAGCGCCCGCGCTTAACTTGGACGCAAAGCGGGGATAGCTGTACGTTCCGGGCTGCGAGCCACGGAACGATTCGCTTTGGACGAAGGCGGTGCCGCGTCCGTCGCGAAAGCGCGCGAACTGGAAGCGAAGGTGCGCTCCACCCTCCAGGGCGAAAGAACGCTCGCTCGTTTCGTGCGAGCCGGCGTCGAGGACTGCCCGGACCGGGCCGGAGTAATGAATCTCTGCCTGCACGGCTTCTGCGCTACCAAAGGCTGTCGCCAGCCCTGCCGAAGCATAGGCGGCCCAGCGTGATGAAGGGATGATCCTCGAACGCCCAGGTAATGTTTTCATGCGCCCTTCTGACTAGATGTGAGCGCGACAGTCAAGATAAAAATGATTCGACGTATCGATCACTCCCCGTTTGGGTAGAAGTCAGGCTGTTTAGTTCGCGCTCGCCACCGCTTGACCAAATCGCGGCAATCAATGGTAGGTGCCGCCCCCTGTTAGATCCCAAAAGGATCGCGAGGACGCGGCAACGCTTCGTCGAAGAAGCGTTGCCGCACGAAATTGGCAATCCGGCTAAGGACTTACCACCACCTCACCCGCCATGCCCAGATCGCCATGCAGGACGCACATGTAGGGGAAGGTCCCCGCATTGGGAAAAGTGACGCGGAACCGGGTCACGGCCAGAGGCGCCTGGGGAAGTCCAACCCGATCCTCCGGCGCCGCCGCGATGAACCCGGAATGCGTGGTGTCGGTAGAGGAAGAAATGATCGCGTGACGGGCTCCATCCCTGTCCACCGTGACGTCGGGGCTCGGATCGACGATGTCTCCCGGCGGCGGCCCGAAGGTAACGGTATGCGGCGTCCTCGGATCGAGATTACTCCACTCCACGGTCTGACCGGCGTGGATCGTGATGTTATCTTTCAAGAAACGCAGGAACGAGATCGTCTGCGCCCCGCCACTGGTCACCCTGATCGCGCCGGCTCCGGCGGCAACGGCCTGACAGGCGTTGCAATCCAGCCCCTTGGTGGAAAGACTCTGCGCCTCAGAAAGCAGGGTGTGCTGTTGTTGCACGGCCTGTTGATTGTAGAAAGCCTGATCGTGCGGAAGTTTGGCCGATTTACCGAGCACATGGATGGATCCCGTCATGCTCTCGTGCACGAGGCAGACCATCTTGAAATTTCCCACTTTGGGGAACATGACAGTAAAGGTCGAACCGGTCGTCATCGGCGGAGTAGAGACACAACTGGAACCATCGTAGGTCGCCGGGTTGTTCGAGAAGCCCGGGCAACCGTCGCTCAGAGCGGGGCGCACCTGGTCGGCGGTAAGGAAGGTCACCGTATGAATCTCATCGGTATTAAACGTCCAGGTGATGCTGTCGCCGGCATGAATCCAAATTTCATTCGGCAGGAAAGCCAGCGCCTGGCCACCCTTGCTCATCGTCTCTGCGCCGACGGTAGCGGTCCACGCGGTTTGCGCGCGGGCCGAAAACGCCGCGGCGACAAAGAGCAGAGAAGCGATTAGGCAAAGCCAGCGCGCGGCGAAGGTAGAAGCGAAGGGACGTGCCCGATTTGACCCAATGAGAGATGCGTATGTCTTCATGTCGCTGCATCTAGGTCGGCCCAGGGGCGCGAGGCAATCCCAATTAGGTAACGCTTCTGTTACGTTCGGAGGCCCGGCGAAACCTCCCGCAGCCTTTCCATCGTTTGCCTAACGAGTAAAGCTGTAGCATTCGCTCTCCTCGGTGGATTTATGCGAATCAGGCCGTAACGGATGCGACTATTCGATCGCGCCAAGGCGGCGTTTGCGCCAGGCAGTCAGCCCGACCGCACCGAGCGCGAGCAGGCCGAGCGAGCCTTCTGTTCCGACGACCGGAGCCTCGGTCTTGCCGCCAGCGTCATCTTCCCTCAGCTTCCTCTGTCCCGTCTTGATCTTATCGCCCGGATCGCCCCAGGCATAATCCTTCACGATAAAATCATTGGCGTTACACCCGGCCCAGCGAATACGCACCCACCCGTATTGCGGCCCGGCCCCGGTATTGAAGCGAAACCCAACGTAATAGGTCCCACGCTCTTGCCAGTAGGGATTGGCGCAGTTAAGGCTTTGCATCACCGCATCCCCGTAAAAGGGTGTTGGGAAGAATTTTCCCTCCGAGACGTTGCTCCCGCGCGGCAGCGCGGCGAGCAGATGAAGCCCGTTGACACTGCCCGGGCCGCGCAGAGAATTGGAAACCTTGGCGGCGTCCACGCCAAAATACGCATAGTCGTAACCGCTGAAACGGTTGTTATTGAAAGCCCCCATGAGATGCGCCCCATTACTCAAGGGGAACGTGTGCCTTCTAAATGTGCTTTTCTCGTTGAACTTGTAATCGACTGGCCCGGAATAATGAATCTCGGCCTCAGCCGCGGGAATTGCGCCTGTGGCGGTGGCCCCGGCCGCGATGGCGTAGGAGGTCCAGCGCAGATGAGAGAACCTTGCCGGTTTGCGGGCGCGACGAATTGCTTTCATGCTCTGCATTTTAAGGCGGTTTCGCGGAACGTG
The DNA here is from genome assembly GCA_036490335.1 of Chthoniobacterales bacterium. Taxonomy (GTDB): domain Bacteria; phylum Verrucomicrobiota; class Verrucomicrobiia; order Chthoniobacterales; family UBA10450; genus Palsa-1392. Next base: position 204,025 of record DASXEB010000002.1, read on the forward strand.
TCAAGCCGATATCCGCGCCGCCGCTGCGTTGGCTCCAACGACAGCGGCGAAACCGTTGGCCAGGCCTATCACGGAGAAGGCGACTCGGACAGCCTTTACTACGGCGGCCGCCACAAAAAGACCCACTACTCGTATCCCAAGGTTGTCCGCAATGTCTTCGCAGATATCAACAGAAGCGGCCTGATTTGCGGCTACGGATACAATCCCCACGCAGAGCCAACCGAAAAGCCTCGCCTAACGAGTAAAGGGCTGCTGCTCGGCTTTCAGGCGTCAGCTGTGTCGATAGTAAGCTCTGACCCCGATTCCCCTCCGGTAATTGAAGGATTAAATCAAGTTCTTGTCTTCGAGCCAATGCTGGATTTGGCTCGGAATGGTCGAGCCAGGATCCTGAGGATCGAATGGTTTGTAGAGCTTGCCTACAAGGTCAGTGTGTAACGATCTTAGCGTCTTATCCTTTAGCAGTAAAACCGGCTTTCTAAGGCCAAACATGTATCCGACCTCCAAAGAGACGTTAGGATTGAATTCATCTGCCTCGATGCGTTCAAACACGGCAATTCCGAAGCCGCAACCGTGAAGGTATGTCTGGATGTTTGGATAGAGGTCCTCGCAATAATCTTTGTCTCGCGCAAGTAGCCCGACGAGACCGTTGTTTTTCAGAGTGCCTTTAATAGCTTCTTCGATTGCCTGATGCGCTTTCGTTTCGGTAAATCGCATCATGATGAAGCAGGTCTGTTTTGCGTCGGGATGCTTTGATCGGAACTCGACGAGACTCTGCGCGATTGCCGCGGGTGGCGGCGATGGAGGCTTTGTGACGGGAGCATCGGCGATTTCTTCGGGAAGTCTTCGAAGTACATAATTTACAAACGGCTCAACGTATCTTTTCAGTGCGGCGTCAGCCGCGTCCTTGATATCCTTGGGGTCGTTACCGCGAATTCCCTTAACATACGCTAGTTTGTAGAGTTCCGGGTGGGCCATAAGGGCAGTCTCCCTCATCAGAGCGAGGCCAACGGCAGCCACTTCTTCACTGCTGCGGGGCTGCGGTGGCCGGCCGTTTCCTGCGGCGCGCAGGAGCTGAACACCACAATCCTTCGTTTCGAGATCGTCTATTATCGCTTTTATCTCGGGCTTTGACTCCATCCAGCTCAACAAGCCGACAAGCCGCGGCCCGCTCTCCAAAAAGCCCAGATCATTAAGTAGTCCTGCCTCATATACGAGTTCTTCGCGGATCGACTCCATGATTAAAGCATCTCCGTTTGTTTATGCTCGCTCTTCTCGCGGGCGGCCATGGCGAAAGTGTTCACTGGTGGCGGGGCATTGATGGTGTCGCTGCCGTCGAGGAGGCCTTCGATGGTGACGATCTGGATGGAGAGTTGCAAGGTGTAGCGTCCAGCGCTGGCGACTTCGTCGCGCGGCTTGGTAGTTTTCGAAGGTAATGAGGACCCCGCCGACGGCCTTTTGGTTTTCGACAGTGCCGATAAGATTGCGGATGTCTTTCATATCGCTCCCTACGCGCTTGCTCTCGCGCCCATTGTACGGTCAACCGAGCTGTCGATGATGCTTACGAATTCCAGACAGTTAGTTATGCAGTCCCTTAGCAAAGAGGGCGAGGTTAGAAGCTCGCCGTTACCTTTCACTGGAAGGCGACGGTTCCAAAATGCGTTTGCATACCTGAGGCCTTGTAAAGAATACGGAGCAACCCATGAAACTCTACGATGCCAGCTCCGCCCTTCATTTCTGCCAACATCAAATCCACGACTAGTATAATAGTTCACCAAAGCTGACCTATGAGATTCGAACCAAGATATGTTGCTGCTCTTTGCCCGGTCCCATAGCATAACAGAAAACTTGAAAGTAGAGGCAGTTCCTGTTTCGAGACACAAATAGGCCCGGTAATACCAAGGCTCCTGAAATTTCTGAGCCCATGAGGGAAGGCCGAAGGTCAGGCAATAACCGGAGTTCCCCGATTGCCACACTCGACCGCTAACTCCATCTAGGCGAGAGAGCAGTCTCATATAAAAAGCACAGAGAGCCTCGACACGGGTAGTGATCAATGAGTTCTCCTTAAGGTGGCCTGTTTTAGATATCCCTATCGCAGGGCTAATCGTTGCTAGGTTCTCGCGAAAAAGCTCGTACTCAGCCAGTCCGGCAAAATACGTACCAAAGTCTTTCAAAAGTTCACTCCAAAAAATCCGACGAACGCCGAGAGCTTTAAAAAATGGAGCGTGACTTCTTGATCTTGGCGCCGGGGAGCGGTTGATGAGCCCGCCCGCCGTCACGCAGTATCCCCGTGACTCGAAATAGTGAATGTATTTCTCATATTGTCCGACCTGTTCGCCGGCATCAACCTTTACCTCCACAAAGAGCAAATTTTTCATCCCGGCAATCATGATGTCGACCCGAGAACTAAGGTTTGTTTCAACCTCTGTTTCAACGCGCAAAGACTTGGGACTATTAAACCCCTCCGGGAGTCCCTCCGGAAAATATAATGCCAGCAGGCGGGTAAGAGGACGACGGTGCAAGCGACACAAGAAGGCAACGAGAGCGTCCCGAGCACGCTCCTCTATCGCCGTGCTCTTTCGACGAAAAAGAGGGGATTCACCGCTGCTCATAGCACCTTTCGAGTATTTGAAACCCACAATATTTTCGGCTGGCTCACCGCGCCGCTCGTCTCGCGGAAGAGGACGTTGTAATCGGCGTTGGAGTTAAACGGCGGGTCGAGATAGACGAGATCGACGCTCTCGCTTGGGAACTCGTCGCGGTTACGCAGCCACTGGAGGTTGTCGCCGAAGTAGAGGCGATTCATGCTTGCTGCTGTTTAGTTGATCGGGGCGACGCCTGCAAGCGCTTCTCTATTCCTTAGGCAGTTTGCGCAGTTGGTCGAAGATGGGTGCAGCATCAGGCTGCTCGCCGCGGTAGATGACGCGGGTGTCGATGAGCGATGAGGGTTTCGCGGGCATGGAGTCTTAATTAGAAGCTTAGGTCCGCGGTTGGCAAGCTTGTCTGTTGGCGGGCAGAAGGCACAGGGGAATCGTTGGGGCAAGTTTCAGGCGCGGTTTCGAAGTTTGTTCTGTTGCCAGGAATGGTTCGCGGGTCGGAGTGATTTGTGCTCGTGTCGCGAGGAATGATCGCCGTGCCGCGAGGCATACTCGCCGTGCCGCGCGAGGGAACGGCCGTGTTGCGGCGATGACTTCGCATACCGCCGGGCCGATCGGGCGTTGAGAGCGGGAGGGTAAGCGCGTCTGCGCGCAGACTGCGGGAGGCGGGGGTGCAGGGTCAATGGCCGGGCCGCAAGGATGGCGATACCGCGGCGCGAATCGTGCAGGTTGCAATGAAAGATGCTCGTGCGCAGCGAAAGGATGAGGAGTTGCACTGAAAAACTCTCGTGTTGCCTTGAAAGTCTGCTCATGAAAACTGTTTGTATGACGTGTTGCCGTGAAAGTATGGGCAAACAAACAGTTCGACTCAACAGTTATTCTGTTTGACTCGGCATCCATTCACGGCATCTCAGCAGTTATTCGATGCGACTGAAGATGTTTTCGGTGCGTCTGCACAGTTTTTCGCGGCGTCTCTTCATGCAAACCGTTTTCCTGCTGAGTCAAACCGTTCGACTCAACAGTTTTTCGCTGTGACTCGGCATGTTTTCCGGGTTGTTGCGCAGTCTTTCACGTCGTCTTCTGGAACTAGCACGGTGGCGCGGGAGAACTGCCCGCTGACTCTTCAGCACGACGCGGCGGCTGGGCAGTTACGCGCTCGGTCTGGCCAAACAAGGAGGGCGTTTGCTCATGCAAGCACGCTGGCTCGGCATATCACCGGGATGTTTGCGGATGAATTCCCGCCGTCCGCCGAGGAAAGCTGCCTCTCTGCTCAGGCAGACACGGCGGATGGCTGGGGAATCACTTCGCCCGACAATTCGGCCGCGACTTCCGCCGGAAAATTTGCTTGTTCGGGTGTGTCGGCGGCGTCGGCGACTGCGGCGGTCTCCTCTTTTCGCACTGGCAACGGGTTGCTCGGGCGGCGAAAGATCGCTCCGGTGCGTCCGGTGCCGGGCGTGATCTCGACGATCTCGCCGCGCGCCTTTAATCGGGTCAGGACGACGGAGACTTTGGCCGACGTCATGTATTCGTTTTCGCTCCGGAGCAATTTCGCGATGTCGCGTCCGCTATAATCTTTCGTCATGCGCTGGATGGCCCAGCTGACGATGCCGCCGTTCCCGGGGTGCCGGCTCTTCCAAGCCTGCAGGTCGGGATTGCAGTAAGGCGGCGGCTCCGGCACCGCGGGCGCGGCCGGTGGTGGAGGCGGGGTGGCCGGAAGAGCCGCGGCGGAGGCGGGCGGAAAGATGCCGCCATTGCCCATCTCGGCGCGGAAGGTTTCGTAGGCGCTCAGGAGTCGCTGTTTGGCGGCGATTTCCTGGCGCAGGTTTTGTTCGAGATTCACGATTTCATCAAGTGTGAGTGGCATGCAATGCAAAGCAAGCAATTGTAATGCCATGGCGGTTTTTCTTTTTTGCGGGGGTGCGCGAGGTGGATGACGGCGCCTCGCCGTCATACGCTTTCCCCCGGACTCAACGGCAGCCGGGCGGTGCGTGATTGCGCGAACTGGGAAGAGAAAGATTCCGACGGCGAGGGCGCGGTCGGCTACGCGAGGGCGTCGTCGGCTAGGCGTCGGCGCCGCTACATGCGAGGCGCTCCCAAAGTGTAGATGACGGCGCCTCGCCGTCATATGCTTTCGCCCGGACTCAACGGCAGCCGGGCGGTGAGCGATTGCGCGAACTGTTGAGAGAAGATTCCGACGGCGAAGGCGCCGTCGGCCACGTGAGAGAAAGATTCCGACGGCGGGGGCGCGGTCGGCTACGCGAAGGCGCCGGCTACGCGAGGGCGGCGTCCGCTACATGCGCAGCCTAGTTGCGCACCCGGGCGAGGAAGGCGTGGTAAACGCCGTCCACTTCGTAGGAGCCGGTGATGAGGCCGGCGTTGTTGAATCCCTGGAAGTAGGTGTGCGAGGCGCCCGGATAATCGTAGGTGACGAAGTGATTCGGCAGCTTGAGATAAAAGCCGTGGTCGGCGTCGTCGCTCCCATGCCAGGAGCCGACCATCATGCCCGCGTCGTTCACCGCCGTGATCTCGGTCACGATCGCGCCCGGATAATCGATCGGGTAAGTCAGCGTCCCGTCCGCGTCACGGAAGAATCCGTGCGCGTCGCTGACGTGGTTGGGATCGATGTAGAAACCGGCGATCTGTTCCAGGTTATTGACGCTGGAGGGCTGGACCATTTTCACTCCCGGGATGGTGATGTAGGTGACGGTGCCGCCCATGTTGACGAAGCCGCCCGCGATGACGCCGTTGCCGCTGTAAACGCCGGTGAAATCGCCTGCGTCATTCTCGCCGGTCAAAAAGGTGTAGGTCGAGCCCGGGATGTCGTATTGGGTGAAATTAGTCCCGTCGTAGAAAAATCCGTGGTCGCCCCCGCTGATGAAGGTGCCGCAGACGACCCCCGAGTTGTTGATCGCTTCGCCGTAAGTCTGGGTCGAGCCGGGAAAGGAAAAGAGCTTGCTATATTTGCCCCTGGCCGAGCGCTCGAAACTATCTGCCGTTCCGTTGGCGAAGGAAGCGATCCCGACGCTCACGCCGTTGTTCGCAATGCCAAAGAGATTGGTCGCGGTCGGGTTCCCGTGCGGGTAATCGATCGCGGTCACGACTTGGATGGTCGGCGCACCCGCCATCGCAAGCGGCGCGGCGACGGAAGCGAGAAGAAGAGTAAAGAATAAACGGTGCATGGCTGGTTCCTTCGGTTGAGTTTCGCGGGAAAGTATCAATCGCCAATTCCGCGGACAAGAAGAAAAAGCGTTCCCGAGTCGCGCGCGCTTCTCTTTTCCGAAAAGATCCCAAAGGGTAGATGACGGCGCCTCGCCGTCACATGCTGTCGCCCGGAGTCAGCGGCATCCGGGCGGGGCGCGATCGCGCGAACTGTTGAGAGAAGATTCCGACGGCGAGGGCCCCGTCGGCTACATGCGGGGCGCTCCCAAAGGGTAGATGACGGCGCCTCGCCGTCATATGCTGTCGCCCGGGCGCGGCGGCATCCGGCCGGTGCGCGATCGCGCGAACCGTTGAGAGAAGATTCCGACGGCGAGGGCGCCGTCGGCTACATTCACGCCGGTACTCGCGACGCCAAAAACATCGGTCGCGATCGGGTGCTCTTTCGGATAATCGATCGTGCCCACGACCTGGATGGTGGGTGTGCCCGCGAGGGCGAGCGGGGCGGCGATGGCGCTGAAGGGAAGGGTCAAGAGGAGGCGATGCGTGATGTTTTTCACGGTCAAAATGGCCGTGGATTCTAATGAACGGCCATTCTTCGCACAAGAGAAAAGTTCTTTTTCGAGCGCGCCGCTGCTTCGATTTCCCCGAGATCGCACGCGCGGAAGTTGAGTCGCTCGAAATAGTGCGCACAATCCCGAATGCTTTTTCGGCGCGCGTTCCGGTGCGGTTCATCCTTCATCCATGACCTCGCGCCATAGAACTTCCGGGAGCGCCCGCCACCCGAGGGTAGATGACGGCGCCTCGCCGTCGCATGCTTTCGTCCCACGCGTAGATGACGGCGCCTCGCCGTCACATGCTTTCGTCCGGACTCGGCGGCTTCCCGGCGGTGCGCGATCGCGCGAACTGTTGAGAGAAAGATTCCGACGGCGAGGGCGCCGTCGGCTACGTGCGGATCGCGTCGCTTCTCGCGAGTTCGTTAGGGGAAACATAACGCGATGACTTCCTCTTTGCCGTGGCTCGCGCTGTTTCTCCCGCTCGCCTCCGCGCTCATTATCCTGATTGCGACCCGGCCGATGGCGACGCTCAGCGCCGCCATTTCCGTGGCTGCGGTGCTGTGCAGTTTCGTTTGCGCCTGCGTCGTATTCGTTAGGCACATTTCCAGCGCGCCGGCGATTTCGTGGATCGATCTCGGCCCGACGTTTCAAGTGCCGCTCGGGCTCACCCTCGATCCGCTCAGCCGCTCGATGCTTTTCATGGTCACGGGCGTGGGCGCGCTCATCCACATCTATTCGTTAGGCTACATGCGCGACGATGCCGGCAAGTCCCGTTACTTCGCCGGGCTCTCGCTCTTCATGTTCGCCGTGCTCGGGATCGTGCTCGCGAATAATTTTGTCATGATGTTCATCTTTTGGGAGCTGGTCGGAATCAGCTCGTGGTTGCTCATCGGGCATTGGTTCGAGCGCCCGGCGGCGGCGGACGCGGCGAAAAAAGCTTTCATCACCAATCGGATCGGCGACTTCGGATTCATGCTCGGCATTCTCATGGTCTGGTGGGCGACGGGTTCGTTAGGCTTCGGCGGCATCGCCGCGAACATGAATCGCCTAACGAGTCATCCGGTTTACCTGACGATCACCGCGCTCCTTGTGTTTTGCGGCGCGGTTGGGAAGTCCGCGCAATTCCCGCTCCACGTCTGGCTGCCCGACGCGATGGAAGGTCCGACGCCGGTTTCGGCGCTGATCCACGCCGCGACGATGGTGGCGGCGGGCGTTTACATGCTCGTGCGTGTCGGTTTTCTGATCGGCCCGTCGGCCAATGCCCTAACGACCATCGCCTGGATCGGCACGATCACGGCCGTGCTCGCGGCGCTCATGGCGACGCAGCAGGACGACATCAAACGCATCCTCGCCTACTCCACTCTCTCGCAACTCGGCTACATGGTGATGGCGGTCGGGCTCGCTTCGGGCAACGCGGCGATGTTCCATCTCTTCACCCACGCCGCGTTCAAGGCGCTGCTTTTCCTCGGCGCGGGCTCGATCATTTTCATGCTTCATCACGAGCAGGACATCTGGAAAATGGGCGGCCTCGCGAAACGGCTCCCGCTAACTTGTCTGACGTTTCTCATCGGCACGCTCGCGCTCATCGGCTTCCCGGGCACGAGCGGATTCTTCAGCAAGGACGCGATCCTCGCCCTCGCTTTCACGCGCAATCTGCCGATTTTTATTTGCGGAAGTTTCACCGCGCTCCTGACCGCGTTTTACATGACGCGGCTGGTCGTGCTCGTTTTCTTCGGCAGTCCGCGCAGCCAGGAAGCAGCGCGGAGCGGCGAGTCGCCTGCGGTCATGGTCGTGCCGCTGGTCTTGCTCGCGATTCCGGCATTGTTAGGCGGCTACGCCATCTTCGCGCGGCATCTGCTCGTCTTGCCTAACGAGAAAAGCCCGATCGTGATTGTGCCCGCGGTTGCTTTCGGCGCGCTTTTCCTCGGTGTGGTCAGCGCGTTTTTGCTTTATCGCAAACGCACGACCGAGCCGTTGCGCATCGGACTTTTCCGCGACCGCTTTTATCTCGATCAACTTTACGCTTTTCTCATCCGCTGGACGCAGGGGTTGCTCGCGTCGCTTTCCAGTTTCATCGACCGCTGGATTCTCGACGGCGCGATTGTGAGGGGATTGAGCGGCGGGACGTGGGGCAGCGGATTTTTGTTGCGCCTGCTCCAGGTCGGCAACTTGCAGGCCTACGGATTTCTCTTCGGGCTCGGCATCATCGGTCTCATTTACTTCACCGTTTTCCGCTGATGCTGCTCTTCATCGTCTTCGCGCCGCTCGTCACCGCGCTGCTCGTCCTGCTCGGCGCGCCCGCGCGCCTAACGAGTCTGCTCGGCGCCGGCGCGACCCTGCTTGCGACCCTCGTCGCCTTCGTCAGCTACAATGTCGCGCGCGGCGGCTACCAATTCGTCACCGCGTGGCCAATCAGCGCAAACGCGGGACTCAGCTTTTCGTTAGGCGCGGACGGGCTCAGTCTCGTCATGCTCTTGCTCGCCGCGCTCGTTTTGCTCTGCGCGATCTGGTTCACGCCCGCGATCGAAAAATCGGAGCGACTTTTCTACGCCTGCCTCTTCTTCGTCGCAGCCGGCGCGATCGGCGCCTTCGCTTCGCTCGATCTGTTTTTCTTCTATGCTTTTCACGAGCTCGCGCTCATCCCGACCTTTCTGCTCATCGGAATTTGGGGTACGGGCAATCGTTTTGGCGCGGCGTGGAAGGTGACGATTTATCTCGCGCTCGGCAGTTTCGTTTTGCTCATCGGATTGCTTCTGCTCTATCGCAGCGTGCCGGTGGACGCGCGCAGTTTCGATTTGCGCGCCTTGCAAGCGGCCGCCAACGCCGGCGCGATTTCCGCGAGCGCGCAAAAGCAAATCTTTCTCCTTCTCCTCATCGGTTTCGGCGTTTTGATTTCGCTCTTTCCGTTTCACAGTTGGGCGCCGGAAGCGTATGCCTCCGCGCCCGCGCCCGCGGCGATGTTGCACGCCGGTGTGCTGAAAAAATTCGGCCTCTACGGATTGCTCCGCATCGCGCTGCCCATGCTCCCGCTCGGCGCGCGACACTGGAGCTCGCTCCTCCTCGTTTTATTGTTAGGCAACATCATTTATGTCGGCCTCGTCACGATCGCGCAAAAGCGGCTCGACTGGATGCTCGGCTACTCGAGCGTGATGCACATGGGTTACATTTTGCTCGGCGTCGCGAGCGCGAATCTTATCGGAGTAAACGGCGCGGCCGTGCTCATGTTTGCCCACGGGATTTCGATCGCGCTGCTCTTCGCGATCGCGGGAGAAATTCGCCGTCGCACCGGCACGCTTGCGCTGAGCGAACTCGGCGGCTTTGGCAAGATGATGCCGTTTGCCGGCTTCACGTTTGGGGTCGCGACTTTCGCCGCCATTGGACTGCCCGGGTTCGCGAATTTCGCCGGCGAAATCATGATTTTCTTCGGCGCGTTTCGCGTCGGCGCGGCTTGGAACGGCTTTCACATTTTTCAAATCGCGACCGTGCTCGCGCTCTGGGGCGTTGTGATGTCGGCGGTTTACATGCTGCGCGCTTATCGCGCGATTTTCATGGGCGCGCCTAACGAACAGTGGACGATGCTCCCCGACCTCGCGAAGACACTGCGCGCGCCGGTTATTCTGCTCATCGCCGCGACGGTCATCGTTGGATTTTGGCCGGAGGGATTGCTGCGCGTTTTGCGGCCGACGTTTAGTTCTGGCGTGGGCCAATCTCGCGCTTCGCATAGCGAAGCGGCTACAACGGACGCGCGATGATCCCGACGCCTGCGCTGGAAATTTCCGTCGTCGTTTGGGGAATGCTCCTGCTGCTCGCGGAGGCGTTTCTTCCAAAAATCGACAAGCGGGCTTTTGCTTACGCCGGAATTCTCGGACTCGCGGTCGTATTGTTAGGCACGTTTTTTCTCGCGCCTGCGCCGGCACCGAGCGCGACGGGATTCTGGAGTTTCTACACCGCCGATCCGCTCGCGATTTTTTTCAAACGCTTCGCCCTCACGACGACGATTTTTGTCCTCGTCCTCGCGATCGAGTACGCGCCGAACGTTCGCCTTGGCGTGCCCGGCGCGCATGAGCACGCGGGACTTGGCGAGTTCTTCGCGCTTCCGATTTTTACCTGCGCCGGGCTGATGTGGATGGCGTCGGCGATCGATTTCGTGATGATTTTTGTCTCGCTCGAATTGGTCACGATGACGTTTTACGTCCTCGTCGCTTTCACCCGGCGCAACCCGCAATCGCTCGAAGCCGGCGTGAAATATTTGATCCTGAGCGCGCTCTCGACCGGGTTTTTGGTTTACGGCATCACCTGGATTTTTGGCGTGACGAACGAGACCAATCTCGCGCGCATCGCCGCCAGCCTAACGACTAACGAGTTCGATCACGGCCCGCTCCTTTTCGGGCTCGCGCTCGTCCTCGTTGCGCTCGGTTTCAAGATCGCGGCGGTGCCGTTTCAAATCTGGGTGCCGGATGTTTATCAAGGCGCGCCGACTCCGGTGACGGCGTTTCTTTCCGTCGGCTCGAAGGCCGCGGGCTTCGTCGTTTTGTTGCGCGTGCTTGAGCCGTTTTCGATTTTGCCCGAAGTCTCGCGGCTGCTCGTCTGGATCGCTGCACTGACTTTGATCTACGGAAATTTCGCCGCGCTTCCGCAAACGAATCTCAAGCGTCTGCTCGCGTACTCGAGCATCGCGCACGCCGGCTATTTGCTCGTCGGCGTGGTCGCGCTTTCCGGCATCGCGGTCAGTTACTATCTCGTCGCGTATCTCCTCATGACGCTGCTTTGTTTCGCCGTCCTCATCGTCGTGGCGCGAAATGGCGGCGAGCAAATCGACGATTACGCCGGGCTCGCGAAACGCTCGCCGTTTCTCGCCTTTGCGATGTTGATCGGGATGATGTCGCTCGCGGGCGTGCCCTTCACCGCCGGTTTTCTCGGGAAGTTTTTCATCTTCGACGCGGCGGTCCGGCAGCACCAGGTCGCACTCATCGTCGTCGGCGTGATCACGGTCGGCTGCGGATTTTATTACTACCTCAAAGTCGTGAGGGCGATGTACTGGCTGGAGCCGCCTAACGAATCCGGCGCGATTGCCGTTTCGCCGCTCGCGCGCCTAACGATGATCCTGCTCATCATTGGCATTTTCGTCGGCGGCGTTTACCCGCAGCCGATCTTGAACGCGCTCCGAGGCGAGCCGGCGACATTTTCGCTCCCTCGTTAGGCGCGCTTTGCGAGATGAGCATTCGCGATTGGGCCGCGCGCATTTTTCATCCGTGCGAATGCTACGGTCTCTTCGCGGTCGCGCGGTCGGGCGCGCATCTGCTCACGCGCGCGCTCCAGGCGACGCATCTGGCCGGCCGGCCTTTGCAATATTTCAACGAGGAGCTGGCGCCGAAGTATGCCGCGCGCTACGAGCTCGACTCCGCGCATATCGCGGATTATTTGCGCGGGCTGCGCGCGGCGGCTTCGACCGATAACGGCGTTTTTGGTTTTCGAATGGACGCGTGGGACCTCGATCGCACGGTCGCGCGCTTGCGCGAATGCGGTGAGTTCGGGCCTAACGACTCGCGCGAGATCGATATTTTGCGGAACGCGTTTCCGGGTTTGCGCTGCATTCAACTGACGCGCGAAGACAAATTGCGCCAGGCGATTTCGAAAGCGCGCGCGATGCAGACCAATCTCTGGCTCGTCGGGAAGGAAAACGAAGTGAAAGGCGAAGCGAAATTCGATGTCGCGCTGATCGAGCATTGTCTCGACTCGTCGGCGAACGCAGTGAAAACGTTCGCCGAGTTTTTCGCGCGCACCGGGATCGAGCCGCTCGCGATCACTTACGAAAATCTTTGTGACGATTACGCCGGCACGGTTTTGCGTGTGCTCGATTTTTTGCGCATTCGTTTGCCGCGCGGATTCGTCGTTGGTGCGCCGACGACAACGCGGCAGGCGGACGCGACGACGGACGAATGGATGGCGCGCTACCGTTCGTTAGGCCGGCGGCCGGTCTAATCGCTCAGCTCGACGTTCCAGTAGGCGAGGTCGACGAAATGCCGCCAGCTTTCGTGCTGCTGGTTGCTGAAAGTGACGTGCACGAACGGCCGCCACTTCGGGCGTTTCGGCTTTCGAATCAAACTCATCTGCGCCTGATGCGGGAGGCGGTTGCCCTTGCGCGTATTGCACGGGATGCAGGAGCAGACGACGTTTTCCCAGGTCGTCAGGCCGCCTTTGTCGCGCGGCAAAACGTGATCGAGATTGAGCTCGGTCCGCTCGAAAACCTGTCCGCAATACTGACAGGTGTTGTTGTCGCGCTCGAAGACGTTGTGGCGGGTGAACTTCACTTCCTTCTTCGGCAGCCGATCGAAAAGCAGGAGCACGATGACGCGCGGGACGCGAATTTTCCATGAGATGGTCGTGACCATTTCGTGCTCCGCGCCGGGCGCGCTCAGGGACAAATCGAGCCAGCTCGCGAAGTCGTGGGTCGCGAAATTATTTTCCGGATCGGAAGAAACGACCTGCGCGTGGCCCTGATAAAGGAGGGTGAAGGCTCGGCGCGCCGAGCAGATATTAACCGCCTGCCAGAGGCGATTAAGCACCAGCACCTGATTGTTTAGTAGAGAGTGCAGAAACGATTGCGGTGTTTTCGCCTAGGCGGGCGATCGTAACATCCGGAAAAATTTTTGTCAACGAAACTGCGTTGCCTAACGAATCCGGCCTAACGAGTCGATCGATTAGAAAGCGATATTGCTGTGCGGAATCGGCGTGGCCGAGCCCGGGACTTCGGCCGCGCCATCCGCCGCCGGATCCTTGCGGCCGGAGAGCGGATCGTCGTCCGACTCGCAGGCGGCGAGAAGTCCGAACGCGATCGAGAAAATCACCGCGCCCGCGAGCAGCCGCTTCCAGGAAAAGCGCGCGAACATGCAGAAATAATTCGTCGAATGCGCGCGGAATGCAATTATCTCTCGACAATTTTTATCATCACCATGCGCAAGATTAATTCGGAGGATTTGAAAGAATACGAATGGGCTTCGCCGAAAGGGAAGTTCCGCGGCGCGGGTCGCGAAATCTCGGAAGCGCTCGGCTGGAATCCGTCCGCGCCCGCCGCGCGCGACCGCCATCCGTTCGCGGTCGAGATTCTGCGCATCGCGCCGGGGCAAACACCGTATCAATATCATTCGCATTCCGCGCAATGGGAATTTTATCACGTGCTTTCCGGCCGCGGCCTCGCTCGCGACGAAAGCGGTCAGACGCCGATCGAGACCGGCGACGCTTTTACTTTCGGGCCAGGCGAGGCGCATCAATTGATCAATAACGGGTCGGAAGATCTGGTCGTTTACGTGGTCGCGGATAATCCGGTCGGCGAGTCCGGCTTTTATCCCGACAGCAACAAATGGGTCGTGCGTTCGCCCGAGCGCCGGCTGCTCCGCGGCGAAAGCCTCGATTATTACGACGGCGCAGAGTAATTCTGGCCGGCCGGCAAAGTTCCCCGGCTGGCGCGGAATTGACGCGGCGAGATCCGTGATTTACAAACGCAGGCGCGGCTGATATTCCCGCGGCGGTTCGCCGACCCCCGGATGCCTAGCCAATTTGAGGAAAAGAAATCATGCCGCTCTACATGGATCGCCACGAACTGGAAGGCGCCATTTCCGCCGCGGAGGTCGCGGGCGCGCACGAAAAAGACCTCGCCGTTTAGGACAAGTATGGCGCGAAGTATTTGAACTATTGCTGTGACATGAAACGCGGCTGCATTTTTTGCCTCGTCGAAGCGCCGAGCAAGGAAGCCGCCCTCGGCGTCCATCGCGAGGCGCACGGCATGGTCCCGCACGAGGTCGACCCGATCACGGTCGGCGCGATCTTCGGCGATATTCACGATGTTCCCGCGCCCCTCACGATCACGTCGCTCGACGGCAGGCCGCCGGAGACCGATACCGGTTTTCGGATTATTGTTTTCACTGATCTGGAAGGCTCGACCGCGCTCACGAGCGAACTGGGTGACGCGGCCGCGATGGAATTCCTCCGCACCCACAACGCGATCGTGCGAGAAAAAGTGAAGGCGCACAGCGGGCGCGAGATCAAGCACACCGGCGACGGTTTCATGGTGACTTTTAACGCCGCCAGCCCGGCGGTCGAATGCGCCATCGCCATCCTGCGCGCGTTTCGTTTCCACAACGAGGGCGGCGCCGAGCCCGCGCTGCGCGTGCGCATTGGCTTGAGCGCGGGCGAACCGGTCGCGGAAGGTCAGGATCTTTTCGGCGCCGCGGTGCAACTGGCGGCGCGCCTCTGCGCCTACGCGGAGCCGGAGCAGATTGTCGTCGCCGGCGTGGTCGCCGAGCTTTGCCTCGGAAAAACTTTCGCTTCAAGAGCCATGGCCCGCGCGAGATGAAAAGGCTTCCCGCGCGCGCTGGAAGTGCACGAAGTCGAGTGGCTGGAAAGCTCTCGTTCCGCAAGCGCCCCGCCTAACGAGTAAAGGAGTGACGCCGGCCGGCATCGGGTTTCGCCGCGGAGTCATTTGCGGCTTGACACGCCGCTCGCCCTGCCCAACAACCGTGCCATGAAACGACAAAGCTTCCTCGTCGTCGGTGGTTTGATCCTAATCGCGGTCGTGGCCTATTTCGTCGTCAAGGCGAAGTCCGATCCGCCCGCCGTCTATGTTTTCAACTTTGATCACGCACTTCTGGCCAATCCCGACCAATTTGCCGCAGACTTGAACAACGCTCATCCGCGCTGGCAACGAAAATTGCATTTCGATCCGGTGCGACATGATGTTGCCCATAAATATACTGATCCGGCCCTTCCAGAAGTCGCGCAAAAAAAATCCATCCCGCTGTCGGGAACCGGCCAGCACGTCACGCAACGAGTCGGTTTGGATAACGACAACGATTACGCCAAGATCCTGAAAGACATTGGCGGTCAGTAAATTTGGCGGAGCGCGCTGGTCATGTGTTGAAGCGAACGCATTTCTCTTGGAGCGCGGTTCGCGTCGGCTGGTTCGTCTTCCATTTTGTTCTCATCGGACTGGTCTGTCTGCATGAGACCCTCTGGCTGGTCAAGAAGCACCTGACCGTTGTCCCCTCGCCTTCTCCGCACTTTTGGAACGCGGTCGATGCAGTCCCGGCGGCGCTTGTCGGTGACTCGCTTGCTTCGAGTAACTCTTATCGGCAAATCATTGGCGCGTATCTGAACGCGGCCGGGATCGAGATCGGCTACGGTTACTTTGCACCGAACGTTCCGGAAGCTCACGCCCTCGTTTTCGAATGGCAGTACCCCGATGGCCATGTCGAATACGATAAGCCCCATCTCCAGGCCGACGGCGGCGGAGAGTTGCGCCTAACGAGTCTAATTCAGCAAATCGGCGGCACCGACTACGAAGCGTGGCGTCATGAGTTAGTCAAAAGACTTGCTCAGGCCGCCTGGGAACGGCATCCCGATGCTGTTTCCGTCCGGGCTTTTCTCGGCGCACTCAATCCTCCAACCCTCGCCGAATACCGCGCTGGGAAAAGAGAGTGGACTTTCGCCGGGCAGTCAGTCTACGACTTCAAACGACAACCGGCGCGCGCCGATTCGAAAATGCGATGAGTCTCAGCCCACGAATTCGCGCATTCCTTCGTCCGCCGGATTCCGGGCGATGGTTGACGCTGCTGCGCATCGGTCTCGGTTGGGAGCTGATTTTTTATCTGGTCCCGTTGCGGCAAGACTGGGACTCGCTTCTGGGTGGGCCGGAGCAAGGTTTGTTTGGCCGCGAGATTGGCGAAGCGATGACAAAAGTGCAAAGCCCATTCATCCCCCGAATCGGCTGGATGCTGTGGTTCACTCACAGGCTCGGTCTAAGCGATCTTGTAACTCTATCTCTCGTCTGGTGGTGTCTCCTGATTGCGGCCTGTCTGTTGATTCTGGGAATCTTTTGCCGGCCGGTCGCGATCGTCGCCTGGTTTCTGCAGTTGGCTTCCGCCAAAAGCGGCGGCCTTTTCTCTTATGGCGCGGATAACTTCATCACCATCGGGCTATTCTATCTCATGATCGCGCCGCTTCCCGATTGCTGGGCCCTCGACCATGTCTATCGTCGGTTCCCAATCGGGAACTTATACTCGTTAGGCTTCCACCGCCGGGTCTTGCAGCTCCACCTCTGCCTGATCTATTTCTTCAGCGGGCTGAGCAAGGCGCTGGGAGCAAACTGGTGGAACGGCTCCAACCTCTGGCGCGCGCTGACCAGTCCACCTTACGACGTTCTGCCACTGAGTTGGGTGGCGGCGATCGGTTCTTACCTGCCCGCGATCGGCATCTCGATTTGCTTGTTTGAAACGGCCTATCCATTTCTAATCTGGTGGCGCCGGGCCCGGTATTTCGCGTTCTACGGCATCTGCGCCATGCATATTGCGATCGCTTTGTTGATGGGAATGTACCTCTTCAGCGGCATCATGCTCGTCCTGAATGCGGCGGCATTTCTGCCTAACGACCAAAGGACGAATCCTGAGGCCCAGTCCGCGCCGCCGGGTTAGGATTCTGACTCGTTGCGGGAAAAGATTGGCATAACCGATAAACGCGGGCAGTATTGGAAAGGCAACTCGCGCTCACCATGCCTACGGACTCGGAGCCAGACCTCAAGCCGGAGATCGGACACATTCTTTCCATCGACGTCGTCGGCTATTCGAAGCTGCTCGTCGACGAGCAAATCGCGCTCATGAAGCAGCTCAATCACATCGTGCGCGAGACGACGTGCTTTCGCGCGGCCGACACGGAGGGCAAGCTCATTTGCCTGCCGACGGGAGATGGGATGGTGCTTCTTTTTTTCCAGAGTCCGGAGCAGCCGCTTCGCTGCGCGGTGGAAATCAGCCAGGCTTTGCAGAGCCATCCTGACATCCGCGTGCGGATGGGCGCGCACAGCGGCCCGGTCAATGAAATCGAGGATGTAACCGGACAGATGAACGTGGCCGGGGCAGGCCTGAACGTCGCGCAACGGGTGCTCGATTGCGGAGATGCGGGCCACATTCTGCTCTCGAAAAGACTGGCGGACGATCTCGCGGAGTATGGCCAGTGGCGGCGGCACCTGCACGATCTCGGCGAATGCGTCGTGAAGCATGGCCTAAAGTTGCACCTTGTGAACTTCTATCATGACTCGGTTGGTAACTCCGAGCGCCCGGAGAAGCTGAAAAACGGTGCGTGCGCCCCCACGCCCTCGAATAACTCTCGCCGGCGCCACTGGTGGATCGCGGCCTTGTTCATCATCGCGCTGGCGGGGGCCGCTCTTATGTTCGTTAGGCGAGAGGCTTCGATAAAATTGCCGCGGAAGAGCGTCGCCGTGCTGCCGTTTCAGAGCTTGAGCGACGAACATCGCGACGCCTATTTCGCGGATGGCGTCCAGGACGAAATTCTCACCGCCTTGGCCAAGGTGGCCGACTTGAAAGTCATCAGCCGGACCTCGGTGATGAAGTATCGTCAGTCGCCGTCACTGAACTTGCGCCAGATCGCGGAAGCGTTGCGGGTGCGATATGTGCTCGAGGGAAGTGTGCAGCGCGTGGCCAATAACGTCCGCGTCTCCGCGCAACTTCTCGACGCCACGACTGACGCTCAAATCTGGGCGGAACATTACGACCGGCAGTTATCCGATGTCTTTGCGATTCAAAGTGAGATCGCGGAAAAGATCGTCTCGCAGTTACAAGCGAAACTAACTCCGGAGGAAAAGGCGGCGATCGAAGTAAGGCCTACGGATGACATCCAGGCCTATGACTTATACGTGAAAGCGAAGGCGATCATCGACCGCGTGATCTATGACTCGAGTCACATCGAGGATCTCCCCAAGGCTGCGCGGTTACTCGAGGAAGCGACGGCGCGCGACCCGCATTTCTTTCTCGCCTTTTGCAAGCTCGCTTACGCGCATGACCAGATTTATTTCAACAGTCTCGATCACACTCCGGAAAGACTCGCCCTCGCCCAGGCCGCGCTCGATAACGCACAACGCCTGCAACCGGACGCGGGCGAGTATCATCTCGCCGCGGCGGCCCATTACTACTTCGGCTATCTCGAGTACGACCGTGCGCGGCAGGAGCTGGTGATCGCGCAACGGAAAATGCCCAACGATCCTTATCCGATCCTGCTTCTGGGTTATATCGATCGCCGCCAGGGCCGCTGGAAGGAGTCGACCGCGGAGTTGGAAAAGACGATCGAGTTAGATCCGCGGAATTTGCTTTTCCTGAAGCAGCTCGCCCTGAGCTATAACATCCTGCGGCGTTATCCCGAGATGAAGGCGATCCTGGACCGAGCTGTGGCTCTCGCGCCTAACGACCCTAACCTTGTTCTGCAACGGGCCGGCGTCGATCTGGAGTGGCGGGCCGATACCAAGCCTTTGCACGAAGCCGTTGACCGGATCGTGATGCAAAACCCCGCGAACGCGGCCACGATTGCCGATCAGTGGATAACTCTCGCGCTTTGTGAGAATGACGCGGAGGCGGCGAAGAAAGCTCTCGCGTCGATGAGTGAACAAGGCTGCCAGGAAGAGGACCTGCCTTATCCGAAGTCGTGGTGCGAAGGACTAGCCGCGCGGAATCGAAAGGACACCGCGGGCGCGCAAGCCGCTTTCACCAGCGCGCGTGCGCAGGTCGCGCGAATCGTGAGCCAGCAGCCGGATTTTGCCGCGGGTTTCTCGGCGCTCGGGATGATCGACGCGGCCCTGGGCAACAAAGAGGATGCAATCAGCGAAGGCCGCAAGGCCGTGGAGCTGCTGCCGGCGAGCAAGGATGCAATCAGAGGGCCGCTCTTGCTGCAAAACCTCGCGATAATCTACGCCTGGACAGGCGAGACTGATTTCGCGCTGGCTCAACTCCGCGACCTCGTCTCGCGGCCCTGTTATCTAAGTTACGGCCAGCTCCGGCTCCATCCTTACTGGGAGCCGTTGCGCAAGAATGAAGCCTTCAACAAGCTTGTCGCAGAGTTAGCGCCGAAGGATCAGTGACTGGACTCGTTTCCATCCTGACACACAGCAGCGAGCACTTTCGCTAGTTGTTTTTCAGTCTGGACGCCAACCTTCTGCGTCACATGAGTCGTAGCCGTTGTCCCTCCGGCGTTAGTCGCCGGGACAGTCATGTAGCCGCAGGTGGGCGATCCCCCTCTTGTTGTTGGCACAGGCAAAGAAGAAGGCTGTCCATTCTCGTAGACCTGAATATCGCTCCAAACCGCGTTTTTGAGAGCTTTCTGAAAGGCCGGCATATTAGCGACCGGGACTAACTGAGCGGGAGGCCCCGGATCCCCGAACGTTACAATATATCGCGCCGGCTGATCTTGCACCGTCGGTTGAGCGGTTCGACCGGGTGGTAAAACACAGCTAACGACGAGTGCGCTGACAACGACGGTTGCCAGCCCCAGCGCCAAGACTTCCTTTGCCAACCTATTTCTCTTTGGGGTAGTTGTCATGGCTGCTTTTTCATCACCACGACCCAACGTGTCAAGCATCTTTTTTCGCTTTTCGAGCGACGATTTTCGAGATCTACGGATACTGGATCGTCTTCTGAATGGCATCCAGATCGGCCTTGTTATACAGGCCAATCTTTTGCGTGACGTGCAGGCTGCTTGGATTCCCTTTTTGGTTCTTCGTCGGATACCTAACGATTCCAGGTGTCGCCGGAGCGTGAGTTGGAATCTGAGTGACATCGGGCCGCGCCACCAGCGCTGTTGCGGTCGACTGTTTGATTGTCACTTTGCGCTCCCACCTTTGCGAAGCGTGGTCGAGCGCCGCGATGAACGCGGTCGGATCGACCAGCGTCGGTTGATCGAACTCGAGCGTCCATGGCGTCTTGTTGCGGTCCGGATCGATTCCGAGCGCGACTGCCGCGCCGGCGGCGGCGAGGACGAGGATGATTGCAAGCGGGAGTTTGGAAAGGCTCATCTCGTCTGTTGTGCGTTTTTCTTCGGAGACGTCAAGCTCATTCTTGCTCAAGCGGAAGCTGCAAAATGCTCGCGTGTTCCGCGTCATGATAAATCCGGACATGAGCCGTCCGCGCATCCTTCGCGGTTTCTTCAGAGACGACGCCACCGGAGTTATAATTCTTTTCCGCCCAGATTGTGTTCGGCGACGAAACGACGAGACGAAGTCTGCTTCCTTTCATCAATCTGCGCGCAACAAATAAACCCGGCGCGAGGTCGCAGGCGACGATCTCTCCCGGCCTGACGAGCTTTCCTTTGCTGAGTGACTCCCGATAACGCAGGCGGCAGGTATGACTCCAAAGCCTGATGCTCGTCCCGTCAGGCTCCATCTCGTAGAGATAAGCCTCCAGATCCGTGTCCGGCGTATCGAGCGAGAGCCATAACTTTAGACTTGGACAACCGACCACCGGTGTCTCGTTAGGCAAAGCCTCGGTCTGATAGATCAGCCCGTCCTTGCCGATGCTTCGGGCATAAGTCTGATCGACGAGCTCGGTCGCATCGTTCGACTTCATATCCACAAGCTCTCCTCGATGCAATTCAAGCGGGTCATAGGTGTAACTGTCGCTCCCCTGCACCGGATGTTGCCGCGTAAGCATGCCGGCATGAGCCAGGCCGTTGCCATCGCCGTCTTTGGAATCGAGATAGTAAGTCGTTCCTTTGTTCGTTAGGGCAGAAAGGCTGTCGGCATATTCCCATTCTCCGTTCGCGCCGGTGTTCCCCGCCGGGAGAAGGTAGTAGGCGACTTGCTTCTTCAAAAAGGAGGGCTTGGGCCCGTTTTTCATCGTCCAGTCATACCACTGACGGTGAAGATCCTTCAGGTCGAGCAGGGACGCGGGGCCAAACTTCACTCCGCCCACTTCGTCTTCGGGCACGCGCGTGCCGGCGTGATCCCAGGGCCCGATTACGAGATAATGCTTCAGGAGCGCGTCATGATTGCCATGCTGGAAGTGCTCGCGGTAGTAAGTCAAAGCGCCAAATTCTTCCTCATCGTACTGCCCGGTAATAGTAAGGATGGGAATGGATATCTTCTCATACTGACGCGCCGTCGGAGTCAGGCTGCGGTAATAAGAGTCATAGGCCGGATGGCGGATGAGGAGCTGGAAAGTTGGGAATGGATTTCCGAGATAGGCGTCGAGAGAATTGAAGGGAATGTGGTGTTGGTAAGCGGAAAAAAACTTTGCCGCCCAGAAGTCGGAGTCCTCGTAGAGTTGGGCCTGGGCAGTCTTCCCATTGGTCAGGCTGAGCCAGCGCACCAGATGTGGCTGGCCAATCCCATTGTAGTCAGGCACGTCGATCCCCGGGCAGGCGGCAGCCGCTGGCGCGATCGTGGCCAGATGCGGCGGGAGTTCCTTCGCCGTCGCCCACTGATCGAAGCCGGCGTAGGAGCCGCCCCACATCCCGACGTGGCCATCGCAGAATGGCTGGCGCGCGAGCCACTCGACGGCGTCATAGTTATCCTCTGCCTCGTGAATCCACGGCTCGAACGTTCCTCCCGAGTTACCCCGCCCCCGCACATCGACGGCCGCGAAAACATAATCGTGCGCGGCAAAGTAGGCCGCGAAGTTGTGAGCGCTATCGGCCATGTAAGGCGTAGCGATAACGATCACGGGAGTCTTGTGCTCGCCGCCGCCTTTGGAAGGTTGAGGAAGGTAGAGCGTGGCATTCAGCCTGACTCCATCTCGCATCGGAATCCTTACTTGCAGCTTTGCTGTGTAGTCAGCCGCCGACGGCAATTTTTCGGCTGAGGCGAGTTGCGCACCGAGAAGCGCAAAGCAGGCCGAGAGATTTAGAAGCCACGCCTTTCCCATCCGTCCATGCAACCCGGCTGGGCGCGCCAAGACAAGATTTTTCGATTTTCCCTTTCTGGGCAACGCGATGTTGCTCAACGAATTTCTCAAAGATCATCACAAGAGGACGGGACCTCTCAGACGCAGCCGTTCAGTTGGATCGATAGTAAGTTTTGCCCCCTATTTCCACCCCGTCGTGCAGTGACTTTACGCGAAAGAGCCCGGCCGTTGCTTCGCAGCCGTTACGGCAGAATTTTCTTTATCTTCTTTACTTCTCCGCCTCGCTCGCGCTAGAACTTGGGTCATGAAGACCTTGCTCCGCCTTTATCTCTTCTCCTGCGTTCTGGCCTTCCTGTTCCCCCTGACGAGCCGGGCTGGCAGTGCCACATGGGCAACGAATCCTTCGAGTAGCGATTGGAATACGGCTACTAACTGGACGCCGCAGACGGTGCCGAACTCGGAGACGGATGTTGCGACCTTCGGTACATCGACGGTGACGAATCTCTCTATTACCGATGCGAGTGTAAGTCTCGACAGCGCGATTTTTAACAGCGGTGCGCCGCCCTACACGCTTACGATTCAGATCTACAACCTATTCTTCTATGGCGCGGGGATCGTGAACAACTCAGGCTCGGTGCAGTCGATTGTTGCTCCGGATACCGACGAAAATGCCGTCGCCCTCTTCTTCTATAACAGCTCTACAGCTGGCAATATGATCACGGTCAGCACTATCGGTGGAGCGATTGAATTCTTCGACGCTTCCTCCGCGAACACGGCGACGCTCAATCTTACGACTGGATCCCTCCAAGCCCAGTTGGACTTTTGGGATTCGAGCACAGCAGCGAATGCTACTATTAACGCCAGCAATGACGCGACCATTAATTTTTTTAATAGTGCGAGTGGTGGAAATTCAACCCTGAACCTTACCAGCGCGGCCTTTGCAATTTTTGACGGCAGCAACAAGGCTGAGCACATGAACGGTAACTGTGCCGGTGGGCAGGGAGAGTATTCTTCCCAGATTGACTTCCAGGGCTCGTCCGACGCCGGGGATGGCACTTTCACGGCCGTGGGCGGAAGCACGAGCGGCGAAATAGGCGGCTTCATCCTCCTCGACAGCATCGCCACGGCAGACAAGGCCACCTTCATCATCAACGGTGGCATGGGAGCAGGACTGAGCGGAACGGAGCTATTCTTCATGGACTCCGCCACGGCAGCCAATGCAAACATCACGGCAAATGGCGGAGTGGATGGCTCGCAAGGTGGCGCAATCGTCTTTGCCAAGAAATCTAAAGGCGGAAAGGCCAGCATCATGCTCAATGGCAATGCCGTGCTGGACATCACCAGGCACCGTAACCCTGGAGTAACGATCGGCTCATTAGCTGGCGCAGGCTCAGTCCTGCTTGCAGCGAACACGCTCACCATTGGCAGCAACAACCAGAGCACCACCTTTTCTGGCGTGATCGAGGGCACCGGAGGCCTAACGAAAAGCGGGACCGGCACACTCGTACTCGATGGAATCAATACCTACACGGGCACGACAACCGTGAACGGAGGCATCCTGGGCGGCGGCGGCTTAATTGCTGGCACGCTCACTGTCGCGGCCAACGCCACGATCGCTCCGGCGGCCGGCACCGCAACTTCCGTGACCCTGAAGATCAAGAAAGGCGTCACCTTCCAAGCGAGCAGCAGTTACAACTGCCTGCTCTCCGGCAAAGGACGCAAAGTGAAGAGCGACCAGATCGCCGCCAAAGGCGTCACCATCGGGAGCGGCGCGCAATTCATCCTCACCGATCAAATCACCGGCAAGCTGCCTAGCGGCACCAGTTTCACCGTCATCAGCAACACCGCGAACACACCGATCAGCGGCACCTTCGCCAACCTTGCCGACGGCGCCATCGTCACCGCGGGCAACACCAAATTGCAAGCCAGCTACGAAGGCGGCGACGGCAACGATCTCACCCTCACTGTCGTGCAGTAAGCCCGAGATCCCGAAGGCGAAGCTAATCTGTTACTTTAACCTGTTACCTCAGCTAAGAAAGAGCTGGACTCGTTAGGCACGCCGCAATTTGGCCTCGTCGCCGAAGAGGTGGCGAAGGTCGATCCCGATCTGGTGGCGCGCGACGACAGCGGCAAGCCTTACACCGTGCGCTACGAAGCGGTGAACGCGATGTTGCTCAACGAATTTCTCAAGGAGCATCGCAAGGTGGAGACGCAGCAGGATGAGATCGGCGAGATGAAAGCCGCACTCGCCGAGTTGAAAGCGACCGTGGCGAAGCAGAGCGCGCTGATCGAGAAAGTGAGCGCACAGGTGCAGATTAAGACCGGCCACGCGCAAGTCGTCTCGACTAACGAGTAAAGGACTCGGCCCGCTCGGCGCGCGATTAAGCTTGCTCTCGCGCTGCCCATTTTGTCAGAATCGGGCATGAAAACATCCCGCGCCTCCGCTCTTGGCCTCGTTGCCGTCCTCGTCCTTCCTGGCCTTGCTCTCGCTGTCGACCCGCCGCCTGGAGGTGCTTATCCGAACCAGACTACTGCCTTAGGCCAAGATGCGCTTTTTAGCTTATCCACCGGTATCAGCGAAAATACTGCGTTAGGGTTTGACGCCCTGTACTACAATACAACCGGATCAGGTAATACCGCCGTCGGGTGCCAGGCGCTCATTAGCAACACGACAGGCGGAGGCCTCACTGCACTCGGTTCCGATGCGTTATATGGGAACACGACGGGTAGCTTTAATATTGCGGTGGGGGATGATGCCCTCGTTGCAAATAAGACCGGTCGAGAAAACGTCGCCATCGGTTCTTCAGTTCTGGAGGCTGCCACAACCGCTATTCAAAATACGGCGATCGGTTACGCCGCGATGGCCGACGATCAAACGGGGTCGTCAAATACGGTGGTCGGTGCGGGGGCATTGGCGTTCAACGCTAGTGGGAGCAAGAATGCCGCATTCGGAGATGCCGTGATGGGAATGGGCGGCGGCGATAACAACGTCGCGCTAGGCTACGGCGCGGCCTACAGCACGACAGGCTCAAATAACATCGCTATCGGCTACAATGGCGGCTTTAACCTCACGAAGGGCGACAACAACATCGAGATCGGCAACGAGGGAGTGAAGAACGATGCCAACCTAATCCGCATTGGCGACACAGCGACGCAAAAGAAGACCTTCATCGCCGGGATCAGCGGCGTGAAGATTTCCAACGGCGTAGCGGTCGTGATCAACAAACAAGGCCAGCTCGGCGTGGCCGCTTCCACGGAGAACGCCGAAAACACCCAGCTCCGCCGGGAATTGACCGAGGAGCAGCGCGAGGTCGCGGCGCTCGAAGCCAAGGTCGCCAGCCTGGAGGCGACGGTCGAGAAAGTCAGCGCACAGGTGCAGATTAAGACCGCCAGCGCCCGGTTCGTCTCGGCTAACGAGTAAAGGACTCGGCTCGCTCGGCCCGCGATTAAGCTTGCTTCGGCGCTGCTTGTTTGGCAGACTCGCGGGCATGAAAACATCCCGCGCCTCCGTTCTTAGCCTCGTCGCCGCGCTGGTTCTTCCTTCTGCCGTTTTGGCCGTAGAGCCTCCGCCGGGCGTAGGGTATGCCAATGATAATACGGCGCTCGGTGACGAGGCGCTCTCCCCCGATGATCCGCCGCCTGATAACACCGCGTTAGGTTATCAGGCTCTTTACGGAAACGCGGGAGCAGAAAACACGGCCGTCGGCTCCCATGCGCTCGCAGGAAGCGCGACGGGCTCGGGCGATGTGGCTGTCGGCTTCCAAGCTCTACTCAGCAATACCAGTGGAAATTACAATATCGCCATCGGTAACAATGCGATGGTTTCCAATACGAAGGGCGTGGGGAACGTAGCCATAGGTTACACGGCACTGGAGAATGGAACGACAGCGTCCGATAACGTGGCCTGTGGATTTGGGGCGATGGTATTCAATAGCACTGGCGACAGCGACACCGCGATAGGCAATGACGCGATGGCCAATTCGTCCGGCAGCGAAAATACTGCCGTAGGCGACGAAGCGATGAACGGTGCGAACGGGAGCAATAATACCGCCGTGGGTGGCTTCGCCGGGTTGAATTTCGCTGGCAACGGCAACATTGCCTTGGGTTATTTCTCTGGCGAGAAGGTGACCAACGGATCGAATAATATTGAGATCGGCAACCAAGGTGCCAAAAGCGACGCCAATTACATCCGCATCGGCGACATTAAGACGCAAAAGAAAACCTTCATTGCCGGCATCAATGGCGTCACGGTCTCCAGCGGGGTCGCAGTCGTCGTCGATAAAATGGGCCAGCTCGGCGTGGCGACTTCCTCAGCGCGTTTCAAGGATGACATCAAGCCGATGAAAGATGCGAGCGATGTGCTCTTGTCGCTCCAGCCGGTCACCTTTCGCTACAAGAAAGAACTGGACTCGTTAGGCACGCCGCAGTTCGGCCTGGTCGCCGAGCAGGTGGCGAAGGTAGATCCCGATCTGGTG
Source organism: Chthoniobacterales bacterium (assembly GCA_036490335.1). Classification (GTDB taxonomy): domain Bacteria; phylum Verrucomicrobiota; class Verrucomicrobiia; order Chthoniobacterales; family UBA10450; genus Palsa-1392. The sequence goes on from DASXEB010000002.1 coordinate 230,478, forward strand.
GCGCGAGATGAGTCGGGCCAGCCTTACACCGTGCGCTACGAAGCGGTCAACGCGATGTTGCTTAACGAATTTCTGAAGGAGCATCGCAAGGTCGAGCAACTTGAAGCGACCGTGAGTGAGCTAAAAGCTGAGGCCGCGCGCGAGGCCAGCCTGGAGGCGACGGTTGGGGAGCTGAAAGCCGCGCTCAAACAACAGGCTGCCCAGATTCAGACAGTCAGCGCCCGGGAGGAAGATGGCCGCACCGCATCGCGGTTGACCTCGGCTAACGAGTGAATGCGCGGCATGGCGGGCATCCGTTTTAGATTTAGGCAGATTCCTTTCATCGCTCGTTTTTCCTCAGCAGATTTGGTATTTGCTCCCCGCCATAGATGACGCCGGTGTCGATCATCGCGGAGGGTTTTGCGGACACAGACGGGAGGTTAGCGGTTGAGGCGACGAGTTGGCAAGGAATTTGCGAGTTTAGAGCCGGACAGCGGCCCAAATGCAACTTTGGGAAAGGTTCAACAAGGACTTTGAAGCCTTGAACAGGCGCTGTGGAAAGACAGGCGGCCCCTGTTGAAGGATCAACAGCCTCTGGGAAAGATTGAGAAATCGTTAGCCGTCAACGGGAAGAGATTTCCTGTCTTTCAACAGCCTGCGCCTGTCTTTGAACAGGGGCTGGGCGTTCTTCAACAGCCTCTGGCCGTCTTTCAACAGACATTATTTGTCTTTCAACAGAGTCTGTTGAAAGACGGGAAGAGGCTGTTGAAGTTCAGAAAGCGTCTGTTGAAACCTTTCCAGGCCACTTCGGCGTCAATAATGAGCCAGACGAGCGGTTTCGACTAGTGACGAAAAGTCGCCCTTTAAACTTTTTTCATTTATTTTCAAAAACTTCTACCTGCGACGATTTTCTCAGAAACACCATAAAAGCTAAAAACCTGAGGGTTAACATGTTGGCTCCGACGGTTGGCATTACCCATGCTAACCAGGCAGGCATGCAAATAACAAAAGCAGCCATAACATGGCTATTACAACTACCAGACATCATCATCTGCGCAATCGTGGATGTGATTATTCTGGCAATGACTGGCAACGCTAACTACACCTCGCCTTTACCGGTGCTGGTGGACGTGAAAGCTGCCAACGACGCGGCGAAAGCGGCTCTTGCCGCGGCCGCAGATGGGGGTCGCGTTTTAACCGCGATCAAAAACGCGAAGATGGCACAGTTGGTCGCAATAGTGCGACCGCTCGCCTACTACGTAACGGTCACCGCCAACGGTGACATGGCGATTCTGCTCTCGAGCGGTTTTCCCATTCAACAGCCAACCCGCCAGCCAATCGGTCCGCTCCCGACGCCAACCGCGCCGGTCGCGACCGCAGGCGAGATGTTCGGAACCTTCTTCGCCTCTACGGTGGCGATTAACGGCGCCTATATCTATAACTGGCGCGTCGCGCTCGCAGCCACTCCCACGGTCTTCGTCTTCCAAAAACAGACGACCCGCGCGGACGTGGAAGTGACCGGCATGAACCGCGGCGATATTTATATCGTCCAGGTCAACGCCGTCGGCGCCGCCGGCCCGTCGGAGTATAGCGACGCGGCCAACATCACCGCGCCGTAATCACCGGCCACGGGGCCTAACCAATAAAGGATAAAAGGGAAACGCGCGGGTCGCAAGGCTCGCGCGTTTTCTATTTTTGTCAGGAGGGAAACTAAAGGCTTGTCCGATCATCGTGTGTCGTCGTAATCTTGCGCGATCCTACTCGCCTAACGAATGGAAAAGAATACTGGCAAGGATTCCTTCGAGGCGGTACCGAAGAAACAAACGTAGAGCACTGCTCGTTAGGCACACATCTTTACTCGTTAGTTGAGCAAAGGCAGAAAGGTGAATTTGGAAGCCAGAAAACCAGAAATATAAGGGCAAAACGTCCTTCCCTTTTCTGGCTTCCTGGTTTCTAATTCATCCCCTCTTTCCGGGGCGGCCTTTGACTGGAACGCGGGCCTTTTGTCGACGTCGGCCTAACAACGCGGTGTCATAGCGCTGTTTGCGTTCGGCGGTGTAATGCCACCACGGGAGCGCGGGCGCTCCTTCCATGAAACGGACCGCGGAGATGAAGGTGTCGAGGACGCACGGATCCTGGCGAGTGCGCGTCTTCTCGCAGAGGGCCTGGTAAAGTGCGTGCGGGTCGCGACCGATAAGATCGCGCGGATTCCCGATCCCGATCCGACGGAAATCGCGCGCGAGCGACGCGCCGATGTTGGGAATCATTTCCAACTCGATCGCGGAATTTGGGTCGGCGGCTTTCGCAGTTCGCGAGGTTCGCACTTTGCGATCTGCGCGGGCGATCGTTGGCCCGCGATTTCTCCTTGTTCGTTCGTCCCGGCGTTTCGCTGCGCCCATTTGCTCTTGATTCGCCCGGCGAGGTTTGTCGGTCATGATCGAAAAGAATCTGACCCCAAGCGCCGATGTCAACGACGGTTTTCCTGCACCGGTTTCCTCTGGCGAAATTGCCGCCGGCAAGCTCGAAAGAACGAGACGCTCGCGATCGCCAGGCCGTGCATGCCGCGGGCGCTGGTGTGTGGCCAGTCTGCGCGGCCGTGCCTGGACCTGTCGTCTTTTACTCGTTAGGCAAGACTGCATCCTTGCCACAAGCCTTCCTGCCTGCTCTTCTTTTTGCAAATGGCAGGGCGCAACGACGACGAGCAGCACCTTCGGCTCCTCACCATCTTTCATTATATCGTGGCGGGACTGACGGCGTTGTTTGCCATCCTTACTCTGGGCTATGCGGTTATCGGCTGGGCCTTTTTGCACGCGCCTCCACCAAAACACGGGCAGCCGCCGCCGGTCTGGTTCGGCTGGATCTTCGTCTGCATCGGGATCACTCTTTTTCTGCTCGGCGAATCCTTCGCCGTCTGCATTCTGGCGGCCGGGCGCTCTCTCCGATCGCGACGAGGCTATTGGTTTGTTTTCGTGATCGCCTGTTTGGAATGCGTCTTCTTTCCGTTCGGCACCGTTCTTGGCCTTTTCACGATCATCGTGCTCTCGCGAGAATCGGTGAAGCAACTTTTCGGCCGAACAACCTTGGAGCGAACGACCGCCTAACCAGACAATGCCGCCACTTCAAACGCGTTGAAGACTCCGACCGTCCTGATTGCCGGCGCAGGCCCGACCGGTCTGGCACTGGCGCTCTGGCTGACCCGGCTCGGGATCGCCGTGCGAATCATCGACCGGACAAGCGAAGCGGGCACAACCTCGCGCGCCCTCGCCGTCCAGGCGCGCACGCTGGAGTTTTATCAGCAGCTCGGTTTTGCCGACGAGCTGGTCGAGGGCGGGGTGAAAGTCGTGGGCGTCAATCTCTGGGTGCGAGGCGCCAAAGCCGCGCGGGTCCCTTTGCGCGACATCGGAAAAGGTGTGACGCCGTTTCCTTTTGCGCTCGTCTATCCGCAGGACGCTCACGAACGTTTGCTCATCGCGCATCTCGAGGCGCTCGGCGTGCAAGTGGAGCGCGAGACGGAGCTGGTTCGTTTCGCGCAGCGCGCGGATCGAGTCGAGGCGGTGCTGCGCAAAAAGGATGGCTCCGAGGCTGGCTGCGAAGCGGCTTATCTCGCCGGTTGCGACGGAGCGAGCTCGACGGTGAGAGAATCGCTCGGCATCGGTTTTCCCGGCGGCACTTATCGAGGCCGGTTCTATGTTGCGGATGTCGAAGCGAGCGGCCGCGCGATCGACGACGAACTGCACATTGATCTGGACGAGGCGGACCTTCTGCTCCTGTTTCCGATGAAGGGAAAAGGGCGAGTGCGCCTAGTGGGGAACGTGAGCCGCGGTTTGGAGAATGACTCGCGCGAGCTCACGTTCGACGATGTGAGCGAGCGCGCGATCAAGCATCTCGGGCTCACGATTTCGAAGGTGAACTGGTTCTCGACCTACCGCGTCCATCATCGAGTGGCCGATCGCTTTCGCGACGGCCGCGTTTTTCTGCTCGGCGATGCGGCGCACATTCACAGTCCCGCCGGCGGACAAGGGATGAATACCGGGATCGGCGATGCCGTGAATCTGGCCTGGAAGATCGCGGCCGTCGTGCAAGGCGCTTTCAGCGAAAATCTGCTCGAGACCTATGAGGCGGAACGGATCGCCTTTGCCCGCCGGCTCGTCGCTACGACTGATCGCGGATTCACTTTGGCGACGAAGCGCGGCCGCGTCGCCGCGATCGTGCGAGCGCGGATCGTGCCTGTGATCGCGCCGTTGCTTTTCCGGTTGCCGGTCTTGCGGCGTTTCTTTTTTCGAACGGCGTCACAAACCGGAATTGAATATCGGCGGAGTCGTCTCAGCGCCGGGAAAGCTGGAGCGATTCACGGCGGCGATCGACTTCCGTGGCTGGAGTTGAAGTCGGGAGAAGACAACTTCGCGCCGCTCACCGCGCTGAAATGGCAGGTCCATGTTTACGGGAAGGCGAAGGACGATCTGGCGAAGGCCTGTTCGGAGCTTCGGTTGGCCCTGCACGTTTTCGATTGGCGGGACGAAATGAAACGGGCCGGTTTCAGGGAAGACGCGGCCTACCTGATCCGTCCGGATGGCTATGTCGCGCTTGCCGACGCGGCGGCTGATACGGCACGCTTGCGGGAATATTTTGTGCGCCTTGCCTGACCGGAAATCGATCTTTGCCAGGCGTCGGCGATTATCGCCTGTCCTTTACTCGTTAGGCGCAGCCACCGAAAACACAGGCCCGGATTATCGGAGCGCCCATGTCCTGGCTCCTGATTAAAGGAGTCGATGCGGAGCGCTGGCAAGAGAGTTCGAAAATCAAATCGCGGATAGCGTCGCCCGCACTCGTTTTTTTCTTCGGCGGACAATTTCGCTAGACGAACGATTCGGTATCTGTTATACCGGACGTTCGGTCTTAAAACGGCCACACAAAAAAATATGATCAAATCCATACTCGTTCGTTATCGAGGAGCGGCGGTTGCGGTTTCCGCGGCGGCGCTTCTTTCTTTCGTCAGCCTGCACTCCGCGCAGGCCCAAAACCGATCGCTCCTTACCCGTCAAACCCGCGATGCTGTGACCCAGCAGCAGGCGGCTTTTGTTCAACATCTCGATGGCAGTGCGACGTTACACCTGGCGATCGTCCTGCCGCTTCGCGATGAAGCGGGATTACAGGGATTCCTGGATAATCTGCAAACGCCGGGCAGTCCGAACTACCGCCAGTATCTCAGCGTGGAGAAGTTCACCGAGATGTTTGGCCCTTCGCAGAAAGATTACGACGCCGTCGTGCGCTGGGCGCGCGAGAACGGGCTGGTCGTGACGGAGACCGCGCCGAACCGCCTCGTTGTTCAAGTGAATGGCCGCGTTTCTGATGTGGAGAGAGCGTTACACGTGACGATGAATGTCTACCAGCATCCGACCGAAAACCGGACGTTCTTCGCGCCTGACCGCGAACCGACGACCGACCTTTCGGTTCAGTTGTGGCATGTGTCCGGTCTCGATGACTTCGTGATTCCGCGCCCGGCCAATCTGGCGCGCAACGAAAACGCGGCGCCGAATGCGACTGGATCAGGTCCCGGCGGCGAATTCCTGGGCACCGACATGCGCAAAGCCTACTATGGCACCGGCTCGCTTAACGGCTCAGGTCAATCGGTCGGCCTTCTGGAATACGTGGGATACAATCCGGCGGACGTGACCCGATATTTCACTAATTACGGCCCGGCCAACAGTGTCACAATAACGCCGATTTCAACCGACGGCACACCGGCGACCTGCACGACTTGCGACGACACCGAGCAGGCGCTCGATATCGAGCAGGCAGTCTCGATGGCGCCTTCGATGATTTCTGTGGTCGTTTACGTCGGTTCGACCGACACGGCGATGTTGAACCGAATGGTGAGCGACAACAGTTGCAAATCGATCAGTTGTTCCTGGGCCTGGCGTCCGGCCGATTCCAAGACGGACGATCCGATCTTTGCCGAGATGGCTGGCCAGGGCCAGACCTTCCTGGCGGCTTCGGGCGACAGCGGCTCCTACACTTCCGGTGGATATTATTTCCCGGGAGAAGATGGTAACGTGATCGCAGTCGGCGGCACCGATCTGGTGACGAACGGCGCGGGTGGCACTTGGAAATCGGAAACCGCCTGGTCTGACAGCACGGGTGGCATCTCGCCGGATCACCTGCCGATCCCGTCCTACCAGAAGAACAAGAAATTCGCCAAGGTGGTTGGGATTTCGAAAACCTATCGTAACGTCCCGGACATCGCCGCGGAAGGTAACTTCGATAACGAAGTCTGCTACGACGGCAGCTGTGGCGGCGGATGGGGTGGCACAAGCTTCGCCGCTCCGCGCTGGGCCGGTTACCTCGCTCTGGCCAATCAACAGGCCGTCGCAGGCGGTGGCTCGACTCTCGGTTTCCTGAACCCGACCTTCTACAAAATCGGTCTGGGCAAGGCGAAGAAATATAACGCCAACTTCCACGACATCTTGTCCGGTTCAAACGGCGCCTACAGCGCGGTCAAGGGTTACGACCTCGTCACCGGCTTTGGCAGTCCGAATGGCCCGACGCTGATCAACACGCTGACCCAATAGCGTCCTTTCCTCGTTAGGGGAAAATCGATAAATCTGACCCCGGGTGCGCCGAAAGGTGTGCCCGGGGTTTGTCGTTTGTAGGGAAAGCAAAGCGATGCGCGGATTTTTTCACATCGTTCGAATCGGCCGCTAAATTTTTTTGCACACGCAGATACGCTCGTTTCCGCACTCGAACCGATTACGTATTGTGGCGATCGCGTTGCCTAACGAAATCCGGGCGGATTTCGTTTGAATAAGTGGCGGCGTGATCGCGTCTTTCCGTTCACAAACATGCAACATCAGAAAATGAAAATTAAACTTCCTACCATTGTGCTTGCAGCACTTCTCTTCGCGGGAATGCCGCTCGCTTCTTCATCGGCCTTCGTCGCCGTCTCGGTGGCGATCGCGCCACCCGTCATCCCGGTTTACGAGCAGCCGCTCTGCCCGACGCCCGGCTACCTTTGGACACCGGGTTACTGGGATTACGCTAACTTTGGCTACTACTGGGTCCCGGGCGTCTGGGTCGCCCCGCCGCGTGCCGGCCTCTTGTGGACGCCGGGATATTGGGGCTTCGCCGGCGGTCGCTACGTTTTTAACCGGGGTTACTGGGGACCGACCGTCGGATTTTACGGCGGAATCGATTACGGATTCGGTTACGTCGGCCACGGCTACTACGGCGGTCGGTGGGACGGCGGCGTTTTCCGCTACAACACGGCAGTGAGCCGCGTCAACACGACTGTCATTCACAATACCTACGTCGATAACAAAGTTGCCAGCAACAACGCCGGCAGTTCGGCAAGTTTCAACGGCCCCGGTGGCGCGACCGCCAAGCCCACTGCGCAAGAGCAGGCCGCAGCCAAAGCCCCGCACGTTCCGCCGACTTCGACCCAGCGTTCGCAGGCAACCGCTGCAAAAAATAATCCCGCAACCCATTTCTCGACCAATAAAGGCAAGCCGCCGACGACAGCGCTGGCCGGGAAACAGACGGGCGTGAAGACTTCGGCCGCTTCGGAAAAAACCACCGCCAAGGCGGCCACAATTGGGAAGACCGCCAGCGAGACGAGCAAAACCGGACAGACCGGCAAGACTGAACATACCGCGCAAACGAATAATCGGTTGAAGAAAACAACCACTCATCCGAGCTCGCACATGCCGGTTACGACCCACAATCCGGAACTCGGCAAAGCGCCCATGCATCGCGCCGGTCCGCCGCAGGCTCCGAAAAAAGGCAAAAAGAAAAACCCGCCGGGTCAGGGCTAAAGTTCGCGCGATCTCAGATCGCTCACTTGAAAATTGGTTACCGCCCGCCTGTTCGACCAGGCGGGCGGTTTTTTTATCAATGCGCCGAACGGACAGCGAACCCGTCGCGATTTAGCCGGCCATCCTTTTCTCGTTAGGCAGCGCCCGTTAACATGTTCGCGGAGATTAGGACCGGCGGAATGAACATTTCGCGATCTCCCTGCAACCGAATTGACTCGGCGCGCGGAGAACCTTACTGACCAATGCCGCATTTCTGACAGGCGCGCTTTTGCAAAATATGAAAATCATCTGCTTATTGGGATTCTTCGCTCTCGCTTGCGCGACTTCTGAAGCGCAAACCAACAGTTACAGCGCTGCTCCGATCGTCGACAACACCCAGGACCAATACCTCATAAACCCTTGGGGCATCTCGAGACCCGCCGATCGCAGCCTGGGCGAAAACGAATGGTGGGTTTCCGACAACGGCACCGGCGTTTCCACTCTTTATTCCGTCAACAAAAGCGGCAGCCAATCGCTTTCTCCGCTCGTCATTACCATTCCCACCGCCTCGGGCGGCGGCGTCGGCAGCCCCACCGGCACCGCTTACAACGGAACCGGCGGTCCCGGTCCGGGCGCAAACAACTTCACCTTCGCGACCCTCGACGGCACGATCTCAAGCTGGAACGCCGGCACGAAACCACCCCCGGGCGGCACCAGTTGCTACGAATGCCACGTCGCCAACTCGGCCATCGTTGTCAATCATTCTAGCTCGGGCGCCTCCTACTTCGGGCTCGCGCTCGCGACCAACGCCGCCACTGGTTTGCCTGTCTACTACGCGACGAATTTCAACGGCAACGTCGAGGCTTACGACGCTGCCACATTCGCGCCGGTCACTTTGTCCGGAAAATTTTCCGACAAGAAAATTCCAACCTCATATCGGCCCTACGGCATCCAGGCCATCGGCAAAGAAATCTGGGTCAGCTTTTTCAACCGCACCGCCGGCGGAGGCTACGTCGACGCGTTCGACACCGACGGCAAACTCAAGGTCCGCCTCGAGACCGGTTCATTTTCCGAGCCGTGGGGTCTCGCGCAGGCGCCATCAAACTTTGGCCTCTTCAGCAAAATGATTCTCGTCGGCAACACGACCAGCGGAATGATCGGAGCCTACAATCCGAAAACGGGCGCGTTCGCCGGCTTCCTCGAAGACTCATCCGGACAGGCGATCGTTATTCCCGGCCTCTGGGGAATCGGTTTCGGCGATGGGAACAAAAAAGACGGCCCGACCAACGCCCTCTACTACGCCAATGGCGGCAGCACCTACTCGACCGGCGTCTTCGACGTCATCACTGCGAACTGATTTTCGCTCGCCAGTCCTTTTCTCGTTAGGCAAATCTCCTCCGGCGGCGAGAGCATTTTCATCGCTGGACATTCGACCGCCCGGATTCGAAAATCGAGCGAAAGACAATTCGTCCTCGTAGTTCAACGGATAGAACGAGGGTTTCCTAAACCTTAAATGTGGGTTCGATTCCCGCCGGGGACATTCTGCCTAACGAACAAAGGACCCGGCAGCAGCTGCTTGACCCTGCACGCTCTCGGGCCTCTTTTCAACAATGCAGCCCAACATTCCGCCAGATTGTACGACTGGCAGCCGCTACCTCGTCGCGGTTTCCGGCGGACGCGATTCCGTCGCGCTTTTGCACTGGCTGAAAGAGCATCGCTTTTCGCGGCTCGTCGTTTGTCATCTCGATCACGGTTTGCGCGGTCGCGCCAGCGCGACCGACGCCGAGTTCGTGAGGCGCCTGGCGGCAAAGTGGAAATTTCCGGCCGAAATCGAGCGCGTCGATGTCCGTCAGCTCGCGCGCACGACGAAGCAATCGCTCGAGACTGCCGGCCGTGCCGCGCGTCTCGATTTTTTTGCGCGCGTCGCCCGGCGGCGGCGTTGTCGAACAATCTTTCTCGCGCACCACGCCGACGACCAGGTCGAGACATTTTTGCTTCGCCTGTTTCGCGGCGCGGGCGGGCGCGGATTAGGCGCCATCCGGTCCGTTTCGCAAATCGGCGATCTGCAAATCCTCCGTCCGTTTCTCAGCGTCTGGCGGTCGGAGATCGACGATTACATCTGCAGCCAAGCCTTGAAATTTCGCGAAGACGCGACGAATGCGACCGTCAATCCGCGCCGAAATCTTCTCCGCCACAAAATCATTCCACGTTTGGAAAAAGAGCTCGGCCATCATCTTCGGCAAAATCTTTGGCGAACGGCCAACCTTCTCGCCGACGAAGACGCGTTGCTCGATCAGCTCACGCCTAACGAACTCACCGACGACGAAAACAACCTGCCCGCGAAAGAGCTTTGCGCGCTCGCCCCGGCTGTGCAGCGCCGAGTCATTCTGCGCTGGTTGCGCGCCGGCCAGGTGCGGGATGTCGGCTACGAGGAAGTTGAAAAAGTCCGCGGGCTGCTCGCGTCCGACGGTCGCGCGGCAAAAATCAATTTGCCTGACGATCGCCATGCGCGCCGCCGGAGCGGAAAAATTTTCCTTGAGTGATCGCGCGCCCGAAGCTTCCTCGATTTGCGAGCACGCGTTCTTTCGTTCAGGATGAGCGCGCGCTGCGTCGCATTTGCCTAACGACATGAATTCTGAAATCCGCGTTCGTTTCGCTCCCTCGCCCACCGGCTTTCTCCACATCGGCGGCGCGCGCACCGCACTTTTCAACTGGGTTTTCGCGCGACGCCACGGCGGCACTTTCGTTCTGCGCATCGAGGATACCGATCAGTCGCGTAACACCGCCGAGGCTGCCGCCGCGATCTACGACGGCCTGCGCTGGCTCGGCATCGATTGGGGTGAAGGCCCGCGCGCCGGGGGAAATTTCGGATCCTATTTTCAAAGCGAGCGCAACGAAATTTACCAGCGTCATCTCGATCGGCTCGCGGCCGCCGGCCACACATTCGAAGACAACGGCGCGATTCGTTTTCGTTCGCCGCGCGAGCACGTCGTCGTGGACGACATTGTCTGCGGCTCGATCGATTTCGATCTCACAAATCCGGAAACGCATCCCGACATGACGATCCGGCGCGCCGACGGCTCGTGGATTTTTCATTTCGTCAATGTCGTTGACGACATCGAGATGAAAATCAGCCACGTCATCCGCGGCGAGGATCATCTCTCGAACACCCCGAAACACATCGAGCTTTATCGCGCGCTCGGCGCGACGCCGCCGCGTTTCGCGCACATTCCGCTCATCCTGAATCAGAACGGATCGAAGATGAGCAAGCGCGACGCGGGCGCGAGTCTCGGCACGTACATCGAGCAGGGATTTCTGCCTGAAGCGGTGCGCAATTATCTCTGCCTCCTCGGCTGGTCGCCGAAGGACGATCGCGAAAAACTGGCGATCGAAGAAGTCGTTAGGCTGTTTGAGCTCGAGAAAATCAATCGCAAAAATGCGTCGTTCGATCTCGAGAAATTGACCTGGCTCAACGGCGAATACATGCGCGAGCTGACGGACGATCGTTTTCGCGCGCTCGGCCTGATCGCGCTCGCCAATTCCGGCATCGACACCGCGAAGTTTCCCGAGGAATACGTGCGCGCAGCGCTCGACACCTGCAAAGGAAAGATCCGCTTGTTCAGCGAGCTGGCCGCGTATGGCGGATTCTATTTTCGCGACGATTTCGAATACAACCCAGAGAGCGTCGCGAAATATTTCGTTTCGGAAAACAAGCCGCGGCTGCGGGCGTTGCGCGACGCGTTTGCAGAGCTGGAAAGTTTCGACGCCACATCGCTCGAGTCGGTTTTAAAAGCGACCGCGGCTGAGCTTGGCGTCAAAACCGGCGCGCTCGTCCATCCCACGCGTCTCGCCGTCACCGGCAGCAACGCGGGTCCGAGCCTTTATCACCTCCTCGAAATTCTCGGCAAAACGAAAGTCCTCGCACGGCTCGATCGTTCGTTAGGCAATTTTGCCTAACGAGTCCGCGCGCCCGGCTTCTTCGTTTCCTTCGCCCAAGTGTCACGCAGCGTGATCGTGCGATTGAAGACGAGACGACCCGGCCGCGAATCGGGATCGAGCGCGAAATAAGCCAGGCGTTCAAACTGGTAGCGCGCCTCCGCCGTCGCTTCGCCTAACGACGGCTCGCATTTCGCAGTCACGATCTCGAGCGAGTGCGGATTGATGAAATTCTTGAAGTCACCGGCCGCGTCCGGTTCCGGCACGGTGAAAAGCCGATCGTAAAGCCGCACCTCGGCATCGATCGCGTGTCGCGCGCTCACCCAATGAATCGTTCCCTTCACTTTGCGATTCGAGTTTGCGCCGCCCGATTTGCTCTCGAGATCGACCGTGCAGCGCAGCTCGACGATTTTGCCTAACGAGTCCTTGACCACTTCGTCGCAGCGAATGATGTAGCCGTACTTTAGCCGCACTTCGCCGCCCGGCCGAAGCCGAAAATATTTCGGCGGCGGCGTCTCCATGAAGTCGGCACTCTCGATGAAGAGCTCGCGGCCGAAAGGAACTTTGCGCGTGCCCGCAGCCGGATCTTCCGGATTGTTCACCGCTTCGAGCTCCTCGATTTTGTCTTCCGGATAATTCGTTAGGCAAATTTTCAGCGGATGCAAAACCGCCAGCCGGCGCAGCGCAGTCGCGTTAAATTCCGCACGCATCGCGTGCTCGAGCGCGTCGACTTCGGTCAGCGACGGATATTTCGTGATCCCGATGTGGTAGGCAAAGGCGCGCAGCAGGCTCGCGGTCACGCCGCGCCGACGCATGCCCGAGATCGTGGGCAGCCGCGGATCGTCCCAGCCGCTGACCAGTCCATCATCGACGAGCTGCTTCAATTTGCGCTTGCTCATGACCGTGTAGGTGAGGTTGAGCCGCGCGAATTCGTATTGATGCGGCCGCGGCCGCGGCAGCTCGAGGTTTTCCAAAATCCAATCGTAAAGCGGCCGATGAACCTCGAATTCGAGCGTGCAAAGCGAGTGCGTGATGCCTTCGATGTAATCGCTCAGGCAATGCGCGAAATCATACATCGGGTAAATGCACCAATGCGCCGCGGTGTGATGATGCTCGGTGTGGCGAATGCGATAAAGCACCGGATCGCGCAGCCAGATGTTGGACGATTGCATATCGATCCGCGCTCGCAAAGTGCGCGCGCCGTCGGGAAATTCTCCCGCTTTCATGCGCGCGAGCAGATCGAGATTTTCCTCAACCGCGCGATCGCGAAACGGCCCGTCTTTTCCGAGGCGCCGAAACTCATCCGTCTGTTCCGGAGTCATGTCGCAGACGTAAGCCTTCCCCTCCCCAACGAGTCGAACAGCGAACGCGTAGAGCGCTTCAAAATAATCGGAGGCGTAAAACGGCGCGATCCGCGCGCCCGGCGCCGCGTCGCGCACGGCCGGCTGCGCAAAATCTTCGCGGCCGTCGGTCGTTAGGCGCTCGAACGGCTTCCCTTCCGGCCGGAGCCCGAGATTGCGATCGGCCCAGCCGTCGATCAGCCAGTGCACGTCGTCCATGATCGAGTTCACGTATTCGACCTCTTCCTTGGCCGGATTGGTGTCGTCCATCCGCACGTTGCAGACCCCGCCGAACTCGCGCGCGATCCCAAAGTTGAGGCAGATGGCCTTGGTGTGGCCGATGTGGAGGTAACCGTTTGGCTCGGGCGGAAAACGGGTGTGAACGGTTGCGCGCTTTCCGCTGCGCAGATCTTCTGCCACGATCTCGCGGATGAAATCGGAGGGAGTCGGCGACTCGTTAGGCGATTCGTTAGGCGGCATCATGCGGATGGCGCGACATTAGCAGAGAGCGCGCGCGGCATCCAACGGTCGCGGGAAGAGATGGCAAAAACATTTTACACGCTCGAAGATTTGCGCGCCTGGCTCGACGCGCGCGCACCGGCGCCGGAATCGATCGCGCTCGGGGTCGTCGGCGATCCGGTGGCGCATTCGCGCTCGCCGGAAATGCAAAACGCTGCGCTCATCGCATCCGAAATCCCGTTGCTGTATGCGCGTTTTCAGATTTTGCCTAACGACCTCGCGGAAGCCTTGCGCGCGTTTCGTGACCTCGGCTTTCGCGGAGTCAACCTGACCGCGCCGCACAAGATCGCGGGCTTGTCGTTAGTCGACGACGCAGATGATTTCGCGCGCGAGGCCGGCGCGATCAACACGATTCGTTTCGAAAAAAAGCGATCGCGCGCGACGAATACCGATGGACCCGGTTTTGTGCGCGCGATTCGGGAGAGTTTCGGCGCGGATCTGCGCGATCTGCGCGTGCTCATTCTCGGCGCGGGCGGTGGCGCCGGTCGCGCGATCGCCGCGCAATGCGCGCGCGACGGTTGCAAAAGTTTGATCCTCGCGAATCGCGATCTTGCCAAGATGCAGGCTTTCGCCGCGCGCTTGAAAATCGGCGCGCTCGAAGTCATTCCCTGGGAAAATGACTCGTTAGGCGCGGCTTCGGCGCGAAGCGACTTGATCGTGCAGGCAACTCCGCAAGGTTCGCAGCCTAACGAATTCGCCCGGCATCATCTCGTTTACGATCTAAATTATCAACCGACCGCGCTTCAGCAGTCGGCGGCGCGCCACGCCTCCGGCCTAACGATGCTTTTGCATCAGGGCGGGCTCGCCTTCGAGTTTTGGTTTGATCGTTCCGCACCGCTCGAGGCAATGCGTCGCGCGCTTGGCCTCGCGCCGCAGGATTCGCGATGATGCTTCTGGATTTTCCGATGTTCTAGTGCATTCTTCCGCGTTCTTTGTTCCAATGTTGAAAAGTTTTCTCGCGCTCGCGGTCGCATTACTCACCGCGGAGTCATCGTTTGGTTACGCGCTCGAAGGTCCGTCGTGGACGCGCGATCGCACCGTCGCCGTACAGTTGTCGCTCGGGTCGCCGCGGACGTTGAGCGACGGTTACGCTTCATTCAACGAATCGGCCCTTGCCGCGATCAGCTCGTGGGGGCCATATCTCGCGCATTTGAAACTCGCGCCGCGTCTCAAATCGCCGGTCAAGCCGGTAGAGGATGACGACGAGATGTCGTTCGCTTTTTCGAGCACGGTTTTCGGTGATTCGTTTGGCGGCGACACGCTCGCGGTCACGACTTTGAATTCGCGCGGGAACGTGATGGAAGAAACGGACACGCTTTTCAACACCGCCTACATCTGGGATTCGTACTCCGGCAATTTGCGCCCGAACGTGACCGATTTTCATCGCGTCGCGATCCATGAATTCGGGCACACGCTCGGCCTCGATCATCCCGACGAGGCGGGTCAGCACGTTGTCGCGATCATGAATTCCGTTATCAGCAATGTGGACAGACAACAGCCGGACGACATCGCCGGCGTCGAGCATCTTTACAACACCGGGCCGGCCTACCAATCGGCGGTCGATGGTCCGGTGCTCGCAAACATCTCGACCCGCGCCTTCGTCGGCACGGGCGACAACGTGCTCATCGGCGGTTTCATTATTCAAGGCTCGGAGCCAGCGACGGTGATTGTGCGCGCGATCGGCTTTTCGCTCGCGGCGCAGGGATTCAGCGACGCCCTGCCCGATCCGACGATCACGGTTTACGATTCGAATCACAACCAGGTCGGCTACGATGACGATTGGTTCGTTAGTTCGGGAGCATCGAACATTGCGAGCTACCGGCTCGATCCGCCGAACAGCATCGAGTCGGCCTTGCTCCTCACCTTGCAGCCGGGCGCCTACACCGCGGTCGTGCAAAGTTATTCCGACTCGAACGAGCCGGCCGAGGGCGGCATCGGCCTGTTCGAACTTTACGATCTGCACAAGACCGCGGGACGCGCCGGCAATCTCTCGACCCGCGGCCAGGTGCTCGACGACAACAACGTGCTCATCGGCGGATTCATCATCGGCGGGAGCGAGAACAAACCGATCATCGTGCGCGCGCTCGGGCCGTCGTTAGGCGCGGCCGGCGTGCAGGGCGCGCTCTCCGATCCGCTGCTCGAACTGCACGACGGCAATGGGAATCTGCTTCAGGAAAATGATAACTGGGGCTCCGGCGCAAACGCGCAGACGATCGCCGCCGAAGGTTTCGCGCCGAAGAACGCGAAAGAATCGGCGGTCACGGCGACCCTGCCACCGGGTGCCTACACAGCGATCGTCAGGGGAGTGAATGGCGCGACCGGCATTGCGCTCGTCGAAGTTTACGACTTGAGCCCGGTCCCCTGATTTTTCGGCACGAGCTCTTTGGCCCGCGCGGCCGCGGCTTCAACCGCGGCGCTGATTCCGCCCGCGACATCGTGCGTTTCCATGATCGTTAGGCCAGCGGCCGTCGTGCCGCCGGGCGTGATTACCATCCGGCGCAATTCTTCGGGAGAGAGCTTGCTCTCAAGCGCGAGCTGCGCGGCGCCGCGGACGGTTTGCGTCGCGATGCCTAACGACACGTCCGCGGCGAGACCGCAACGCGTGCCGCCGGCCGCGAGCGCTTCGATCATCGTGTAAACAAACGCGGGACCGCTGCCACCGAGCGCGGTCACGGCGTCGATTTGGTCTTCCGGCACTTCGACGACCGTGCCGATCGCCGAGAAAATCCCGCGCGCAGACTCGATGTCGCGATCCGTCGTGCGGGCGCCGCGCGCGATTGCCGTCGCCGCCGCGCAAACCGTCGCCGCCGTGTTCGTCATCGCGCGCATCAATCTCCCTTTTCCCTGCGCTTCCATTTGCGCGACCGGAACGCCGGCCGCCAGCGAGATGATCAGTTTGTCCGCGGCGAGCGGCGCGATTTCCGCAATCACGTTCAAGACCACGCCCGGTTTCACGCCGATCAGAATAATTTCCGCTTCGGTCGCGATCTTCGCGTTCTCCGTCGTGACCAACACACCGAGCTCTTCGCCTAACGAGGCCCGCGCCAACTCGTTAGGCTCGCTCACCAGGATTTCGTTAGGCAGACAAAACTTCGCTCGCACCAGACCGCGCATGACCGAGCCAGCGAGCTTCCCGCCGCCGACAAATCCGAGGCGATAGCGCTTCTCGTCAGGTTGTGAATTCATCCGCCGGGTGGATATTAAACAGTGGTAAGCGCCGGTGTAAATTTCGGTCTCGATCTCGCGGCGGAAATCGCCGAGCTCAAGCGCGCGCGCAACGCCGTCATTCTGGCGCACAACTATCAGGTGCCGGAGATTCAGGACCTCGCGGATTTCGTCGGCGACTCGTTAGGCTTGAGCTTCCAGGCCGCGCGCACCGACGCCGAAGTGATTCTTTTTTGCGGCGTCCATTTCATGGCCGAGACCGCGAAAATTCTCAACCCGCAGAAGCGCGTCATCCTGCCCGATCTCGATGCCGGCTGCTCGCTCGCGGAATCGTGCCCGGCAGACAAGCTCGAGCGTTTCCTGCACGAGCGCGCGGAGAAAAATTACTATGTCATCGCCTACATCAATTGCAGCGCGGCGGTCAAAGCGCTCGCCGACGTCATCTGCACGAGCGGGAACGCGGAGAAAATCGTCCGCGCCGCGCCTAACCATCGCAACATTCTTTTCGTCCCCGACCAGAATCTCGGCGCGTGGATCATCGAGCGCACGGGCCGTGAGATGGATTTGTGGCAGGGCAACTGTTACGTCCACATCGAGTTCACGGCGCGCAGCATCGAGGCAATTCGCGCCGCGCATCCAGGAGCGCCGGTGGTCGCGCATCCGGAATGTCCTTTCGCGGTTCGGCTGCTCGCGGACGAAGTTTGTTCGACGGAAAAGATGATCACTTTCTGCAAGGAATCTCCCGCCGACGCGATCATCGTCGTGACCGAAGCCGGCATGCTGCATCGGTTGCGCAAGGAAATTCCGGGCAAGGAATTCATCGCCGGCCCGACCGAGCGTTGCGCCTGCGCGGAGTGCCGGTTCATGAAAATGAACACGCTGGAAAAAGCGCACGCCGCGCTCCTCAACCTCGATCCCGAAATCATCCTCCCCGAGCCGTTGCGCGTCCGCGCCGAGGCGCCGATCCGGCGCATGCTCGAGCTGAGCCGCTAGGTCTCGAATAACGCAGGCAAAAGGTAAAGCTTCCTCTCTGGTGAGCTGCGCCGGCTACGGACGGAAACCGCCTAACGAGAATAAGACTCGCGTCAGGCTTCTTCGTTTTCGGCTTGCAGCCGCTTCGGAGCCTTGCCGTGCCAAGCCATGGCGATCGCGGGGCGCAGAGTCTTCGCATCCACCGCGGCGAGTCGCACGACCGTGCTGCCGCCTCGGCCCCAGGCTCCGCTCGCCGGCGAGCACGCTTCCGGCATCGCGCGGAGCAATTTCGCCTGCTCCTCCGGCGTCAACATCAGCGCGCCGCAGTCATCGTTCGGATAGCCGAGGGTCGCGAAGACTTTCCCGTTCACCCGAAAGTCGGGATGCCCCGCGTGCGAGCTTTCCGCCGCTTCCGGCATCGAAAGCGCGATCTTGCGAAATTCTTTCGGAGTCATTGATCACCCACCTCGGCGCGATGCTCTTTCATCTCTTTGCAATCCTCGTCAACGAGCGAACGGGTGGTTCGCCAATTGAAAAATCGCGTAGGCGGAAGCCCTCGACGCGACTTCGAAAACCGCCCGGTCGTTATTGTCGAGGTTATCGCACCAGCGGCCCGGAAAATCGACGCACCCGCCATCGAAGCTCGGAATCCTGCCTTCGTAATTGCCGCGCACGCCGCCCCAGATTTCGACTTCCCGCTGTTTCTTGCAGCAATTTTGCTGGGTCAGAATACCGGTGTTGGGAATGCCGATGAGGCTGAAGGAATTTGAATCCGTTCCTTCATTTCCAAACCAGGCCGCGAGCGCCGGAATCCCGTTGGTGTCAAAGTAATCAGCAAAAAAATGGTTCCCAATCCGCGACTGAGGCACCACGTTGAGCGGAAAGCGTTTCACATTTGGGGCGAAAGCCGGATCGGCCACGAGATAATCGAAATTCGGCGTCGCGGTCACATCGACATCGACGTCGAAGGCAATTCGCTGCCGCTCCCCCGCGCTCAGATTCGCCGTGTAATAGCGCGAGCCGAGCAGGCCCAGCTCTTCGCCGCCAAACCAGATGTAGCGCAGGCGATTTCGCGTCGGCGTTTTCGCCATCTGCAAGGCCGCTTCCAGAATCGTCGATGAGCCGGAAGCGTTATCCAAGATGCCCGCGCCATAAATGGAGTCGAGGTGCGCCTCCACGACGACGATGCGATTGGCGTCGCCAAAAGGCGACTCGGCGATCACGTTGTAGTCCACGCCCGATTTTTGCTCCGCGGGAATCTCAAGCCGCACCACCGGAGCGTGGCCGGCGTCGCATTGCCGCCGCAGTTCGGCGCCCACCGCAAATGAAACCATGCCGATGACCGGAATCGTAACCGGACGAGTTAGTCGCGCCTGGAAGGCGCCGCCATTATCTGACCTCGGTGGTTCCGACGCGCCCTCCTCCCCGGGCTGATTATAGAGAACGACCGCAGCCGCACCCGCCTCGACGGCGTTCGCCACCTGCACGTCGTAACTGCGCGACCCGCGTCGCAAGAGCGCAATGCGACCGGGCGCGAAGCCCTGCCATTCCTCCGGCACACCACCGCTGCCCGAGCCACTGACAGCTTGCAGCGGCGCGGAGATTGTTCCGCCCGCCGAGAGCCGGGCGACAAACCAATCCTGACCGAAAACGTAGTTCTTGCCCGGCGCAGTGAACTGCGGGTGCTCGCCGATTTCGACCGTGCGATAAAGATATTGCTGAATCGTGACGCGATACCCGGCCTCGCGCATCAACCGGACGACATAGTCGACCGAAGCCTTATAACCTGGCGATCCGGTATCGCGATTGCCATGACCCTTCGGGCCGGGATTTTCGTCGGCGATGCGCTGGAAATCGACGAGATGATTCCAGAGCGCCTCGCCGCGAATCGATTCGGCCACCCTCTCTGCGGCGTTGTTCAACTGCACCACGCCCGTGGTCGTTTGCGCGAGCGCCTGGGCAAGAGGGAACGCGACGGCAAACAGGCAGACCCTCGAGACCTTTGGCCACTGGACAAGCTTCGTCACGACTCAGCATCGCGCGCTCGCGACAACTGTAAAGTGGACTTCGCGCGCGGCCTAACGAGAATAAGACCGGCAAGCCATTCCCACCGGCACGGAAGGAAAGGCTTGCTTTAAGTCCCGCCTCGCCTAAAGTGTGGCCAATTTCCTGCTCAGACCAATGGCGCGGTCAGGCAGCCCCCGGGAGTTCGTTACCTCAAGCGTGAGGTCAGTCATTCACTTTATGAAATCCGCACTTCTTTCTTCAGCCTCGCTCGTCGTTCCGAATCAACAAATCCTCGTCAACATGGTCTCGCAGCGCGTGCGCCAGCTCAGCTTTGGCGCTCGTCCTCTCGTCCAGGTGGCGCCCGGCACCGGCGCGGCCGATATTGCCCTGACCGAGATCACCGAGAACAAACTCACCTACGCGGCCCTTGCGCCCGAAGAGCTGGCCAAACCGAATGTCATCGCCTTTGCCCCGACCAAGCCCAAGTCGATTCGGCGAAAAGCGGCGGCCTAAAGTCGGCACAAGCTGCCGCTTTATGCGCCGTTTTCGCCGCAAGCGGCGGCAAGAACGGGTTCGAGCCTCGTTGACCCTCATAACCCAAGAGCAGCGCCACCGAAATGGGATCGCGCGGCTTCATTGGCTTAGCGAGAACAAGATCAGCCACCGCTGGCAAGCGCGCGCTTTGCTTTCACTTCATCCTTCACAAATTCACCCTTCGCCCTTCCATCTCGCCGGTCAGCGGTTGACTGCATCGCATGGTTAGGCTTTTGGTGACGGTTCCCCATCCCACATTCGGAACCACAAATCACGACCCGAAGCACCCCGGCAGGTTGGTGAAGAAATGAAGGATTAAAGCCGGCCAAAGGCTGCCGGACTCACTCCGCAGAGCCCCGAAAACGATTCCCATCGGAAAGGTGAAACCAACCTGGAGGAGCGCGGCTGGCGTCGCGCGATAACCGTGAAGCTCAAAGTGGTGCAGGCTAAAGAAAACGGACGAAATGAGAATCGGCAGAAACGCGCGCGAGCTGGGAAAAGCGCGCTTTGCCAGCTCAAAAATCGCGCCGCGAAATAAGAACTCCTCCTGCAAGGGGCCGAAGATCAGGAAAGCTGCGATCGCCGCCGCCCCATGAGCGTAAGCAACCCAGTGCCCCACCTGCGCAGCCCGCGCGGCAGAACCCAACAGCCAGACGACCAACCAAACGCTGCTAAGGCGCAAGACGCGGCGCCAGTCGGTATCCGGCCGAGGCATTGCAAAGGGTCGTGCCGGTCGAATGCTCAGGTAAACGACGACGCAAACTATGAGTGACGCGATGCAGGTCTCGGCCAACCATGTGAGACTCGGTGCAAGCTTCTGTGCCACGGAATACGCGATCCCGTTGGTCGTGGTGATCAGCCCAAGTGAAATAAGGCAGAGGAGCACTAGCTCGACCCGATGCGACCAGGCAGGAGTCGTAGATGCGTCAATCTCTCTGTTCATTAGGTCTTGCAACAAGCCGCGTGTTAAAAGCCTAACGAAACAAGATCAGCGACGGCGCACGGCACCACGCGGCGCTCGGAGTGAATGGAGTGGACTGTAAAGCTGCGACATAGACGTTAGTCCACAGGGTATGGGAGCAGCGCGACCATATCAAAGTGTGGAAGTCATCAAAGAATGAAGCCTACAAACGCTCCGCCGTTCGCTCCATCGTTTGGTTGGATATGGGTTCGACACTACGATTACTCCTCACACCTTACCCAGCACCAATAGCTCGATCCGATCCGCCGCGTCTTGCGCTCCCCCGAACTGCCGCATTCGCTCCGCGACGCTGTGAGCCGCCGCGCGATACCTCTCCTCGTGCAAGACGCGCTGCACCTTCTCCGCAAAATCCGCCACATCGATCTCCTTCTCGCCGTTCGCGCCGTCGATGGGCAATACCATCTCGCCCGCGCCCAGAGCTACCAGACGTCGCGCATTGCTTTCCCGTTCCGAGATGGTCGGAATGATGACGGCAGGCGTGCCTGCGGCCAGCGACTGCATAACCGAGCTGTGTCCGCCATGGTGCACCATCAAGTCGCTCCGCTCGGCCATCGCGCGGCCGGGCACATAAGCCGCGTGATGGAAGTTTGAGGGCAGCGTGCCGATTTCCGCGGGCACTTCCTGATAACCGGTGGTCAGCACCACCTCCATCGCCGCCTCCCCGAGCGCCGCAATCGCGGCACGCATCACCACGATGGAATCAATGGCCGTGGGAACCGGCGCATAGCGGGGATTGCCCGAGTACACCCACACGACCGGCTTTCCTGAGCGCAGCGAGGCAATCTCAGTCGGCAACTCCGCATCCCCGCGCTGCCACACGATCGGTCCAATGTGAGTCACGCGCGCCGTCGGCGAGACCGGATCAGTCTCCGGTGTGCCGACGATGAGGGAAAGATCGCCCGCCAGCAGATCGACACTGCGTGTCACCGGCCCGAGCGCATAGTCGCCGGCGACTTTATTGATGAGCGGCGCGATGCTCGGCAGATGGGCGGGCCGTTCCCCGGCCCACCAGCGGAAGCCGGCGCTCTCCGGGTGGAAATTTCCCTGGAGCACGGTCGCGAGCGGGACCCCCGCGATCCGCGCGGCGAGGCAGGCGAAGACTCCGAACGAATCGACGACCACGTCCGGTTTGAATTCGCGGATCAGATCGAGGTGCAGCGCCGTATTCGCGCGCACAAATTCCTCGTCGGCAAAAAGCCACCCGAAAAACTCCTCCACGTCCCAAGCCTGGCTCGCTTTCGCCAGGTCGAAGGGCGGATCCGGAAGCGCGCGCGAAGGCAGCGGCAGGTTAGCAAGCCCCGCTTCTTCGATCAGGCGGGCCGGAGCTGGTGCGGGGTTGAAGACGGCAACATCATGCCCACGATCGGCGAGCACGCGTGCGATCGGCACAAGTCGCGTCGGCAAACCGAGGTCGTTCGCCGGCAACATGGTGAAGAGAATCTTTGCCATTGATCTAACGAGAACAAGATGAGCCACCGCTGGCGAGGGCGAGCGGGGCGGCGGGATATGAGGTTCGAGTCATGGAAAGCTGGGCCGTACGCCGGCCAGGGGTTGGCTCCATCGCATAGATGACATGATGGGAGTTGCCGGGTGCGGGTCTGGGACCTACACCCGACAAGTATGAATAAGAATGATGCCTTAACATCAGAGCTGTCCTCACCCGAGGAAACCCGCACCGGAGTTTAATGGGAGCAAGCCG
>DASXEB010000018.1:0-22633 GCA_036490335.1 Chthoniobacterales bacterium
CATAACTCCAACGCTCCTTGCTTATATTCCTTCGTGTAGCGCGCCGGCTCACGAACTGGTTTACTTAACTGTGTCTTCATGTGGGTTCCTCAGGCTTTTGACCCTTCCCTCTCTGTCCGTCAAATCAGGGCAACCCCAGAATTTGCGCCTTGAACTATCGTGATCGGAGAATTGGTTTCGCGGATAGCAGCCCGAGCTGCGGGGTCAGGAGGATATTCCTCCGTATTCGTGTAGTTCACGCAGACGTCTTCGTACTTCTGAATGTCGACCCCTTGATCATAGTCCGTAAAGTCATTGAGATCGGTGCAACCGGAGAGGCTTACCACCGCTTTAATGTGCTGCCTCGCCTGTTCGGTCCAACCCGAGCTATCGCTGGCGGTCGCATTTAGGGCCACCCAAAGGGCGTGGCATCCGCCAGAGGAGCCGCCGACCAGATAGATGCTCTGATTGCAATGAGAATCGTTGAGCGCGGCCAGGATTTGTCGCTCGACATCACCCTGCTGTTGCGCGGGAAGGCCCGATGTCTCGAAAGGCCAGGTGTGGGCCGGCTGACCGGATATCTGCCCTGGAGTCGCAAGACGATGTTCAATCTGGAAAACGAGGAAGCCGGCAGCCTGAAGGTCGGCGGTAGCCTGTTTTTCACTGGGGACGCCGTGATCGTCCGCGCCTTTGAATTCGGCCGGCGGAATCATCAGGACCGTCGGATACGTGTGGCCGTCCTGATAACCTGGCGGCGTGAAGCGGAAGCGCTTCAATACTGTTCCATCCGTCGGTTGATATGCAGGATCAAGTGTCTCTTCGCCCTGAGGCATGACCGGACTACTCGGCGTACAGTCCGCGAAACAGAACGCGCCGCCGAGAAGGCAGAGCATGGAAGAAGTAAGCGTGACGAGGAAGCGGCGTCTCCGCCTACTCGTTAGGCTGATTGCTGATTGCTGATTGCTGATTGCTGGGTTTGCTGGATTTTTCTGGATCGCTTTTTCATTGGAAACGCAGGATGCGAAAAAATCGCGCCTCTTGTAAAGCGGAAAAACACAACTTCTCGAAAAATTTTCCCCTCTGTTTCTTTCCCCGTCGCGTTTTTTTGCCTAACGAACGATCTCTCCCGCAGCAGGCCGGTTCAGCTTCACTGCACAACAGTCAGCATTAGATCGTTGCCGTCGCCGCCTTCGTAGCTGGCCTGCAGTTTGGTGTTGCCGACGGTGAGGATGGCGCCGTCGGGGAGATTGGCGAAGGTGCCGCTGATCGGTGTGCTGGCGGTGTTGCTGATGACGGTGAGGATGGCGCCGGCTTTGAGCGTGCCCTGCACTTTGGGCAGGAGGTTGAATTGCGCCCGGCTGGCGCTCCTCGAAGGTTGCGGCACTAGGCGATTTCGCGCTTTACTTCGGCGGCGGGTCTGTCTTCGCGCAGGCCGAGGAAGACGGGCTGGCGCAGCTTGGCGTCGCGGGTCCATTCGGCGAACTTGACCTGGGCGACGAAGACGGGGTTTACCCAATGGCATTTCCGCATCATGCCGGGGGTGATGCCCTGCACCCAGACGCCGTTTTGTTTCGATGGGAGATCGGCGAAGGGGCAATCTTTGCGCTTTTCCTTCTCGAATCGCCGATGGAGGGCGGCGAGCATTTTGGTGTCGAAGCCGGTGCCGACTTTGCCGGCGAAGAGGAGTTTCTCTTTTTCGTAGTAGCCGACGAGGAGGGCGCCGAAATGTTTGCGCGCGCCGGCCGGCGGGGTGTAGCCGCCGATGACGAATTCCTGTTGGTTGACGCATTTGAGTTTGATCCACGAGCCGCTGCGCCGGCCGGGCTCGTAAACGGAGTCGGCTTGCTTGCCGATGAGGCCTTCGAGGCCGCGGCTTCTCACCGCCTCGAGCAGCGGCTGCGGGTCGCGCCCGAGCTCGCCGGAGTAACGAATCGGGTCGCCCGCGCCGGCGCAAAGTTGTTGCAGGATTTGTTTGCGACTTGCGAGGGGAAGGCTGGTCAGGAGCTTGCCGTTGAGTTGCAGCAGGTCGAAGACGTAGGCGTAGAGGGGCGCTTTCTCGTGCTCCATCTCGCGCGCCTGGAGGAGTTGAAATGAGGAGCGGCCTTCGTCGTCGAGCGCGACCACTTCGGCATCGATCACGCACCCGTCGCAGGGCAGTTGCGCGATCGCGTCGGCGACTTCGGCGAAGCGTTTCGTGAGGTCGTTTTCGTTGCGCGAGATCAGTTTGGTCTTCGCGCCGTCCTTGATCGCGAGCACGCGGATGCCGTCGAATTTCAGCTCGTAAATCCATTCGCCTTTCGCCGGCGGCGTTTCGCTCAGCTTCGGTTTCATCGGGTCGATGAAGCGCGGTTTGGCGGAAGGAAGCGCATCGAGGAGTTCGTTAGGTGCGGAGTTTTTCGGCTTCGCTTTTTTCGGGGTCGCGGCCGTCTTTTTCGCCACCGCTTTGCGAATGCGTTGCCGCAACGAGTTGTCGCCCGGCTCGCGATTCGATTGCCACTCGGCGTCGTGCGCGGCGGCGATTTGTTTCATCGTGCGGCCGGTCTTGGCCGATTGATCGTCGCGCTTGGCCGAGAGCGGCTTGACGTCGGCGTCGCTTTTCAAAAGCAGCCACTGCGTTTTCCCGCCTTCGTCGCGCCGGGTGCGGATGAGCGCCCAATCGCCCTTCGCTTTTTCGCCTTCGAGCACGAGGTGGAGGCGGCCTTCCTTCAGCGCCTCGAGCGGTTTCTCGCCGTGGACGTAGTAGTTTCCGCGATCCCAAACCATGACCGTGCCGCCGCCGTAATTTCCCTGCGGAATGATCCCTTCGAAATCTTCGTAATCGATCGGGTGATCCTCGACTTCGACCGCGAGATGTTTTTCGCCGCGTTTCCAAGGCAGACCTTTCGGCACCGCCCATGATTTCAGCACGCCATCCATCTCGAGCCGGAAATCGTAATGCAGCCGGCGCGCGTCGTGCTTTTGAATCACGAAACGCGAAGCGCCGGCGACCGCTTTCGGCCGCGGCTTTTTCGCGCCGCGCGGTTCACTCGTGACGGAGAAATTTCGTTTACGTTGATATTCCTGCAGACTCATCGACGGCCGTTCCTTTTTATAAGACAATAACGGCGCGGAATCACGTCGCGCGCGGCGAAAATTTTGCCTAACGAACCCGGCAAGAGCGCCCGGTCTTGCGCGCGGTTGCGCGTTGACGGCTGCGCGACCTTTTCCTATGACGAGACGATGAAGCCTTTTCCACTTTTCGTTAGTCTCGCGCTCCTCCTCGCCGCCGGCACCGCGCGCACCGCCTTGCCTAACGACGCCGTGGAGGTGAAAAGCGAGCTCAAGCGCGTGGACGTGAAGCGCAACGCTTCGCTCAGCACCGAGTCCTCGGAGGAAGCATGGACCTACGCAATCACGGTCACGAATCATTCCTTTCACCCGATCCCGGACCTGCGCGTCGATTACGTCGAGTTCTCGAGGCACGAGGTTTTCGGATCGAAAGCGCGCGACGTGAAAAGCCAGCGCAAACGCGAGAGCAAAGCCTTCGGCACTTTTGAAAACAACGGCGAACTCAGCTTCGAGACCGAGCCGGTGACGCTGAAAAAGGCGCGCCTCAAAGCCGATTGGTATTACAGCAACGGCGCGAAAGCGGTCGCGCGCGACGCCATGACCGGCGTCTGGGTCCGGGTTTTTTCCGGGAACGAGATGATCGGCGAATACGCGCAGCCTTCCTCGCTCAAGACGGACGAAAAATGGGACGATTGATTGCGGACGAACCTCGCAAGGAACGCTCGCCTAACGAACTCGCCTAACGAGTTGGAATTCTAACCCCACAATTCCACCTCGGTCAGCGCATCGGCCGGCAGGGCGACGCCGGCGGCCACGCGCAGAAGCGCATTCGCGCGGCTCAAGCCGAAAAGCGCGTGCGATTCCTGCCGTCCGCTGAGGTTGAAAATGCCGCCGTCGAGACGTCCGCGAAAATAATGGGGACGATCGCGATCGTCGTTCTTGATTTCGCAGCCGAGCCGGGCCGGGACTTTGCGCAGGCCGAGATGTTCCGGCGCCGCTCCCGCCATTTGCCGAAGCGCCGGCCTGACGAATTTCAAAAACGTGACGAAAGCCGAAACCGGATTTCCGGGCAGGCCAAAAACAAGGCAGGCGCCGGCGCGGCCGAAGAGAAACGGTTTGCCCGGCTTGATCGCGACGCGCCAAAGATCGAGCTCGGCGCCGAGCGCGCGCAACGCCGGCCTAACGAGATCGTAATCGCCGACCGAAACGCCGCCGCTGACGACAAGCGCGTCCGCGCCCAGACCGCCCCGGAAAATCTCGGTGAGCTTTTCGAGATCATCCGGCGCGTGCTCGATCATCGCGATCTCGGCGCCGGCCTCGCGCGCGAGCGCCTGCAAGAGCACACCGTTGCTCTCGAAAATCTGTCCCGGTCGCGGCGTTTCGCCCGGTCGCGCCAGTTCATCGCCCGTCGAGATGATCGTTAGGCGCGCTCTTCGTCCGACCGCGACTTCCGCGATGCCTTGCGACGCGAGCAGGCCGAGCGCCGCGGCTGTAAGCGGTTCGCCGCGCGCGAGAATTTTCTGGCCTTCGGCCAAATCGGAGCCGCGGCGGCGAATGAATTCGCCCGCCTCGACATCGCACTGCGCGACGATCGCCTCCCCTTCCCGCGTCACATCTTCCTGCATGATGACGGCGTCCGCGCCTGCGGGAATGGGCGCGCCGGTGAAGATGCGAATCGTTTCGTTTCCGGCGATCGTTAGGCCGCGATCAACGCCGGCCGGCTGCTCGCCGGTGATGTTTAATTTCGCGCCCGCGCGGCAGTCGGCCGATCGAACGGCGTAACCATCCATCGCGGAGTTGTCGAACGACGGGAGCGGGCGCGTCGCGAAAATTTCGCCGGCGGAAAATCTGCCTAACGAGTCGATCAGCCGCGCGCGCTCGTCAGGCAAACGCTCCGCTTTCGCCAAAATCGAGGCGAGCGCGTCCGCTTCGCTAATCATCGCTCGATCTCGTCGCCCGCCGCCGGATGACCGTCGATGATATCGGCGGCGACGAAAGGCCGTTTCTCCTCACGGGAAATCTTCAGGTGCGCCGTTTCCGCATTGTCGCGAAGCGCGCGCACGTTTTCGCCCGGCTCCGGAACGTAGAGCGAAGATTCGAGATCGATCAGAACAAAATGTTCGGGTTCGTTCACGACCGCGATTTTGCCGATGATCGCGCCGCGCGTCTTCGCGATGGGTTCGTCCGGCTCGGGCGGCGCGGCGCAGCTTTGCAAAAATGGAGCGAGTGATACGATCGTCAGGCTGCGCATGAAGGTGAGCGAACGTGAGCGCAAGGGAGTCGTTTGACGATGATGGAACGGACTCGATATTCCCGCAACTTCCGCGCCCGGAATGGTGAGGTGGCTGAGTGGTCGAAAGCAGCGCTTTGCTAAAGCGCCGTACCCCAAAAGGGTACCGAGGGTTCGAATCCCTCCCTCACCGCCATCCCTTTGTCGTCAGGCAAAATCGCTCGTTAGGCAGAATATTCGCCTAACGAGTCGGGTGCCGCCCGCAGAATTTTTTGGCTTGCAGCCGCGTCGAAATTTCTTGCGCGACTTTGCTTTGCCCGTTGAACTGCCGCGCGCGCATGAAAGCGTGGAAGCTTATTTCGTTCGCGGTCGTTTTGATCGCGCTCTTGTGGTGGCTCTCGCCGGAACGCGCGCGCCAGCCTGACGAACCGGGCGTGGTCGAAATTAATTACACCGGCGATGCCGGCGCGAACAACGCGGTCATGGACGACGCGTTTCGCGCCTTCGAAACGGAGAGCCGCGCCTTGCACGCGAAGGATCCGCGGCATCCGATTTACCGCGTCATCAACGAGCAAAGCGCGTCGCGCGACCAGACGGCCGACCCGACGCGGTTCCTTGTCAGCGTCGCCGGGGGCGAGCCGCCCGATCTGATTTTGTTCGATCGTTACGCGGTGAGCGAGTGGGCGGCGCGCGGCGCGTTTACGAATCTCGACCCGTTCCTCGCGCGTGAGCGCCTAACGAATTCGCCGGACGCGATCCGCGCGGAAAATTTCTATCGCGCCTGCTGGGAAGAGGTGACGTACCGCGATCCGGCGACAGGCGCGAGCGGCACTTACGGCGTGCCGGAACGGGTCGACGATCGCGCGCTTTTTTATAACAAGGACTTGCTCAAGCGCGGCGGTTTTGTCGATGCAAACGGCGAGGCGCGGCCGCCGCGGACCTGGGATGAACTGGCGCAAATGGCGGTGCAACTGACCGAGCGCTCGGACGGCGCGATCACGCGGCTCGGTTTCGCGCCGAATTACGGCAACGCCTGGCTCTATCTCTACGCGTGGATGAACGGCGGCCGGCTGATGAGCGCGGATGGCCGCCGCGTGACGATGAATTCGCCGCGCGTCGTCGAGGCGCTGCAATGGATGACGCGGGTTTATGACTCGTTAGGCGGGGCGGAGGCGGTTTATGCTTTTCAAAGCAGCGCGCAGACCGGGCAGCTCGATCCTTTCCTGAGCGGAAAAGTCGCGATGAAGATTGATGGCTACTGGACTTTTCCGGACGCGCTCGCGCAGTACGGCGGAAACTTGAATTACGGCGTCGCGCCGGCGCCTTTGCCTAACGATGCCGTGGCGCGCGGGGAAAAAGTGACGAGCTGGGTGAGCGGCTGGTGTTACGCGATCCCGTCGACCGCGCGCCAAAAAAACGCCGCGTGGGAATTGCTCAAATTCCTTTGCAGTAAACGCGGCGCGCGAGCGATCGCGGAGGCCGACCGTTTGCAGCTCGGCAGCCAGGGCCTCGTTTATGTGCCGACGCAAAACGCGAATCGCGCGATCAACGCGTGGCTTTACCAGACCTACGTGGCCGCGAATCCGGCGATCCCGCAAAAGGTTCGCGACGGTGTGAAGTTGCTCAACGATCTGCTCGAGAATTCGCCGATCCGGCCGGTCACGCCGGTCGGGCAACTGCTTTTCAACGAACAAAAACGCGCGACGGAAAACGCGATTTTCCACAAGCTCACGCCGCAGGCCGCGCTCGACGACGCGACCCGCACAGTGCAGCGGCAACTCGATCGCGCGCTCACTCCGCCGCGCGGTCCGCTCGTGCCGTGGCGTTATTTCGTGGCGGTTTATCTCGCGCTCCTCGCCGCCTGCGCGGCTGCGATTTTCTGGTGGGAGACGCGCGCAAAACCGAACACGATCGAAGGCACGCGCAGCCCGTACTTTCGCGCGCAGTGGCGCAGCGGCTGGCTCTGCGCGTCGCCCTGGCTGATCGGCTTCATCGTGCTCACGGGCGGCCCGATTCTTTTCTCCATCGTCATCAGCTTTTGCGATTACGACATTCTCAATCCCGCGCGCTTTATCGGCTTCGCCAATTATCACGCGATGCTCGCGAGCGATCCGCTTTTTTGGAAATCGGTCGGCAACACCGCGTTCATGATCATCGGGATTCCGCTCGGCATGGCGCTCAGCCTAACGATCGCGCTTTTGCTCAATCTCGAGATTCGCGGCATCGCGGTTTGGCGGACATTTTTTTATCTGCCGTCGATCGTCCCCGCGGTCGCGTCGAGCATTTTGTGGCTCTGGATTTTCAATCCAAGCGCCGGGCTGCTGAATGCGTTTCTCGCCAGCTTCGGCATCCACGGACCGAACTGGCTGCAGGACGAAAACACGAGCAAGCCGGCGCTGATCTTGATGGGACTCTGGGGCGCGGGCGGCGGCATGATCATCTGGCTCGCCGGCCTGAAGGGAATCAGCGAAAGTTATTACGAAGCGGCCGCGCTCGATGGCGCGAGCGCGTGGCAACGCTTCCGCCACATCACGCTGCCGCTGCTCTCGCCTTACATTTTTTTCAACTTCATCATCGGGCTGATCGGGACGCTGCAGATTTTTACCCAGGCGTTCATCATGACGCAGGGCGGGCCGGTCGATTCGACGCTGTTTTACGCCTATCACCTTTTCAACAGCGCGTTTCGTTTTTTGCAGATGGGTTACGCCTCGGCGCTCGGCTGGTTTTTGTTCGTCGTTGTTTTTTGCCTAACGATGCTGCAACTGCGGTTCTCGAAACGCTGGGTGCATTATGAAGGCGAGTGACCGGCGATGAAGTTCGCGCGCACCTTTGGCATTTATCTGCTGCTCGCCGGCGGCTCGCTCGTTTTTGTCTGGCCGTTTCTCTGGATGGCCGCGACCTCGGCGAAACTGGATCGCGAACTTTTCAGCGAAACGTTGCGCCTTTTGCCGGAACGGCCGATTCCGCAAATCCGTTCGCCGTACGTTGACGATCGGGAGTACTCGGATCTGAAGGGTCCGCGCCTGAGCGAAGCGCTCGGGATGATCGAGGCGGATCTGGCGGCGGCTAATTTTCCCTGGCCTAACGACGTCGACGGCGCGGATCTTCGCCGGCAGGTCGCGCGCGGAATTTACGCACGGTTGCTCGGCGTTCTGCCGGCGAACGATTGGACACTTCCGTCCGCGGAACTGCGCGCGCGCATCGCGGCGCAAATCCGTCCGGAATTGATTGCGAATCTTGTCGCGCAATTGCGCCGCGCGATCGCACTCGGGGCTCTGCGCGCGCAATCTTTTGCAGAAGAGGAAAACGTTTTTCCATCTGGAAACGGCGTGTGGAAGATCGCCGGCGCCGCGCGGGCCGCGATCGTCGCGTCGCCTTTGCCTAACGAACATAACTCCGAGCTGCATTACGATTTTTCTCGCGGCGACGTCGTTTCCCTTTCGCAGGTTTTGCGCACGACTTTTCCCGTCACGCGGTTGCGGCGGCTGCTTTTTCCGCTGCGCTACGATGACACCTGGCACGCGCTAAAACTCGTCGTCGAAAAAGACGGCCGCCGTTACGACGCCGCGCGCACGGTACCGCTGGCCGACCACGAATGGGTCGTCGATACCCGGCAGGAACATCAGCCTAACGATCGCGAAACGACCGCGCGCAACTGGACCTGGCTCGAGCCTGCGGGCCGATCCGCGATCGTTGCGCCTAACGAACTCCGGATCACGCTCCAGCTCGAGCGCAGCAACCAGCTCGAGGCGTGGTGGGCCAAGATCGGCCACAATTATCGGCTCACGTTCGATCAAATCCCGTTCTGGCGTTACGTCGGCACGAGTCTTTTTCTCGTCATCCTCAATCTCATCGGGACGCTCTTCAGTTGCTCGCTCGTCGCCTACAGCTTCGCGCGCCTGCAATGGCCGGGTCGCAACGTCTGCTTCGCGCTCCTCCTCGCGACGATGATGATTCCCGCGCAGGTCACGATGATCCCGCAGTTTCTCATCATGCAAAAACTCGGCTGGTACAACACCCTTCGCCCGCTTTGGATCGCGAGCTTTGTCGCGCCGGCCTTTTACGTTTTCTTGCTCCGCCAATTTCTCAAAGGCATCCCGCGCGATCTGGAAGACGCGGCGCGGCTCGATGGCTGCGGTTACCTGCGCATCTACTGGCACATCATGCTGCCACTCGTTAGGCCAACGCTGGCCGCGATCGCCATTTTCACTTTTCTCGCGACTTGGAATGAGTTCATGGCGCCGCTGATTTATCTGGCCGATCAGCGGCTCTATCCGCTCTCGTTCGGGCTTTACGCGTTCCAGGTGCAGATCACCAATCCGGGAACGGCCAAAGGTATGGGAATGGTCATGGCCGCGTCGCTCCTCATGACTTTGCCCGTCATCGCGATTTTCTTTTTCGCCCAGCGCTATTTTTTGCGCGGCGTCACGCTCACCGGCATCAAAGGTTAGGCGCCGCGGGAGTTTGCCCGCCGACTTGCACTCGTTAGGCAACTACGAACCTTCGTCCGCTTCGATCTCGATCGTCACCTCCACGTCTGCGCCGACGACAGCGGTGCCGCCGACGTTTTTCCCCCAGTTCAATCCATAATCAACGCGATGAATTGGCTCCGTCGTCGCTTCCCAGCCACTCATGCCGCGCGCGTCCATCCCTTTTCCTTTGCCGAGCAGTTTCGCGTGCAGGACGATCTCTTTCGTCACGCCGTGCATCGTCAAATCGCCGACGATGTCGCCGCGATCGGCGCCGGTTTGCTTCACACTTTTGCTGCGGAAAGTGATTGTCGGAAATTTCGAGGCGTCGAAAAAATCGGAGCTGCGCAGGTGCGCGTCACGTCGGTCGTTTTTCGTGTCGATGCTCGCGGCCTCGATCGTCGCCTTGACCGAAGATTTTTCCGGATGGTCGGGATCGAAATCGATCGTGCCTTCGAATTTCGTGAAGCTGCCGGTGACGTAACTGAAAAAATGCCGAACCTTGAAATTGATCGACGAATGCACCGGATCGATTTTGTAAATCTCGCCGGCTTGCGCCGAAACGGCGGCGAAGATTCCGGCGAGGAAGAGCGCAAAATATTTCTTCATCGTCGCCGACGCTAGTGCTTCCCGCCTTGCACACGAGAAAAGTTTCTTAACAGGAAAGTTACTTTAGCGAGTCGAGCAGCGCGCGACGACTGCGCGGAAGCCGGCCGAAAAGAGAGGCGAGCGCGTTGGCGGGTTCGTCAGGCAAGTTTGCCGCGCCATGCACGCCGGTGAGCCGCGCCAGCTCGGTTTCGAAATGGCGCAAGGTTTTTCGATCGGGATCGTGCGTGTCGAGAAAACCAAACGCGCGTTGCAACAGATGGAAAAGTTCCGGCGCGGGATGCTCCGGCTCGGTGCTGATCTCGATCCATTCGACAAAACAGGAAGCCGTCTGCATGCGCGCGTAATTTTCACGAATGCCGGCGAATGGATTGCGCAAAACCGCTTCGGTGAGCGTGTGCAGTTGCGATTTGCGGCTGCGTTTGAGCTGGATTTCGGCTTCGAAAAAAAGATCGAGCTTGCCCGCGAACGGACTGCGTGGCCGCCGCGCGCCGCGCGCCACGGTTTCGATGCAGCCTAACGACTCGGTGCACCACGAGATGATCAAACTGGTGTCGCTCAGCTTGCGTTTGCGCAGGAGAATGGCGTTGCTCGTTTCCATGCCGGCCGCGAAATTCTCCGGAGCCTACGGGGCTCGAACCCGCAACCTCCGCCGTGACAGGGCGGCGCTCTAACCAATTGAGCTAAGGCTCCTCGAAAAGAGTCCCACCGTAGGGCGCAGGCCGGGTTGCATCAACCGATTTTTGGTCGGCGCGCGGGCGCGAAGTTTGCGGCCCGATTCCTGCGCGCGTATTCTTAAGATGCGCGCGAGCGCGAGGGAAAAAGCGGGATGAGCAACCAGGGAAAGCACCGGCCTAACGACGACGATTTGCCCGACGAGGACGAGGCGATCAGTCTGGTCGAAGCCTTCGACCGCGCGCTCGCCTTGCTCCCGCCGGAAAGTTTCGCGCGCGCCGCGCTCCTCGAATTGCGCGCCGACGTCGCGGCGCAGGAGGAAATGGTCGGCGACGCGCGCGACATGATCGAGAAACTCGAGCAGGTCATCAAAAAAGTGACTTCGCCGGCCAATCGCATCGGCACTTTTCTCGGCAGTCCGGCGCGCGACACCGCGCAGATCGTGGTCGGCGGCGCGGATTATTATTGCAACGTCGATCCGCGCATCAGCCTAACGAAATTGCAAAAAGGCACGCGCGTGCTCGTGAACGAAGCTTACGTCATCGTTGGCGATCTCGGTTTTGAAACTGCCGGCCCGGTGACGAAAATCGCCGAGGTGCTGGACGACAACCGGCTGCGGGTTGGCGCGGAACATGGTTTGCAATCGTTAGTCCTACAGCGTTCGGCCAGCCTGACGAAAACGAATTTGAAAGCCGGCGACGATGTGCGCGTTGATGCGAATTATCGCGTCGCGCTCGAGTTGCTCGCGAGTCCGCAAGCGCGCGATCACTATCTCGACGAAGTGCCGGAGCTGCCGTGGGAAAAGGTCGGCGGCCAGGAGGAAGCGCTCGAAGCAATCCGTGACGCGATCGAGCTGCCGCTTTTGCACACGGAATTGTTTCAGAAATTTCAGCACGCGACGCCGAAAGGTTTCCTGCTTTACGGCCCGCCCGGGTGCGGCAAAACGCTCATTGGCAAAGCGACTGCCTACAACCTCACGAAACAACTGCGCGACAAATCGGGCGGCGACATGCGCGAGTATTTCATGCACATCAAAGGCCCCGAGATTCTCAACATGTGGGTCGGCGAATCGGAGCGAATGGTGCGGGAAATCTTCGCGACCGCGCGCGAAAAACGGCGCGAAGGTTACATGCCGTTTTTGTTCATCGACGAGGCCGAGAGCATTCTCGGCACGCGCCGCGCCTCGCGTTACTCGAGCATTCTCTCGACACTCGTGCCGATGTTTTGCTCGGAAATGGACGGGATCGATTCGCTCAACGAAGTCGTGATCATTCTCGCGAGCAATCGCGCCGATTTGATCGATCCCGCGATTTTGCGGCCCGGCCGGATCGATCGCAAGATCAAAGTGAATCGGCCGAACAAACAAGGCGCGCGCGAAATTTATCGCATTTACCTAACGAATGATTTGCCCTACGACGCCACGCTGCTCGAAGGCGCGGAATCGACGCCGGCCGCGATCGAGGCGTTGATCGATCGCTTGCTCGATGCGCAGTTTGCGAATCGCGAGGAAAATCGCCTGCTCGAAGTGACGCTGCGCAGCGGACGCAAGGAAGCGCTTTATCGCAGCGACGTGATCAGTGGCGCGATCATCGCGTCGATCGTCGAGCGCGCGAAGGCGATGGCGATCAAGCGCGCGATCGCGAGCGGCAAGGACGAAGGAATTAGCGAAACGGATTTGCAGGTCGCGTTCAATGCCGAGTATCTCGAAAACGAAATCCTGCCCGCGACCGACATCACGGAGGACTGGCTCAAGCTGATCGATTACGATCCGGACAACGTCGTCAAAATCTCGCCGGTGCGTCTGCTCGATCGCGCAAAGGCGAACCAGCCGTCGGGTGTTATCTAAAGCGATTGCCTAACGACGGCGCGCGAATTGTGCTTCGTACTTCTCGTTAGGGGAGAACCGCCGACGCGAAGGCGCTTGCATGCAAAACTGACGCGTGGCATAAGACCAATCCCATTTCCATGCCAACCGCTTCGCAGATTTCACGCGATCCCGCGCTCGAGAGCAGCCTTTTTTGGGAGCAATACAAGGTGCCGATCATCGCACTTGCCGCCGTGCTCATACTCGGCGGGCTTGGGTTTGCCGGCTATCAATTTTACGCGCAAGAGCGGACGGCGAGCGCCGCGGCCCTGCTCGCGAGCGCAAGTTCGGATCAGGAATTTCAAACGGTGATCGAGCGTTATCCGGGCAGCGAGGCGGCCGCGAGCGCCTATCTTTTGCTTGCGCAGGATCAGCGGGCCAAACGCGACTACGCGGGCGCGAACGCGACCCTGCACAAGTTTATCGATCAGTATCCAAAACACGAGCTGATCACGAGCGCGTGGATGGCGGTCGCGGCCAATCTGGAGTCGTTAGGCAAGAGCGACGAAGCGCTCAGCACTTATCAGCGTTTGGTCGCGGAATATCCGCAGAGCTTCAGCGCGCCGCTCGCTCTACTCGCCGAAATTCCTCTCTTGAAAGCGCGCAATCGTTTCGACGACGTGCGCAAGATCTGTGAGACTTTGCTCTCGCAATATCGCGACAATATTGTCGGCGGGCAGGCGCTCGAGCAACTGCGCGATTTGCCGAAGCCAACGCTCAAACCGGCGCCGGCAACCGCGGGCAAGAAGCCGTAGCGATCCGCTCGATCGCTCGCTGCCTAACGAAAAGCCGGAAGCGAAGGCTCGACGCGTTCGATTAGCGCTTCGAAAACTGGAAGCGTTTGCGCGCGCCGGGCTGGCCGGATTTTTTCCGCTCCTTCATCCGCGAATCGCGACTGAGAAGACCTTCGCTCTTCAGCGTGCCGCGCAGATTCGCGTCGACCTGCAAAAGAGCGCGCGCGATCGCGAGCCGCGCCGCGCCGGCCTGGCCGTTCGGGCCGCCGCCGGTTGTGTTGATGGAAATGTCGTAAGCGTTCGTCAACTTCACGAGCTGGAGCGGCTGAAGGAGCGCGTTTTGCAGCGGCACGGTCGGGAAATAATCCTCAAAGCTTTCGCCGTTGACCTGGATTTTGCCGTCGCCCGGCGTCATGCGGATGCGCGCGACGGCGGTTTTGCGGCGGCCGGTGGCGATAAATTCCTGTGTGTCAGCCATAAAAAAATCCCTTAGACGCGTTCGTTAGGCGTTAGGCCAATTTCGCCGGCTCGGGCTGCTGCGCGGCGTGCGGATGATCGGCGCCGCGGTAAACTTTCAGCTTCCGATAGACCGCGCGGCCGAGCCGATTGTGCGGAATCATCCCGCGAATCGCCCGTTCGACGAGCAACTCCGGATGACGTTCGCGACGCGCGCGCGCGTTCTCGATCTTGTGGCCGCCGACGAAGCCGGAAAAACTCATGTAGGTTTTCTGGAGTTCTTTTTTGCCGGTCAGCCGCACCTTTTCCGCGTTGATCACGACGACAAAATCGCCCGTGTCGACGTGCGGAGTGAAGATCGGCTTTTCCTTTCCGCGGAGCAGATTCGCCGCCTTCACCGCGACCTGGCCGAGGACCTGATCTTCGGCGTCGATGATCCACCACTTGCGCGGAACTTCGTGGGCTTTGGCAGAAAAGGTTGTCATTGAATTGGCGAAAGGGCGGGAAAATTAGCGGGGCAAAACCCGAGTGTCAACCCGCAGTTTTCGCCTCCCGTTTTTCTGCCTAACAATCGCCGAGCGGCCAGCCGGCAGGAAATCAGACAAAGGCGGGCATTATAATTGCTATAATTATTATAATGCGCCTGTTTATCCTCTGTTTGTTCTCTATTTTGTTCGTCGCGGCTAATCCCGCCAGCGGAAAAAATTCCCCTGCTCCGTCTCGGACCGGCGATTCCGTCGTCCGCGAGATGAACCTTGCCCGCCAAAATCCAAGCCTCTACGCGAATCACCTCGTTGCGCTGCTCGCACATTTTCGCGGAAACATTCTCGTCCTTCCGAACGGCAGTCTCATGCGGACACAAGAAGGTGTCGCTGCAATCGAAGATGCCATTCATTTTTTGCAAAGCGCGCGCCCGCTTCCGCCGATGATTGATTCGCCCGGCATGTCGCTCGCTGCCGCCGATCACGTGGCCGATCAGGCCGCCGGAGCTTTTGGTCATGCCGGGTCCGATCGCAGCAACCCGG
Organism: Chthoniobacterales bacterium; assembly: GCA_036490335.1. Classification (GTDB taxonomy): domain Bacteria; phylum Verrucomicrobiota; class Verrucomicrobiia; order Chthoniobacterales; family UBA10450; genus Palsa-1392. The sequence goes on from DASXEB010000018.1 coordinate 15,087, forward strand.
GCGAACGCATGAATCGCTACGGCTCGTGGAACACTTGGTGGGGCGAAAATATTTCCTACGGCAAATCGAGCGCGCGCGACATCGTCGTCGCCCTGATCGTGGACGACGGGCTGCCCGGCCGAAAGCATCGCAAGAATATTTTCAACCCGGAATTTTATTATGCCGGCGCGGCGATCGGTCCGCATGCGCGCTATCGCACGGTTTGCAGCATCGAGTTCGCGGGCGGCTACGCGGAGAAGGGCGGGTCGCCTAACGAACCGCTCCTCACGCAAAACTAGCTTTTCAATTCAACAGATTTTCCCGATTCCCATCCGGCGCAAAACCGCGAACTGGCCAAGAGCCGCGCGCCGGTATAAATATCGCGCGCACATGGCCGCGCCTAACAATCAAAAGTCCGCCATCACGCCGCGACGCGAGCAGGATTTCCCGGAATGGTATCAGCAGGTCGTCCGCGCGGCCGACATGGCCGAGCCAAGCGACGTGCGCGGCTGCATGGTGATCAAACCATGGGGCTACGGCATCTGGGAAAACATGCAGCGCGCGCTCGACGCGATGTTTCGCGCCACCGGGCATCGCAACGCCTACTTCCCGCTCTTCATTCCACTCAGCTACATGCAAAAAGAGGCCGAGCACGTCGAAGGCTTCGCCAAGGAATGCGCCGTCGTCACCCATCATCGCCTCGAGATCGGCGCCGATGGAAAAATGGCGCCGGCTAGTCCGCTGACCGAGCCGCTCGTCATCCGGCCGACTTCCGAGACGATCATCGGCGCGAGCTACGCGAAGTGGGTTCAATCCTACCGCGACCTGCCCTTGCTCATCAATCAATGGGCCAACGTCGTCCGCTGGGAAATGCGGCCGCGAATTTTCCTCCGCACGACCGAATTCCTCTGGCAGGAAGGCCACACCGTCCACGAAACCGAAACCGAGGCGCGCGCTGAGACGCGGCAGATGCTCGACGTTTACGAAACCTTCGCGCGCGACTTCCTCGCCCTGCCGGTTTTCAGCGGCGAGAAATCGGCAAGCGAAAGATTCCCCGGCGCGGTCGAGACCCTTTGCATCGAAGCGATGGTGCAGGATCGCAAAGCCATCCAGGCCGGCACCTCGCATTTCCTCGGCCAGAATTTCTCCCGCGCCAGCGGCATCCAATTTCAGAACCGCGCCGGCGAGCAGGAATTCGGCTGGACCACCAGTTGGGGCGTGAGCACGCGCCTCGTCGGCACCGTCATCATGATGCACGCGGACGACGACGGCCTCGTCCTCCCGCCGCGGATCGCGCCGAACCACATCGTCATCATTCCGGTCACGCCGAAACCGGAGACACGCGACGCCGTGCTCGCCGCCGTGCGCGATCTCGCCGCGAAACTGCGCGCCCTCAAATGGCACGACGCGCCGCTCGAAGTCCACATCGACGAGCGCGACCTCGGCGGCGGAGTGAAGAATTGGGAATGGATCAAGAAAGGCGTGCCGCTGCGAGTCGAGATCGGCCCGCGCGATTTGGAAAGCGGCAACGTCGCCGTCACCCGCCGCGACTCCGATGCGAAAACGAAACAGTTTTTGCCTAACGACGACTTCGTTAGGCAAACGCCCGCCCTCCTCGACTCGATCCAGCAAAACCTTTTCGATCGCGCCCTCGCCTTCCGCGAGCAGCACACCCGGCGCATCGACACGAAAGAAGATTTCTACGCCTTCTTCACGCCTAACGACTCCGCCAAACCGGAAATCCACGGCGGCTTCGCCTTCGCGCATTGGAACGGCAGCGCCGCCGTCGAAGAGCAAATCAAGAACGACCTCAAAGTCACCATCCGCTGCATCCCCTTCGACGACCCGGCCGCGCCTAACGAACCCGGCCGCTGCGTCATCACCGGCGAGCCGAGCGCGCGCCGCGTGCTCTGGGCGAAATCGTATTAGCCGCAGAGGTCGTGGAGAGCGCAGATTCAGGCCACCCGCGCTGCGACATCGCGCGGGGATTTGTGTCATCCCGAGCCGGCGACGCGCGGCGAGGGACCTCGCAACTTCAGCCAGCGGACCCGCGCCAGAGGAAGCGGCGCTTCGGCCCCACGCGAGCCTGGAGGCAAAACCTCGCCGAACGCTTGCGAGATCCTTCGCTTCGCTCAGGATGACAACCTACCTCCGGCGGCCGCCAGGAAAATTGCGCCCGCCGCCGAAGCAGTCGATTAATCTCCATGCAACACCAAATCATCGGCAGCACCATGCCCGTGCTCGAAGTGCAACTGGCCGCGGGCGAATCGGTCGTCGCGGTCTCGGGCGAACTTTCCTGGATGACGAGCACGATTGACCTCAGCACCACCACCCAGTTCGGCGGCGGCGGCGGAATCCTCGGCGCATTCAAGCGCGTCGTCGGCGGCGGCTCCCTTTTCATGACCGAATACCGCGCCAACGGCGGCGACGGCACCGTCGCCTTCGCCACGAAATTGCCCGGCCACATCGTCCCCGTCGACGTCACCCCCGGCCAGACCTACATGATCCACCGGCACGGCTTCCTTTGCGCCACGCCGGGCGTAGAGCTCAGCGTCGGCTTCCAGCAGTCGTTAGGCGCGGGCATCTTCGGCGGCGACGGCTTTCTTCTCCAAAAACTCGCCGGCCAATGCCAGGCCTTCGTCGAGCTCGGCGGCGAAATCGTCACCCGCGACCTCGCCGCGGGCGAAACCTTGCGCGTCCATCCCGGCCACGTCGGAATGTTCGAAGCCGGCGTGCGCTTCGACATCAGCCGCATCCAGGGCATCCGCAACATGCTCTTTGGCGGCGACGGCATCTTCCTCGCCGCCCTCACCGGCCCGGGGCGCGTCTGGCTGCAAACCCTCACTGTCGCCAACCTCGCCCACGCCCTCGCTCCCTACCTTCCCGGCACTTCCAACGAAGTCGCCGAAGTCGGAGCCGGCGCCGTCATCGGCTCCGTCATCCGCGGGCTGACGAAGAACTGATTTTTCACCGCGGAGGACCCGAAGTTCACGAAACAGGAACAATTAAGAAGCCGGGGAAAGGAAGCCCTTTCGAAAAACCAGCCTAACGAGTAAAGGATGCGCCTTTCCCCGAAATTCTCCGAAGCCCTCCTCTTCGCCACCGACATCCACGGCGGCCAGTTGCGCAAGAAAACCCAGATCCCCTACATCGGCCACCTCCTCGGCGTCTGCGCCATCGCCCTCGAGTATGGTGCGAGCGAGACCGAAGCCATCGCCGCTCTCCTCCACGACGCCGTCGAAGACGCCGGCGGTCTGCCGCGGCAGCGCGAGATCGAGCAACGCTTCGGCCCGGAAGTCGGCGCGATCGTCGCCGGCTGCACCGACGCCACCGAGACCCCGAAGCCGCCCTGGCGCGAGCGGAAGGAAAACTACATCGCCCACCTCCGCCACGCCGACGCCTCGACCCGGCTCGTCTCCGCCTCCGACAAACTGCACAACGCCCGCGCCATCGTCCACAACCTGCGCGAAGAAGGCGACGAAGTCTGGTCGCGTTTCAAGAGCGGAAAGGACGGCGCCCTCTGGTATTACCGCGCCCTCGTCACCGCCTTCCGCGAGCATTTGCCCGGCGAACGCCAGCCCGCCTCCAACGAACACCAGCCGGCGTTAAGCGAACTCATCTCCGAGCTCGACCGCGTCGTCACCGAGATGGAATCCCTCGCCCGCCGCCCCTGACGGATTACCACCACGAAGGACACGAAGTTCACGAAGTAGGAAGGAAAAAAGGGCCGGGAAACGAAACCCTCTTCCTCCTTCGTGCCCTTCGTGTCCTTCGTGGTAGGAAAAGATCTCCCGTCGCGAGGAAAATCTCCCGAATTCTCCGGCTACTCCGGCCCGGCCACCCTTTCGACCCATTGTGCGCGCCAGGCAGGGGCCTTGAATGGGTCGGCAAAGTATTGGGTTTCACGCGACACTTTCCCATCCTGAAACTCCATCATGCTCACCGTATAGACGCGCTTGCCTTCGTAGATAATCACATACTCGGTGATCCAGAGATTATCCTTTCCCACGATCCGGCAGATCGAAAACCCCGATGGTCTGCCCGGATGATGACTGCGAAGCGCCTGCAGATTACTCCGGCCGCGAATCACCTCGCCTGACTGCGGATACTCACACACGACGTCATCGTGGTAGATTTCATGTTCGGCGACTTGATCACCCGCGGCAGACGCGGCCCAATGCCGATCAATAGCCATCCGAATATTCTCCTCTTCCATTAGCGGCCTCCTTTCGCGTTTACCTATTCACGACACTGAACTTCGTCGAACATCTAACGAGACTCAAGATCAGCCGCCGCGCGGATTACAAGCGGTCTTCATCGAGGGTCTAAAATCGAGGCATAGGGACGGTCGCCGTCGGCTGCATCGTCCGGTTAGATAGGGAAAGGGAAAAGGAGTCAGAAGCAAACTTTCGATCCCCGAAATCTTACGAATCGCGTCGTCTGCTTCATTCTCGCAATTCGGCCAACGACGTGTCGATAGTTATCTCGAAGATTTAAATCTCGCATTTCCCCCGAAGCATCGCTTAACCTGCCCTTTCCCCGAGTCCAATGGCCTTGCCTAACGAGAATAAGTTTGCTTTCACAAAGCGCTTCACCGCCGTCGCGCTGCTCGCCGGCGGCCTTGCGCTCCTTTGCGCCGCGACCGGTTGGTTCGCGCCTGCGGACCGCAACCATGGCGAACGCAAGGAAACATGGAGCGGCCGCAGTTTCGCCGCGCAGACCGATGTGCAAACTCACGCGCGCCCCTCGCGCACCGCTCCGGGCTGGGATTCGGAACGGGTCTGGAGCGGCGAGGATGACTGGGAGCCGTTCTGCGCCGTCGATCGCGCCTCGCGTTTCGTCTATCAACTGACGACGCGCTTCAATGCGCGGGTCTCCGGCATCTTCTTCCGCGCGTCATCCGATGGCGGCGAAACATGGGGCCTCGACCAACTGATCGCACCGATCCATGAGTGGCAGGCCGATCCACAGATTGAGGTCGCGGCGGACGGCACTATCTTTGTCGTCTGGCTCGATGGGCCGCACTGGACGAGCCGCCTGATCAAATCCTCCGACCACGGTGCGACTTGGACCCCGCCGGTCACGATCGCGCCCTCGCTGCCCTGGACCGATCATCCGTGGCTCGCAGTCTCACCGGATGGGCGCGATGTTTACGTGGGATTAAACGAGGACGAGAGTTTTCTCGTCGCCTCGCATAACGGCGGCGCCACATTCGACGCGCCGGTATTAACGAGCCACACGCCCGGCCATTGGTGGGATCATAACGGCGCCACCATCGCGCCCGACGGGAGCATCTACTTCGTCGCCATCAATTTTTTCCTGGACTATCGCGGCGACGCCGAGATCAGCGTCATCAGCTCGCACGATAAAGGAGCGAGCTGGCAGGTCGCCCACATCGATCGCTCCGCGCCGCCCCCCGGTTGCAACGGCGCCCCCGGGTGCGAATACGGCTTCCTCTCCTCCACCGCGAGCCTCGCGATCGATCCCGGCGGCACGATCCTCCTCGCCTACAGCGCAGGCGAGGCAATCAAACAACCCGAGCCGATGTGGATCACGACCTCCACCGATGGCGCCCATTGGACGCCGCGGGTCCAGGTTTCGCACCCAAACGCCGCCGCCACGAGCGGATTCCCTGCCGTCGCAGCGGGGCCGGTCGCGGGAGACTTTCGCGTCGTCTGGCAGAGCGACGCGGCCGGCGACCCGCGCGGTTGGAACACCTTCTACCGGCGCACGACCGATGGTGGCGTCACGTGGGGAGAAATAACACAACTCTCCGATCGCACGACCGGCGCGCCCTACAAGACTCCGGCCGGCTATCTATTTCCCTACGGCGATTATCTCAGCCTGTCGGTCGATGCCGCAGGCACCAACCACGTCATCTGGGGCGAAGGCACCAGTTACAACGGTCCTGGCGGTGTTTGGTTCACGCGCGGCCCCCGGCGCGAACGCCAGGCCAGCGCCTCTGCGAATGTTATTCTGCAACGATGAACAAACATCAGCCAGAGTGCCGAAGAGCTATGATAAAGATGAAAACGCCGCGGGCGGAACGTGGCGCGTCCGTTACCTAACTGGAAAGAAAGCAACTTTGCGCCCCTCTTCGACGCCTTGGAGCTGGCGCGCCTCGACCCGTCCTCTTCCCCCGATCGATCTAAGCTTGAATCGGCGATTCATAAACGTTTCCGATCACTCCTGATTTTCACGATAACGAACCAAAAACCTCCTGCGGCGACCGCCACGACCGACCAGAGCTGGACACCATCGCCGATCTTGCGTTCGACGAACACATCCTCGAACTCATACACCTCCGAATCGGCCGTATGGTAATACAGCTTGTTGCTTAATCTCCAATCCGCATGCATACGAATCCCAACGCCCAGAAGCAGCGTCACGCTTGCGACGACGAGTAAAGCGATGGGATATTTCATCCGGCTATGGCGTCATGAGTTAGGCATAGGGTTCCGAGCTTACTATCGACACCCCAAAGAGACGTTTGTCTGAAATTGAACAGGCGGTTGGTTGCTCGTGACGGAATCGAGTGTTGATAGTACGCTCTCACCCCTTTCCTCTTCCCGTATCACTGACTTCTTTTCCCCTCGCGCGGCCTTTCCTGTTCAGGCGGAGCAACCGATTCAGCCTGTAATAGCTTGCGAACCGGATTCCGCGAATCCGAGTACGCCTTCAGCATTTCCTCCTGCGAAAACGAACCGCCCTCGATCACAGCTTGCATTGAACTCATGCGTCCCAGCGAGGTCAACACCCATCGCGCAGAGGATGCTTCCCCGGCGATGATCGCAGAAAGCTCTTCAAGCTGAGCAGGCGTCATCTTCGCCACATCTTTCAAACCTTCCGCGCCCTGACCGAACCGGATCTCGAACGCCTCCTCCTCGCCCATACTGGCAAACAACTTGCCGATTCTGTCTTCAAGCACATCCAGATTATGATAAACCACCGTATAAGCCTGCGCTTCATCGCGCGGCATCAACGCCAGGGCGCCGCTCTCGCGCGCATGATCCCAGACCGAGCGTCGCGGGATAACGAAAGGAAACTTTGACTCGCTCTCGTATTTCAGCGTCGCGATTGCATTCGTCTGCACTGCCGCCTGAATCGCTTGTGATTCACGAACGGCCCATTCATAGTCTGCATACACCTTTTTGATGTCCTCCCGCAGATAAGGATCATTCAACCGGATCTCTGCGCGAAGGTCTTTCTCGAGCTGGCGCCGGCTGTGGTAGTGATGCAGCCATTCGACTGATTGCTGCGCGGCCAAGGCCGTGATCACGCCGAGCACCACAATGACATATTCCGAAAGAAACCACCTCAACTTCGCGTCTCTCGCAAGCTTTTGGGCTTCCATAGGTGTTAACTGCGAAAGACGCCGGCGTTATCTCGCAAAGGGGCCGTGGCTTTCATCGCTGAAGGGCAGCATAGGGGTCAGAGTGGGCTTGCCCCAATATCACGGACAGTAAGGAAGGGATAAATTAGTTCAGTTTGGATTCAAAGTTAAGCGGGCTTAGGTAGTCAAGGCTGGAGTGGAGGCGGGTGCGGTTATAGAAGGTCTCGATGTAATC
>DASXEB010000005.1:0-144927 GCA_036490335.1 Chthoniobacterales bacterium
CGCCATCTTCGATTACATCGAGACCTTCTATAACCGCACCCGCCTCCACTCCAGCCTTGACTACCAAAGCCCGCTTAACTTTGAATCCAAACTGAACTAATTTATCCCTTCCTTACTGTCCGTGATATTGGGGCAAGCCCATTGCGCCTCCCCATCTTGGAACGTGCGTTTCCTGACGGCCTTGAGTTGCTCCAACTGGGTCGGCGTAAAGGGCGTCTTAGGATTGCCGAATTCATCGCCGCCGCCTTGGGCTTCTACGAACTTGGCGCGCAGGTCATGGTAGCCGGCCCACGCGGGGTCCGCCCCATTGCTGCGGACGTACGGTGGAGGCTGTTCGACTTCAGGTTGAGTCTCGCCCGTCCGCAGAAATTCAATGGCGGAGGCCACGTGCTTGGCGACGAGTTGCTCCAAGGCGACCTTATCCACCCGGTGGAACAGCGGATCTTTGGAGAGGTTCCGACCAAGCTGTTCCAGCGACTTGCGCATCTCCAAGACATTGCGCTCCCACACCTTTTCGACTGCGGCTTGGGAGACTAACGTTCCTGCCTCAACTTGGGCCTTGGTGGCGAGTGGGATCAACGCGGAGAGGGCCTTCAAATTTGCGTGGTAGACCTTGTGGAGCGGAATTCGACGGATAGGCGACTGCTCCTTCTGGAAGTCGGCAAATGAGCGGGCGACCTCCTGCCGAAGGGATGCAAGCTCGTCCTCAAGATGAGGAGCGTCGAAATTGACTTTCACGTCGTCCGACTGGACCCGCTCACTAGCGTCACCGCATGCCAATTTTTCGAGGACGGCGAGGTCGGGCTTCTTGCCGGGTGATTCGTAGATTCTTCGGAGAAGTTCCTGAGGATCATCCAACGGCCAATCGCGGCGTCGGAAGTTGGCAATCGTGCCAAGCGGGATTTGGTAGAGGTCCGCGTATTCCTGCAAAGTGCGGCGTTTCTTTGGCATGCCAGTGGGGTGGTGTCAGCATAACTGGCATGGATAAGACCCGGGGAAATGCCAGAAAAATTACGGAATTTGAAAAGCCAAAATACACCGCGTGGCGCCTCAACGCGTGCGTTTCTGCGGAAGCCTAAGAGTTTAATTTATACGGGGGTGGCCCGGCGCCGCGTTCTTCGCACAGGGTTCCGTGGACAGGTTGGAGGCTGAACCCGGAACGGAGAACCCCGAAGAACGCAAACATGTAAGCATGTAAGCATGGCTGACGCCTATAGGGCTATACGGGATATATAGGGCATAAGAGTGAGGTTTTTAGATTTAGATCAATTCAATCAAATGTGCTTACATGCTTACATGCGCATGACCCCAAGAGTCCCGCTTCATTCTAGGCTGCTACGATTTCGACCATGTAAGCACGCATGTAAGGATCATTTTGGTCCTCACATTGCTTACATGAAATGGGCATTTCTTGGGCCTAAATCCCGGGTTTATGCTCTTTCGACCCAGCTCATGTAAGGACCAATGTGAGGACCAAAATGATCCTTACATGTTCCGCGTTCTTTGGGCCAGGTTAAATCACCTTGGATCTGGGCCCGATCGTGAACCGCCTCGAACCACCGGGCACGCGCTTAAATTCCGTGATCCCCGACCCCTTGATCTTCGAAAGTTCAACCAGGTATTTTCCACATTGGCCCACTCCCTTGAGGAGATCGGTCGCCTCACGGCAACTGCCGGAATCTTCGATCTTCAGGTAGACCTCAATTTCCCGCGCGGTGAGATGCTGCTCGGTATCCCTTCGAACGTACTCGTCGATCAAGCTCCACAGCCGGTCTGATGGCGAGAGCCGTTGCAGCTCCTTCATGATGTCTGGATGTTGGAATTTCACCAGCCCGAATCGTCCGCCAGTGAGGTCAGCGGGCGCTTTCAGTTTCTCCAGCCAGCCTAAGTAGTCCGACAGGGAGGCGTCGATCTTCTCGCCAAACTCCGCCCACTGATCGTTGCTTGTCGTGTCGTCGTGGAACGCCCTCGCGACCGCCTTCGTCAGAAACACCTTGTCCTCCATCCCCTGACTGTCCATCGGGGGCAAGATTTTTAGGTCGTCCGTTCCGTCGTTCAGGGTGATTGCCACAACCCAAAATGGATCGACGGAAAACGGCGTCCGCCCCTTCGCGTGGCACTGTGGATTCGCTCCGGCAATTAGTTGCTTCAGCGCGGAGCCGAATTGCATTCGAGTTGCAAAGTCATTGCGATACCGAGGATCGTCCATAAAGAGGAACTCCGCGCCGAACAAGTGCGCGTTGAACGCGGTCTCACCGGCAAGGTATTGCGTTGGATCTGCCGTCCGACCGCCTAGCAGCGTAGCGATTCGCTTTTTCAAGAACGACTTGCCTAGGTCGCCTTCGCCGACCGTCGCCCACGCCGGAAGGCGACGAAAATCCCTCCGCAAGAAGGCCTCGCGCGCCTGCTTGATCCAAAGGTGAACGCGCAGGGCCTGTTGGTACTCACCGCCATAAAGACAGTCGAGCGCGTTCCTGAAAGTCATGTTGTTGCCGTAGGTCGCTTGAAGAATCCTCGGGCTTTCAGTCACGAGGATGGGCCGACCACCCATCTCACAGAAGCCCGCATCCCAGCCCGCCACGGCCCCAGCAAAGCGAATGAATTGCTCTGCACGAATCCGAACAATCTCGGCGTCGGCCTCGGATGGATGCCCGCCGTGGCTCACGCCATCAAGACCGTCAATCACACGTAGGTCCATCTTCAGGGACCCACCGTTTATTCGGATATAGTCTTTGCCCACGCGTCGGAAGTAGTTCGTCGTGTCGGCATCGTAATAGGCCTCAATCTTGTCCGGCATTAACTCATCCGGGATTTCAGGCAGTCGCTTCGGCGGCTTTGCTCTGGGTTCCTTGGCGACCTGTTCGGGATTCTGGGTCCCATTGCCATTGTTAGTCTTGCTCGGAGCAGACAGTCCTGGAACCTTGGGCGCGGAAGCGACTGCCTTCGTCGGTTTTTCCCGGCGTGGCGGCGGCGGCTTGCTCACTTCGCGAACCTCCGTGATTTCCAATCCAGCTTTTGCTTCTGGGTCCACCTAGACCACTCGACGTAGAACATCGTCGTCTTACCGGGGAAGTGGTATGACCACTCAGGGATGACCGCCCACGAGAGCGCGTTGCAGTCCTCCGCCCAGGATTGAAGGGAGGCGACCCCGCCGCGGAGACCGTAGGGCTGGGCCACGAGGATTAGGTTCTCGCCGTATTGATAGAAGCTCGGGTGGTCAACTAGGCCGAGTTCGCTGCTCCCGCGCTGTATCCACCACCTGTAGAACTTCTCGGCGCGCCGATACCGATCCGGCGCAAAACCGAACGTTGTCGTGAACTCAGCGTGCAGCAGCTCCCTTAGGTCGTCCTTCCGGCCTGAATTTGCACGCCACTCTGGCGTATGGAGCGGCGGACTCCCTTGGCGCATGAGTTCGCCCAGCCATTGCTGACGCCGAAGGAATTTCCCGCTTGGCAACGTGCGGCGGCTGGCTGACAGCGCGTCCTTCTCGCGCCTCTTTGTAGTTTCCGGTTTCATCAGCTTTCCCGGTTATTACGAACGAGGCGCGTTTTTCTTTTGGCCGTACGGATGACTCGTGATGAAGTCGATCAAGTTGCCCTGAGGGACAATGATCGTGCCGCGCACACCACCCGCCTGAAACCCCTTGAGGCGACCGGCCTTGATGTGGTTCTTGATCGTCGCCACGCTGCACTTCGCAAACGCCGCCGCTTCCTTCAGGTCGAAAAATCCCTGAACCGTCTTTGAGTTGTTTTCTTTGCTCATAATGGATGGCATCGTGTCAATGGTTAAGAGTTTTTTGATACGGGAATAAGGCCGGGCCATTTTTCTGCCACGACCGCGTTCTCACCGACTGCGGCGATGCGGTTGGCGTCGAGGTAGCGAATCAATTCGTCGCGCCGGACAAGGACTTGACCGCCCCGGCCAGATGGTTGCCGTGAGGCTAAGCGGCGCGAACGGATCGCCCGACGAATTGTGCACTCCGAGCAGCGTGCAATTTCCGCGCACTCGGGGATGGTGAGGTAGGCGTGTCCGACGTGTTCAATCGGAAGGGTGGATGGCTCCGGCGAACGAAGCGCCGGACCGACATTGGATTTCGCAGGATACATTCCAATGTCGCGGTGTTAACCCAGAAAATTTTCCGATCCTCAGGCTGAGGGACTTACGTCGAATCCGAGTATGATTTGCCGTGTTCCGTGGTCCGAGAATGACCGCCACTCACTCCGCGTGAATCGGCCCTGCAACCACCTTCCCGACTGTCCCGCGGTGAGTCCTAGCGCGACTCTGGATGGCGAATGCTGAAGAATCGGGTCCCGAGGGCTGGCAAGATCGGCCTGCGGTAGAATCTGGACACGACTTGGGGCGTGTTGCCCATGATCTCGCAAAGCTCGGCACGGTTTGCGTGGACGGAAAGCCAGTAGCTCGCGAACGTATGGCGCAGCACGTCACTCGGCCAGTTATGGCCGTCCACGTTCCAACCCGCCGCGATCTTGCACCGCCGCCAGTAGCCCGGAAACTTCGCCGAGACGATAGGACCGCGACTTTGCTGTCCGCGAGGTTTCGCATGGGGCTTGAGGAAGCTCAGGAGCGCATCGTTGATCGGGACGTGCCGTGACTCACGCACCTTGCTGGTCTCGGCCCTGACGAAGATGGAACGGGCGTCGAGGTGGATGTCCTCCCACCGAAGCTGCGAAGTCTCAGCTGGTCTAAGACCGGCCCACAACCCGCAGGCGAGATACACAAGGACCTCCTTCACAAACTCAGGCCGTAACGCGCAGGCGACCAACTGCTCGACCTCCGGCAGGCTGAGGATGCTCACCTCGTGACGTGGAATCTTGATCTTGGGGATTGCAGCGGTTGGATTGTGGTCGATCCAACCCTGTGCCTTCGCGTGATTGAAGAACTTCGATAGCTGTGCGCGAATCGCCGTCCGCGTTCCGGGTGCCGCGTTGTGAGAATCTAGGAAACTGCGGACGTGGGCACCAGTCACCTCACCGATGTGCAGAGCGCCGAGAGCCAGTCTTAGGTGCTTCATCCGAAACTTCGTCTGGACGAGTGACTTTGGGTCAAACTCGCCTCTAGCTACGTCCGCCTCCCGCGACACGATGAATTCGTCGATGCAGTCGCCCATGAGGCGGGATGCTTGGCGCGCAGCCTGCGTGTTCAAATGGTCGATGTAGAAGCTCGTCGCGTCCGCGAGTGACTTGCCGAAGGGTCGAAGTCTGGCGATGCAGGACGAAGCCATCACGCGGTCGGCGGTGGCAAAGTCCAACGCTTCGTGGCCTTGCTGGGAGCGCTGGGCAGCTAGCTGGTCAGCACGGGTCCTCGCCTCCCCTAGCGTCCTGAATCGCTCCCGTCCGTAGGGACGGGCATCGACTAGGTAGGGGCTACGCGATGCGGCGCTGAGCTGCCGGATCTTCGGCCAGCGGTCGCGGTGCAATTTGTGCTTGTGGCTGGATTTCACGACGGGCATCGTTGCGCAAATCCACGCAAAGGCGCACCACGAAATCGTCTCCGTTTGTCACCACCCGAGGTTGCGAGGCTTTATTCCCAGCAGCTTACGCGCCATGGCATTATCCTCGTTAGACGATCAGCACCCGCAAAACCAATCACACAGACAAGACACATGCCCAAAATATTTACCGCACTTGCCATCGCCGTGCTAGGAGCTGGAACAGTCGTCGCATCTCAAGAAACCGATGTGATGGCGCCGGTCCACCAGTTCGTCGACGGCTTCAACAAAAGCGACGTTAGGACGGCGCAATCGGCTTGCACTGATCGGAGTATTGTTATCGACGACTTCCCGCCCCATGCATGGGCGGGCGCAGGCGCGACTGCAAAATGGCTGCATGATTATGACAGCTATGCGAAGAGAAACGGCATCACCGATGGGTTTGTGACTTTGGGCAAGCCCCGGCATATCGATGTGACAGGCAATGACGCCTATGTGGTCGTTCCGACAAAGTTTAGTCTGATGAAGAAAGGTGAGTTAGTTAAGGAGACTGGCTTGATGACTCTAGTACTGCACAAAGGAGTAGGCGGTTGGCGAATCGCCGCATGGTCCTGGGCTGACAATTAGTGCTTAGCATCAACACAGAAACGTCTAATCATGCGATGGAGCGAACCGCTAACCGGCGTACGACCAAGGTTTCCATGGCTCCACCATCAGCTCCCGCCGCCACGCGCGCGCTTGCAAGCGGTGGCTGATCTTGTTCTCGTTAGGCCGAAACCAGTAAACCACACATGAAGGAGCTAAAGTGACGGACCAATTCCAACACGTAATGGTGCTTACGTCGATCATTATCGGCCTTGGCATCACTTATATCCTCGTCGGGGTAGGCTCGGCGATCGAGCGGATCACCGGACATGGCGCCCGCTTGCGCTTGAGCTGGGCGCATGCCGTCTGGCTACTAACCCCTCTTTGTCTGGATGGTATCCTTCTGGTGGTGGGAATTTCGGCTTCTCGCACTCCTGAAGAGCTGGACTCTGGCGCACTATTTTTTTATCATTACTTATGCCGTTCTTCTCTTTCTCCTCGCCGTCCTTCTGCTCCCGCGCGATTGGGCTACGACGGATGATCTCGATGATTATTTCCTGTCCAAGCGGCGATGGTTCTATCCTCTTTATTTGATCGCGACCTGGACGGATATTGTCGATGCCTGGCTGAAGGGAGGCTGGCCCTACATTCGGGCGAATGGGGTGCCGGCTTTTGTATACTGGGCGGCGGCCATCCCTGTGTGCGTCGTCGGCGTGCGGTCGAAAAACATCCGCATCCACACTTTTATGGCGATCCTTATCTGCGCCTTGCAGTTGATCGCGGTGTTCGAGGTATTTCCCAAACTCGGCTTTTAGCCGTGACAAGGCCTAACCAGGCGATGGAGCCGACGCCGCCCGGCTGGATGGGTGACTCAAGCGCAGCGCAACATTCCTCGACGCTGCTCTCCACGCCGGCTGTCATTTTTGGCTGCACTTTTGCCGACGAACTTTACCGGCTGTCCGGTTCTCCGGGCGGTTGGCCGGCGATGGCCGCTGTCGGCGCGGCGCTGCTCCTGCGCAGCAGCGTTGCCTTGTGGATCGTGGCGGATGCTCAGGAGGACGGAAGGGCGGTTCCCTATGACATGGGGTCGTTTGTGTTCTTTCTGCCGTTGGTCGGTCTGATCTACCTGTTCCTTCGCCGCGGCTGGGAGGCTTTTATTCCGCTGGGGTGGTACATCGTGCTCGTCTTGGCGGCGACTTTTTGCGCGTGGCTTCCTAACATTGTCGCCTTTATCATGACTGGGCAGGTCGCGCACATCTGAGCGGGCGATGTATTCGACTGGCGGCCGGCGCCCGCAAGTTTTCGAGAATTCGATCGCATCTCCGCCGCGCCCGGTTCCGCTGGGGTGATTGTTCTTGTTCTCGTCAGGGATTGTTCGCAGACTTTGAATCGAAATATCCATGAAGACTGAAATCGTGACTGAGGCCGCACGGGCGACTCTCTCGGGGAGTATCCCTTTCCCGGAGGTCGTGCGGCGGTTGATTGAGACGGGTGTCGAGTATTACCACGTCGATTACGTCGCGCTGCGGAAGACATTTTATAGCGCGACGGGCGATGTGGTGACGACGCCCATTCCCTACGAGGGTTTGCCGCCGGTCGCGGCCGACTTCGATGCGGCCGGATTGCGCGCGGCGATTCTCGACAGTCAGCGCCATGGCCAGCATTATCGCGACTTCACCCGGCGCGCGATGGAGGCCGGGGTGCAGGGTTATGTCGCTTTCCTGCGCGGACAGCGCGTGACTTACTGGGGACGCGGCGGCGATCAGCATACGGAGTGGTTTCCTGGCGCGGGTCCGCCGAATACCAGGTGATCGCAAAGTCTAACCGGACGATGCAGCCAACCACCGACCGGCGGACGCGCAGTTCTTGTCTCGTTAGGCGGAAAATCATGCGCGTGTTTCGAAAGCTGCATTTTCTGATCTTTCTCAGCCTGCTCGCAGGGTGCGATCAGAAGGCGTTCTTGAATAAGTTTGTTCCGAAAGATGACGATGCTTCCGCACGTCGCTTTCTTGATGCTGTCCGCAGGGGAGATTTCGCCCGCGCAGACGGGATGCTCGATGCGACGCTTCGAGGCGCAAAGTCGGCACGTGGGCTTCGCGATCTGAACGCCGTTCTCGCCCACGGCGAGCCTGTGTCCGTTGAAGTGATCGGCGTCGGCGTCTTCGGCATCACCTCTTCAAGAGACAGCCGCCAGACGACCAACCTGTCTTATCAGATTCACTTTCGAGATACCTGGGCCGCCGGCAATGTTGCGCTTGGGCATAAGTCCGGTGCCGTCTCGGTCCTTGGTGCACATTTCCAGACCATCCCCGATTCGCTTGAGGTGCTAAATCGTTTCACCTTTGCGGGCAAGTCTCCGCTTCATTATCTCGTTTTTGCACTTTGTATCGCGGTGCCCGTGTTCATTCTCGTCGTTCTCGTCATATGTATACGGTCGCCCATTCGGTGGAAGTGGCTTTGGATTATTTTTATCCTCCCCGGCCTCGTCCAGTTCCAGTTTGGTTGGATAAGTGGGCGCTTAAACGTTCAGCCGATCTCGCTTCTGGTCCTCGGCGCGAACGCCTTTCGCCCGAGCCCGTACGCGCCGTGGACGCTCGGGTTCGCCATCCCGGTCGGGGCGATTATCTTTCTCGCCACTCGTCGCCGATTGCTTTTGCAAGATACGACCCCGGAAGCCTGACCTCGCGACGCACGGTTTCGCCTACGAATGAAAATCAGCGTCGCCGCAGATTCGGACGTGGTGGCGCTGACCGCGGTGGAGATCGAGAGCAAAAGGATGTCGATCGCGCGGTGGATCGATCCGATCGAGATGGATCCCGCGCGGCGCTTGGAGCGGTGGGAGAGTTATTTCGCCGGGAAATCTCCCGCGAGCGCGAAGCCGCCGCGACGGGTGTGGAAAGCCATGGCGCGTGACAGGGTTATCGGCTTTCTCGCGGCGCATCTGACGACGCGCTTCGACATGGAAGCGGAGATTCAATCGATGTATGTCTTGTGGGAGTATCAGCGGCAAGGGATCGGGACGGCGTTGCTGCGACGGGCAGCCGAGTGGCTCGCGCTGAGGAACGCGCGCCGGCTCTGCGTCGGGATTGAGCCGGCGAATCCTTATCGGGCCTTTTATGCGAAGCATGGCGCCGCTTATTTGAATGAACACTGGATGTTCTGGGAAGATGCGCGCGCGATTAAAAGGCAAGACTTATGTTCGTTAGGCTGATTTGTCCATGACTCAAAAGGAGGCTTGCGACGAGCTCTGTGCCTATTCTCTCACCCACGGTGATCCGGCGTTTATTCATCAGCACGTGGTCGATGCTTTTGCCGCGCAGAACGCGAGCGAAATGACGAAGCCGATCTGCATCACTTTTGCGCTTGTCGGTTTGTATCTGCACGTCGAGCGCCAGCGCACGGGACGGCAGGTGCAGCGAACTCACCAGGCCCTCGCGCGTCGCCAACAGGCCTGGCCATTCCTAACCCTGCCGCGCGACCGCGGCGCGATGACCGCGATCGAGGTGCTGGCGAAACCGGAGGGCGCGGCGCGCGACGAGGCGATTCATTCCTGGTGCGCCTGCGTGTGGGAAGTTTTCCGCGACAACAAGCCGGCGATCGTGGAGCTTTTGGCGCGCAATGAAACCGGCTACACCTGAGCTATGACGATCGAGTTACGATTTCTCGCGGCGGCGGTGATTCTTGGGCTCGTGCATCTGGTCGTGGATTCGCATCTGATCAGTTTCCAACTCGGCTATCGCTGGACGGGCGGGAACCGCGATCAGCCTGCGCCGCCGCTGCGCGGCATCGCGAGCCGCGTCGATCAGGCCTACACCAATTTCATGGAGACCTTTCCCTTCTTCGCCGCCTTGCTCCTGGCATGTCATTTCACCGGTCGCGACTGTGCGCTGACGCTTTGGGGATCGCAGCTCTATTTCTGGGGCAGGCTCGGTTATGTGCTGGCCGCGGCGGCTGGATTTGGGCTTGTGCGCTCGGTCCTGTTCTTTAACGCCGCTACTTTCGGCATCGTCCTTTTCCTCATCGCGCTGCTGCGCTAGGTGGAGGAAACGTTGCGGCGAAGTTTCTCGCCTAACGAACAAAGGTGTAGGACTTGGGCAGGCCGGCGGGTCGAATAAGTCCGGCGCGAATTGCCTTCGATGCCTGACACTGCCGGCGCGAATTTTCCATGATCCGGCTGAGCTGACGGCGCATCTCCGCGCATTCCTTGCGCAAGGCCTGCGATTTTTCGCGAATCGAATCCACCGAAGACAAACGGATTCGCCGGCGGGTTCAGATGTTTATTTCTCGTCAATCGCAAGGGAGATTTTACTTCTTGACCGAGACTTTTGGCGATTCCTCCGCCTAACGAGAATAGGATGGGCGGCGGTCAGGCGCAGTCGCGCGCCGCTGCGGCGCGGTGCTTCGCGGGGCGAGTTGTGTTCTGCCCGCAGACGCGGCATCCTCCTCGCATGAGTGATCACGTTTACAAAAAACTGGAGCTGATCGGTTCGTCGCGGGAAAGCATCGAGGACGCGGTGCAAAATGCGATCGCGCGCGCAAGCAAAACCATTCGGAACATGCGCTGGTTTGAAGTCACGGAGACGCGCGGCCATGTGGTGGAGAACCGAATCGACCACTGGCAGGTGACGGTGAAGGTCGGCTTCACGCTCGACAGTTAGCGGGAACCGCGCGTCGCGGCGAGGGCGGGCAACTTTTTCGCGACATTCGGTTGGTTCGTCCGCGCGATTGCCGCGCTTTAAAGCTTGCCGGCTCGCGCGCCTCCACATAAAAGCGACGGCATGACCTGGCGCGCGGCTACTCTTACAATCCTACCGGCGACTTTTGTTTTCGCCGGATGCACTTCGCTTTCGCCTTTGCGGCCGAACACGGCCGCGCAGCCGGAAAACTCCGTTGCGACTGAGGACGGCTACAAAGTCGCGTTCGTCGAGTTCGGCGAACAAGGTTCCTACCAGGATCCGACGCAACTTGAAAACGCGTTGAAGCTGATTCGCGAAACCCAGCGGCCGCTCGTCATCACTTATGTGCACGGATGGCAAAACGACGTCGAGTCAGGCGACGTCGCGAAGTTCGAATCGCTTCTCGCGCGATTGAATCGCGCCCCGGCGATCCGAAGCGCCGGCTTTCATGTGGTCGGCGTTTATCTCGGCTGGCGCGGCAGGATCACGAATGTTCCGGTCGTGAAAGAGCTGAGTTTTTGGAATCGCAAATCGACCGCCGAAAAACTGGCGAGCAATTACGATTGTTACGACGCGATCGCTTCCATTTCGGAAGAAGCGCGCCGGCACGCAGTGCACGATCAATACACGATCTTGCTCGGCCATTCTTTCGGCGGCCTGATCGTGGAGCGCTCGGTCGCGCACGCGATCAACGCCGAGATTCACGGCCACGCAACCGCCGACCGGAGCATGCCGGCCGATGTCATGATCGTGGTCAATCCGGCCTCGGACTCGATTCTCGCGCGGCAAATGATTGAAGCGTTATACGTGCGTCATACCGAAGGCAGCGCGCCGCTTTTTGTCTCGATCACTTCGACGGGAGATTGGGCGACGGGGGAGTTTTTTCCGCTCGGCACCGAGGTGGCATCGGCAACGAAAGGATTCAACCAAGTCCAGGTGCCCGGGCCGGCGGAAAAATCGGAAAGCGAGCGCAAGTTTTACACTTCGACGCCGGGCCACGATGAAATGTTGATTAACCATGTGACGGTCGATCGGCACATCGCGGTCACTTCTCCAAACGGCCTTCCCGCGCTCGAGCAGAATCTGGAGCACAATCACGTCGCGGACGGTTTCTGGCTCGATGGGACTGCGGGGAAACTCGAACTTTGGCAGATCAAGCGCGTCGGGCCAGTCGACGTTCCCTATTGGGATGTGCAAGTCGATCCGAGCATCATCAAGGATCACGGCGACATCTGGAATCCCCGCGCCGAAGCGATGATGGCGGGAATTTTTCGCATGGCGAACCCAATCATCAACCGCAACGCGAAGCCGCGCGCCACACTGCATCGTGAACCCGACGCGAGTCGTCTGCCGCCGCCACGCAAATGATCTTCGGATCTTACCTAACGAATAAAGGACTCAACCCTGGGCGCTCACAACCCGAGTCCGGGCGGCAGTCCCATCCCGCCGGTTAGTTTCGACATTTCGGAGCTAGCCAATTCCTTTCCCTGCTCGATCGCCTGCTGCACCCCGCTCAGGATCATGGCCTCGAGGATTTCGACGTCCTCGGGATCGACCACCGTTTTGTCGATCCTGATGGCGAGCACATCGCCAGCGCCGTTCGCGGTCACCTTGACCTTGCCGCCACCGGCGCTGACTTCGACGGTTCTCTCTTCGAGCTCGGCCTGGGTTTTGGCCATTTCCTCCTGCATCTTTTGCGCCTGCTTCATTAACTTGTTCAGATTCATCGTTAGGTCGTGGTTACGGATTTTATTTCGCCCTGAAAAAGTTCCAGCGCTTCCTTGATCAATGGATCGTTCTCATAGGAGCGCTTAGACTCGTTAGGCGGCGCTGCCATCCCTTCGACAGCGTTAAACCTGATTTTCCAATCCTGCCCCGTGATCTCTCGCAGCAGTCCCTCGAGAAAAGTCCGATTGTTTGGCCGCGACAATCCTTCCATTACCATTTTCTGGTCCGATGGAAAACCGAGCAGGAAATATCCGCCTTCGACGCCGAGTGGACGAGGAACGTCGATCCAAGTCTTGATCAGGGGCCGGCGCGCGTAGGTCAATTCAACCGCGCGCGACCAGGTCTCGAACGGATCGAGCGCCGGCTCGGTCTTATTCTCGTTAGGTGTCAAATTCTTATTTTCGTTAGGCAAAGGCGAGGTCTTCTTTTCTGTTGCGCTTCGCTCAACGGTTTTTCTCCCCGTCGGTTTGCTTGCGCCGGACGACTCGGCCCCGCCTTCGCGCAGGGCGGCAAGGTTTTCGATCACCTGCGTGAGTGTGACCTGGCCTAACGATTGAATCGCTTTGATGACCGCGACCTCAAAGTGCAGTTTCTTGTTCGGCGCCCATTTCATCCGGCCTTCCGCGGCCGCGAATTGTTCGATCAACTCGAGCAGACGATCGGTCTCGATCAACGCGGCTTCCGCCTCGAGCTGCGATTGCCTTTCCGGAGTCGCTTCATCGGCGAGCGCGTCCGGTTTTACTTTCACGACGAGCAGGTCGCGCAGATGCGCGATCAGGTCCGACATCAACTTCATCATCTCCTTGCCCGCGGCCGCCTGCTCGTCGAGCAGCGCGAGCGCGCCGGCGGTCTCGGCCCGCAGAATTTTCTCGCTCAAACTCGCGACCGTTTCCGCGCTCGTGAAACCAAACACGCTCAGCACATCGGCCTCCGCGATTTCTTCGCCGCAAAACGCGACCAGTTGATCGAGCATCGACTCCGCGTCGCGCAAGCCGCCTTCCGCTCCGCGCGCGATCGCCTGCGCGGCGGCGGGCGCGAGTTTGATCTTCTCTTTCGTCGCAATGAAATCGAGATGTTGCGCGATCAGCTTCGCCGGAATGCGATGGAGATCGAAACGCTGGCAGCGGCTCAAAATTGTCGGCAAAACTTTCTGCGGCTCGGTCGTCGCGAAGATGAACTTCACGTGCGCGGGCGGCTCCTCGAGCGTTTTCAAAAGTGCGTTGAAAGCCTGCGGCGTGAGCATGTGCACTTCGTCGATGATGTAAATTTTGAAGCGGCCTTTCGCCGGCGCGTAACGCACGTTTTCGCGCAGCTCGCGCACCTGCTCGACGCCGTTGTTGCTCGCGCCGTCGATCTCGAGCACGTCGAGACTGTTGCCGGCGGTAATTTCTTTGCAGCTGTCGCAAACGCCGCACGGCGTCACCGTCGGGCCGTGAATGCAGTTGAGCGCCTTGGCGAGAATGCGGGCCGTCGACGTTTTGCCGATGCCGCGCGGACCGACAAAAAGATAGGCGTGCGCGAGCCGGTTCTGTTCGACCGCGTTCTTCAGCGTCCGCGTGACGTGCTCCTGCCCGACGACGTCGTCGAATGTTTGCGGCCGATATTTTCGGGCGAAAACCTGGTAGCTCACGCGCTCAATCTAACGCCGCGAAACGCCGCACGAAAATGGAAAAAGAATGACGCGCCGAGCCTTTGCGCGGCCAGACGATCACTCGTTAGGCGAAGTGAGCGACTCGCTCGCGTCGTTAGGCCGGCCGGCCGTGACCCATTGATCGTAAAGCTCCCAGCCTTGCGCGAGAAGCTGCGCGCCTTCGCCGAAACGATCCGTGCTTCCAAGCAGCACGACAATCAAACGCCGCGGCGTGACGAAGGAGGTCGTCCCTCGCACCACGACTTCGGACGGGCGCGCAGCGGAGAGAATCAGGCAATCGCCGGCGCGCGGCGTGCGGCCGGTTTTGACGCCGTCGATTCCATTCGTGCCGAGCAATTCATTCGTGTTGCGCAAGAGATAACGCATGTGCGCCGGGCCGCGGGTGAAGGAAATCTCGCGCTGCTTTTGCGAAACATAAAAGCGAAAGCCGGCATTGTTCATCGCGTAACGCGTCAGCCGCGCCATGTCGGCCGCGGTCGAGAATGGTTTTTCTTTTGTGTCGATTCCGCTCGGATTGAGAAAGCGCGTCCGAATCATTCCAAGATGGAGCGCGAGCGCGTTCATTTGCTGGACGAAAAAGTCGGCCGGAGTGGCGCGCGCATTTTCCGGCCTAACGATCGTGAGATGCGCGCCGACGTAATCGGCCAGCGTGTAGGCCGCGACGTTGTCGGACTGCACGAGCGCGGCGTAAAGCAGATCGCGCAGGGTGATGAGATCGCCCGGTTGAAAGCCGACGGCGTTTTCCGAAGTGCCGACAAACGCGGCCGGCGGAATGCTCGCGACTTGCGCGAGATCGCCCGACTGCCGCGCCGCCCAATCGAGCACGACCATCGCGGTCGCGATCTTCGTCAGGCTGCCGACCTGCCGTTTTTTCGAAGGATTTTCCTGGGCGAGAACGTGACCGGTCGTGGCATCGACCGTGATGGAGGCAAGCGCGCCGCGGGTATTCGTGAGCGCGCCGCAAAAGACCGCGAGGGCCGCGCCGAGCAACAAAAATTTGCGAGGGAAAATGATCACGCCGGTGGAAAAACGCTGCATCTTAACTGGCGGCTTCGGCTTCGCAACCGCAATCGACTTCGCGCTTTTGCCTAACGAGTCCCGCCTAACGAAGCGTCACCGTCGTCCGCGCGCCGTAGCGGAACGCATCCGGACTGAGCACGAGATAAACGCGCTCGGCCGCGTTGCGCAGATCGAACGGCGTCGCGGAGCCGAGCCCGCTCGCGCGGACCGTGCCCCAGTGGCCCTGATCGTGACTGCCGCCCGCGAGATCGAATTCATAAACGACGCGATGCTTTTGCGCGTCGGTCACCCGTAGGTGGAGCGCGAGCGTCGATTGTCCGGCGCCGAACGCACCGAAGAAAAAGCGCGCGAGCGGACTGCCGCCGTCGATGGAATCGAACTGCCCTTCAACGAGCCAGCCGACCTTCGGCGTTTCGTCCGCGTGCAGGATCATGGTCGGCGCGATCTTGCTCAGCTGGTCCTTCAGATCGCCCGCGAAGGCGACCGGGATGAGCGACGCGCGCAACGGCACGCCGGCTTCGGTTGGAGCTTCGTCGCCGCGAATCGTCGTGCCCGCGATGCAAAACGGCCGGATGTAAATCGCGACCGGATTGTAGGCGCCGACGCCGCAGTTTGTCTCGAAGTGGACGCCTTCCTTGGCGTCGAAATCCTTGCCGTCGGATTCGGTACGAGTGCTCGAAGTCGTGGCGCTGCTGTAGGTCTTCGTCACGTTCATGTCGGCGCAGGAAGAGAGAAGAACCGCGGAGGCGAGAAGGCTGAAAAGTTTCATAAGTATTAAGATCGGCGCGATGTTCGCCTTGAGGGCAAACGCCGCAATTCTTCCGTGATGCAACTCCCGTGCCGTTCCCGCAAAAAAATTTCGCGCCCGACGCCTAACGACTGGCGAGCGCCTTCTTCGCGCGATGCTGCGTGATGAACGCGCGACAGACGAGATAGACGAGCACGGCCGAGGGAAAACCGATGATGACCGAGCCGATGAGGAGCGGCCGGCCGACGGTGAAAAACAATTGCCAGTGGATGTATTCGCGCAGGGCGAGAGTATGAAAACTGATCCGCTGCGGCAGATGCCCGCGCATGACGAAGAAGCCGAGCTTGTATTCCCAAAGATAAATTGCGGGCATGAACGGCAGGAGCAGATCGTGCAATTGCACACTGACGGCGGCCGCGATTTTGTTGCTCCCGAAAAGCCAGGCGACGCCGATCGAGAGCAGCGTCTTCAGACTAACGAGCGGGGTGAAGCCGAAAAAAATCCCGATCGCGAGCCCGAGCGCGATCGCGTGCGGCGTGTCCTCGATCGTCATGACGTGGCGATGCAGCCCTCCGACCCAGCCGTGCAAACGCCGCCATCCTTTCGGCTTCTCGTTAGGCAACTCCTTCGGCAATTCCTCCATGCGCTTTATTGCCTAACGAAAAAGATCCGGCTGGCGCGGCGGCGGGTTTGTGATCTGGCCGAGTGCCGCGCGCAAGCGCAAGGCCGCGTGCGGCGCGAAGTCGAGAGCGTTGTTGTTGAAAATGACGTGCACCTTGTCCGCCTCGCCGGCGAGCTTGCGCGCCCGCTGCGCGATCTCGTCGATCTCCTCCTCGCTGTAATCGTAATAGAAGCGCTCCGCCACTGTTTTGCCGCGGAGATAAGCCTGCGCGTCGCGGCCGTGGAGACGGAGGTAAGCCAGTTTCGGCGTCGTGACCTCGTTCAGCGCGGAGGGCATGATCGTGAAATGCTTTTCGTTAGGCGCGTCCACCAGCGCGAGCGTCGTTTCGCGCTTGCGAAAAAAATCCACTGTCGCCGTCAGCTCCCCGCCTTCGCACCAATTCCGGTTCCGCAACTCCACCACCACGCCTAACGACTCGAGCCGCGCGAGCATTCCCTCCAGCTCCGCCAGCTCATGTTTCCGCGGCGAAAAGGCGGGCGAAAGCTGGAGCAGAAACGTCCCAAACTTTCCCGCGCGCCGCAGCGGCTCGACCGCCGCGACCATCTCCTCGAGCAGCGCCGCCTCCAGATTCGGCGTCAGCGTCACGCGGCCTTTCGCGTCCGCGCGCACCGATTTTTGCAGCGCGGGCGGCAACGATTTCGCGTTCGCTGAATGCCGCGACAAGAGCCGATGCAATTTCACATCGAAGACAAATTCGTCCGGCGTCGCGCGCGCCCAGCGCTCGACCAGCCGCGGCGGCGGCACCGCGTAAAAGCTCGAGTTGACCTCGACGAGATCGAAATGCTCCGCGTACCAAGGCAGCCGATCGCCCGCCGGCATTTTCGGCGGATACCAGCGCTCGACAAAACCCGGGTCCGACCAGCTCGCCGTCCCGACGAGAATTTTGCCGGAGGCTGAAGAACGGTCGCGCGCCACCGCAAAAGAAAACCTGCCGCGCGGGGGAAACGCAATCGGAATCGCGGGAGTTGCGGGGGCGGGATTTGAACCCGCGGCCTTCAGGTTATGAGCCTGACGAGCTACCAGGCTGCTCCACCCCGCGATCTTGAGAAGCAGATTATGGAGCGGGCGGCGGGAAACGCAACTACGATTTTCATTCGTTAGGCGGGGACAAAAAACTTGCCCCTCCCCGCCTCTCGCGCCAAATATAGCCCCGCGAAAAATTCCAGCGTAGCTCAGTGGTAGAGCGGTCGGCTGTTAACCGATTGGTCGTAGGTTCGAATCCTACCGCTGGAGCCAATCATCGTTCGGCGCCTAACGAGCCGCCTTCGCGCCCGCATTCGTTTCGGCCACCCGCGCGCCGGCCGCGCCCGTCACGGCGGCGGAGACCTTCTCGATTTGCGCGGCTTGTTTCGCCAGCGCCTGCTGCACTTCAGCCAGCGCGGACTTGAGCGCGCCGATCTCACCTGCCTGCTCCTCGACCTTGCGATGCTCCTTCAGAAATTCGTTGAGCAACATCGCATTGACCGCGTCGTAGCGAACGCTGAACGGCTTCCCCTCCGCATCGCGCGCCACCAGATCGGGAGCGACCTTCGCCACCTCCTCCGCGACGAGACCAAACTGCGCCGTGCCTAACGAGTCAAACTCCTTCCCGTAGCGGAACGTCACCGGCTGGAGCGACAGAATCGCCTCGCTCCCCTTCTCCATCGGCGCGATCCCCTCCTTGCGCGCGGAAACGGCGGCCACGCCGAGCTGGCCATCCGCCGCGATCATCACCGGCACGCCATTCGCCAGCGCCACCCCGCTCACCCCGGCGATAAACGCCCGGTGCTGCGTCCTCAAATTCCCGATCCGGATCGTGCGGTGATCAGTCGCCGTCCCCTCGTTGCCGATATCGATGTTATGATTGCCCGTCGTCAGTTGCAGGCCCGCCGCCGGGCCGATCGCCACATTCTCATTCCCGCTGCAATAACTGAGCGCGGCGTCGCCGATCGCCACATTATCGGTCCCCGCGAAAGTATTCCCCAGCGCCACCCGCCCGATCGCCACATTGTAGCCGCCATGCGCGCCGAACAACGCATGATCCCCGATCGCCACATTGGAAAACGCCGTCGTGCTCAACTCCAGCGCCGAATTGCCCAGCGCCACATTGCCGCCACCCGTCGTATTCGTGGCCAGGGCTCCTTCGCCCACCGCCACGTTCCAGGTCCCGGTCGTATTATCCGTCATCGAGAGTTCGCCCACCGCGACATTATCGCCGCCGGTCGTGTTCGCCTGCATCGAGACGCTCCCGACGGCTGTATTGTAAGAGCCGCCGTTGTTATAATAGAGCGCCTCAAACCCGATCGCCGTATTTGACCCGAGGCCGGCCTCGTTAAACAGCGCGTCCTGGCCGAGCGCGGTATCCTGGTTTGGATAACCACCCCCCGGCGGCGGCTGAAGCGCGAAAACCGACGACGAAACAACCAGCGCCCCGGCCGAAGCCAGCGCGCCCACACCTTGAGCAAACATCCGGGACCAATTCATCCCGCCAGCCTACCGACCGCGCGCCCCGGCCGGCAAGCCAATAACGTTCCCCCCTTCCCGCCGCGTCCTCCCGCCTTCCGGCGGCGTGATCCGACGACTCAGCCCGACGCGCGGGAGACCTTGGGGAGGAATGGCGCGGACCGAGCAGGCTGAGTGCAGTCGCGGGCGCGGTATTGAACCTGCTTATAATTTCCATAACGCGACAAACCGCGCTCTTTTTATGAAATATTCCACGATTCTTTGCCTTGTCGTCAGTCTCGCAGCAACCCAGCCACTTCTCCGCGCCGCGGAAAAGCCGGCGCCCAGCGGCCTCTACGATCTCATCTTCGGCGCGGGCGGCTTACCGGCCGACTTGACGGGCAACCCGCTCCTCACCGATCCCAACATCGACGGGTTCCGCATGCACGTGGTTTGGAAAGCCCTCCAGCCCGACAACGAGTCGAGTTACAACTGGAAACAAATCGACAACGCCGTCGCGATCGCGGCCCAGTATGGGAAAAAGCTCAGCGTCAGCGTCGCGGCCGGCCTCGCCACCCCGGACTGGGTCTACGACACCGCGCCCTTGGTCTACCGCTATCACATGATCGAGACCGATCCCGCGACCGGCACCTCCG
The DNA here is from genome assembly GCA_036490335.1 of Chthoniobacterales bacterium. GTDB lineage: Bacteria > Verrucomicrobiota > Verrucomicrobiia > Chthoniobacterales > UBA10450 > Palsa-1392. The sequence continues at coordinate 19,617 of DASXEB010000005.1, forward strand.
TGGGCGATCAACCGCTCCCGTGGGACACCGCTTACCAGGCCAAATGGGCAAACTTCGTCGCCGCCTTCGGCGCCCGTTACGATGGCAACCCGGCCCTCTCCTACGTCCTCCTCGGCGGCTTCATGGAAAGCTGCCCCATGAACTTCGTCATCAACCCCGACGACGACACCGCCGTCAACGCGCTCGCCCAAAATCCGCCCGCCGGCTACCCCGGCCTCACCCGCGCCTACACCGACAGCAGCGCGGCCTACGTGCCGGCAGCGGAGTCCATCATCGCCAACTTCCTCAAAGCCTTCCCGACCACTCCGGTCATCCTCACTTTCGGAAATCCCTTCCCAACCGACATCGGCGTGACCGATCAGCAGACGATCCGGAACTGGGGCAAGGCCCAATACCCAGGACATTTTGGGAACCTCGACTCCGCCCTTTACGCAACCCCCGCCCCGCATCAGGCGCCGCAAACCGTCCTCCCGGGGCCGAAAGGTTTCCAAATGGTCTGTCGCTCCAGCGATCCGACGCGCCTCTATCTCGCGCCCGTGCCGAACCCGATCCCGGCCGCGCCCACTCCGCTGCAGGATGCGCTCGAGCGCGCCGTGACTCTGAATGCGCAATGGGTGGAAGTTTACCAGGACGATCTGGTGCCGGCGGGCTGGCAGCAAATGCTCGCGGGCGAGCGGCAGAAATTGGAGGCCAACGTCCCGGGATTGGACATGCCCAAGGCGCCGCAGAATCTGCGCATCGTCCCTTAGCGGCGAAGTTGCGGCCCGATCCGTTGCTCGTCAGGCTGACTCCCGGCTTAATCCAGAGCAAACCCGATTTCCCCGCGCTCTTTGCAGGGCCGCGAGCACATCTTTTCCCACGGCTTTGCCGTTTGGGTCCGCGCGAGTGCCTTCGAGCTTGTAATTCATAACCCCAGCGTCAGTGACATAGCGATCGGCCACGTCATCCGGCGCGAAGCCTGAGAGAACTGACAAACGCGAGTGACCCGGACACCAGGTAGCGCGCAAGAGGATCTCGCGAACAGAAAAACCAGACCCATCGGATGCGCCAGCCGCGAGCGACGCAATAAGATCCCGCACGTCAATTGCCGAACCGAGCGCCGTTCCGTCCTCCGGCGCCAAGACGAACCACCCCCGCGCCTCCCGTCAGCGTGCCGGAGACCCTGGGGAGGAGTGGCGCGTGCCGTAAACCCCGCGGCGCGCCGCCGCGGTAACGAAGGAAGGCGAAATCAAAAGCGATTCCGCGCACCTTGAGGCCTGACGGCTGGCCCTATTGCAGTAAACTTCTTCACCGTATAAATACCCCGTAACTCGCGCATCCGCTCCGATTAGCCGCGCACCGTCACACTGATCGGCTGCGACGTCTGGCCGAACGGCTCATCCTCGTAGCGATACTGCACATCGAAAATCCAAATCTCCGCCGTCCCCGCCGCCGGCAACGTCTCCGTCACCAGAAAATGGCGCGAGCTCGCGAACCCAATCATCTTGCGCGGCTGCCCCGGCCGCGTCAGGAACACCGTGAAACCCTGGAAAACCCCCTTCTTGCAAGTCACCTCCGGCTGCCCGCTCGTCGTCAAGTCCACCGAAGGCTGCGGCCAGGTCGATGGCTCATGCGGCACCGGCATCTCCGCCCCCTCGATCCCGAGCAACTCCCCATCCGACACATCATAATTCTCCGCATTCTTGATCCGCGCCACCAGCCCGGTGAAGAAAGCAAAGAAACCCGGCTCGAGCAGCGCCGGCGTCGGCGGAGTCGTCGGCAACATCGGCAGCGGGGGCAAAGTCGGCAACCCGGGAAGCGGTTGCGCCGCACCCGGCTCAGCCGTCTCCATCATATCGCGCTGGGCGGTGAAAAACTGCGTCCACTTCCGCCCGTTCGTGATCCCGGCCATGAACCAAGTCCAGACCAGCGTGGCCTGGGCGATCCGGAGCAGCTCGGCCGCGGTCACGTTGTACTTGGTCGCGAGCGCGCCGCTGTTTGCATTGATATTAGTGTTAAACGCCGTCAGGAGATTGTTGATCCCCTCCGGCGTCTTCGGCATATATGGTTTTCTAGGCATAAGATGATGAGAGCGTCTGAACAGGCTCCTTGATAGCAGTCGCCGTGCCGTTGGCCGAAAATTTTTCTGCGGCGGCGCGCGACCCCGGCTGCGCGGCGAAACGCGGCGGAAACCCGGAGGCCGCCGGAGCGATCAGGCAGTCCGCCGGGGAGAAACAGCCAACCGCCGGGGAGGAGCAGCCAACCGCCGGAGAGAAGCAGCCAACCGCCGGGATGAAAAAGGCGACCGCCGCCGCCGAGAATGCGACCGCCGGGATGAAAAAGGCAACCGCCGGAATGATTCCGGCGGTTGCGAACGCGGGAGCGGCGCCCTGCGGGACGGCTCCGGCGACCGCCGCCGCGGCGGCGGCGGTCGCAAACACGGCGCCGGCACCCAAAATCCCCCCGCGCGCTCCAGCGCCAGCCCCGTGTCTCCCCTGATAATAGCCCAGCGCTCTAGCGCCGGCTCCGTCTCCCCCCTGATAATAGCCCAGCGCTTCAGCGCCAGCCCCGTGTCTCCCCTGATAATAGCCCAGCGCTTTAGCGCTGGGGTCCGTGCCCACCCACGAACGGTCCAGTCCCGTCAGGGACGAAAGACCCTCACCCCAACATCGAATCATCAAACGCCAACCCGTGCCGGCGGAGAAACGCCGCCACCTCCTCCCGGTATCCCCGTTCCCGATGATGCTCCGCCTGATTCTTAATATACGCGCGCGTCTCCGCCACCCCGCCGCGCCCGATGCTAAACGCCCCATATCCCTCCTGCCACGCAAACCGGCCGAGCTGCGGGAAGGTTTCGTGCATCCATTTGGAAGAATTCCCCTTCAAAAGCTGCATCGCCTTGGCCACCGAAAGCGTCGCCGGCAGGCTGAGGAGGATGTGCAAATGATCCGCCACCCCGCCGATCGCGAGGATTTTCATGGCGTGCTCGCGGGCGATGCCGCCGAGATAAGGATAGAGCCGGGCGCAAAGCTCGGGGGCAAGGAGCGGTTCGCGGTTTTTGGTCGCAAAGACGCAATGGAAGATGGCGCTCGTGAAAGTGTGCATGGTATCGTGCCTCGCGGCACACTGCACGCCCCGGCGGCGGATGCCCAGCGCGAAAACGCGGAGCCCGAGCGTACCCGGACGGCCGCGCGCAGGGAGCGAGCGGGTGCGCGGGAGAAGGCGGCACGAGCTTCCGTCCCTCCCGGGACTGCGCCCGTTTTCCGCCATACAACCCAGCGCTAAAGCGCTGGGCTATTTTTCAGGGGACCGTTTCCGTTCCACGACCCAGCGCTAAGGCGCTGCGCTATTTTCAGCAGGCCGTTTTCCGCTCCACGACCGGGCGCTAAAGCGCTGCGCTATTTTTTGGCAGACCGTTTCCGCCACACGACCCAGCGTTCAGGCGCTGCGCTATTTTTTGGCAGCCCGTTTTCCGCCACACAACCCAGCGCTAAAGCGCTGGGCTATTTTTCAGGGGACCGTTTTCGCCACACGACCGGGCGCTAAAGCGCTGCGCTATTTTTTGGCAGCCCGTTTTCCGCCACACAACCCGGCGCTAAGGCGCTGCGCTATTCTTCAGCGGACCGTTTCCGCCACACGACCCAGCGTTCAGGCGCTGCGCTATTTTTTGGCAGCCCATACATCCCGGCGCTTTGGCGCCGGAGCATTTTCGGAGGGACGGTCGGGCCGCGGCAATCGCGCGTCCGGCTGGCACCTTGGGGCGCGGACCGGCACGTTCCCTCCGAGCGGTCGTGTCTGCTGGTAATAGCCCAGCGCTTCAGCGCTGGGTTTTGGGGAACACAAACGCACCGAGTCCCGGGAGGGACGAAAGATGGCTGGCGCTCCGCACGTGCGCGCTGGGGCCGCTCACCTCACGCGTTCTCGGCGGGCACTTCGATGCGCGGGAAGAGCGGGGTGGGCTGGCCGACGATGTGGCCGTCGGGAAGCTGACCCCACTCCGCGTCGCCTAACGAAAAGCGATTTTCCTTTCCGCGAAGCTCGGGCTCCATCTTCCAATTGAGCTGGTCGAAGATTCCGTGGGCCGCGCGAGGTAAGACCGGTGACAGACGGATCGCGATTAACCGAAGCGCCTCGATTAGGAGGACAAGGACCGAAGCAAGCTCAGTCCGGCGGTTCGAATCTTTAGCGAGTACCCAAGGTTTTCGCTTCTCGATTAATTCGTTACACTCACGCGCAGCCACTTCCAGTGTTTGAAGAGCTCCGTAAGGGTCGTTCCGTTCCATAAAATAACGATATGTCCCGCCCTCCGCGGCGCTATCAGCATCCGCGTGGTCAATGAAGAGCAGCTCCGTCGGCTCGTTTTGCCTAGCCTTGTCAAAGTTGATTGGAAGATGGCCTTCAAAGTATCGATGCAGCATATTCAAACTTCTGCTCAGGAGGTTTCCAATGCTATTCGCAAGCCAAGTGTTGTAAGCTTGAACAATTCGTTCCTCTTCGAAGTCGGCATCTTGCCCGGTAACTACCAGCATGAGATAATAGCGGAGCGCTTCGGGTCCGTACTTGTCGGCGAGTTCGTTAGGATCGACGACGTTGCCTAACGATTTGCTCATCTTCGCGCCGCTGATGTTCCACCAGCCGTGGACGAGGAAGCGCGGCATTGCTTCATCGGGAAAGCCTAACGAGTGAAGCATAATCATCCAGTAGATCCCGTGCGCGGGGATCAAAATATCCTTGCCGATGATGTGAAGGGCCGTCGCCCAGGAGGTCTTAAACTCGTCTGACTGCTCAGCAAAGGAGCGCGCTGCTGGGTTGTAGCCGATGAAGCTGATGTAGTTGGTGAGGGCGTCGAACCAGACGTAGGTGACGTATTCGGAATCAAAGGGAAGTTCGATGCCCCAACTGAGGCGGGATTTCGGACGGGAGATGCAAAGGTCGCCAGTTAATTTGTAGACGGCGTTCTCCAGTTCTGTGCGGCGAGAATTGGGAATAATAAAGCGCTCCTCGATCGGCTTGAGAGTTTGCGACTTAATGAACTGGAGGAGCCATTGTTTGTGAGTGACGAGCTTGAAGTAGTAGTTCTCCTCCACACGGTGCTCGACTTCGCCCCACTCGGGGCCGAACTCGCCATCGGGACCCCGTTCTTTGTCGGTGAGGAATTGTTCCTGGCGGATGCTGTAGTAGCCCTCTTGTTTGTCCTTGTAGATCTGCTTTTCGTCGAAGAGACGCTGGAGAATTCCCTGGACGCATTCTTTATGGATGGGATCGGTCGTGGCGGCCCAGCCGTCGTAGCGGACGTCGAGTTTGTCCCAGAGGGCGACGAATTTTTCGGTGATCTGGTCGACGAATTGTTGCGGGGGAATGCCGGCGCGCTCGGCGCTTTGCTGCACTTTCTGCCCGTGCTGATCGACGCCGGTGAGGAAGAAAACCGTGTCGCCTTTGAGACGGTGGTAGCGGGCGAGGACATCGGCGAGGATTTTCTCGTAGGCGTGGCCGATGTGCGGGCCCGCGTTGGTGTAGTCGATCGCGGTGGTGAGGTAGAAGGTCTTTGGCATCGGGCGAGCGGAAGTTAGCCGAGAGCGAGCCTTTGCCTAACGGATTTTGCTCGGGAACGCTGGAAGGCCGGGAAAGACAGGATGAATCAGGAATGCAGGAAAGGAGGAAGAAGGCGGCGGGCTTGGGTTTCTTTTCCTGCTTTCCTGCTTTCCTGATTCACCCGTCTTTTTTCCTGGCTTCCTGGTTTCCAAATTGGCCCTTTCGACATTTGGGCGGCCCGGGTCTCAATCGGTCGCGGCCGCAAGCGCGCGGCAGCGGCGTTTGGAGAAGATGGTGTGACCGCGCAGGATGAGGAAGAGGAGGAGGTAAGAGTAGCCGCTCCATTCCAGGGTGCGGCGGTTGGTCGCGAGCGCGGCCGCGACGAGGCCGACGCCGGCGAGGAGAAGGAGCCGAAACATCTGGTGACGGGTGTGCATTTCCTCCAAGGGGGTGAGGTCGAGGACGAGGCGCAGCCGCCAGGCGTGGAAGTAGAGGGCAAGGAAGGCGACGTAGACGGAGGCGAAGCCGCAGCCGTAAATCACGAGGAGGTTGGAGGCCTGGCGCCAGGTCATGCTCGCGGGCGCGGTCGCCGGGGGCAGGCCCGGGATGATGTTGGCGAAGCTGAAGCTGAAGAGAAATTTGAGTGGGTAGACGAAGAAGAGGACGACGAAAAGGAGGATGCAGGTGAGGGTGCGGGTGGTGAGGTCATCGAGGCCGTAGCGGCGGGAAAATTTGTAGTGGCCGTTCCAGATGATGGCGAGGAGGGCGAAGCAGATGGCGAAGGCCGGGAAACCGCGCATCGTGCTGATGAGATCGTGGTAGGTGCGCGGGACGTCGATGGAGACGACGAGAAGGGTGATGGCAAAGCCGAAGACGGCGTCGGCGAATCCTTCCAGACGGGTGACTTCGCGGCCGCGCAGGCGGAAGCCGTCGAGGTAAGTGAGGTCGCGTTTCGGAAGCGCGCGAAACATGGTGAGGTTGATACGCGCGGAGGTCGGGCGCGACAAGTCCCGGCTCGCCGGCGCGCTGCCGGTCGGCTATTCCAGGCCGAGCTGGCGAAAGGTTTCGTCGATGTGACGGAAATGGATGTCGAGGGAGCAGAGCTGCTCGATCTCGTTAGGCGTTAGGCGGGCGGCGATCTCCGGCTCGGCTTTCGCGTTCTCCGCGAAAGGGGTGTCGCCTTGCCAGGTTTTCATGGCGGCGCGCTGGACGGCTTCGTAAGCGGTCTGGCGCTCGGCGCCGGCACGCGTGAGAGCGAGGAGGATCGACTGGCTGAAGTAGAGGCCTTTCGTTAGGCCAAGATTGCGCAGCATGTTGTCGGGATAAACGAGCAGCCGATCGATCAGGTCGGTCAGCCTAACGAGCATGTAATCGACGAGCGTGCACGAGTCAGGCAGGATGATCCGCTCCGCGCTCGAATGGCTGATGTCGCGCTCGTGCCAAAGGGCGACGTTCTCCAGCGCGGCGACGGCGTTTCCCCTAACGACGCGCGCGAGTCCGCTCAGACGTTCGCTCGTGATCGGGTTCCGCTTGTGCGGCATCGCGGAACTGCCCTTCTGGCCTTCGCCGAAGAATTCTTCGACCTCGAGAACTTCGGTGCGCTGCAAATGGCGCAGCTCCGTTGCCCAGCGATCGACGCTCGAAGCGATGAGCGCGAGGGTGGTGGAAAATTCCGCGTGCCGATCGCGCTGGATGATTTGCGTCGAAAGCGCGGCGGGACGCAGGCCGAGTTTTTCGCAGACGCGTTTCTCGATCCGCGGATCGAGATGCGCATGCGTGCCGACCGCGCCGCTCAATTTACCGACGCGAATCCGCTCGGCCGTTTGCGCGAGCCGCTCCGCCGCGCGCCCGAATTCGTCGAACATGAGCGCGAGCTTCAAACCAAACGTGATCGGCTCCGCATGAATGCCGTGACTGCGCCCGATCATCGGCGTCGTTTTGAATTCGCGCGCGCGCTTGCCGACGACTTCGCGAAGTCGCGCGATGTCATCGGCGAGAATTTTCGCGGCCGCGCTCAACTGCACCGCAAGCGTGGTGTCGAGCAAATCGGACGAGGTGAGACCTTGATGAATCCAGCGCGCCGCCGGACCGACCGAGGTCGCGACGTTTTCGAGAAACGCGATCACGTCGTGATTGGTGCGCTTCTCGATTTCGTTAATTTCCGCGACGGAAAATTTTGCGCGCTCGCGAATCGCCGCGGCATCGGCGCGCGGAATTTCGCCCAGCTCCGCCATCGCTTCACAGGCGAGAATTTCAATCTCGAGCCAGATCTGAAACTTCCGTTCGTCAGACCAGAGCTCGCGCATCTCCGGCCGCGAATAACGATCGATCACGCGGCCAAGTTAAAGAGTTGCCGGCGCGAAAAGCAATTTCCGGAGAAAAAAAAGCGCACCGCGCAGGCGATGGCCGCCCGCGCGATGCGCTGTCAGGAGATTTTTCCGGCGAAAAACTAGCAGACCCGGGCGCGAGTGTAGCGTCCGTTGCTCTTCACCCGCACCTGGCCGCTGCCGAGCAGATCGGCGACGGTGGCGACGGTTTCCTTGGTGTTTTTCGTGCAGGAGCTGACCGCGAGGATGAGGTCGCCTAACGAAAGTTTCGGTTTGGTTTTTAAGATTTGAGTATTTTTCTTCATACGGCTCAACTGCTTTCTAGAGCAGCTTCGATGCCACACGAAGAGTTAGACGCGCCCTAGAGAGAAAACGTTCAAACGTCGCGGCCGAAACCTTCGCGCAATCGTGCATGCGGCGACACTTGTGTCGCGTTCGTGAACACCCCGCGGGTTACTTTGTCGCGTCGGCCGGACGTTTCGCCGAGAGGCGCAACATCAAAATGTAAAGCACGAGCAGAACGAAGGCGATGATGACGATCGATTTCGAATTATCCTTCGTGAACTCGATCCACGCGTCCGGATTCGAAATCAGGTCGGGCCGCACGCGATACGCTTTCTCGCCGAGGTAGGCGAGCACGCAGCACCAGATGCCGGCGCCCGCGACCGTGGTGAGGCTGAAAATGCCGAAGCTCATGCGCACGATCCCGGCCGGAATGGAAATGAGATGCCGAATCACCGGCAGCAGTCGCGCGAAGAAAACGCCGCCCGCTTCGTAACGCTCGAGCCAGTTTTCCGCGCGCTCGAAATGCTCCCGGCTGATGAAAAAATATTTGCCGAAGTGCAAGATGAACGGCCGCCCGACCCAAAGCGAAATCCAGTAACTGATCGCCGCTCCCAAGTAAGCGCCGAACGTGCCGGCAAGGATTACGCCTGTCAGGCTGAGGTTTCCCTGCGCGGCGAGAAATGCCGCCGGCGGGATGACCATTTCACTCGGCACGGGGATGACAGAACTCTCCATCGCCATCAGGCCGATGATGCCCCAATATCCGCCGTGCAAGACCCACCCGAACCAAACTTCCAACAGATGATGAAACATAACTTTTTCCGAAGCGCGGGATTTGGCGTTGCGGAGGGCAGGTTCTCCGTCTCCAATTCCTCGTCGCGCCGGTAATTCAATTCACCTTGCGCATTTCGCAATCTAAATTTTCACATGATCTACCGGCGCGTCCTTAGCTATTACCGGCCGTTTCTGCCCGCCACGCTGCTCGGGTTGCTCCTCTCGCTCGTCGGCATCGGCGCGAACCTGCTCCGGCCCTGGCCGCTCAAAATCATCGTCGACCAGATTTTGCCTAACGACTCCGCCTTCCGCGCGACGCACCCGAACTGGCACGCTTACATTCCCCTGCTCTGCCTCGCGGTCGTCGTGCTGCAAGTCATCTGGGGCCTGATCAACTTCGCGACCAATTACATTTTCGTGAAGATCGGCCTCGAGGCGCTGCTCAAGCTCCGCACCGAACTTTACGCCTACCTCCAGTCGCTCTCGCTCAAATATCACGACGCGCGGCGCTCGGCCGATTCGACCTTCCGCGTCGCCTACGATTCGCAATCGATCCAGACGATCTACAACAAAGGCTTCACGAATATTTTTGGCTCGGTCGTCACGCTGGTTGGGATTTTTTTCATCATGCTGCAGCTCGATTGGGAGCTGACCTTGCTCTCGTTAGGCATTGTCCCGCTCATCATCTTCGCGATTTATTTTTTTGCCCATCGCATCCGCACGGAATCGACCTCGATCCAGGAACGCGACAGCGCGTTGCTCGCGCAGGCGCAGGAAGGTTTGAGCGCGATCCGGATCGTGCACGCGTTTGGCCGCGAAGATTTCGAGGTCTCGCAATTTCACCAGCGCGCACAGGAAAGTTTGCAGGCCAACCTCCGGCTCACCCTCACGAACGTGAAGAGCGCGCTCGTCATCAGCACGCTCGTCGCCATCGGGACGGCGGCGATGTATTACGTCGGCACGCTTCACGTCCTCGCCGGCACGCTCACGCTCGGCGCGCTGCTCGTTTTCAGTACCTACCTGGTGATGCTTTATCAGCCGCTCCAGGAACTGACCTACACCGCGTGGGCGATGGAAGGCGCAACCGCGGGCGCGCAACGATGTTTCGAAATTCTCGACCGGCCGGATGACGTGCGCGATTCGCCCGACGCGATCGCGATTGCGCGGACGGACGCGGCGATCAATTTCGAGCACGTGCGTTTCGGTTACGATGAAAAACGCCCCGTGCTCGACGACATCAGCCTAACGATCGCGCCCAACCAGATCGTCGCGCTCGTCGGCGGGACCGGCGCGGGCAAAAGCACCCTGCTCAGTCTCGTTCCGCGCTTCTACGATCCGGGCGCGGGTATCGTTAGGCTGGATGGGCGCGACCTGCGCGCGATCACGAAAAAATCTCTCCGCGCCCAGATCGCGATCGTCTTGCAGGACACAATTCTTTTTTCCACGACCGTGCGCGAGAACATTGCCTACGGCCGCCCGGACGCGACCGAGGAGGAAATTCGCGACGCCGCGCGCCGCGCGCAGGCCGACGGCTTCATCGAAAATTTGCCGGACGGATACGAAAGCGCCGTCGGCGAGCGCGGCGGACATCTCAGCGTCGGCCAGCGCCAGCGCATCGGAATCGCGCGCGCGTTTTTGAAAAACGCGCCGATCCTTTTGCTCGACGAGCCGACTTCCGCTCTCGATCCCACGACCGAAGCGGCCATCATGGACACGATCAAGGAACTGATGCACGGCCGCACCACCCTCATCGTCACCCACCGGCTCGCGACCATTCACGAAGTCGACCAAATTGTCGTGCTCGAGAACGGCCGCATCATCGAGCAAGGCCGCGGCGCCGAGCTGGTCGCGCGCGGCGGCGCTTACGCGAAACTTTACGCCTCCGGCAATTATCCCGGGAAATAAATCACCACGAAGTTCACGAAGAACACGAAGATGAAAATAAACAAATCCCGCCTTCCCTTCGTGCATTTCGTGCTCTTCGTGGTTCATAAATCCTGATGAGCAACGTGAACAGCGAACGCCGCGTCGAAGGCGATTGGTGGAGCGAGCCGATTCCGCAGAACGTGAAATACGGCGCCGGCTTCTACTGCGAGACCGCGCAGATATTTCGCAAGATGCGCGCGCGGCATGACGACGCGCTCTCGTTAGGCGATTACGTTTCCTGTTACGCCGGCTGCTCCTTTGCCATCGGCGAAAACGCGCGCTGCACCGTCGGCGATTTCACCCTCATGAACGGCGCGCTCGTCATGGCCGAGGAACTGATCGAGATCGGCAGCTATTGCCTGATCTCATGGAACGTCGGGATCGCGGACTCCGATTTCCACCCGATCGACCCGGCCGAACGCCGCCGCGACGCCCTCGCCCTCGCGCCTTATTACAAAGAGCGGCCGCCGCGGCCGCCCATTCGCACCGCGCCCGTCCGCATCGCCGACAACGTCTGGATCGGAATGAACGCCGTCATCCTCAAAGGCGTCACGATCGGCGAAAACTCCGTCGTCGCCGCCGGCGCCGTCGTCTCGAAAAGCGTCGGGCCAAACGCCGTCGTCGCCGGCAACCCCGCCGTCGTCGTCCGGCAATTATAAACCACGAAGGTCACGAAGATGGATAAATCGAGAAAAACCTGCTCCCCCTTCGTGCCTTTCGTGTCCTTCGTGGTGTAAATTCCGATGGACTTCGACCCGCTCTCCAACCGCGTCATCGGGTGCGCGCTCGAAGTCCATCGCGCGCTCGGCCCCGGCCTGCTCGAATCGGCTTATCGGCAGTGCCTCGCCTACGAGTTATCGCGCGCGGGGATCGAATTCCAGATGGAAGTCCCGCTGCCGGTGCGCTACAAGGAAGTGTTGCTCGATTGCGGCTATCGCATCGACGTTTTGATCGGCGCCGAGCTCCTCCTCGAACTCAAAGCCATCGAAACCGTGCTACCGATTCATCAAGCGCAAATCATCTCCTACCTTCGGCTGGCCCAGGTCCCGGTCGGCCTCCTCATCAACTTCCATCTCCTGAAGCTTGCGCACGGTATCAAGCGTTTCGTGCTCTGATTTATGAACCACGAAGGACACGAAGTTCACGAAGATGAGCAAACCGAGAAACCCCACCTTCCCCTTCGTGCCTTTCGTGTCCTTCGTGGTTTAAAATTCCGGTCTTTCGCGTCCTTCGCGGTATAATGAAGCGCAAGAAAATCGTCGTTACGGGCTTCATGGGGTCGATGCCGATCGCGGGCGTGATCTGGCAGCATGTCCATTACGTCGTCGGACTGCAGCGGCTCGGGCACGAAGTTTACTACATCGAAGATTCGGCGCGGCTGCCCTACAACCCGCAGACCTTCGAGGTCACGGAGGAATTCGATTACGCCGCGCAAGTCCTGGCCCAACTGGCGAGCGAGTTTGAATTCGAAGGCCGCTGGGGATTTTGCGCCCGCTATCTGCCGAAGCTGCCGACCGCCGGCCTCCGCCTAACGAGAATAAGACAACTCTACCGCGAAGCCGACGCCATCCTCAACGTCTGCGGCACGCAGGAATTCAACGACGACCTGCTCAAGAGCGAGCGCATCCTTTACGTCGAGAGCGACCCGGGCGTCGAGCAGATCAAAGTCGATAGCGGCGTCCAACCGACCATCGATTACCTCGCCAAACACCGCGCCCTTTTCACCTTTGGCGAGAACATCGGCACCGACCGCTTCCCCGTCCCGCTCCACAAACTGAAATGGCTCCCCACCCGCCAGCCGGTCGTGACCGATCTCTGGAAAACCTCGCGCACGCCTAACGACACCGCCGTCTTCACCTCCATCGCCAACTGGTCCACCAGCGGCCTCAAGGACATCGAGTGGCGCGGCGAAAAATACCTCTGGAGCAAATCGCGCGAGTTCCTCCGCTTCGTCGCCGCGCCGAAGAAATCCGGCGAACCCTTCGAGCTCGCGACCGAGATCCGCGACGAGAAGACGCGCGCAAAGTTCCTCGCCCACGGCTGGCGCTTCACCAGCCCGAACGAAATGAGCGTCAACTACTGGGACTACCGCGACTACATCCGCCGCTCCAAAGGCGAGTTCACCGTCGCGAAAGACCAATACGTGCGGCTGCGCACGGGCTGGTTCAGCGACCGCAGCGCCTGCTACCTCGCGGCCGGCCGGCCCGTCATCACCCAGCAGACCGGCTTCACCGACCACTACGGCGGCGCGGGCGGACTCTTCGCCTTCGAGTCGCTGGCCGAAATCGCCGAAGCCGTCCGCGCCATCAACGCCGACTACCGCCGGCAGAGCCGCGCCGCCCGCGCGATCGCGCGCGAAGTCTTCGAAGCCGAGAAAGTGCTGGCCGACCTGCTCGACCGCGCGGGGGTGTAGGACCGGCTTCCCAGCCGGAAATTTCACCACGAAAGGCACGAAGAACACGAAGATTGGGAGAAACCAAGCATCCCTTCCCCGCTTCGTGCCCTTCGTGTTCTTCGTGGTGCGAAAAAGTGCTGGCCGACCTGCTCGACCGCGCGGGAATCAATCCGCGCTACGGGACGACGGTGAGGGTAAGATCGTTCCCATCGCCGCCTTCGTAGCTGGCTTGCAGCTTGGTGTTGCCGACGGTAAGGACGGCGCCGTCGGCGAGGTTGGCGAAGGTGCCGGTGGCCCGTGTGCTCGCGGTATTGCTGATGACGGTAGAGCTGACGCCGGCTTTGAGTTTGCCCTGCACTATGGCTACGAGGTTGAATTGCGCCCCGCTCGCGATCGTGACGCCGTTGGCCACCACTTCGTCATTGGCTGACTTCTTCTTGCTCGCCTGCAAGGCGCAGGTGTAGGTGGCGTCGGCGTTGAAGGTGAGGGCGCTGGCCAGGCTGAGCGTGGTCGGTTGCTTCGCGGCTACGCTCGGGGCGAGGAAGGCTCCGCTGCCGCTGCCGGTGCCGAGGGTCACCGAGCCGGTGAGCGCGCCCTGGCCGCCAAGGGTGCCGGCGTTCACATTCACGCTTCCGCTGCCCGTGGCTGAACCTTGTTTGTTATTAGTCAGGAGCACGCCGGCCTTCACTGCTGTCGGGCCGGTGTAGGTGTTGTTCCCGCTCAAGGTGAGTGTGCCGCTACCGCTTTTGGTCACGCCGCCAGTGCCTGAGATGACGCCCGAAAAGGCGGTGCTCTGGTTGTTGCTCCCGATGGTGAGGGTGTTGGCTCCCAGCAGGACAGAGCCTTTGCCGGCCAGCGAGCCAATCGTTACTCCCGGCGCTTTGTGGGTGCTGAGGTCCAGCTCGGCATTGCCGGTGAGAGTAATGCTGGCTGTGCCGCCCGTGGATGTCTTGGTAAAGATGACCTCGCCACCCTCGGAGCCGCCTTTTCCGCCTTTGGCTGTGATCCTGGAGGCAGCCGCGGTGGCGGAGTCCTCGAAGGTCAGCGAGCAGCCGAGCAATCCCGCGCCCATCCCGCCATTGACAACAAAGGTGCCGTTCTCGGCCGTGGCGTCGCCGTCGAACTCGATGACGCCGCCTGCCTCGTTGCTGCTTCCCCCGACCGCAGAGTAATAGCCTTCCCCCGCGCTGCCATAGTCCTGGAACGCAATGCTGCTGCCGAACGTCCGCTGCCCGCCTGCGCAGGTCGCCACGGCATGATCGCCCGTGGCGCGGTCGGCAATGTAGAGTGCGGCGCCATTGTTAAGAGTGAATGTCGCATTGGCCGCCGTCGCGTCCTCGTAGACGCCGACCAACGCGCTCAGACTGGCGGTAATCGTGGCATTCCCTGCCGAAGTGGAATCCCAGAAAAACAGCTGAGCCTGGGATGTGGCTCCATCGGTAAGATCGAAGACCGCCGAGCCCGCCGAAGAGGAATCGTTGAAGGTGATAAATCCGCCGTCGCTGCTAAAGTTGGTCAAATTTCCGGCAGTAGCTCCATTGGAAAAATATATGGCTCCATAATTATTTCCGGTCGTCGGAGTGACGAATGATTGAACAATCTCGGAATTGTTTACGATCCCCAAGCCGCTCAAAAACAAGTTATATATTTCGACGCTGATAGTGTAGGCGGGGGCGCTATTGTCAAAGACGATCCTATCAACTTCGTCAACGGAACTGTCGATGAAAAGATTGGTCACATTCGAAGCGCCGAAGGTCGCAATGTCGGACGAGCTATTTGGCACCGTATTGGGCGTCCAATTCGCCGCGGTGTTCCAATCATCGCTGGTCGGAGTCTGACTCCACGTCGCGCTGCCGGCGAGAGAAGGCCGCTGCGCGGCCAAGAGAAGCAGCGCAGCGGCGGTTAGGATCGCGAATTTCTTCGATGGTATACTCATAGCTAACTCTGCAGAAACGCGATGACCTGATGGCTCACACAGTCGTGAGGCACGATTTTGGTGTCTTGCGTGTGCCAGTAATCGAAAGCATGTAGGGACGCCCATGTCGTTGTATTCGTCTTTGAATTCGTCCGGTGCAATCAGCACCACTGTCGCAGGGTCGCCGCCAGTCGCCAACAGCAAAGTAGGCGGACAACTTGAAGCGACGGAAGCGATGTCCGGTATCGTGTATTCGTCGATTTCCACCGTGGGAAATTTGGCGTGCAAAGCTATTTTCATATTCTCTGCTTGCTGATGTGGCACCGGTTGCCGAGAGGGATGGGCGACGGGACATCACGATCGTGGGGAGGTGGAAACTGCGATGTCCTTCGTGTCGTCAGGAAACCCTCTTCGGCGCCTGATTCCCGGCCGGGCTCCAATTCCTCCCCCGGCATCACCTTGCCTGGCCACGCGAACAATGCCTTCACCCCGCGTGGCGCGGTGCCCGGGGAGCACGCGGCGCACTCGCTTGCGGCTTTTGGAAGAGGAGCGCGCGCACCTCGGCCTCGGCCCCTTTGCGGGGGAGACCAAGCAGTTTTTCCAGCTCGAGAATCGTCAGGTCGAGAGCGCTGGCCAGGGATCGGCGGGTCGCTTCGCTCAAGGGGCGGCGCTGCGCCCGGCTCAGGACGCGATCGAGCCGCCGCTTCGCCGCCGGCAGGCTTTGGTGGTGGCCTTCTGCCTCCAGCGCGGCGATGAAGCGTGCGAGCAGGGCGCCTCGGGAAAGGCCGCGCCATTTGCGCCGTTTTTCCAGACGGTCGACCAGGTAATTCCTGAGGAGGAAGGAACGGGCGTGCATGATTCGCGGCGGGTTTTTTGGCGATTCTTGCGGTTTTGCCAAAATTGCCAAGCAGAAAATTTGTCGCCAGATGTCGAAAAATGTCCCTTCCCTGCGCCCCATCCGGCGTGGTTGATTGTGGGCGTGTTCGCGATTTCCCTGCCTCATATCTTTGCGCCAGTGACCGGCGAAACGGTGCGCTTTGCGGCCCCATTTGCGTCGCTCAGGACGTGTCCCGAGCCGCTCAGGACAAGGACCGATCTCCTCAGGGCAAGTCCCGCGTCGTTTGGGACAAGAACCGGACCGCAGCTACCGTGTCCCGAACGGCTCAGGAGATGTCCCGAGGGGCTTTGGACAATGTTTCGGCGCCCCGGGACGGCGCCGGCGCGGCGCGGGACAATGTTTCCATCGCTCGGAGCAAGGTTTCCGGGATTCGGGACATGGACCGAGGCGCTCCGGCCATGTCTCAAACGGCTCGCGACATGTCCTGAGCCAGGCAGTTTCCGCCTAAAAGCGCCCTCCGCGCCAATTTTTCAGCATCCCACCCGGGACAACAACAATAACAACCTAACAAAGGAGTGAACAAATATGTCAGTTCAACGTTACTTCCCTTCCACTGAAGGGGACCAAATCATGTGGTTTAATAACCTGGCATCGAAGATCGCCGCTTATTACACCGCACTCGGGATCGGCACGGCCGACCAGGCCATGCTCACGAGCGTGCTGGCGTGGCTCGTCTGGAGCTGGGCCATCTACCTGCCGGCCCGCCGGCACGAAGGCCCGGCCGCGACCGCCTGGCGCAACCGCCTCGCGAGCAGCCCGGCCGACCCCGGCAACACGACCACGCCGCCCGCCCCGGCCACCCTCACCCCGCCCACCGGCGCCGCCTTTGTCGGCATGCTCACCTGGCTCTTCGACCAGATCGCCATCTGGAAAAAAGCCCCCGGTTACACCGACACGATAGGCGAAGACCTCGGCATCATCGGTCCCGAGATGCCGCCGTCCGACCCGACGGCCACACCGACCGCCAAAGCCGAGGTGCGTCCCGGGGAGGTCATCCTCACCTTCTCCAAGAGAGGACACATGGGGGTCTGGATCGAGAGCCAGGTGGGGAGCGAGACCGCCTGGAGCTTCCTCGCGATCGACACCACCATCCCCTACAACGACACCCGGCCCTTAAAGGTGCCCGGCCAACCCGAGATGCGCCGCTACCGGCTTTGCTACTGGGACAACGCCCCAAGCAACGCCTTCTGCGACACGATCGAGGTGACCTTCGGCGGCTAGGCCGTCCGGCTGTTCCGGGCTGCGGCGAACGGGAAAATTCGCCGCGGCCATCCCCCGGCTCGCGCCACGCTCTCCGCCGCGACTCCTCGCGCCTAACGAGTAAAGGCCTGCACCGCGCGGCGCGAAATTAAGCTTGCCTTCGCGCCGCCCCTTTTGGCAGGCTCGAAGGCATGAAAACATCCCGCGTCTCCGCTTTTGGCCTCCTCGCCGCGCTCGTCCTTGTGCCCTGTCTGGTTTTCGCCGTCCAGCCGCCGCCCGGTGGCGGCTATCCCGGCGACAACACCGCCTTGGGCGACGACGCGCTCTACAGCCTGGCCGGAGGGTCCCAGGAAACGGCGCTTGGCTACCATGCCCTTTACTCTGACGTCGACGGCATCGAAAACACGGCGGTGGGCGCAAATACGCTCGCGGCCAACACCCATGGATATGACAACGCGGCCTTGGGCGTCTTCGCACTCACCTCCAATACCACCGGCTTCGATAACGACGCCCTCGGCCGGGATGCGTTGTATGCGAACACCACCGGCGCCGGGAATTGCGCGGTGGGCGATAATGCCCTCGAGAGAAGCACTACCGGCAACACGAACTGCGCCTTTGGCAACGGCGCCATGGGTCTCCTCATCACAGGCAGCAGTAATGTGGCCATCGGCCCCGGCGCCCTGGGGTTGGCCAAAAGCTCCAATTACAATATCGCCATCGGCTATGCTGCCTTCAGCTCGCCCCTGCCGGGCACCCAGAACATCGCCATTGGCTACGAAGCCGGCCAGGCCCTGAACAAAGGCAGCAACAATATAATGATCGCCAACGCCGGGTCCAAGCGGGACGACGGTGTCATCCGGGTCGGCACCGCCGGCACCCGGACCGCAGCCTACATCGCCGGCATCGCCGGGACCACCGTGCCCAGCGGCGCGGCCGTCGTGGTCGGCAGCGACGGGCAGCTCGGTGTCATGACTTCCTCCGCCCGCTTCAAGGATGACATCCAGCCGATGAAAGATGCGAGCGAAGCGATCCTCTCGCTCCAACCGGTCACCTTCCGATACAAGAAAGAGCTGGACTCGTTAGGCACGCCGCAATTCGGCTTGGTCGCCGAGCAGGTGGCGAAGGTCGATCCCGATCTCGTCGCGCGTGACGAAGGCGGCAAGCCTTACACCGTGCGCTACGAAGCGGTGAACGCGATGTTGCTCAACGAATTCCTGAAGGAGCATCGCAAGGTGGAGGAGCAGACGGGAATCAATCGCGCGCAGGCGGCGAAGATCGAGACGCTGGAGAAGAGCGTGAGCCGGTTGGTGGCGGCGGTGCAGGCGCAGGGGGCGGAGATCGGGAAAGTAAGCGCGCAGGTGCGGGCGAGCGCGCTGCCTGCGCGCCTGGTCGTCGGCGGCGAGTGAGATTTCTTTTTGTAGGGCGGGCGCTCCCCCTGCCCCGCCGTGGGATTTTGGAGGCGGAAACGGAGGCAACCGGAGCGGTCGCCCTACAAAAGCCTCCCGGGCGCGAAGCAAAGCCGCTGAGACCGAATTATCGCTGCCACGTCGCGACCATGACTGAACGTTTCCGCGCGTCGCGCATCTAACGCTCGATTGAGTTTTACAGCGGGAAGCTTCCGATTGATCTTCCCGCTCCTTTTTTTAATGCTCCGCTTTCCATTTCTTCTTTGCGCGCTCCTCTTCCTCGCCGCCGCGAGCGCGCAGGCCCAGCCTAACGAACGCATCCAGACGAGCCTCGTCCGCATTACCGCGACCGACGTCGAGCCGGATTATCGCGCGCCCTGGAATTCCGGCCAGATCGAGCGCGGGGTCGGCGCCGGGTTTGTGATCGATGGCCAGCGCATCCTGACCAACGCGCACGTCGTGAGCAACAGCCGCTTCCTCACCGTGGAGCGGGAGGGCGATCCGAATAAGTATCCCGCGACGGTGCAGTTTGTGGCGCACGATTGCGACCTCGCGACGGTGCAGGTGGCGAATCCCGGTTTTTGGAAAGGGATGAAGCCGCTCGAGTTTAACGGCATCCCGGAGCTGGAATCGACGGTCTCGGCTTACGGTTATCCGATCGGCGGCGAGCGCATGTCGGTCACGACCGGGATCGTGTCGCGGATCGACTTCAATCTTTACACTCATTCGGCGATCGATTCGCATCTCGCGATCCAGATCAGCGCGCAGATCAATCCCGGGAACAGCGGCGGACCGGTGCTGCAAAACGGCAAGGTGGTCGGGGTGGCGTTCCAGGGTTACAGCGGCGACATCGCGCAGGGGGTCGCCTACATGATCCCGACGCCGGTGATCCGGCGTTTCCTGACCGACATCAAGGATGGGCATTACGATCGCTACGTCGATCTCGGGATCACTTATTCGAAGCTGCAAAATCCAGCGCAGCGCCGTTACCTTGGCCTAACGACTAACGATCGCGGCATTCTCGTGGACACGGTGATCGATGCCGGGCCTTGCGGGAAGATTTTGCACGACGGCGATGTGCTGCTGGCGATCGATGGCCACGCAATCGCGAGCGACGCCTTTGTCGAATACGAAGGCGAGCGGGTGCAGATGCCGGAGGTGGTGGAGCGGAAGTTCAAAGGCGACAAGGTGAAGCTCGATCTCTTGCGCGATCACAAACCGATGTCGGTCGAGATCACGCTCGGCTCGGTCTGGCCCTACTTCTTGCAGGGGCACAGCTACGACATCCGGCCGCGCTATGTGCTCTACGGCGGTCTGCTGTTTCAGCCGATGTCGCTCGATCTGATCGAGGCTTATCACATCAGCGATCTGCGGGTGCGGCACTTTTTCGATTTCTTTGTCTCCGAGCAAATTTATCTGCAGCATCCCGAGGTCATCATCCTGACGAACATCCTGCCCGACCCGATCAACAGTTACCTCAACTCGTATCGCGACAGCATCGTGGACGAAATTAACGGCCAGAAAATCGGCACCCTCCAGGACCTCGCGCGCGCCTTCGCGCAACCGGCCGGGCGTTTCGTGGTCAAGATGGTCGGCGACGGTCCGCCGCTCGTGCTCGACGCGAAACAAGTCGAGTCCGCGCGCGAGCGGATCAAGCAACGCTACAATGTTTTCTCGGAGGAAAATCTCGACGAACAGCCGCCGGCGAAAACTTCCGTCGCGGCCAAGGATCACAGTTGATGAAACGCGCGCTGCTTATCGTTAGTCTCACGTTCCTCGCCGGTGTCGCGCCGTTGCCGGCGAAGAAGCTGCCGGCCGTGCGCAAGACGACCGCGATCGCCCAAAACGCGGTCCAGCCGAAGGAGGTTTCGCTCGTGCGGGTCAACGTCACGGGACAGGCCTTCGATTATTTTAGACCGTGGCAAAAGAAAGCGCCCTCGAGCAAACGCGCGCTCGGCGCGGTTCTGCCTAACGATCGCGTGCTCGTGACCGCCGACCTGGTCGAGAACCAGAATTACGTCGAGCTGGAGCGCGCTGAGTCGGGCGACAAAACCGCCGCGCGCGTCGTGGTGGTGGATTACGAAGCGAACCTCGCGCTGCTCGAGCCGGACGATAAGAAATTTCTCGACGGGTTGAAGCCGCTCGACCTCGCGCTCGACACCGTGGTCGGCGATCGGCTCGATGCGTGGCAGCTCGAATCGACCGGCGCGCTCGTCGTCACCGAAGGTCTCGTCACGACTGTCGGCGTGACGGAATATCCGGCCGACGTCGGCGAGTTTCTCACTTATCGGCTGAGCATTCCGCTGCAATTTCGCGACAACAGTTACACCGTGCCGCTCGTTAGGGGCGACAAGCTCGCCGCGCTTCTGCTCCGTTTCGATCCGCACTCGCAGGTGATGGACGCGATTCCGGCGCCGATCATCGCGCACTTTTTGAAAGACGCGGCCGGTCCGAAGTATGAAGGCTTTCCATCGTTAGGCATTTCCTTTTTTCCGACGCGCGATCCGCAGTTGCGCGAATACGCGGGCGAGACCGGGAACGCGAAGGGCGTTTACATCACTGCGGTCGATCCCGGACTTCCCGCGGCCAAAGCCGGCTTGGAGCAGGGCGACATCGTGACCGCGATCAACGATCACGCGATCGACGAGAACGGAAATTACGTCGACGCGCTCTACGGCAAGATCGCGATGAACAATCTGCTCGGCGCAAAAGCATTCGTCGGCGACTCGCTCACGCTCCACATTCAGCGCGCCGGAAAACCGCTCACCCTCAAAGCGAAACTCGAGCATCGCGCGGCGGACGATTACGTCATCCCGCCTTACAATCACGATCAACCGCCGTCGTATTTCGTGCTCGGCGGGCTGATTTTTCAGGAGTTGTCGCGCGAGTATTTGAAGGAATGGGGAGCCGGCTGGCAGAAGGACGCGCCGCAGGATTTCGTTTACCTCGATCGCTATCAGTCGGAGATTTTTCCCGAAGGCCATCGCCGCGTCGTCATTCTCAGCCAGGTTTTGCCGTCGGACGAAACGATCGGCTACGACGACGACAGTTATTTGATCGTGACGAAAGTGAACGGCAAGGAAGTGCACTCGTTAGGCGATCTCGCGGACGCGGTGCGCACGCCGGTGAATGGTTTTGACGTCATCGAGACGAAGGAAGATCCGAAACAGCTCGAGCTCGACGCGAAGCAGGTCGCGGCGGACGCGGATGCGCTGCAAAAAAATTACGGCCTGCCCGCGTTGCAGCGTCTGCCGTAAAACGGCGCGGGTCGCGAAGCTTGCTTTGCAACGCGCCGATTTCTGCTAGACCTGACGGCAAATGATGCGGCGATTTGCTGGTGCGCTTCTTGTCTTCTCGTTAGGCGTTTCCGCCGTTGTCGCGCGCGAGCCGCAAACTTCGCCGCCGCCGGAAACGAAAGTCGTCAGGGCGCGCGATCTCGGGATTCCCTTCGACGGCACGCCGGGAAAATGGAACGCGATCACCGACGTCGCCGGTGTCGAGGTCGGCATGACGACGCTGATTGAAGGCGAAGGAAAACTCGTCGTCGGCAAAGGCCCGGTGCGCACCGGCGTGACCACGATCCTGCCGCGCGGCCACGGTTCGCTCAACGATGCGGTTTACGCCGGTTACTTCAGTCTGAATGGCAACGGCGAGATGACCGGCACGGCGTGGGTCGAGGAGAGCGGATTTCTCGAAGGCCCGGTCACGCTCACGAATACGCACAGCGTCGGTCTGGCGCGCGACGCGGTCATCGCCTGGCGTGTGAAGAATGGAGCCGCGGATAATACTGGTTATTGGTGGAGCCTGCCGGTCGTGGCCGAGACCTGGGACGGCTGGTTGAATGACATCAATGGATTTCACGTCAAGCCGGCCGACGTTTTCCACGCGCTCGACAACGCGAAGAGCGGTCCGGTCGCCGAGGGCAGCGTCGGCGGCGGGACGGGGATGATTTGTTATGAGTTCAAAGGCGGCACCGGCACCTCGTCGCGCGTGCTCGAAAAAAAAGACGGCGGCTACACCGTCGCTGCGCTCGTGCAGGCAAATTGCGGTCGCCGGCCGCAGTTGACGATCGCGGGCGTGCCGGTCGGGAAGGAAATTCCCGGCTCGGTTTATCCGAAGGAGACGGGCTCGATCATCATCGTGATCGCGACGGACGCGCCATTGTTGCCGGGACAGTTGAAACGCGTCGCCCGTCGCGCCAGTCTCGGTCTCGCGCGCACCGGCAGTGTTTCGGGCAACGGCTCGGGCGATTTGTTTCTCGTTTTCTCGACCGCAAATCCGGGCGCGGAAGATCCGAGCCAGCCGACGCATTCGGTGCTGACTGTGCCTAACGATCGGCTCGATCCGATTTTCGAGGCGACGGTGCAGTCGGTCGAGGAAGCGATCGTGAACGCGCTGGTCGATAATCATTCGATGACGGGCGCGAACGATCATCGGGTCGAAGCGCTCCCGCACGATCGGCTGCGGGAAATCCTGCGAAAATACAATCGACTGCGCGATTGATTCGCGCCCATAATCCCCCGGCCATGCCTAACGAGAAGTCAAACGATCCCGATCCGTCCGCAGGCGAATCGGAATCTTCAAGGCAGCCGCGCCGTTCGGGTTTGACTCCTGAACAACGGCGTTTTCTGAACCGGCCGCGATCTTCGCCTAACGAACCGGCGCACGAGGAAACGGAACTCGACAAACCGAAGACGGACGAAAATATTTCGCAGCCGGAACCGACGACGCAACTGCCGGCGCCAGATGCCACGGACGAAAACCCGAATCACCACCAAATGGCCGCGGCCCCTTTGCAGCAATTCGAGACAGCCTCACGCCGATTCGAATTGCAGCAGGCGTTTCTGATCATCGGCGGATTCTTCCTCCTCGGCCTGACGTTTTATGTCGGAACGAAATATAATTACCTGAAGTCTCTCGCGGCCTCGCGACAAAAACCGACGCTGAGCGATCACACCCCGGACCAATTCCCGGGAGTGGACGCGGACGATCTGGTCGATCAGGCGCTGGTCGCGGAGCGCGACGGAAAATGGGAGGAAGCGGTCGTGCGATTGATGGCCGCGAAACGCAAGGACCTGCAATATCGCGGGATTCTTTTCCGGGTCGGAAAAATTCTTTACGATCATCGCATTTTCGATCAGGCCGCCAAAGCTTTCGAACAGGCGGTTGCGTTCGGCGAAAATGTGGAAGCGGCGCATTATTATCGCGGCCTGATCGCGATGCGGCGCAAAAATCTCGCCGCCGCCGAGCTCTATTTTCAGGCGGCAGTCGACGCGGCGCCATTTGTTTCTGATTATCATTATTTCCTTGGGGAAGCTTTTCGGCTCGATCTCAAACCCGCGGGCGCGATCGCCGCTTACGAAAAAGCCGGGCTGCTCGCGCGCGATGAGCAGGACGCGAAAGTCTGCGCGTTCAAAGTCCGCATGGCTCGGATCGAAGCGGCCGAGAGCGCGGCCGTGAGCGCCGAGCTGGCCAAGGCGCAGGCTTCCGGCCCGCTTTCGGTCGACTGGCTGCTGACGGCGGCTGCGTTGGAAATTCGCGAAGGCCACCTCGACGCGGCGCGGAAATCCGTCGAGCAAGCGCGCAACGGCATCGCCCCTGGGTTGTTCGACTCGTGCCTGAACGATATGTATTTTCGCGACGCCGCGAAGCGGTTCCCGGAACTGGCGGATGCGCTGCGGCCCAACATCGAGCCGCAGGAAAATTTCCCCGACCTCGATTCCGCGCGATAACCCGAGTAGCGCGACTCGGCCTGCGATTAAGCGAGGCGACGGCGACAGATCGCCATCAACATCAGTCCGGCAAAGCCGAGACCGCTGAAGACGAAGGTCGAAGGCTCGGGAACCGCGGTCAGCGAAAAATCGATATGGTTGATATCGATCGTGAGAACGGGTGTTTTGCTATTCTTGCTCGCAGTGTGAGGTCCGAGCTGGAAAAAGAGACGGCCCTTCCACTGACCGGATGTGCTCATCGTGAAAGCCGGAGACGAGATTTGGCCTTGGTAATGACCCATGCCCGGAGTGAGGACGATATTGGCACTGAAGGTCTGTTGCTGGCCGCTGATGAGCGTTCGTTCACCCAGTAACACCATCGTAACCGGATTCGGATTGTTCAGATCGACATCAAAATCGTAGCTCAGGGTGAAAACATCGCCCGCGTCAGCGTTAAACGCGCCGCCGACCTTGATCCGCGGCCGATGATCTGCGGGCGAAACGTCGGCGTCTCCCATCAAGTCAACCGTGTCGCTGCCGATCATCTGTTCCTGAATCGTATTATCAGTGAAGGCCGAGTTCGGCTGGAAGCTGAGACCATCGCTGTCCGTGAGGGTGCCCGCGCTGCTGCTGCCGGCGAAAATAAATCCGAGAGCAAGAACGCTGAGGCCTGAGGCGAGTGTGGAGGTTTTCATATTTTTTCCCTATTCGCGCAGCAGATTGAAGATCGCAGCATTCAAGGTCAAGCTTTTTTTCGTCTTTCTTCAAGCAAATTTCCCCGCTCACGTTGAGGCCAAGACGTCCGGAGTTCGTTAGGCGACGCTTCGCCTTGCGCGGCCAGCCTTGTTGCGATCATCTTCGCTTGTGTCGAGGAAATTTGGAGACTTCGCGGTCGGGCAACGGCTCGTTTCGGCTGAACACCGGATGAAGCGCGACGAAATCGTCGCCTTCGCCCGGCAGTTCGATCCGCAGACGTTTCACCTCGAAGAAAAATCCGGCGGCGAAAATCTACTCGGCGGTTTGGCGTCGAGCGGCTGGCAGACGGCGGCGATTTCGATGCGGCTTTTTGTCGAGACGATGAACGTCGCGGGCGGAATCGTCGGCGTCGCGGTGGATGAATTGCGCTGGCCGGCGCCGGTCCGGCCTAACGACAAGCTGCGTGTCGAGATTGAAATCCGCGAGGCGCGTCTCTCGAAATCGCGACCTGGCTTTGGCGTGCTCCGTTATCAGAGCCTGACGAAAAATCAGCGCGACGAAGTAGTGCAATGTTTCTTCGCCACCGCTCTGCTCGGCGTTTGAGCGGACTCGTTAGGCAAACTCGCGAGCCGACCGCAGGTTCGCGCCTAACGACTATTGCGATTCAAACGCTTCGTCACCGCCGATCGAATGGAGATAGGAGTCAAGCGCCGAGGACATGGCGAGATTATTTGCCTGATCGTAATTGATATCGAAACACATCACCCCGGCAAAATCGGGATAGCCGGTCGGGCTGCTCAGCGTGTAAGTACGGCCGCTGTAATTGGTGTGCGAGCCGATGTATTGCGCCGCTTCGAGCACGAGCGACGGCACCATGTATCCGCCGCCCGGCGCAGCCGCCGCGGTCGCCGGAATTCCGAAGGCGACCTGGCTTTGCGCGAGCGGAGGAAATTGCTGGCCGTTGGCCAATTTGTAACCTCCGAGGAGCAGGTCGGCCATGGCAACACAAAAGTCGGGCGTGCCCTGATCGTAAACGCCGCCGTCGCGTCCGTATTGCGAGCCGGAGTTATAACATTGCGTCGCGACATAAGCGAGATTGCTCCCGAGCCCGTAGATCACCGGCAGATACGAGCCGTACTGCCCGCCGTAGCTTCCGTAGGCGTCGATGTTCAACGTCTCCGGCGCCATCGTGATCATGAATGCGGGGCCGTATTTTTTCGCGAGCGCTTTGCAGGCTTTGATCAGGTTCACGATCGTCGGCGTGGTCGGGTGCATGAAATTATTGTCGCCCGCTTGCAAGGAGAGCGTGGCGTTTTCCAAGTCGAGATCGATCCCGTCGAATCCATACTTGTTGATCAGCTTTTCGACCGATTTTTCGAACGCTTTCACATCCGCGTTGTTGAGCAGCTCTAGGTTATTGGCGGTTTGGCCGCCGATCGAGAGCACCACCTTTTGTCCGCGGGCCTGGAGTTTTGTGACATCGGTCGCGACCTGTTTCGCCGTCTCGACGCTCGGCGCAAAAGTGATCGTCGCGTTGTCCTTTCCACTGGTCAGCGCGAAGGCGACCGCCACAACATCGTAATTGGTCGAGACGGCGCTCAGCTGCAGGCTGCCGTAGCTTTCCCAATAGCCGATCATGCGCGCGGCCGAAGCGGGCGAGAGCGCGCTCGCGCTCAGGGCGACGATGCAAAGTGGAAGGAGGATGCGATTGCGTTTGGATGTGATCATCGTGCGACGAGCGTAGAACACGGTCGCGCGTCCGACAACCGGGCGCGACTCGTTAGGCAAAAAATCAGCCTGGGCGGTGAGGGAATCGAACCCCCGGCCAACACGGTGTAAACGTGCCGCTCTACCGCTGAGCTAACCGCCCGCGCGTCGTTTTTAGTGCAGCCGCGCGTCGCTGTCGAGCGAGCGCGCTTTACCGAATCGCCCGCGCAAGTTAAAAAACAACCATGCCGGAGGACGCGGAAGCAAACCTGACTGAGCCAGCGTCGGTTTTGCCTAACGAATCGCGACGCCGCTCGCTTTGGTCGCGCATTCGCGCCAGCCGGTTTCTTTTCATCAGCATCATCGTGCACGTGCTCTTCGCAATCGGCGCCGCGGTTTATGTCGTGCAAATTTACAGCCCGCAACGCAAGCTCACCTTCAAAGGCGGCCCGCCTTCGCCCAACCATTCCGAGCGCGCGCTCGAGCACAAAGTGCAGCTCGCGAAAAAGCAAAGCACAATGAGCGCGCCCCCAATCAACAAACGCATCCTCAGCGCGGGCCTTTCAAAAATTTCCCTGCCCGACATGCCGGCGATGCCGCAGATGGATTCCGCGCCCGCAAAAATGGCCGGCGTGGGCGGCGCCGGTTTCGGCATGCCGACTGCGCTGAGCGGCGCGGAAGGCAACAGCGGCGGCGGCGGTCCGATTTCGTTTTTCGGTTTGCGCGAAAGTGGCGGCGGCTCATTCGTCGGCACCTTCTACGATTTAAAACAAACGCCGACCCATCGCTCGACCGACATGACCGAGCAAAAATACACCGACATCGTGACCGATTTCGCGAAGAACGGCTGGAACGAAAGCGCGCTCCAGAAATTTTATCACGGCCCGCAGCCGCTTTATAACACGCAGATCTTCACGCCCTACATGCCGGCCGACGAAGGCCCGCGCGCCTTCCACGTTTCCGGCGAGGTGAAGCCGCGACTCTGGCTCGCGCTTTATAAAGGCCGCGTCTCGCCGCCCGAGACCGGCACCTACCATTTCGTTGGCGCGGGAGACGACATCATGATCGTGCGTTTCAACGGCCAGAACGTGCTCGACGGCTCCTGGAATCCGCACGGCGTCGCGAACATCGAGGCGAAATACGATTACGGCTTCAGCAAAATCCCGAACCATTTCGTGAAAGGCCCCGCCATCTCCGCGACCGTGGGCAACTATTACGACATGGAAGTGCTCATCGGCGAACAACCGGGCGGCGAATTTTTTGCCGACCTCTTCATCGAGAAAGACGGCGCCACTTATGAAAAGGAAAGTCACGGCGCTCCCATCCTCCCGATCTTCCGCGTCGCCGACGGCAAGATGCCCGCGCTCAGCTCGGGGCAAAAAGCGCCGCCGCCTTTCGCGCCGAACGGCCCGATCTGGCGCGCGGAGGCGTTGAAAACGGAAAGTCGTTAGGCGCTTTGCCTAACGATGCCTAACGAGCCGCCCCACGACCTCGTTTCAACCCGCCTTCTCGTGCTCCGCGATGAGCTGGAGCATGTGGGGATTGGCCCTGAAAAATCCGCTCGTCCAAATCTCCTTACGACAATCGTAAAGCCGGCAGGCCGCCGGACGCTCCGCGTAAATCGTGCAGCGCCGCGTCGCGCGATCGAGAAAGTGGCAGCAACCGCCCGGCGCATCGAAAGGCAGAATGCTCTGCGTCGGATTTTGCTCGTCGATGCGGCCAACGCTTTTGAAAGGTTCGCGCTCCCGCTCCTCGGCGGTCAGGGTGACGCAGACCCAGCTCGCCTGCGCGGTGCAGCAAAGCCCGGTGCACTTGTCGCAGGGTGGGAATTCTCTCATCGCGCGCGACCTTTCACCGGCAACCGCGCCTCGGCTTCAAGAACCGGGCGCGTTGAACAGCGCCACCTTTTCCAGAATCGGCGCGACGGTCGGGTCGGCCTTTATCATCGCCTCACGGACCGCCTTGCGGAAATTCACAATCGCTTCGTCGCGTTTGCGCAGCGCCTCCTTGACCGCGGGATCGTCGGCCGCTTTCGTCTCCGCGGCGCGCAACTTGAGCTGCTCGTCGAGGCTGAGGCGGCCGATCTTGGTCTCGCGCTCGAGCAGTTGCTTTTGCAGGTCGCTGCCATCCAACTCCTGCGCGCGTACGACCGGCGTCGCGAGGCCAAGCGCCGCGATCAAAAAAATAATGAGCGAGAAAATTTTCATGCCTCAGAATAACACGACGGATCGGCGATTGGCACGCCCGTTCTCGCTTTCGCCGACGGCCGATTCATGTGCGTGACTCGCGCAAAGGTGGCGGAGATTTTTTGCCAAAGCCGATTTCGTGCTGGCGTTGGCAAAGCCGATGGTTAATCTGCGAACGTGTTTGCACGCACGGCTAGCGCGGTTTGTTTTTTTCTTTGCGCCAGCGGCCTGCTCGCCGCGCCTAACGACTCCGCGCTGACCGCCGCGCAGATCTCGGGCGCGATCAAAACCGACGACATCACCATCCCGACTCCGGGCGAAGTTTTCGCTGCGCTCGCCAAACCGGCCAAGCCCGATTGGAGCGCGAGCTTTCGCGGCCCGGTCGCAATCAATTACAAAACGCGCGCACAAATCGCGCTCAATCTCGGCGGCCTGATCGCGGATGGTTTCGTCGCGGTCGAGGCGCAGGATTCGCAGCAGGTCAAAAACATCGGGGGCGATATTTTGAAAATGGCCAAGGCGCTCGGGGTGAGCGAAAACATTCTCGCTCGCGGCAACAGCATCAATCAATTTGCCGAGAACGACGAGTGGCCCGCGCTCCAGGAAGAGCTTGAGGCGACGCAAAACGAGGTGAAGGCTTCGATGCAGTCGCACCGCGACCAGGATTTGGTGATCCTCGTTAGTCTGGGCGGCTGGATCCGCGGCACCCAGGTCGTGAGCGCGATCATCGCGAAGGCTTACGATCCGAAGCTCGCGCAGGTTTTGCGTCAGCCGGAGCTGGTGAAATTTATTCACGCGAAACTGGCGCTGGTCTCGCCCGAGGTGCAGGCCGATCCGCTCGTGAAACAGGTCAACACGGGATTGACGCAGATCGAAAAACTGATCGCGACGCCTTTCGGAAAACCGCTCAGCGCCGACGAAGTGAAGCAGCTTCAAACCGCGGTCGATCACCTCATGGAGGAGATTCAGAAAAAGGAATGATGCGCGCACGCCTCAGCATTTTTCTTCTCGCGATCGGGCTTGCCGTCGCGCCGTTCTCGACTTTCGCCGAAACCGATCAGGAAGTTGCAGCGCGCTCGGTGGCGTTCGATATCGCGGGCGCTTTTTCGAACGATGGATTCAAATTGCGCGACGGTCATTGGGTTGGGACTTTCGCGCCTAACGAGTCGAAAATTTTCGCGGTCAATCTCTACGCCGGCGATCAATATTGGTTTTCGGTTGGCGCGCCCGCGCCGGCGAAACACCTCACGATC
Organism: Chthoniobacterales bacterium; assembly: GCA_036490335.1. Lineage (GTDB taxonomy): Bacteria > Verrucomicrobiota > Verrucomicrobiia > Chthoniobacterales > UBA10450 > Palsa-1392. Next base: position 49,807 of record DASXEB010000005.1, read on the forward strand.
GAAGCCTTCGACGAAACCGGTGCGCCCGTCACGACGGAGAAATATTCCGCCGATGGCAAGGCGGCTGCTGGATTAAGCGTCGCCAACAGCGGCCAATACTTCATCCGCGTGCGGCTGGAGGAAAGCGCGCCGGCGGCGGTATGTTTCGTTTACAGTTACAAGTGATGAGGCCGTCTTTTGTTCCTGCCCTGCTCGCCGCGAGCGCGCTTCTGACCGCCTGCGGCATGCAAAAATCGAACCTGCTTTCCGGCACGACCGGCGGCTGGTATTCAGTCAGCGCCGGCGAGACGCCGTTCTATCGTTACGGTCCGCAACAGGGAAATGGTGCCGACCAAAAGTTGCCGCACGACGCGCTCCTCAGAGTCATCCGGCCATCGTTCGGTTACGTGAAAGTGCAGCTCGAAAGTGGCGACACCGGTTACGTCGCGAGCGAAGACATTCGCCCGGCCTCGGCCGAGCTGCTCGCCGAGAAATTCGCGCCCCCGCCGCCCACCGTCGCCGAGCATTCCGCGCGCGAGCAGCAGTTCGGCCTCAACTCGAGCGACCCGCGCCTGGTCGCGCCGCCGGAGCCGTTGCCAGAAGCGAGTCCGACGCCAAATTACCGCTATTAGCAGTGGCCTAACGAGTCGCGCCGCTGCGAGATCAGCCGTCATGATTTCGCTCCAGGTTTTTTTCGAAGGCAACGTCCAGGGCATCGGCTTTCGCTGGTCGGTCAAAAACATCGCGACCGGTTTTGAAGTCACCGGCTGGGTGCGCAATCTGCCCGACGGCCGCGTCGAGTTGCAAATCAGCGGCGACGAAAACGAAGTGCGCGAATTTCTCGACGCGATCGCGCAAAGTGAATTGCGCGCCCACATTCGCCGGCAGAACGAAGCCCCGCTCGCCGCGCCGCCGAACGCGCGCGGATTCGAGATTCGCCATGATTGAACCGGCCGTTGCCGTTCGCGGCCTAACGAAAGTTTTTCCGGTGCCGTTTCGCCGCACGAAGCTGATCGCAGTGCGCGATTTGAATCTCGAAGTCGCGCCCGGCCAAATCTATGGATTGTTAGGCCCTAACGGATCGGGCAAAAGCACGACGCTCAAAATCATCCTCGGGCTCGTCGCGCCAAGCCGCGGATCGACCGCGATTTTTGGCCGCGACAGCCGCGAAGTTGGGAGCCGCGCCGCGGTTGGTTTCCTGCCCGAGAATCCATATTTTTACAAATATCTCACCGGCGCCGAGACGCTGCGCTTCTACGGAAAACTGAGCGGCCTCGGCGGCGCGCGCCTCCGCGAACGGATGGACGAATTGCTCGCGATCGTTAGGCTGAATGACGCGCGCGATCGCCGGCTCGCCGGTTATTCGAAAGGAATGTTGCAGCGCATCGGGCTCGCGCAGGCCCTGCTCGGTGAGCCGAAACTCGTCGTGCTGGACGAGCCGACCGCGGGTGTCGATCCCGCCGGCTCGCGTGAGATTCGCGATCTCATTCTCGACCTGAAAAATCGCGGCGTGACGGTTTTGCTTTCGTCGCATCTGCTCGCGCAGGTGCAGGAAATTTGCGATCGCGTCGGCATTCTCGCCAACGGCGCGCTCGTGCGCGAAGGCCGGGTCGAGGATTTGCTTGCGATCGAAAATCAAACCGAGCTCGTGCTCGAAAACGCGACCCCGGAAACGCTCGCGCGGATCGCCGCGTTGCTGAAAAACTCGCCGACGAAACTGGTCGCGCAGCGCCGGCCGCAGACGACGCTCGAGCGGCTTTTTCTCGACGCGACAAATTCCGAGAACTAAATCGTCGTCCTCTTGAGCACCGCGGCGCATCGTTCTTTTTCGTTCGGCCGCATCGCCGCGCTGACCGGCAACACTTTTACCGGACTCGTTAGGCTGAAAGTTTTTTATTTTCTGCTGCTCTTCGCCCTCCTCCTCATTGGCAGCTCTGTTTTCATGGCGCAGCTCAGTTTTCAGGAGGAATTTCAAGTCCTCAAAGACATTTCGTTAGGCGCGATGAGCATCTTTACTTCGCTCCTCGCGATCGTCGCAACCGCGCAACTGATTCCGCGCGACATCGAGGAGCACACGATTTACACCATCCTCGCCAAACCGGTGCCGCGTTACGAATATCTCGCCGGAAAATTGCTCGGCGTGCTCCTGCTTCTCGCGCTCAGCCTGCTCGCGATGTGCGCGCTTTTCTTCGCCGTGCTTTTCGTTAGGGAAAAAATGCTCGCGAGCGCCGTGATGCACCAGTCGGGAATTTCGACGGCGGAAATGCAAACGGCGCTGCTCGCGCTTCGACACTCCGCTTTCAGCGCGAATCTTCTTCCCGGCATCGTCCTCATTTATCTCAAGGCCGCGCTGCTCGCCGCGCTCACGCTTTTCATTTCCACTTTTGCGACTTCCAACATCTTCACCATTTTCGTGATGGTCTTCGTTTATTTCATCGGTCATCTTCAGGGCACGGCGCGCGAATATTGGCTCCAGCAAAATTCCGCCGGCTGGATCGCGAAGACTTTTCTCGGCCTCGTCGCGCTCCTTTTTCCCGACCTGCAACTCTTCAATTTGATCGACGACATCGTTGCCGGCACGGCGATTCCGGCCGGGTTGTTTGCGCAAACGGCGGCCCTTGGCTGCGTTTATGTTTCGGTTTATTTTTTCTTCGCCTGGGTGGCGTTTTACGGGAAGGAATTGTGATGCGCGGCCTCGTTCTTTTTTTTCTCGGCCTCGCTTTCGGCGCGCTGCGGTTGCCGATCGAGTCGTCGCTCTCGGCGCAACATCGCAGCGAATATTTTCACGAAGCGCAACTCGGCCTCGGCTTGCGCGAGCAGCTCGGCCAGCTCGGTTTTCTCGCGGCCTTGAGCGGGTTTCGTTCGCTCGTCGGCGACCTTGTTTTCATCGAGGCGCACGTCGCTTGGGAACGGACGGAGTGGGGCCGCGTGCTCCTGCTTTTTCGCGAAGCGACGACCTTGCAGCCGCGCTCGCTGCTTTTCTGGGACATGGCGGCTTGGCACATGGCTTGGAACGCGAGCGTGGCCGCGTCGCGCGATCGTACTTTGCCTAACGATGCCCGGCGCCTCACGGCCGCGCACGAATATATCGAGCTTGGAAAAGATTTCCTCGAGCGCGGAATCCGGAACAATCCCGATCGGCCGCAGCTTTACGAATCGCTCGCGCGGCTTTATCGCGACAAGCTACACGACCATTTTGCGGCGGCGAAATATTACGCCCGCGCCGCCACTTTTCCCGATGCGCCTGATTATGACAAACGTTTCGCGGCCTACGAACTTTCACAGGTGCCTAACGAACAGCGCGCCGCTTACGATCAGCTGATGCAACTCTACCGCCGCGGTCCGCACGAACGGCTCCCGACTTTGCTGCGGCGGATTAAATTTCTCGAGCAGCAACTCGACATTCCGCCTAACGAGCGCATTCCGGCGCAGGAGAAATAGCCGATGCGTTTCGCAGTTTTCAGTGACATTCACGGCAATCTCGAGGCGCTCGAGGCCGTCCTGGCCGACGCGCGCGCGCAACGCTGCACGCATTTCGTTTGCCTCGGCGACGTCGTCGGCTACAACGCGAACCCGAGCGAATGCGTCCAGCGCGTGCAGGATTTGGAATGTCCGGTTGTGAAAGGCAATCACGACGAGCAGGCCTCGATCGCCACTTCGACCGAAGGTTTCAACGAGCTCGCCGAGACCGCGATCAGTTGGACGCGCGCGCACCTTTCGATGGAGGAAAAAAACTGGTTGGCCGATCTGCGCCTGATGCGGCAGGTGCGCGATTTCACGATCGTGCACGCGACGCTCGATACGCCGCATCAGTGGGGCTACGTCTTCAACGATCTCGATGCGATCGCGAGCTTCACCTATCAACACACGTCGCTTTGTTTTTTCGGGCACACGCATTGGCCGACCGCGTTTGTGCGCGACGACGATGTCCATCGGCTCCACACCAACCCGATCGTGCTCGCGACCGGCCGGAAATATTTCATCAACGCGGGCAGCGTCGGGCAGCCGCGCGATCGCGACTGGCGCGCCGCGTATTGCGTTTTCGACAGCGAGCGCAGTGTCGTCCAGCTGCGCCGTGTCGAGTACGATCTCGCGACGACGCAACGAAAAATCCGCGCCGCCGGTTTGCCGGAACGTCTCGCTGATCGCCTCGCCCTCGGTCGTTAGGCGAAAAATTGCGTGACCGCAAAACGCCCGATCCGCTCCATTCTCGTCATCAAACCGAGTTCGTTAGGCGACGTCGTCCATACCCTGCCCGCGGTCGCGCTCCTGCGCGCGGCTCATCCGCAGGCCGCGATCACGTGGGTCATCAATCCGGAATGGGCGCCGCTCCTGCGCGGGAACAATTGCGTCAATCACATCCATCTTTTCCCGCGCGGCGAGCTCGGCGGCCTCGGAATGGCGACGCGCCTCGGGCCGTGGTTGCGGCTGACGGGGAAGCTGCGGCCGGATGTCGCGTTCGATTTTCAAGGTCTGTTGCGGAGCGCGTTGATCGGCCGCGCTTGTCACGCCGGTGAACTCTACGGAATGAGCGATGCGCGGGAAGGCGCGCGCTTTTTTTACGATCGGGTCGCGCCGGTCGAGCGCAACGCGCACGCGGTCGAGCGTTACCTTTCGCTGGTCGAAGATTTCGGCGTTCCAGTCGAGAGGCCGCTGCGTTTTCCATTGCCGAGCGGCGACCCGATCCAGCGTTTCGACGACGAACCGTTCGTGTTGCTCCACCCTTTCGCGCGCGGCCGGCGGAAGTCGCTCAGCGATCTCGTGGTCGAGGAATTCTGCCGCGCGCTGGCGCCGTGCCGCGTCGTGCTTGTGGGCCAGACGAAGCGCGAGCTGCCGGTCGGAGACAACTGCATGAACCTTCTCAATCACACGACCCTCCTTCAGCTCATCTGGCTCGTGCGCCACGCGCGGTTTGTCGTCAGCGTCGACAGCGGGCCGATGCACATCGCCGCAGCCGTAACCAATCGGCTGATCTCGATTCACACCTGGAGTGACCCGAAAAAGGTTGGCCCTTATAATAAAGAGGCTTTCGTCTGGAAAAACGGCGTTCTCCTCCGCGTCGGCGATCTGCCCGCGACCGAAAAGCGCGCCCGGAGCCGCCCTTTCAAGCCATCCGATGTCGCGCAGCTTCTCCCCCTCATCGAAGCGCAGCTTTCCGCGAGTCGTTAGGCGGGTTCGCTGCGGAAAACACGCGCCAATTCGCTCGACAACCGGCCGCGGCGAGGCAAAATGAATGCGCCGGCGAGTCTTATTCTCGTTAGGCAAACGCGAATGCGCACGACTCATTACACGCGGAACCTGACCGACAACTTCGTCCTCGCCCGCGTCCAGCGGCGCGGCGTTCGCCACCAGCGTATCTTCACCCGCAAAGCGCACGGCTCATGGAAAGCGGCGGAGAGCGCCGCGGCAAAATGGGTCCGGCAAATGGAGCGGGAACTCCCCGCGCCAGCCACGTCGCGCGACCAATTGACGGCGCGCAACCGCTCCGGTGTCGTCGGCGTGCATCGGCGTTGCGAAACCGTGCGCAAAGCGAGCGGACGGCGCCACGAATATTTCGCGTGGGTCGCGCGCTGGCCCGGGTGCCGGTTGCGTGCGGGAGTGAAATGGCCGATCCAGGCTTACGGCGAAGACGACGCTTTTGTGCTCGCCGTTCTCTCCCGTCGGCTGGAGACGGACGATCGCGAAACGGTCCTGAGCGAGTTCATGAAAATCGCGGACCGGAAGCCGTATCGCGAGATCCTTGCCCTGCGGTCCGGCACGTGAGCGCAGAAACCATTCGAGATACTCCTTTACTCGTTAGGCACACGTTATGGCTGCGGCGAGCGGCTTTTCTCCGAGAAAGTTTCCGTCCCAAACTTGACCGCGCGCTAGCTGGGGCAACGTTATTCCGATGAGAACGCTCGCTCTTTTCGTCTGCTGGATGATCCTGCTCGTCCTCTGCTGGCCGCTCGCGCTCCTCGCGCTCGTGTTGCTGCCGTTTGTCTGGCTGATTTCGCTTCCGTTTCGGCTTGTCGGGGTCAGCCTGCACGCCGTTTTCGCCCTTGTCGGGGCCCTTCTCTTCCTGCCGGCGCGTCTGCTCGGCTGGCGCGGGCGTATCTAAATCGCGGCAAGCCGGAAGGCAGGCAGCACTCGACGCCGCGGCTTTGTTTACGATGGATTTGCCTAACGACATCGTCGGGATCGATCTCGGCACGACCAATTCGCTCATTGGCGTGATGGACGCCGGCTTCCCCATCTTGCTCGCGGACGCGAACGGCGCGCGGTTGACACCGTCGGTCGTTTATTTTCCGGAGAACGGTGAAGCGATCGTCGGCGCGGCGGCGAACCGGATGCGTGCCGTCGCGCCGGAGGCGACGATTTATTCCGCGAAACGGCTCGTCGGTTTGCGCGGCGAAGATTTGCCGGCGGAGGAAGCCGCGGCCGATTACGAAATCGTCCGTCAGCGAGGCCAGGCGCTGCGGGTCAAAGTGCGCGACCAACTTTTCAAGCCGGAGGAAATCGCGACCTGCGTGCTGAAGAAATTGAAACGCGACGCCGAAGCCGCGCTCGGTCGCGCCGTGTCGCGCGCGGTCATCACCGTGCCGGCGTATTTCAACGACGCGCAGCGCAACGCGACGAAACGCGCGGGCGAAGCCGCCGGTTTCATCGTCGAGCGTATCATCAACGAACCGACCGCGGCCGCGCTCGCTTACGGTCTCGACAAATTGAAATCGAAATCGCGCATCGCGGTTTTCGATCTCGGCGGCGGCACCTTCGACATCTCGGTTTTGGAGTTGAACGACGGCATTTTTCACGTCCTCGCAACGAGCGGCAACACACGGCTCGGCGGCGACGACATCGATGCCGAATTGGTCGCGCGGATCGATCTTCCGATCGCGAATTGGGAGAAACGCGAACTCGCGATCGAGGCGAAACACCGTCTTTCAACCAACACGGTCGCGCGAATCGAGAAGCCGTTCGTTAACGGCGAAAATCTCATCTACGAATTGACGCGCGCCGAGCTGGAAAAAATCGCGCGACCGATCATCGAGCGGACGCGCGCACATTGCCTGCGCGCGCTTGCCGACGCGAAGCTGACCGCGGCCGATCTCGACGAAGTGATCCTCGTCGGCGGCATGACGCGAATGCCGCTTGTCAGGCAATTCGTCGCCGAGCTTTTCGGACGCGCGCCGAACGTTTCGCACAATCCTGACGAAGCGGTCGCGCTCGGGGCCACAATTCAAGCCGGCATCTTGTCCGGAACGGTGCGCGATGTCGTGCTCCTCGATGTCACGCCGTTATCGTTAGGCATCGAGACCTTCGGCGGTTTGATGAACGTGATCATCCCGCGCAACTCGACCATTCCGATCAAGGCCGGCGAGATGTTCACGACCGCGGTCAATCAGCAGCGCGCGATGAAAATCAAGGTGCTGCAAGGCGAGCGCGAAATCGCGGCCGACAACTGGTCGTTAGGCGAATTCGAGATTGAATTCGAGCCGGCGCCGAAAGGTGTCGCGCGGGTCGGCGTGCAATTCTCGATCGATGCGAACGGCATCCTGCAGGTGCTCGCGCGCGACATCAAAACCGGCGCGGAAAAAATCGTCAGCCTGACGAGCGTGGTCGATGTTTCCGACGAAGCGGTCGAGGCGATGATTGCCGATTCGCTCGACCACGCTTTTGAGGATATGAGCGAGCGCGTCTGGACGGAGACGCGGCTAAAAGCGGAGGAAATGCTCGATGCCGTTGCGCAGGCGTTCGCGCAAATGGGCGCGCAGTTGCCTAACGATGAGCGCGCGCGCATCGAAGCGAAAGCGACCGGCGTTCACGAAGCCCTCGCCGCGCACGAAATCAATCGCCTGAAAGTCGCCAACGCCGCGCTCGACGACGCGACGCAGGAGCTGGCGGCGCGGATCATCGCGCACGCGATGGAAGCGACGGCGACTCGTTAGCGCTGCGGCGACGGCGCGACCGACTCGTTAGGCGATGGCGCGGGTGACGCGCTCTGCCGGCGCGCGGCGATGTCATCGAGGAGCTGTCTTTCCTCGGGAAAAAGACGCGTCGTTTTGGCGAGGCGCACGTATTCGTCCGCGATCGCGGTCTGGTTGTCGTCGTCGAAAAGGAGCGCCGCGTAAACGGCCGCGTGCGGATCGCGCAATTGTTCCGGCGGCAATTTTTTCAAAACATCGAGCGCGGCTTCGGTGCGGCCGGTGCTGTAAAGCGCGAAGGCGTATGTAACCGCCGCGGCGGTGTCGTTAGGCGCTTTGCGGTAGGTCTGCTCTGCGAGCTGCCGCCCATCGGCGGTGTTGCGGTCGAGCAGAAGCGCAAGGCGCGCGGCGTTCGCGGCGAGATCGATTTCGTCCGGCGAACTTTCGTGCAGGCGCTGCGCGATCAGGCGCAAATTCGGGAGGTCGTTGGTCGCGCGATAAATCTGGTAGAGCGCGTCGAGCGCTTCGCGGCGCGCGGCCGGGGATTGCGCGACCTGCTGCCAGAGGCGCTCGGCTTCGTCGGTCAATTTCCATTGCGACGCGAGACGCGCGAGAGCGAGCTGATGCGCGGGATCGTTCTCGGCTTCGTGCTCGGCCGAAGCCCAAAGCGCATCCGACTCGGCATCGGCCGCGGCGTGACGCGCCTCGCGATCGGCGTAAGCCTGGTAAGCGAGACGCAAATATTCATCGTCGCCCCACGCGCCGTTGCGGGTCCAGCGTTTCAGGCGCGACCAGTTTTTGGTTGCAACGAGCGACGCGGCGATTGCGATCGCGGCGGGCGGCTGACTCGTGAAGTCGGGCGGTAATTTTTCCGACCAGCGCAACGCTTCGGCCTCGAGATTGTGCGCGTTCATCCAATCGATCAGTTGCGCGAGATCGTCGCCGTTGCGCGCGGCGACCGGTTTCACTTTGCTCAACAGCGCGCTGAATTTTTTTTGGTTCAACTTTCGATAAAGATCGAGGCAAAGAAGGTAATCGCCGAAGCTAACGTCCGGACTCATCTGGAGGTCCTGCCCGAGCTGGTTCGCGACATCCATTTGATTTTGGCGAACCGCGTTTTCGAGCAGCGCGCGCAAAGCCGGGGTTCGGAATTGCGCGATCTGGCTGAGACGTTCGAGTCGGTCGTGGGCGGCGGAATTTTTTGCCGGATCGGGCGATTGAATCTGGAGAACGGCGAGGTTGAATTGATACGTCTGGTTCTGCGGTTCCTGCGCGACGGCGGCGGCGAAGTGGCTTTCTTCCGCGGCCGTGTCGCCCTCGGCGCGCGCGAGCCAGCCGGCCACGACGTGGTAGGCAGCCTTCTCGCGATCGTTAGGCGAGACCTTGTCAAGGGCGGCGCGCGCGATGTCGAGCTGGCCGAAACGAAGCGCGGCGGAGGCGAGGTTGAGCTCGTTGTCGAGCGAGGGCGCGAGTCGCGCGAGTTGTGCGCGCCAGGCGACAGTCTCGGTGCGATTTTGTTTCTCGGTCGCGACAGCGAGAAGGTTGCAGGCGGCGATAGAATTGGGATCGAGCGTGATCGCGGCGCGCGCGGATTTTTCGGCGTTCTCAATGTCGCCGCGCGTGAGAGCGGCCTGAGCTTTCTTAAGGTCGCGCGTTTCCTGCCAGCGATTCAAACCTTTATGCACGGACGAAAACGAAAGCAGCCCGATGATAAAAGCCGCGCCGACGAGGAGGCAGAGCAAAATACTTTCGCGCAGACGCGACATCTCAACGCGCGCAGTCTTGCGGCGCCGTTTCCGACGCACGCGTCGTCTCGCTGGCTGAGGCATTCTCGCTCTCTAAACATCGGCGCGCGGCTTTTGCAAACGGCCCGCGCCTAACGATGCCGCCTAACGAGCCGGCTCCGGTTCGTGTTCGGCCTCGACGACTGGAACTTCCTCGATGTTTTCCATCACTTCCTCGCGCAGACGCGGGCCCCAGACGTAACGCGCGAGCAGGACCTTGATCGTGGCCGTTAACGGAATCGCGAGGAGCGGCCCGAGCAATCCGCCAATGAGCAATCCCCAGATGAAAATGGAAACGATCACGGTCATCGGATGAAGGCCGACGGAATTGCCGACGATGCGCGGCGCGTAAAAGAGGCCTTCGAGATTTTGAACGATAAGAAAGATGACGGTGACGCCAACGGGATGCCACCAGTCGCCCCATTGCGCGGCCGCGATGATGACGGCGGGGATCCAGCAGATGACGATGCCGAGATAGGGCAGCATCGTTAGGGGAACGACGATCAGTCCGATGAGCGGCGCGAAGTTGAGGCCGAAAATTGTCAGCGCGACGCCGATGAGGAGGCCATCGACGAGACAAACGAGCAACTGCCCGCGAAAGTAGGCGATGACGTAGCTGTTGATTTGCGAAATGGTGGTCGCGACTTCGTCTTTGAGCGGAGAGTTGCGCAGCGGCAGATATTCTTTCCAGCGGCGCTCGATCGCCGGGCGCTCCTTTAGAAGAAAGAAGGAGTAGATCGGCACCATGATCAGGCTGAGGAGAAACCCGGTGACGCCGAGAAAGCCGCCGACACTTCCTTTGACTAACGACCAAAGCTTCGACGTGAGGTCGGGCAGTTGTTTTTCGATCGCCGGCAACTGTCTTTGCACCCAATCCTGAATGCGCTGGCGATCGGCGTAAGTGAACTTGGTCGGCGCGGGCGCGATGACTTCGCGATTAGCCGAAGTCGCGCCGGCGGGCGCAGGTGTCGGGATTGCTTTTGGGCTGGGTGTAGGTCCGGAAAGCAGCCAGTTGACGAAGCCGTTGCTCGCGTGATCGCCCGTGCCGGTCACTCCAAAAGTGTGCTCGTAACGATAGACCATGTCGACGACGCGATCGCGCACCGTGACGGTGAAGGCCGGCAGCTGTCGCGCGAGAGAAGCGCTCTGCACCGAGATGAGCGGAACGATCCACGCGACCAATCCGGCGATGGCGAGAAACGCGATCGTGAAGAGAACAAGAATGCCTTTTGTGCGACCAAAACCGCGGTGTTCGAGATAGGTGACGAGCGGGTCGAGGAGATAGGCGAGGATGGCCGCGATCGCGACCGGGATCAGAATCGGTTGCAGGAACGCGACGACGTTCGCGCCCACCCAGACGACCGTGGCGACGACGGTGATCAGGACGACGACAAAAATCGCGGTGAGCGAGGCCCACATCGTCTTGCGCTGCCATTGCGTGGGATATTTCTTCACTGCATCGGAGTCGCGCCGGCCGGTTCGCCTTTGCTGACTTTGTTCTTATAACGTCCGATTTTTTCCGCGAGCTTTTTGTCGGACTTGTCGAGCGCGAGCGCTTTTTGCCAATACTCGAGCGCCTTCGGAATTTGATTCAGCTTTTCGTAAGTGTTGCCGATGTGGGTGAAGACAATCGGGTCGTCGGCCTTTAACTCATGCGCGGCGTTGAGCAGCTCTGCCAAAGCCTGGTCATACTTGCCTTCGCGGAAGTCGACCCAGCCGAGGCTGTCGAGATAGGCGCCGTTGTCCGGATCGGTCGCGAGCGCTTTTTTGATGTAACTCTCGGCCTCTTCGAGATTGGTATTTTGATCGGCCCACATAAAGCCGAGGTAGTTATAAGACTCCGCCGCATCGGCGGGATCGAGCTGGATCGATTTCTTGAAAAGGTCGGCCGCTTTTTCGTAGAGACCGGCACGTTCCGCCGCCGCCCCGTACTCGAAATAGAAACGTCCGTTGCCAATGTCGATGCCTTGGGCGTTGGCTTCGCTGATCGCTTCTTCAAACGTCGCGACCGAATCCTGAGTCTGGCCCGCTTCGCGTTGCGCGACCGCGAGCAGATACGCGACCTGCGGCGAAGTCGGGAAATGGCGGCGCGCATCCTGGAGCAACTTGACCGCGCGCTCGTTTTCGCGCAGGCGCGTCACGAGCAGCTCGCCGAGGTGAATGTAGTTATCCGGCTGCGATGAGTTAATCAGAATGCTTTGCTCATAACTGGCCGCCGCTTTGTCGAACGCGACCTTCGCTTCCTTCAGTTTTTTCTCCTTCAAATAAGCCTCGCCTTTTTCTTCGAGCACTTTGCCGAGCAACTCATAAGGCTGGTCCGCTTCCGGATGTTGCTGGATGATTTCCTGCAACATCTCGATCGCCTTGTCGCGCTGGTTCGTGAGCATGAAACCGGTCGCAAGTTTCTCCCGCGCGCTCGAGTCGTTAGGCTGCAATTCGAGCACGCGGAGATAGAGCGGAATCGCATCCTTCACCTGGTCGGAAGCCGCGAAATAATCGGCCGCGTCTTTCAGCACCGAAGCGTCATCCGGCGCAAGCGCGAGCGCCTTGCGAAAGACCAAATTGATCTTCTCCAAATCTTTCGGCTTCGGGTTTTCCGCCTGCGCGATGAGCGCGAGATAAAGTTTGCCGAGCTGGGTCCAGAACGACGGATCGTTCGTCTGCACCCTGGCCGCGTTGTCGAGCGTCTGGAGCGCGGCCTTGTGATCGCCCGCCGTCAACTGCACTTCGCAGAGGCGCTGGTAACCGTCGATGTCGTTAGGCGCGAGCGCCACCGCCTGCTTCGCATACCGAATCGCCGGCTCCATTTTCTTGAGATACTTCGCGTAAATGTAAGCGAGCTGCAGATACGGCTCCGGCATTTTCGGCTCGGCCTTGACCGCGTCCTTCAAGATGTCGATAGCGCGCGGATAATCGCCCTGCGCGGTGAGCAAAAAAGCGACCCGGGTCGCGAGATCGACTTCGCCCGGATCGACGTCGAGCACTTTCTCGAAAGCCGCGAGCGCCTTTTCCATTTCGCCATTTTCCTGCAGGTCGAGCGCCTCGACGTAGGAAGTGAGAGCTTCGGCTTTTCGTTCGCCTTCCGGTTGCAGAGCGAGATCGCTGGGCGCGTGCAGGACGAGCGAATCATCCTGCCAAAGCGGCCGCGGCGAAGGCGTGGCGCGGCGAAAGTCGGTCGGCCGCGCGAGTGCCGTCGCGGCGACACAAAGCGACGCGACTGCCACGCAACCGACGAGCCATTTCGCGCGGCCATTCCCTTGTCTCATTGCTGAAAGGTTAGGAGCGTCCGGAAAACGAAGCAAACCGAGGGCCGCGCGAGCGATTCGCCTAACGAGTGTAGCTTCTGCTACGATTTGTAGCGCAGGCGCTTCTTGTGGCGGTTTTCTTTCATCCGCTTCCGGCGCTTGTGCTTGGAAATTTTTGCTTTTCGTCGTTTTTTCAGCGAGCCCATAGAGGAGTTTTCAAAATGCCGATTTCGGAGTGCCGAACTTCAGCATCTGAAACCACAAATCGCGACCGACCCCGGCCGCGAGCAGCGAAGGTAAATTGATTGCCGCGCTTGGCAACTCATTTCGCGCGAGCGCAGGCGGCTCGGCGCTTCCCGAAGAAACTGGCCGCAGTTACGACAACTCCGCGAGCGCCGTTTTCAGTTTCTCGACATGCTCGGCCGGTTTCACTTTGCGAAAAATCGCCGCGATCCGGCCGCGCCCATCGATCACAAACGTGGTCCGCTCCGTGCCCATGTATTTTTTCCCGTACATGCTTTTCTCGACCCAGATGCCGTAGGAATTCACGATTTTCTTCTCCTGGTCGGAGAGAAGCGGAAACGGAAGTTGAAACTTGCCGATGAACTTCTCATGGCTCGCGGCCGAATCGACGCTGACGCCGAAGATCTCCGCCGTCCCATCAAAATCGCTCCACGCATCGCGCAAGCCGCACGCCTGCGCGGTGCAGCCCGGCGTGTCGTCCTTCGGATAGAAATACAAAACGACCGGACGGCCGCGCAGTTCCTCCAAACTGATTTTTTGGCCGGCGCCATATTTTCCGCCGACCGCGAGCGCCGCGAAATCCGGAGCAGCATCACCAACGTTGAGTTCGTTCATTTCTCGAAAATCATGATCAGCAAACCGACGACGCACAAGAGCGCGCCGATGATTGCGCTCTCGTACTTCTCGAAAAGGCGCAGCCTGACTTGTTTGATGCCGGCGAGCGCGAGCGACGTGAACGCAACCATGCCCGCGACCGTGCCGGCCGAGAGAATAATCGTGAGCAGCGCGAAACCGTGCCAACCGTAACGCACGCCTGAGACATAAACGGGAACGAACGCCTCGCAGGGCGAAAAAGTGAGCAACGCGAGCAGACTAACGACCGCCGCAAAATCGGTCTTCGCATTTCGCGCCGCCTTTTCAAAATTTTCTCCCGGATGATGATGAACGTGCGGTCCGCCGCCTAACGAGTGCGAATGACCATGCCCGTCGCCGCGCAGTTGCCGAAAGACATAAAATAATCCGAAGAGAATCAGCGCCCCGCCCGCGAGCCGCGGGAACCACGCGCCCGCGCGATCGCTCAGCGCGATCCCGAGCCAGGCGACGATCATGCCGAGCGTCGCCGTGAAAAGGACATGCCCACTCGCCGCCAGCGCAGTGATCGCGAGCGTCTTCGTGCGCGCCCAGTGTTGCGCCCGCGCCGTGAGCACGAACGGCAGCCAGTGGGTCGGGATTGCCGCGTGAAAAAATGCGATCCCGAATCCGGTCGCGGCGATGGTGGTGAGAACGGAGTCGGTCATCGCAGGAGTCGGGCTGGTGGGATTTGAACCCACGGCCTCTGCGTCCCGAACGCAGCGCTCTACCAAGCTGAGCCACAGCCCGTCTTCGACCCGCGTCGTCCGCGAGCCCGCTTATCTCGCGCAATCCCGCGCCCGCCGCAAGCGATTCCGAGCCGGATGAATTCGATTGACAAACCGGCGCGGGTGCGCATTGTCCCCATCCCTTCTGCCGATGATTCCAGCGCCCGTCTCCGCCACCGCCAGCCTAACGAATGTCAGCGCGACGATCCTGCAGTTTCCTTCCGGCGTCGGCGGGGCCGTTCGTTCCTTGAGAAATATGACCGCTCAACTCCTGCAAGAAGCCAGCAAAGTGATACCGAACCAGCAGCTCCTCATCAACGTCGTCTCGAAGCGCGTGCGTCAGCTTGGCATCGGCCATCGCCCGCTCGTCGAAGCGACGCTCAAAGCCTCCCTCACCGACATCGCGCTCAGGGAAATCATCGCCGGCAAACTCACCTTCGAGGAGTTGAAAGAAAACGCCGAGGAGGAATAGCGCGCGTCTCGGGCCGCGACTCGCATGCCCGCCGAGAGCATTCTCAATCGCAAGGCGCTGCGCGATTTTCATATCCTCGAGCGCCTCGAAGCCGGCCTTGAACTCAAAGGCAGCGAGGTCAAATCGATCCGCGCCGGCAAGGCAAATATCGGCGACGCCTTCGCCCGGATCGAAAAAGGCGAAGCCTTTCTTTACGGCGCCGACATCCAGCCCTACGAACGCGCCAGCCACGAAGTGCCGGCCGCGAAACGGGTGCGGAAACTTTTGCTCCATCGGCGCGAGATCGACAAACTTTACGGCCTCACGAACATCGCCGGTCGCACCCTCGTCCTCCTGAAACTTTATTGGAAGAACGGCCGGATCAAAGCCGAGATCGGCGTCGGCCAGGGCAAGGAAGCGCGCGACAAACGGCTCGATCTGAAAAAGCGCGCGACCGATCGTGAGACCGCGCGCGAGGTCGCGCGCTTCAATCGCAAGCATCGTTAGGCGAATCGCTGATCCGCGATTCGTTAGGCGCTCGTTAGGCAACTTTCGCCCTCGCGACTCGAAAAAGTTTTCTTCACGTCTGCACTGCGCCGCGGCCGTATAGCTTGTGATGAAACGTTCTTCATTTTTTCTCCTCGGCGGACTCGGTTTGGCCTTCGCCATTAGCCGTGGATTCCACCGCAGTTTCTCTTTTACTGGCAAAACCGTCGTCATCACCGGCGGCTCGCGCGGCCTTGGCCTCACGATCGCGCGCCAGCTCGCCGCCGAAGGCGCGCGCCTCGCGCTTATCGCGCGCGACGAAAACGAACTCGCGCGCGCCTGCGCCGAGTTGCGCAAAGCCGGCGCGGAAACGTTCGCCGCCCCCTGCGATTTGCTCGATCGTGAGCAGTCGTTAGGCGCGATCGAAAAAATTTTCCAGCATTACGGCGCGATCGACGTTCTGATTAACAACGCCGGCATGATCGAGGTCGGCCCGCTCGCAAACATGCAGCGCGAAGATTTCGAAAAATCGATGCGCCTGCATTTTTGGGCGCCTTTCAATCTCATCGAGCAAGTTGTCCCGCACATGCGCCGCGCGGGCGGCGGCCGCATCGTTAACATCGCCTCAATCGGCGGCAAAATGGCGGTGCCGCACCTTGCGCCCTACTGCGCGAGCAAGTTTGCCCTCGTCGGATTGTCGGATGCGTTTCGCGCCGAGCTCGCGCGCGACCGCATTTGCCTAACGACGGTCACGCCCGGTCTCATGCGCACCGGTTCGCAGGTCAACGCGCAGTTTAAAGGCGATCACGGCGCGGAATACACCTGGTTTGCGCTCTCCGCGGCGCTTCCGATCGCGGCTGTCTCGGCCGAACGCGCGGCCGCGAAAATCGTCGGCGCGTGTCGCCGTAGACAATCGGCCCTCACCATCGGCTGGTCGGCGCGCGCGGCGATCATCAGCCAGGCGCTGTTTCCCGGACTGACGAGCGAAGCGATGAAACTCGCGAACCGTTTTCTGCCTGGGCCGGTTCCAGGTTCTGGTGACGAATTAAGATCCGGCTGGGAAGCGCGCGAGGAGCAGCGCGCTCCGGCCTGGCTTGCCACCTTCGCGGACGACGCGATCGCGCGACACAACGAAGATTGACTCGTTAGGCCGATTCGTTAGGCAAACGCGGAGTGGCGCGCGCGTTTGGTTAGGCGGCGACGTATCAATGAATAATCACCGAGTTGCCTGGTCTAACGAGTCTGAAATCCACCTGTGTATGAAGCGCATCCTTTTTTCGCTCGCTCTTCTCGCCGAGTCATTCTTCACGCCGCGTGCGCACGCACAAGACGAAGTCACGCTCGACGTTTTTTACGACAACCTTTCTTCGCAGGGAAGCTGGATTGAAGTCGGCGATTACGGCTACTGTTTTCAGCCGGCGGTCGCGGCGGAAAATCCGAACTGGCGTCCCTACACCGACGGTTATTGGGCCTACACCGATTACGGCTGGACGTGGGTGTCGTATGAAGATTTCGGCTGGGCGACTTATCACTACGGGCGCTGGACCGAGCTGGAAAATTACGGCTGGGTCTGGGTGCCGGGTTACGAATGGGGGCCGGCCTGGGTCTCTTGGCGCACGGGCGGCGACTACGTCGGTTGGGCGCCGCTGCCGCCGGGTCCGGGCGGCGTTTCCGAGGCCCGCGCGATCGACGCACAGGCCGACGTCGAGTTCGAAATCGGGCCCGCCTATTACAATTTCGTGGACATTCGCTACATCGGCGCGCCGGTTTTGCGCGATCGCATCCTCGCGCCGGCGCAGAACGTGACCATCATCAACACCACGGTCAACGTCACCAACATCACTTACAAGAACGCGACGGTTTATAATTACGGCCCGGATTTCGATCGCGTGAATCGCTTTTCCACCACCCCGATTCAGCGCCTGAAAATCCACCGCGAAAACGCCACCACTCTCGCCGGTCCATTCGGCCACAATTTGAATCGGGTCAAAGGCAACCAGCTCATAGTCGTCGCGCCCCGAATCCAAAAAGCCGCGTCCGTCGCGCCGCCGAAAAACGTGAAGGCGAAAATCGCGCGACCGACGTTGGAACATGGCTGGAAGGGCGTCGCCAATCGCGAGCAAATCGAGGCGGAGATGAAAAAACAAAGCCCGAAAAGTATTTTGCCTAACGAGCGCCAGATTCCATCCAGGCAGCGCGTCTGGCAACAACCAAGCGGCGCGGAAAAAAGCAACACGCGCAAAAGCGAGGATGCAGAGCCGACCGAGCAAGGAACTGTCGCTCGTCCGTCGCAAACTCCGCGCCCCGCCGGTGCGCAACAACATCACCCGTCGCCGCCGCCGCCCTAACGAACTCGCATTCCAAAAGCGCGGCCGCGCTTTTAGAGCAGCTCGGCGATTTGGACCGCGTTGAGGGCCGCGCCTTTCAAGAGTTGATCGCCCGAAACCCAAAGCGCCAAACCATTCTCAAACGCGGAATCTTTTCGAAGCCGGCCGACCGCGCAGTTGTCTTTGCCCGCGACCGCGAGCGGCGTCGGATAACAATCGCTCGACTGATCGTCGAGCAGGTCGAGCCCCGGCGCCCTCGCCAGAATCTCGCGCGCGGCATCCACAGACACTGGCCGCTCAAACTCCGCGCTCATCGCGACGGAATGCGCCCGATAAACCGGCACGCGCGCACACGTGATCGACGCGCGAAAATTCGGCAGGTGCATGATCTTGCGACCTTCGTTTTGAAATTTCATCTCCTCGCGCGTGTAGCCATCTTCGAGAAAACGATCGACGTGCGGCAGAATGTTGAACGCGATCGGGTGCGGAAAAATTTTGGCCGTTGTTTCGCCGCCGCGAACGCTCACCGCGACCTGTTCTTTTAACTCCTCGATCGCGCGCGCGCCGCTTCCCGAGACCGCTTGATAACTGGAGCCAAAAACTCGTTTCAAACCGAACGCGCGATGCAGCGGGTAAAGCGCCATCAAGGCGACCGCGGTGGTGCAATTGGGATTTGCGATCACGCCTTGGTGCGAGCGCGCATCGTCAGGATTTATCTCGGGAATGACGAGCGGAACGTCGTCATTCATCCGGAAGGCGGACGAGTTGTCTATCACGATCGCGCCCGCGTCCGTCGCGACAGGCGCGAAGCTTTTCGAGAGTTCAACGCCGGCGCTGAAGAAAGCGAGATCGATTCCGGTGAATGAACGTTCATTCAGTTCTTCGACTGCGAATTGGCTTTCCCGAAAGGCGAGACGTTTGCCGGCCGAGCGCGCCGAGGCGAGCAGGCGCAAATCTGCCACCGGAAAATCGCGCCGCTCCACCACGCGCAACAATTCCGCGCCGACTGCGCCGGTCGCGCCGACGATTGCCACGTGATAAGCTTTTCCCATGGGCAGCGGCATTCTATCGTCAGCACTTTGAGATGCAAACCAACGAGCCCATTCGCATTTCTGTGCGCGATCAACGGCTCGATTTCGTCGCGCCGGATGGCAGCCTAACGAGTTATCCGGTCTCGACCTCGCGCTTCGGGGTCGGCTTCGAGAACGGCAGCTTCAAAACACCGCTCGGCCGTTTCCGTATCTGCGAAAAGATCGGCGCGGGCCTGCCTAACGACACCATTTTCGTCGGCCGGATCCCGCTGGGGCTCGACGAACCACAGCCCGCGACGGAGGACCGAATCCTCAGCCGCATCCTCTGGCTCGAGGGTCTGGAGGAGCAAAACGCGAACACGCGCGAGCGCTTCATTTACATCCACGGGACGCCGCGCGAAGCGCAGATCGGACGGCCCGCGAGCCACGGTTGCATTCGCATGAAGAGGGCCGATCTGCTTGCACTCTTCGACGCGGTTTCGTTAGGCGCGGGAGTCGTGATCGAGCCCTAAAAAAGGCGGAGAATTTCGTTGCGCACCTTCGTTTCTGGCCTAACTAGGTCGCAGCAACCTGCGAGGGAAGGAGGCGAGTTTATAGTGAAATTTTTAAAAGTAATCATGATCGTGGCAGTCGCGGCTGGCGCATTGAGTCTGGGAGCCTGCGCGCAGAAAAAGGAGAATATGTCGACCAGCACGGGAACGACAGCGACCACCGGCTACTCGAAGTAGTCCGCGCGGTTGTCTCCAGTGGACAACTTTAACTAAAGGCCAGGCCGTTTGCGCGGTCTGGCCTTTTCCGTTTTGCGGCGTTGCCGGGTGGAAACTTCTGGCGCAACCTTGCGCCCATGCTGCAACTCGACGGCCGTTCACTTTCTCTCGACGAGATCGCGAGGGTCGCGATCGCGCGGGAGAAAATCGCGATCTCGCCCGCAACGCACGCCGCCATTCGCGCCTCGCGCGCGATCGTCGACGAGATCGTTAGGCGCGAAGCCGTCGTCTATGGCGTCACCACCGGTTTCGGAAAACTTTCCGACGTCCGCATCCCGCTCGATCAGGTGCAGCAGTTGCAGGTCAACCTTGTGCGGAGTCACGCCTGCGGGGTGGGCGAGCCGCTTTCCGAAGCGGAAGTGCGCGCCATGATGTTGCTGCGCGCGAACGTGCTTTCGTTAGGCTTCAGCGGCATCCGGCTCGAAGTCATCGAGCTCTTGGCGGAAATGCTCAACCGCGGCATCACTCCGGTCATCCCCGCGAAAGGCTCCGTCGGCGCGAGCGGAGACCTTGCGCCGCTTGCGCATCTCGCGCTCGTTTTGATCGGCGAAGGCGAAGCGTTTTTTGAAAACAAGCGGTCGTTAGGCGCGGAAGCTTTGCGTGCGGCTGGTCTGCGGCCGATCGAGTTGCAAGCCAAGGAAGGTCTCGCGCTCCTCAACGGCACTCAGGTGATGCACGGGGTTGGCGGCCTCGCGCTTTTGCGCGCGCGGCGCCTAACGAATGTCGCGGATGTCGCAGGCGCGATGAGTCTCGAAGCATTGCGCGGCACGCCGGTCGCGTTCGATCTGCGCATTCATCGCGCGCGTCCACATCCCGCGCAGATCGCGGTCGCGCAACATCTGCTCGCGCTTTTGCGCGAAAGCGAAATTCGCAAATCGCATCTCAAAAACGACCCGCGCGTGCAGGACGCCTACAGCCTTCGCTGCATGCCCCAGGTCCACGGCGCGGTCCGCGGCGCGCTCGCCCATTGCCAAGACATTCTCGCGATCGAATCCGGCTCGGCGACCGACAACCCGCTTATTTTTTCCGACAACGGCGACGTCCTTTCCGGCGGAAATTTTCACGGCGCACCGCTTGCGCTCGCCTTCGATTACGCCGCGATCGCGCTGACCGATTTGATGAGCATGAGCGAACGCCGGATCGATCGCCTAACGAATCCTGATTTGAGCGACGGCCTGCCCGCGTTTCTCGCGCGCGATCCCGGGATGCAATCCGGATTCATGATTCCGCAGGTCGTCGCGGTCGCGCTTTTGAATGAAGCGAAGGTGCTCGCGCATCCGGCGAGCGTCGATAATTTGCCGACCTCGGCTGGAAAGGAAGACCACGTGTCCATGGGCATGACGGCGGCTTTGAAATTGCGCACGATCGTCGAGAACGCCGAAAATGTTTTCGCGATCGAGTTGCTCGCGGCCGCGCAAGGCCTGGAGTTTTTGCGCCCGCTCAAAGCTGGAACCGGTGTCGAGCGCGCGCACGCTGCCCTGCGCTCGATCGCGCCACCGGTCGATGAAGACCGCGCGCTCTCAGCCGACATCGAACGCGTGGCAACCGCGATCCGCGACGGCAAATTCGAAGACGCGGAGATTTTATGACAACGCAACGAACCATCCGCGCGCCGCGCGGGAGCGAGCGGAGCTGCAAAGGCTGGCCGCAGGAAGCCGCGCTCCGGATGCTGATGAACAACCTCGATCCCGAGGTCGCCGAAGCGCCCGACCGTCTGATTGTTTATGGCGGGACCGGTCGCGCCGTGCGCAGTTGGGAAGCGTTTGACACCATCGTTAGGCAACTGCGCGAGCTGAACGACGACGAGACGCTGCTCATTCAATCGGGCAAGCCGGTCGGCGTTTTCCGCACGCACGAAGATGCGCCGCGCGTCCTGCTCGCGAACTCCAATCTCGTCGGCCAGTGGTCGAATTATCCCGAGTTCAACCGGCTCGAAAAACTTGGCCTGACGATGTACGGCCAGATGACCGCGGGCTCGTGGATTTACATCGGCAGCCAGGGAATCGTGCAAGGCACTTTCGAAACCTTCGCGGCCGCGGGCGAAAAGCATTTCGGCGGCTCGCTCGCGGGCAAACTGCTCGTCACGGGCGGCCTCGGCGGGATGGGCGGCGCGCAGCCGCTCGCGGCGACGATGAACGGCGCGAGCTGTCTTGCGATCGAAATCGACCCGGCGCGGATCGAGAAGCGCCTAACGAGTGGTTATTGCGACAAGATCGCGCATTCGCTCGAGGAAGCGATGTCATTGTTAGGCAAAGGCGACGCGATCTCGGTCGGCCTCGTCGGGAACTGCGCCGATGTCCTGCCAGAAATGGTTCGCCGCGGAATCGTGCCCGACATTTTGACCGATCAAACGAGCGCGCACGATGCGCTGAACGGTTACGTGCCTAACGGAATGTCGTTAGGCGAAGCGCTCGAGTTGCGGGCGAAAAATCCCGACGAATACGTCGCGCGCTCGATGGCAGCGATGGCGACGCATGTCGAGGCGATGCTCGCCTTACAACGCAAAGGCGCGATCACTTTCGATTACGGCAATAACATTCGCACCCAGGCGAAAAAGGCCGGCTGCGAAAACGCCTTCGCCATTCCGGGCTTCGTTCCTGAATACATCCGGCCGCTCTTTTGCGAGGGGAAAGGGCCCTTTCGCTGGGTCGCGTTGAGCGGCGATGCGAAAGACATCGCGCGCACCGACCGGCTTGCGCTCGAGCTTTTCCCTAACAATGAAACCCTCGCGCGCTGGATGAAACTGGCGCAGGAGCGCATCCAGTTCCAAGGCTTGCCGGCGCGCATCTGCTGGCTCGGTTACGGCGAACGCGCGGAGTTCGGCGTGGCCATGAACGAGCTCGTTAGGCGCGGGGAGATCTCGGCGCCGATCGTGATCGGGCGCGACCATCTCGACACGGGCTCGGTCGCGTCGCCCTTTCGCGAGACCGAAGGGATGCTCGACGGGAGCGACGCGATCGCGGATTGGCCGCTCCTCAACGCGCTCGTCAACACCGCGGCGGGCGCGTCGTGGATTTCGATTCACAATGGCGGCGGCGTCGGCATCGGCTACTCGCAACACGCGGGCATGGTCGTGGTCGCGGATGGGAGCGATGGCGCGCGGCGCCGGCTCGAGCGCGTGCTCACGTCCGATCCGGGCATGGGCATCGTTAGGCACGCCGACGCCGGTTATTCGCGGGCAATCGATTTCGCGAAAGAGCACAACGTGAAAATCCCGATGACTCCGCAACCGCGCGACTAAATGCAAAAGCTGATCGAGTGCGTTCCGAACTTCTCCGAAGGCCGCGACCTTGGTGTCGTTAGGCAAATCACGGCCGCGATCGAGTCGGTTGACGGCGTCTCGCTGCTTGATGTCGATCCCGGCGCGAGCACGAACCGCACGGTCGTCACCTTCGTGGGCAGCCCCGAAGCGGCGGTTGAGGCGGCCTTTCGCGGAATACAAAAGGCGGCCGAACTCATCGACATGCGCAAGCAAACCGGTGCGCATCCGCGGATGGGTGCAACCGATGTCTGCCCATTCATCCCGGTCAGCGGGGTGAGCTGGGAAGAAGCGATCGCCTGCGCGAAGTCGTTAGGCAAGCGCGTCGGCGAGGAGCTGAAGATCCCGGTCTACCTTTACGAACGCGCGGCCCCGAAACCGGCGCGGGCCAACCTTTCCGTCATCCGCGCGGGCGAGTATGAGGGCTTCTTCGCCAAGATCAAAGAGCCGGCCTGGAAGCCCGACTTCGGCCCCGCGAGTCTCAACGAGCGCTCGGGCGCGACCGTCATCGGGGCGCGCGATTTCCTTGTTGCTTACAACGTCAACCTCAACACCAAATCCGTCCGCCGCGCCATGTCGGTTGCGTTCGACGTGCGGGAGAACGGCCGGGTCAAAACCGAGGACGGCACCCCGACCGGCAAGCCGGTGCTCGACGCCAAAGGCGAGCCCGTGCGCGTCCCTGGAATGCTCAAGCACGTCAAAGCCATCGGCTGGTTCGTCGAGGAATACGGGATGGCCCAGGTCTCAATCAACCTCACCAACATCGAGGCCACTCCGCTGCACGCCGCCTTCGATGCCTGCGTCGAATCGGCGGCAGAGCGCGGCCTGCGCGTGACCGGCTCCGAAGTCGTCGGGATGCTCCCCAAAAAATGCCTCCTTGACGCCGGCCGCCATTTCCTGCGCAAGCAAAAGTGGTCGGAAGGCGCGGCCGAAGAAGAGCTGATCGACCTTGCCATTCGATCGTTAGGCTTGAGCGAGCTGAAACCCTTCGACCCGCGCGAGAAGATCATCGAATACAAGATCGCGCCCGCCGCCACGAAGTCGTTAGGCAAGCTCAACCTCCGCCAGTTCTGCAACGAAACCCTGAGCGACTCCCCCGCCCCCGGCGGCGGCTCGGTCGCGGCCTTGATGGGCGCGCTCGGGGCATCGTTAGGCGGAATGGTCGCGAACCTCTCGGCGGGCAAGCGCGGGTGGGAAGAGCAGCTCGCCTTCTTCAGCGACTGGGCGGAGCGCGCGCAAAGGCTGAAAGACGAACTCCTCTTCCTCGTCGATGAAGACACCGCGGCCTTCAACAAAGTGATGGCCGCCTTCGCCCTTCCGAAAAGCTCCCCCGCCGAAAAAACCGCCCGCACCGCCGCCATCCAGAGCGCGAACCAATACGCCGCCGAGATCCCCCTCCGCGTCATGGAGACCGCGCTGCAATCCTACGACCTCCTCGCCGCCATGGCCGAGCGCGGCAACCCCGCCTCCATCTCCGACGTGGGCGTCGGCCTCCTCGCCACCCGCGCCGGCATCGACGGCGCCGGCCTCAACGTCCTGATCAACGCCGCCAGCTTCAAAGACGCCGCCGCCAAAAGCAGCCTGACGCAAAAGGTCGGCGAGCTGAGATCGCGTTCGGAGGAGCAATACCAAAAGATCAGCCGCGTGGTCGAGAGCAAGCTGGGCTGATTTGGGAAAGCGGCGTCGAGTCCCGGGTGGGAGCGCAAGCTTCCAGCTTGCTTTGTAAACGTTGCAAGCTGGAAGCTTGCACTACCGTCTTTCCCCCCCGCGCGGCCCGGCAACTGCTACAACGCATGCCATGCCTTACCATTATTATATCCGTCCAAATGCCCCCGCCTCGACCAAGCCCTTCAGCGCCTCAGTCGATAGCCAGCCGACCGTCGAAGCCGCAGACTTCCTCGCCCGCATCGCCGCCGCCACCGGCAGCGTGGCCCAGGCCGACGTGGAGAAAGTCCTGACCAGCTTCATCGAGGTGGCCGAGGAATGCATGAGCGAAAGCCAGCCTGTCGCCAGCACCCTTGGCCTTTTCCGCATCCGACCTTTGCTCGGCGGGAGCTACACCACCGCCGACCCGGACGACAACTCGGTGCGCGCCAACGCCGACTACGCCATCCACATCCTGCCTGCCCGCAAGACCGCCTTTCGCCAGGGCCTTTCCCTGCAGAAAAGCGGCCAGGTCGGCCGTCAAATCCCTGTTATCGCCAGCGTCGTCGTCATGCCCGGCGGCCAGGCCAACTCCTACAAAGCGGGCGGCATCCTCGAGGTCCGCGGCCAGCACCTCAACGACGCCTCGCCTGCCGGCACCGAGCCCACCGCCGTGCTCATGAATACCGACGGCACAATGCCCGTTAACTGCACGGTGTTCGACGGCAGCAATCGCCGCCTCCTCATCCAGGTCCCCGCCACCGGCGTCACTGGCCCGAAGATTCTCCAGATCACCGATGGCGGCCGGGTTGGCCGCTACGGCGAGACCCTCACCCAGCTCCTCTAGGGGCGAGGCTCAGGCGTTCGCCCAATTTCCAGCCTCCTGGCGTTTCGCCACCATCAACGGCCGCGCCCGCGACCCTGATGGTTGCAGGCCGCGACCGTGATGGTTTCAGCCGCCGAGCCTGATGGTTTCAACCCGCAACCCTCATGGTCGCACCCGATCACCATCATGATCTCGGACTGCAATCATCATGGTCTCAGCCGCTCACCATCATGATTGCAGCCGATGACCATCATGGCTTCAAACCGCAACCATCACGGTGATCGGAAACGCGCCCCCAGGGCATTCTCCTCGACAAGCAGGCCGGCCGGAGAGATAGCTTCGGCCATGGCCCTGCGATGCTCTTTGCTCACGGCGCTCCTGCTCGTGACCGCTGCGGCGCGCCCCGCACAGGCGATCCAGGTCGGGCCCGACCCGCCGTTCGGGCCCCTGACGGACGCGGATTACCAGCATTTGGAGGAGTTCTCGAAGAGGAAAGGTTTCGATCTGGGGGCCGAGTGGACGCGGGTTTACCGGGGCGACAAGGAGATCGATGAAGCCGCACTCGGACGGGTCTTCCGGTTTTCGCTCGTCTTCACGACCTTCAATAAGGATGCCCGCGCCTATGCGCAGCTTGTGGTGAACAGCTTTCTCAACATCGGCGAGGTGCTCGGGGTGCCTTATTACACCAAGGTTCTCGATCGGCAGCCACCGCCGGTGCAGCAGCGCATCCGGGATTTCTTCTTTTACCCGGGCGCGGCCATGCCGGAGCAGGAACGGGAGGAGGCGCAGGCGGAGGTGCACAAGATGTATCCCACGCTGATCCCGGCCGGCTTCCAGTTTGCCCGAGGGGATTCGCTTTTCACCCTGCGCTACGATCGGCCGGCCTTTTATATCGCGATGACGCAGGACGCGGGGACGAAGGATGTGCGGCTCTTGATCGTCAATGTCTCGCCGGAGCCGCAATCGTTTGTGGATTCGTTCGCGCCGCCCGGGCCGCCCTTCCTGCTCCGCTGTCAGTTTGGGAAACGCGGCCCGGATGGGAGCGTGTCCGCGCTTTCCGACGAGATCGGGTTGCACCTTCCCAAGGATCGGACTCCGATTCAGCCGCTGCCGCTGTCGCTTTTGGCCCCGGGCGAAAAGTGCGAAGCGGTCGTGACCCGGGCCGTGCTCCTGCCGCGCATCCGGCACGCGCTCGATGTGGCGCGGAGCAACCAGGGCTACAATTGCGTCCGCTTCCTCCTCTCGGTGCCGCTCGACGATCACGAGGGGCGCTTCGCCGGGGGAAAGTCGGCGTTCTTCGACCTGGCGCCTTACGGAGAGATTGACACCACGAAGGACACGAAGGGCACGAAGTAGGAAGGAAATTCCTTTCCCGGTCCTGTTATTGTTCCTCCTTCGTGAACTTCGTGTCCTTCGTGGTTTAAAAACTCCGCTGAGCCGGCTTCGGGCGGCGCGGGATTTGTTTTGCGGAACGGCGGGGCGGGCGGATAAGTTGGCCGGCTGGTTACCGCTTGAAGACGCTCGCTATTCTCAATGCTTCGCAGCTTGTCACCCTCGCCGGGCCGGCGCGGGCGCGGGTCGGGGCGGAGTTGGGGGAGCTGGGCATGGTCAGGAATGGCGGGATGCTGGTGCGGGATGGTTTGGTGGCGGCGACCGGGACCTCGGACGTGATCGCGCGCGCTTCGCCCCGCAATGCCGAGGTGATCGATGCCGGCGGGCGGGTGGTGCTGCCGGGTTTTGTCGATGCCCATGCGCATCCGGTCTTCGGCGGGGATCGGGTGGATGAATTTGAGCTGCGGGCGCGGGGGGCGACTTACGAGGAGATCGCGGCGGGCGGGGGCGGGATTCGCTCGACGGTGCGGAAGACGCGGGCGGCTTCGGAGGAGGCGCTCTTCGAGCTGGCGCGGGTGCGGGCGCAGTGGTTCCTGCGTTGCGGGACGACGACGATGGAGGCGAAGTCGGGCTACGGGCTGACGACGGGCGATGAGTTGAAGATCCTGCGGGTGATTCGCCGGTTGAATGAGGCGACGCCGCTGGAGTTCGTGCCCACGTTTCTCGGCGCGCACGCCATTGCGGAGGAATTCGCGGGGCGGCCTAACGAGTATGTCGATGTCGTGGTGAACGAGATGCTGCCGGCGGTCGCGCGGGGGGAGCTGGCGGAGTTTTGCGACATCTTTTGCGAGCGCGGCTACTTCGACGCGGCGGCGACTCGGCGCGTGCTCGGGGCGGCGAAGGCGCTCGGGCTCGGGTTGCGCATGCATGCCGATCAATTGACGAACTCGGGTGCGGCGGCGCTGGCCGCAGAGTTGGGCGCGACAACGGCGGATCATCTCGAGCAGACGGATGCGGAGGGGATCGCGGCATTGCAGCGGGGGAAGGTGCAGCCGGTTTTGTTGCCCGGCTCGGTTTACGCGCTCGGCTCGACGCGCTATCCGCAGGCGCGCGCGATGATCGAGGCCGGGCTCGCGATTGTGCTCGCGACCGATTTCAATCCCGGCTCGTCGCCGACGCCTTCGATCCCGATGGTGCTCTCGCTCGCCACGACGCAGATGAAGATGACGCCGGCGGAATGCCTAACGAGTGTAACTGTGAACGCGGCTCACAGTCTTGGTCGCGGCGACCGCGTCGGGTCGCTCGAGCCGGGCAAGCTGGCCAATTTCCTCATCTGCGAGGGCGCGGATTATCGGGAGTTGTCCTACTGGTTCGGCCTGCCGATGGTGCGCTCAGTCTTTGTGCGCGGCGAATGCGCGTGGCCGGCCTAGCGCCGATTCCCGTTGGCAAAGCGGCGTTTTCGGCAAACGTATCGCTGCTTGAAACTGCCGTTCAGCCTTTTCCTCGCGCTTCGTTATCTCAAACCGAAGCGCACGTTTCTCTCCATCATCACGCTCGTCTCGGTCATCGGCGTGACGCTCGGGGTGACGGTGCTCATCCTCGTCATCGCGGTCATGACCGGGTTCGATCGCGAGCTGCGGCAGAAGGTGATCGATTTCGACGCGCACATCCTGGTCACGACCGACGGGGTGATGCGCAATTGGCGCGAGCTGGAGCCGAAAATCCGCGCCGTCCCGGGGGTGGTCGCGGTCGCGCCGTATGTGCAGGGGCCGGTGATTGTCGAGTTCCAGAATCGGCGGCTCGCGCCCATGATCCGCGGGATTGACCCGGCGGCGGAGGAAAAGGTCACGCCGTTGAAGAAGTTCATCACGCTCGGGAAGCTCGATCTCGACGGCGACTCGGCCGTGCTCGGCTCCGAGCTGGCGCGCAAGCTCGGGATCACGGTGGGCGACAAGCTGACGGTTTATTCGCCGGGCAATCTGGGCGCGATCCTCGACCGGATGAAGGCGCTCGGGAAAAAGAGCGGGCCGGACGAGCAGAAAGCGGTCGAGGATTTGAAGCAGGTCGTGCTCCCGAAGGAACTCGCTGTAACCGGAATCTTCGAAACCGGTCAATATTTTCACGACTCCGAGTTTCTGCTCGTGCCGGTGTTTGTCGGGCAGGAGCTGTACGATCTCGGCGACGCACTGCACGGGTTGACGGTGAGGACGACGGACCCGTACGGCGTCGCTCGAGTGAAGGCGGAGATCGAGAAGTTTTTGCCGCCTAACGAATACGCCCAAACGTGGATCGAGATGAACAAGCAATTTTTCGACGCCGTGCGGCTGGAGCGCTCGGTCATGGCGTTCCTGCTTTTCTTCATCGTGGTGGTGGCGGCGTTTGGGATCATGAACACGCTCATCACGGTGACAGTGCAGAAGCGGCGCGAGATCGGGATTATGAAAGCGGTCGGCGCGAACATCTGGCAAATCATGGGGGTGTTTTTGTTTCAAGGCGTGGTCGTGGGCATCTTCGGCACACTCACCGGGCTCGGGCTCGGCATGACGCTGATCCGGTTTCGGAACGAATTCAGCCACTGGCTCGCGAACACGCTGCACATCGAGATTTTCCCGCGCGAGGTCTATCAGTTCTCGCAAATTCCGGCCGAAGTGGTGCCAGGCGACGTGGTGCGGATTTGCGTCGTGGCGTTTATTATTTGTTCGCTCGCGGCGCTGATTCCGGCATATTTCGCCGCGCGGGTCGATCCGGTGAAGGCGCTGCGTTATGAATAAACGGCAATGATGTCGCGGCAGAAATTCATGAGCAAGAATCTCGGGAAAATCGTCATTGCGCTGAGCGCGCTGCTCGCGGGGATTGTTTTCGGCCGCTGGGTCGCGACGCCGGTAACCAGCATCACGAGTGCGAAAACCGTAGCGGCGTCGCCTTCGCCTAACGAGTCAAAGGCCGCCGACGACGCCGCGGCCGCGAGCGCGCTGGAAATGAAAAACGAGCGCGACCGGCTCGGCAAGCGTCATTCGCTCGCCGATATTTTGAAGGATCACAAGAGCCGCAATCGCGTCGCGGAGCTGACTGATTTCGTGAACAAGCTTGGCCGCGGCGATTTTGCCTCGGCGCTGCTCTCGATGCGGAAGTTTCCGCGCGGTGGAGATCGCACGATGGCGACGCAACTGGTCGCGGCGCGCTGGGCCGAGGTCGATCCCGACGGCGCGCTCGCCTTCGCCGCAAATCACAAGGATTTCGGCGAGCTGACGACGGATGTTTTTCAACAACTCGCTTCCGGTGATTTGCAAAGCGCCCTCGTTCGCGCGCAAACGCTCGACGATCCGACGCAGCGCTATGAGGCGTTGCGCGGCGCGCTCAGTGTGATGGCGGAGCAGGACCCGGGGGGCGCGTTGCAGATGGCCGCGAACTTTGGGAATTTTCCCGACCAGCTGCCGTTGAGTCAGGTGATCTATCAACAATGGTCGGCGGACGATCCGGCGGCGGCGGCCCTCGCGGCGGCGCAGGATACTTCGAGCACGGGCTGGCGTTCGCCGCTCAGTCAGGTGATCCGCAACTGGGCCAGCCAGGACCCGCAGAGCGCGCTGAATTACGCCCTAACGATCAACAATCCGGGTCAAGAGGCGCAATCAATCGGCCAGGTCGTCAGGCAATGGGGCAATCAGGATCCAACTGCGGCGGCCGGATGGATTAACTCGATGCCGAATGGCCCCGCGCGCGATGCGGCCGCGGCCGCGCTCGCCGCCGACGTCTCGTCAAGCGACCTCAGCGCAGCCGTCGGCTGGGCCGAAAGCATCAGCGACGACGGCACCCGCACTTCCGCGCTTCAGCGCATGAGCCAGCGCGTGCTCTGGCGCGATCCGACAAACGGCTTGGCGACGCTGCAAAGCGCCGGAGTTCCCGCGACAATCTTGCAGACCGTGCAATCGCGCTCGCACTAAGAGCGGCGTTGCGCCGGCTCGCTCGGCATGAGATCGCCGGCGGCGTTTTCGCGTCCGCCGCGTTGCAGGATAAGCGGGTTTGCGCGCGGCGAAAAAAGATTGCTGAGCGCGTCCCACCCTCGCACGCAGATGACCGCGACGGCCGCAAGCGGCAGCGTGATGAGCCAAAACGCGGCCGAGCCGACGACGAGGAACGGTTCAGCGAGAATGGCCTTGATGTCGAAGGATGGCTCTGATTCGAGCGAGGTGTTTGAGTAGGTTGTGATCATTGTTTTATCGAAAGTCGTCCAGCTTCTGAGTATTATTAAGCAGGTCCCGTGCCTGATGATTCGGATGCGCTGGGCTTTCCCGAGGCGCTGCGAAGTCTCGACAGTTAAAAAGCATCTTTTGTTCCGCGGCCGCCCGGCTGCGTCGAGATCATCCCAAAGACGAAAATCGCCGCAGAAGCCTTGCGCGATTCGACAACGATTGCGAAGATGCGCCGCGCAGTTGGATTCGAGGTTTGGATTTTGCGAACAACTTAATTTTTCATGAACCGAAGCCGGAACAGTTTTTTCGATAACATTTGGAACTGGCAGATTTCTTCGATTCCCGCGCAATTTGGATCGATGCGCCGCAAAGCGATCATCGGCGTCATTCTTGGCGCGGCCGCCGGGTGCCTCGTCGGCGCGATTACCGAAGTGCGCCAGCCGGCGGGCGACGCGGATCAGCCTTACATTCTCAGCTTGAATCAGCGCACCGGACGGCCGCAGCTCCATGTGCGAGGTCAGCCGGAATTGAAGTAGCGCTTCGCGCCGCTTCGGTCGGTCGCTCGAGCGCTACGACGAACTGCGCGATTCCTTGCCGAAATTTTGCGACGCCGCGAAACTCGTTTTCTCGTTAGGTGAAACTGGCGCGCAAACTGCAAAAGCTTCTCACCGCGGAAGCCTTCGCCAGTTTCTGGGAGCACGCCCAGCGGCTGACCCATTCGGTCGATTCCAGTCCTTTACTCGTTAGGCTGGATCGTCCGGCCTGGAAACGTCTTCAGGAAAAATATCCGCGCGCCCAGGCCGACATCAATCGTTTCGCCGAGGTCGATTACTGGATCGGGATCAACACCGAGCGCGCGCAGGATTTGTGGCTCGATCGCGCCGGGCCGCTGCAGATTCTCGATCTCGGCTGCGGGCCCGGATATTTTCTTTACGTCTGTCGGCAGCTCGGCCATCACGGCCTTGGGCTCGATGTCGGCAATGTCGCGCTCTTTCGCGAGACGACGGCACTCCTCGAAGTGCCGCGAGTAATCTGGCGCATCGAGCCGCAGCAGAAATTGCCGGCCCTCGAACGCAAGTTCGACCTCGTCACCGCGCATCGCATTTGTTTTCACGAGACTTATCCGGCGGGCGGAAATTTTCCCGACGGCGAATGGAGCGCGGCCGATTGGCAATTTTTCATCGATGACATCCGCGAGCATCTTCTCGCGCCGAACGGTCGGCTCCTTCTCGATTTCAACCCGCGACCCGACGGCCGCACTTTTTTCACGCCGGAATTGCGCCGACTGCTGCACGAAAACGGCGCGCGGATTTTTCGTTCGAAGGCTCTCCTTTCGATTGATCGCCGCGTAAGGCCGCGCTTCAAATCGTCGCGCGCGGATTTGTAGCAGGGCGTGTCGGCCCTTGACACGATCCCGGGTAATCGAGATAACCGCGGCCATGAAAACATTGAAGACAACTCTTGTTTTGATCGTCGCTCTCGCCGCAATCAACCTTCCGGCCGCGCGCGCGGAACAGCCGCGCATGCGCGAAGCGTTGCATCATCTGAAGGAAGCCCGCGCCGCGCTCGAGCGCGCCGAAGCCAACAAGGCCGGCCATCGCGAAAAGGCGATGCAACTGGTTGATCAGGCGATCGCCGAAGTCGAAGCGGGCCTGAACGCCGCTCGTTAGGCGAGCGCGTTTTCCGAAACTACTTCGGCGCCGATTCGCGCTCGTCCGGATCGGCAGTCGCGGCCCAGAACCTGCGAAAGGCCGTCGGCCAGCTCCGGTCCTCGACCGCGCGCCGCGCCGCCGCGCCCATTTCCTCGCGCAGTTCTCCTTTACTCGTTAGGCTGCGAATCGCGCGCGCGAAATCGTCCGCGTCGCGCGCTTTCGTGATCAGGCCATTAATCCCATCGGTCACGAGCTCTTTCGGGCCGCCTTCATCGGAAACAACCACCGGCAAGCCGGCGGCCTGCGCTTCGAGGATCACATTTCCGAACGTGTCCGTCGTGCTCGGAAAGACGAAAACATCCGCCGACGCGTAGGCATGTGCGAGCGCTTCGCCGGTCAGATAACCGGTGAAACACGCTTCCGGCAACTGCGCCGCGAGCGTCTCCGAGTAAGGGCCGTAACCGACAACCGAAAGCTGCACCGGCGCGTTTTCATCTCGCAAAATGCGAAAGGCCTGCACCAAAACATCGAGATCTTTTTCCTTCGAAATCCGCCCGACATAAAGCAGCCGCACGCCCTTGCCGTTGCAGCCGAACTGCCGCCAAAAATTCGTCTCCGCGCGCGCTGGCGTGAAAAACTTCGTGTCGAGCCCACGCGGCAGGATCTTAATTTTTGTCGCGTCGATTCCGCGATCGATCCAGCTCTGCCGATATTGATTCGAGTTCACAAAAAGCGTGTCCATCTGCCCGTAAAACCAATGCATGTATTTCCAAGCGAGACTTTCGAGGAAGCGGTCCTCAGTCAGGATGCGAATGTATTGCGGGAAGTCGGTGTGATAGATCCCGCTCGTTTCGAGATTGAGCATTTTGGCCGCGAGCAGTCCGGTC
The DNA here is from genome assembly GCA_036490335.1 of Chthoniobacterales bacterium. Taxonomy (GTDB): domain Bacteria; phylum Verrucomicrobiota; class Verrucomicrobiia; order Chthoniobacterales; family UBA10450; genus Palsa-1392. The sequence continues at coordinate 83,172 of DASXEB010000005.1, forward strand.
AATCCGATCGGGCCCGGCGTGCTGATGATGATCTCGGAGAAACCTTCGCGCTGGACGTAATCGAGCATCTGCAAAATCGGCGGGAAACTGAGCTTCTGCAGCTCGTATTCGGGCAGTTCGAACTCGCCGATCGGCTTGAAATTTTCGATCGGCAGTCCTTCACTCGTTAGGCTGCCGCGCGAAGTCACGACGATTAAATCCTTCCCGGCCGCCGCTGCTGCCGCGGTCATTTTCTTGATCGTGTTGGCGACCCCGTTGACGTCCTCGAGCGTGTCGGTGAACCAAGCGCGTTTGCGATTCTGCAAAACCGGAGGGACCGCGCCGGTAAAATCTCGACAAACCTGCCGCAGCCACCGCCGCGACGGCGCCTGGCTGTGAAAGGCGTAGATGTAAGGCGCGAGCACGACGACGAGCGGAGCTATACTCGTTAGGGCTTGCAGACTTTCGATCACGTTGCCGGCATTGATTTGCTGCACGAATTTCTCGAAACAGCGAAAGGCGAGCTGCTCGCAGGCCGCGTTGGCCATCAAAAACGTGCGACGCTCCGGCTCCGCGATCTCGGCGGTTTCGCGCGCGATCGCCGCTTTCACTTCCGGTCGCGCGAAATAACCCGAGAGCTCGCGCCAGAGCGAAATGTTGCCCGGCTTCGCGAGCTCGAAAATTTTCCCCGACAAAATTCCCTGCGCAACGAAGCCGGCCTTTTCGCCTAACGAAAACTCGGTCGGGTCGCGACCTTCCATGAAGCGCGAAAACATTTTCTCCACCAGCCCCGCGCTCGGCCCGAGTTTTTCGTTGAACCGATCCTGGATAAAAGTCGCGACCGTGTTGTAAAAGCCGTGCGAGAGCACGAGCGGGGTTCCGCCTTCGCCGTGGGCGCCGCAGCGGCCGGCGCGAACATGCGCGAGCAGTTCGTTAGGCGAATTCGCCGCCGGCGTTTCCGTGAAAGCAGAAGCGACAAAAAGACCGCCGTGGTCGTCGGACCCGCCGACGAGAATCTTTTTCCACGGCTCGGCGTGCGTCGGCGCGAGATCATGACGACTCGTGAAGTCGTCGATTTTCTGCGGCGTGAGCTGACCGAGAATGTGACTCGTGAGCGTGCTCAGGAGCGCGTCGCGCAGGCCGTTGATGCCTTCGAAATGTTGGAAGAGCAGAATGAGTCGCTCGAGGTGCGACGTGGTCAGCTTGCCGTTGATGCTGTAAAGCGGATGCGCGACCGCGTGGGCGATCGACTCGCTTTGCAAAAATTTTTGCAGCTCGAAAATATTTCTCCGAGCGTCCGCGATCGCGGCGTGCTGCGCCTCGCTGATTCCCCAGACGAGCAGGCCGATCTTGCAGGGATCCTGCGGAAAATACGTCGTCACCTGTTCGCTCACGAAAACGTCCGGCCGATCGGCAATCGTTAGGCAACCTTCAATCGTGTTGTGATCGGTGATTGTGAAAAAATCCATCCCGGCATTTTTGGCGCGGGCGTAGAGTTCGTTCGGGTCGGAATAGCTGTCGGGAAAATCGAAGCGGCGAAAAAGCCATTCTTCCGAGCGATCGCTGAACCGGGAATGCAGATGAAGATCGCAACGGCTCATCGTTAGGCGGCAAAGGCGGCGCGCGCGAGATACGATTCGTAGGTCATCACTTCGCGATCGCGCAGGGCGCGCGCGATCAGCTCGCGAATTTGTTCCCAGATTTTCGGATGCGAAATGTCGGGCGGGTGCAGACTGATCCGGAGCAACGGATTATTCGTTAGGCGCGCGAAGAGCCAGCGATTCCAGCCAAGACTGATGCCGCGCCGCCACTCGCTCCGCACACTGTAAACGAGCGACTGCGACGCGATCATTTCGCGGGCGTTGAAGTCGCGCACCGTTCGCAGCGTCGTCGTGTAATTCATGCCCGCGTCGATCGCCGCGCGCTCCGCCTCCGCGCCGAGCAGCCAGGCCGGCGCGACGAATCCGCGGGCCGCGAAACCTTTGCCGGCGAATTCGTCCTGCGCTTCTTCGATCAGGCGGCGCGCGTCGGCATATTTGAGGTCGAAAAATTCCGCCTCATCGGCGGTGTAGAAACGGGTGATCAATTTTGCACGCGCGGACTCGTTAGGCCGGCGCGCCCGTTCGTGGAAAAATCCGTGAATGACAATTTCGTCGCCGCTGTTCGCGCAATCGCGCAGCCAGGCGCAAAAATTTTCGTCCGCCATCGAGCGGCCCTGGCGATGATAATCCGGAACGACGAGCAACGCGCGCGCACTGACGCCGAGCGCGGCGACTTGCCGGACGATTTTCTCGACCGGTTCGCGAGTCGCCGGAGCGACATCGTGAATCGAAACGACCAGCGCGCGTTGCACGCGATAGACTCGCCTGCTCGCGTGGCCGGACAAGCCGAAATTGCGGCGCGGCCTTAGAGCCTAACGATCAATTCAAACTCCGCCTTGCCTAACGGCTGCACGGAAAGTCGCGAGTTGCGCAGAAGCGCGATCTCGCGCAAACGCGGCTCGGTTTTGATCCGATCGAGCGTGACAGGATGCTTCAGCGGCTTGACCGCTTTCAGCTCGACCGCGCTCCAATCGCCCTCCTTCGCGGTCGGATCGGGAAACGCTTCCTTCGTCACTTCGGCGATGCCGACGACCGCCTTTTCGCTCACGCTATGGTAATAAAGAACGGCGTCGCCCTTGCGCATCGCGCGCAAATTATTTCGTGCCTGAAAATTTCGCACCCCGGTCCAGTTCGTTAGGCCGTCGCGCACGAAATCGGTCCACGAATACGACTCCGGTTCCTGTTTCACGAGCCAGTAATTTTTCATCGCGCGCAATTCGATAACACAATTCGTGGCGCGCGGAAATGGTGCCCGCGCGGATTCGACAAGGCCAAAACTTTGCTTCACAATCGCCCGCATGCCGCGGCTGCCATTCATCACTTTTGAAGGTTCGGAAGGCTGCGGAAAATCGACGCAGGTCACTTTGCTGGCGACGCGTTTAACGAACGCCGGCGTCCCGCTGTTGATCACACGCGAACCGGGCGGAACGCCGATCGGCGAAAAAATTCGCGACCTGATTCAGTTCGATCCGGTGAACGCGGCCATGACGCCCGAGACCGAGCTGCTGCTTTTCGAGGCGAGCCGCAGCCAGCTCGTTCGCGAAAAAATTTTGCCGGCCTTGGAAGCGGGAATGTTTGTCATCTCCGATCGCTTCGCCGATTCGACGACGGTTTATCAAGGCGTCGCGCGCCATTTGAATCAGGAGATGGTCGGCCATCTGAACGCGATCGCGGTCGGCGCCTGCTGGCCCGATCTCACTTTTATCCTCGACGTCGATGTCGCGACAGCGCGCGCGCGCATGCTGCGCCGCGTCCGGCCCGCGGCCGCGCCCGATCGGATGGAGCAGGAGCCGCTCAAATTTTACGAGGAAGTTTGCGCCGCTTATCGCGAGCTCGCCGCGCGCGAATCGCATCGCATTCAATTGATCGACGGCCGACAATCGATCGCCGCGATCGAGGAAGAAATCTGGAGCACGATCTCGACTCGTTTCACCAATCTCGCGCGCTGGATGCGGCCGTTGCGCAAACACGCCTAACGAATGGCTCTCACGCCCGAGATCGCGCTCGACTATTTGCGCCGGGCGCAAGCGCGCGATCGTCTCGCGCACGCCTACCTGATCGCAGGCGCGCCCGGGAGCGGGAAGCGCAGACTCGCCGCCGGTATCACCGAACTGGTCAACGGCGCGGAGGCACGGACGGTTTTCGAAGGAAGCGCGCGCGATGTGCATCTCGCCGCGCCGGAATCGAAGGCGCGCCGAATTCTGATCGATCAAATCCGCGATCTCGAGCACGCGCTGCAAATGCAGGCGAGCGGCCGCGCGCGCAAAGTCGCGATTATTTCCGATGCCGATCGCATGCAGCCGCAGGCCGCGAACGCGTTTTTGAAAACGCTGGAGGAGCCGCCGAACAATTCGCTTTTGCTCCTGCTCACTGCGCTGCCGGAAGCGTTGCCAGACACGATTCGCTCGCGCTGTCTTTCGCTCGCGCTGACCTCGCCGACCGAGACGATTTCCTCTTCGGAAGAGCGCGAAGTCGTCGAATTGCTCAATGCTTTTGCGACGGAAAAGACGGGCGGCGACGGTGTGCTCGAGGCGTTTCGGCTCGCGCAAAGTTTTCAGCGTTTGCTCGCGCGGATCCGCGAAAAAATTCAGGAGGAAAATGCGGCGGCGTTGAAGAACGAAGAGGCGCGCTACAAAAAAACAACCGACGGCGCCTGGCTCGACAATCGCGAAGATCACTACAAGGCGCTGACCGAAAGCGCGTATCTGCAACAGCGCGCGCGTCTCGTCGAGACGCTGTTTTTTTGGTGGTCGGATGTGCTCCGCGCGAGCACCGGCATCGTTAGGCGCGAGCTGCCCGAAGCGGAAGCGGCGACGAACGCGATGGCCGCGCGCCTAACGACTGCGGAAATTTTGCGTCGTCTGCGCCGGCTCGAAGAATTGCGCGACCAGCTCGGCCGCAACATTCAGGAATCTCTCGCGCTCGAAGTCGCGTTTCTAAATATCTTTCGACTTTAGCGGCGCGCGAAAAGTGATCGTCGCCATCGTCCCGCCGGAACGCATCCCGCCAAAACGAAGCCGCGCCGGTTCGTCAGGCTCGCGAAATCGGTAGCTGTGATCGAAAAGATTCGCCGAACGCCAGGCGCGCGCCGACGAGCGCAGGAAAATCACCGCGAGCAAAACCGCGACGGTAAAAATCGTGAGCAGCCAGCCGCGCGACAATTGCCACCACGGTTTTTCTGGCGGCCCCAGCAGCCGCTGATGCGTTTCGTGCAGCGACTTCAAGGCCTCCTGCGTGCCGCTCAAAGCCGCACCCGCGTAATCGCCAAACGCGATCCGCGATCGCGCGGCGTCGAGGAAAACCTTCGTCAGATGATCCGCGTTTTCGACCAGCGAAAGCTGCGGCGACGGCTGCACGTAGGCCGCGCCCTTTTGCGGCACAAAGACAATCACGACGCCGTAGCCGCTCTGGTCCCAGGCGGAATTCAATTCCGCCGCCGTCTCCCCGATCACGCCCGGGGTGGTCGTGTAAACGGCGAGGTAAACCGCGAAATCTTCCGAGGTTTGGAACTGCAAAAGTTTCGCGCTTAGCTGGGCGGTCAGTTCGCGCGTGATGAAGAAATCCGGATCGTAAATGTGATTCGCCGGCGCCGGCGGAATTTCCTCCGCGACCGCGCCGAGCGGGAGCGCGAGCGCGCAGATCAGGCTGAGCTGCCTAACGAATCGGCTCATTCGATGTTTTGAGTTCGACTGCTTTTCGCGGAATCGCTTCGCGCGCGATCTCGCGCATCCGCTCCGTGATTTTCTCGACGCAAAGTTCGATTCCCTTGACCCAGTTTTTTGCGGCGAGCGGGTCGCGCGCCGCGCTCAAGGCGGCTTCCAGATCTTCTTCCCGCAAATAATTTTCAAGGCCGTAACCAATCGTCAGGCCGGCGGCGCCCGTGGTGTCGATGACGAGGAGGAGATCGAAATTTTTCTCCGCGATCGCTTCGCCCGTACCGAAACGGACCCGATTCGCGAGCCAGAAAGTGTATTCGCCGATCGCCGTCCCGGCGCTCAGCTCGGTGATGAAAACCGAGAAGCTCGCCTGCGGAAATTTGCGCTGAAAAATTTGCAGGAACGTCTGCAATTTCCGCTCGTCGGCGTGCGAAAGCGCGCCCGCAGAATCGGACAGCCGGCCGAAGTGTCGCGGCGCAGCGCCGAATTGCAGATCGAGTTTGCGCAGGCTGAGGCGGCAATGCGGGCAGCGCGCGACCGGCTCGGCGAGAGCGCGCCCGCAGGACGGGCATTTCATCTTGAGCGGCGCGGACACGCCACGCTATATACCCAGCGGCGGTCGTTTTTCACATGACTTCGCGGCGCACGCTTCACGTCGGACTGATCGGTCACGGTTTCATGGGCCGCGCGCACTCGAACGCCTGGCGACAGGCGCCGCGCTTTTTCGATTTGCCGGCGGAGGTGCGAATGCGAACGCTTTGCGGCACCAATTCGCGACTCGTTAGGCAAGCGGCCGCGAAATTTGGCTGGGAAAAAATCGCGACCGACTGGCGTGAAGTCGTGGCCGATCCCGCGATCGACATCATCGACATCAGCACGCCTAACGACTCCCATGCCGCGATCGCGATCGCGGCCGCGCGCGCGGGCAAAGCGATCCTTTGCGAAAAACCGCTCGCGCGCGATGTGGCCGAAGCGACTCGCATGCACGAGGCGGTGCGAAAAGCGCAAGTCGTCAACATGGTCTGCCATAATTATCGGCGGGTGCCCGCGCTCGCGCTCGCGCGCGAGATGATTGCGCGTGGAGAGCTCGGCGACCGGCTTTATCATTTCTGCGCGCGCTACGCGCAGGACTGGATCGCGGATCCGGATTTTCCGCTCGTCTGGCGGCTGCGCGGGAAAGAGGCGGGCTCGGGTTCGTTAGGCGACATCGGTTCGCATGCGATCGATCTCGCGCGTTTTCTGGTCGGCGAGTTTCGCGAAGTCTGCGGGACGCTCGAGACTTTTGTGAAAACGCGCCCGCTCGAAAACGAGCGCAAACGCAAAGGCAAAGTCACGGTCGACGACGCGGCGATTGTGCTCGGCCGTTTCCGTAACGGCGCACTCGCGACGATCGAGGCGACGCGCTTCGCGCCCGGCCGCAAAAATGCCCTAACGAAATCAACGGCAGCGGCGGCTCACTCGCGTTCGATCTCGAGGAGATGAACCGGCTGCAATTTTTCAACGGCAAGGATGCGGAAGGCCGCGCCGGTTTTCGCGACATTCTCGTCACGGAAGACTCGCATCCATACATCGCGAATTGGTGGCCGCCGGGTAATCTCATCGGTTACGAGCACAGTTTCGTGCACACGATTGCCGATTTCGTAAAAGCCGTTGTCAGGCGGAAAAATATTGCGCCTAATTTTGCCGACGGCCTCGCTAACCAGCAGGTGCTCGCGGCCGTTGTGGAGAGCGCGCGGACAAAGCGGTGGGTGCGGCTCTGAGCCCGCGGCGAGCGTCGCTTTTGTCATCCTGAGCCGCGGAGACGGCGAAGGACCTCACACTTGCAATTTGCGTTTCCATTTTGCTGCCCCCGCGGATTGCATTGCGAAGTCCTTCTCCGCGCTTCGCCGGTTCAGGATGACAACTGGACGCGCGCAGGGTCGCTGCGTCCGCGTGTAAAGCGCGCCACGCCTAACGATCGGTTTTCGCGCCGGTCTCGGTCCGCGGTTTGAAATTCAGCATCACCGGCAAACCTTCGAATGCCTCGGCGCGCCGGATCTGCGTTTCGAGAAAGCGCGCGTAAGTGTCGCCTAACAATTGCGGATCGTTGACGAAAAGGACGAACTCGGGCGTGACGAGCGCGCGCTCGTTTTCCGGTTTGGTTTGCGCGGCGTAAAATAATTTCATGCGCTTGTTCGCGGACATCGGCGGCGGGTTGGCGGCGAACGCTTCGCGCAAGAGGCGATTGAGCACGCCGGTGCCGATGTGGGCGCGGGCGGCGCGACGGATTTTTCCGATGACGCCGAAGAGTCGCTGCACGTTTTCGCCCGTGAGCGCGGAGGCGACGATGATCGGCGCGTAGGGCAGAAAGAAAAGTCGCTCGCGCGTTTCGGCGATTAATTCGGCGAGCTTCTTTTTTGCGTCGCGCGCCGGCCTAACGAGGTCCCATTTGTTCACGATGATGACCGACGGCTTGTGCGCCTTTTGCATGAGCGTGGCGATTTTTTTGTCCTGCGCGGTCGCGCCGCTCGTCGCGTCGACCACGAGCACGCAAAGATCGGCGCGCCGAATCGTGCGCTCGGAACGCATCACGCTGAAGACCTCGACCGAGCTGGAATGTTTGCCGCGCGGCCGCATGCCGGCGGTGTCGATGAGGAGAAATTCGTCGTGGCCGCGGCGGTAGGCGATGTCGACGGCGTCGCGCGTGGTGCCGGGGATGTCGCTCACGATCGTGCGGCGATCGCTCAGGATGGCGTTGATGAGGGAAGATTTGCCAACGTTAGGCCGGCCCACGATCGCGAGAGAGAGCGGCGGGTTCTCCGGCTGCGATTCTTGATTTTCGATCTTCGGAAGATTTTGCTCGATCGTTTCGCCTAACGAGTCGAGGCCGCGGCTGTGCGCGGCACTGATCGAGATCGTTAGGCCAAAACCGAGCCGCGTGAATTCCGCGTCGAGATTTTCGTGTTTCGGATGATCGATTTTGTTGACCACGAGAACGACCGGCCGTTGCGAACGCCGCAGCAGCCGCGCGAGCTCTTCGTCGATCGGAGTGAGACCTTGTTGCGCGTCGACGACAAAGAGAATGACGTCGGCCTCGCGCATGGCGGCGTCGGCCGCGGCGCGCACATCCTGGAGCAGCTCGGTCTCCCCTGCTCCGCCGATTCCGCCCGTGTCCCAAACCGTGAAATCGCCGCGTCTGGCCGGCGCGGAAATGCGATCGCGGGTGATGCCGGGTTGATCGTGCACGATCGCGATATTGCGGCCGGCGAGCCGATTGAAGAGAGCGGACTTGCCAACGTTAGGCCGGCCCACAATAGCCACATTTCGGGTGCGCGTTTCCATTTGCCTAACGAGCGCTCAACTCGCCTCGCTCTGCCCGTGCGCGCCAAGCTGGCGGAAGCCATCCATGACGTAAATGACGCCGGAAATAAGAGTGAAAATCCCCGCCGCCACCACCACGTAAACAAGCGGCAGCCACATGATCTGGAGCATGACCCACGCGATCGCCGCCATCTGCAAAAACGTCGCGACCTTGCCCGTCCAGGTCGGCCGCACCCGCACTTTCCCATTCAACAAATGCAGCACCGCGCTGCCGATGAGAATGACCGCGTCGCGACTAATCACGAGCACCGGAAACCAGGTCGGGAAGTGTCCGTATTGCGGATCGACCTCGTTCCAGTTGCAGATGCTGAGCGTGATGATGCCGCTCAAGAGCAGACCTTTGTCCGCGATCGGATCGAGGATCACGCCTAACGAACTCTTCTGGTTGTAGCGCCGCGCGATGTAACCGTCGAGACCGTCGCTGACGGCGGCGATGAGAAAAATCGTGATCGCGGCGAAGCGCTGCCATTCGAGCGGCTCACCGCGCTTCACACTCTCGCCGTAGTAGAGCGCCATGAGGACGAACGCCGGGATCATGAGAATGCGGACGAGTGTGATTTTGTTCGGAGTCGTCATGCGCGGAGACGCAATATGTCTGCGTCGGCGCGAAAAAGAAAAGCGCGCAGTTTTTTCGCGCGAGAAAATTTCGCGCCCGCGCTGAAAACCTGCCGGGAGCGACCGATGTTCCGTAGCCAGAGATCCTGGTCAAAGTCCTTGCCGAGATTAGCGGCGGCGAGCTGCGTTTCAGCCCCGACTGCGGCGAGGCGCCGCAGCTACGCCCCCCGTGGCTGCGCCGCCCCCGGCGCACCGGCCACGACGCGACGCCCCATCGGCAGAAAGAAAAAACCCGCGCCACCTTGCGGCGACGCGGGTCCTTTCCACTACAGCTTTCGGGCTAACTCACCCGGCGCTCCGCGCGCCGGCCATTGCTCACCGGCACGTTGCCGTGTCCATTGCCGTTCGACTTCGCCGCCTTCGGAGCGGTTGACGTTAACTTCATCGCCTCGGTCTTGACCGACGGAGCCGGCATGCCAAGTCGCGCCGCAGCCAGCGTCGGCACAGTGTAGAAAAGCGAATCGCTCGGCACACTCTGCGAGGTGCCTTTCACCGCCTGCACCATGAACTCCATCGCCGTCCCCGGCGCGATCGGCTGCGTGCGGCCGGTCGGATCGGTCGCGCGCGCCATGAGTTGGAACGGCAAAGCCGAACCCGCCTCACGGCCGCGAAAACGGTAGCGATCCGCCGCATCGTCATCGCAAGTCAGGATCACCCCGCCCGTCTCCACATCCATCTGCGCGGTCAGACCGGTCGGCTTCGCCGGCGTCGTCGGCGTCGCGGGCATGTTAAGACCAAAAGCGAGCCAGCGCGGATCATCCGGATCGAGCCCGCCATCGAGATTCTTCACCAGCTTGTGCATCGCTTGCAGCAACGCCGCCCTCGCCGTCGCCCGCGCCGTCTTTGCATCCTTCAAACTCTGCTCCACATCCAGCACATCGCCCTGCATCTCGAGCGCGAGAGTGTAAATATCGTTGCCGTTCGCGTAAGTCACGCCCGTCTTATCCACCTCGTAGCTCGGATTGTCTTCAAGGAAACCGACGATCGACTTCGCCACGCCGAGACGATCCTCGATCGTTTTCGGAATCGCGGTGCTGTGATTGACAAAACCAAGCGCCGCCCAATCCGCCGACCAGTGATAACCGAAATTGCTCACGAAGATCGGGCGCGCGGTGTTGAGAAACTGAAGCAACGTCGCCGCCGCCGGAGTGAAATTATCGTAAGCCGTCTTGAGCGCCTGGCGCGCCAGGCCGAAGTTGGATTCGGCCGTACTGTAAGCGGTGGTGGCCGCGTCCATCTGCGGTTTACTCACCATCGTGATCGGCACCGAAGCCCCGACCTTGAAGATGCCCATCGCCATCTTGAGCGCGAGTTGAATGAGCGCCTTCGCGCTGCGTGGAAGGACATTCGAGCCCATGATTAGACGGCCTCCCTGTTAACTAACGTATGTATGAATTGCATGCCGGGAGGTAAAGCAGGGCGTATGCCGTGCTCCCAAACTTTCTTAAGAAATATTTTCGCGCCGAGTCAAACGCCAAAGCACGCACTGGCCTAACGAGCATAACTCCCAATGATCGCGACCCCGCCTTCTCCCCGGGATCGCCGACAAGATCAGTGCAGCGTAAAACTCAACTCGAAGCGCGATTACAATCTCCTCTTTAAATCTCCCAAAGGTCACCAGAGCCAGGCGCAGATCGAGCCGTTCGAAGACACGTGGCATTGGACGCAGGTTTTCCAGTCCCGGAGGGACGATGGAGATTAGCCGGTGGCGCCAGCCACCGGCTAAGACGATAAGGAGAGCACGCCCCGGCAGGGGCAGAGGAAATCGCGATGCCTTCGACGCACCTGAGTCTCCATTACCACCTCGTATTCGGGACGAAGCACCACGAGCCGGTGATCGCGGCGGCGTGGCGTCCACGACTGCACGCGTTCCTCGGCGGAATTTTGCAAACAATCGACGGGGGTCCCGGAAGCAATCGGGGGCGTGGCGGATCATGTGCACCTGCTCGCCGGCTTGCGCGCCACGCATTGCCTCGCGGATGTGATGCGGGAATTGAAAGCGGTTTCATCCCGCTGGGTGCACGAGGAGATGCGGCTGCCGACGTTTGCGTGGCAGGCAGGCGATGGCGCGTTCACGGTCAGTGCTTCGCGGGTGCATGCGGTTCGCGCGTATGTCGAAGGGCAGGAGCAGCACCATCGCTCACAGACTTTTCGAGAGGAATACCTGACGCTGCTGCAACGGACCGGGGTCGAATTCGACGACCGGTATGTCTTTTGAAGTGCGCTGCCCCTGCCGGGGCGGGATTCATGCTGGACGGTCTCCGGTGGTTGGCACCACCGGCTACCCTTCGATCATCCCTCCGGGATTCATGCCACCTGTCTGGATTATCGCGCTTGAAGGCGATGTCGAGCTCGATCCGTTTTGCGGTTGCGGCGCCGCCGTTCATGCGGCGCAGAAGTTGAATCGCAAATGGATCGGCATCGACATGACCGCCTCGCCATTTCGCTGATCGAATCGCGCTTGAAGAAGGCTTTCCCGGAAGACTTCGGCGAGGCAGGCCCGCGGCAGTTGCGCTACGAAGTGATCGGCACGCCCAAGGACCTCGAAAGCGCGCGCGATAACCGGCTATAAAAAGGCGAAGGTGGAACGAAGAGCCGAACAGCAGAAGCTGATCAGAATCCACCGTCCCTGCCCTTCACTCTGTCGGTCGAATTGAGCCTCCGCTGCTCATCCGCCAACGCCCCGCGGCCAGTGGAGGCCTCCGCTGCTCATCCGCCAACGCCTCACGGCCAGCGGAGGCCTCCGCCGCTCATTCGCCAAGGCCCCGCGGCCAGCGGAGGTCTCCCCTGCTCATTCGCCAACGCCCCGCGGCCAGCGGACGCCTACCCTGCTCATCCGCCAACGCCGCACGGCCAGTGTGGGCCTCCGCTGGTCATCCGGCGCGGCGAGACGGGAAAGTGTGATCATCCAGGAAAAGACGCTCGGCGCGCAGACATTTCTTTCGTCTTGCCAACCAACCTGCTCTTCGGCACACTGGGCGCATGCTTGCCGTTTTACTCCCACCGCACGCGCCGGGGACGGCCGGATTAGACGGAATTATTCCGCCGAATTCTCGTTAGGCGAAGACGCGCTCATCCATGCTTCGATACGCCGCATCGTTCAATCGCGAGGATCAGAAGCGAGTATTCCATTTCTTGGCGACTTTCTCGCGGTGGGAGTATGCCCTCAAGCACAATGGATTTTGCCGAACTGGTTCTCACGGTGAGGCAGAACCGGACTGGCACACCTTCGCCATCGCACACGATGCAGCTCTTGCGGGGGTTAACTCTCCTGGGTTCGTCGCAGCCCGGGCCTCACTTCTCGCGCATCCGCCAAATCGTGAGGAGAAGCATGGAAACAGAATCGAGTGGCATCCCAACCCGCGGCGTTAGGCGTAACCTTTAGCGCAGCCCGTCATCCGATGCCTTCTCCTTTACTGCTATTTGGTATCAGCATTGCACTCAGCTTTTTGGCTTGGAGCGTCCTCTGCGTTAGCTATGTCTGGCCACGTCTGCGTGGCCTGGCCTTGCAAGATGCCGCCCGACCAATCTTATTTCTCCATACATTCCGCTTTGTTGGCCTCGCCTTCCTCATTCCAGGGGTGGTCAATCCAGCGCTCCCCTTCGCCTTCGCAGCGCCCGCCGCTTATGGGGATCTGGTCGCACTGGCACTCGCCTGGCTCGCCCTTGCTCTTCGCCATCGGCCTGGCTCGGTCGCGGCGTTGTGGGTCTTCAATATCTGGGGCACCTTGGATCTTCTCTTTGCTTTTTATAACGGTCTTGCCCGAGTGCGCATTGACCCCGCTACGCTGAGCGCTGCGTTCTTCATCCCGACCGTTCCCGTGCCGTTGCTGCTTTGTACGCACGCCGTCCTCTTCGCTCTTTTATTAAGAGAGCGCCCGCGATGAGCTTACCAGCGAGGGTAGTCGTGCCGCCTAGCCAGGCGATGGAGCGAACGGCGGACCGCCGCCGGACAAGGCTGAAGCAAGAATTAAGAATTATGAAACAAGCAACGCGCGCGCTCGTCCGCCGTCGCTCATCTTGTTCTCGTTAGGCAGATGAAGCGCGATTTGAAATGATTTAGCATTCGAGAAGAAGAATACCAATGAAACACAAGGCTATCTTAGTCGTCGCGTCCCTCCTCTCGATCCTCTTCTTCACCGTTCACCTGGCGGACGACATCGTGCGCGGGTTCGAAAAGGGCAGCCTCGCTAATCTTGTTGCTCTGCCCATTCTTGTCGTCTGGTTGTATGGGACGCTGGTGCTCGCGGGACGGCCATCAGGATATGTCATCGTCCTACTCGGCTCGCTTCTGGGGTTGTTGGCCCCGTTGCTCCACTTCATGGGGAAGGGTGTCGGCGGCGCGATCGCCAAATCAAACGGCGGCTTCTTCTTCATCTGGACCCTGATCGCCCTCGGTGTGACTGCGCTCTTCTCGGTCATCCTCTCCGTAGGCGGATTGTGGAAGCGGGAGTGGCGCCATTCTCCTCGCGACATCCATGCCTAACCATGCGATGCAGCGAACCGCTGGCCGCGCCGCCTTCCAGCTTTCGATGAATTCCACACTCAATCTGCAGCCACACACACCTTCGCGAGCGGTGGCTGATCTTATTCTCGTTAGTCTAAGGGAGCGTTAGAACATATGTCCTTCGAGCAAATATCCTATGTGGCGCAAATCGTCGCTTCCATTGGCGTGGTTGTCTCTTTGATCTTTGTCGGCTTACAGATCAGACAAAACACGGGCGCGCTCCAACGCGCGGAGCATAATTCTACGATGGAGCAGTGGACCGTGATCCGTCAGGCGATCGCCCAAAACCGTGACGTCGCCGAACTGATGACCGCTGGACTCCAGGGAGAGCGTACCCTCGACGCCGCCGATCAGCTCCGGCTGGAGCAGATGCTGCAGGAAAATGCCTGGGCGTCCTTCCACGTTTGGGAGAGAACGCAGCGGGGTATTTTCCCGAAGGGGACTTTCGAGGCGACCAGTGGAGCGCTCTTGAATACTTTGCTCAGAACGCCGGGTGGCGAGAGCTGGTGGCGCAAAGCCAAACATATTGGCTTCCCTCCCGGGTTCGTCCTGGACGTGGACGCCGTGCTCGCCAAGACCTAACCGGGCGATGGAGCTAAATATCCGCGCGCCGGGGTAAGCCTGTAGCCGCCTCCCTGTGGGAGGCGCAAGAGTCGTTCTCGCACGCATGATATCGCCCCGCGCTTCGCACAGCGAAGCGGCTACAGCTTTGGCCCGCCATTTGCTTCATTTTGCAGCCATGAGTGATTTGAACTTTCATTACAATGTCGTCCCTTCAGGGGTTAACGTCAGCACCCGGGTCTCGCCGCAGGAAGACCTCACCCAGGATGAGATCGTCGACGCGGTGGCGACCTCGACCAGCCTCACCGCCGCGCAGGTCACCTCCGTCGGCACGGCACTCCTCCAGCAGCTCATCCTGGGCGCGAAAGTGAGCCGCAAGGTGCGCCGCCTCTTCGGCCTCCTCAGCTTCAGCCCGAGCTGCGGCGGGGTGCACACCGACCCCGATTTCCAGCCCACGGCGGAGAACATGAACCTTTCTCTTAACTGCGCCCTTGCCCCTGACGGCCACGTCCTTTTCGAGAATGGCATCACCTTCCAGCGCGACGAAGTCATGGGCACGCGGGCGCCCATGATCGACCGCGTTTACGACGGCGCGAGCCATGCGCTCAACCGCTGCACAGCCGGCGGCGCCTTCCGCATTGGCGGGCACGACTTCGGTCTCGAGCCGGGCACGACCGACCTGCTCCGGGGCGTCTTTCTCGCTCCCGTGGCCGGCGGCGCGGCCGTGCGGGTGGCGAGCTACTCGGATTGGACCGGGACCCAGATCATGGGCTCCTGGCCGAGCCCGATCACGGGCGCGCAAGTCCTGAGCGTGGTCACGAACTACAGCGCCGGCGGCACCAATCGCACCGGCATCTTCGGCACTCATCTGACGCCCTGACTTTCCCCCCTCCCGGCCCGCCGACGGGGGCGAGTTTGGCGGCCCGGCCGCGGAGCCGCCGCCGATGGGCTGGAGTTTCGGCGGGCTCTGGAGGAAAAAGGCGCAATCCCGGGAGGCTCGAGCTGGCATCTACCGGCGCCATCGAGAGGATCACCGGAGGTCGCACAGACCACGGCCGGAGGTTGCAGAGGCCATCGGCGGAGGCAGCCGGCGCCATCTCCGCAGGCGGCCGGTGGCAAGGGTGGAACTTCGAGACGCCCCGGATTGAAACCGAAGACGCCATCTCCATTGCCGGAAGATGCCACAGGCTGAAGCCGGAGATGGCACCTCCAGACCCCGGAAGTGGGCCCAACGCCTCTCTGGCCGGGCCTCCAAACCTCGTTTATGGCACCTCCCGAAGCCGGGGGTGGCACTTCCGGACCCGAGAGGTGGGGGTAGAGCCTCATTAGCCGGCCCTCCAGAACCTATCGGTGCCACCTCCAGCCTCAGCCTCTGGCACCAAAAAAAACTTTAGCCCCCCCTTTCGAGACTCCGCAGCCAGCAAAACCAGACGTGCGCCCGACGCGCGATTAAGCTTGCTCCGCCGCTCCCCGTTTTGGCAGACTCGAAGGCATGAAAACATCCCGCGTCTCCGCTCTTGGCCTCCTCGCCGCGCTCGTCCTTCCTTCCCTCGCTCTCGCGGTCGATCCGCCGCCGGGCGGCGGCTATCCCGGCGAAAATACCGCCCTCGGCGATGACGCGCTTTTTTCGCTCACGACGGGCACGAATAACTCAGCCAACGGCTTTGACGCGCTTTACAACACCACAACGGGCCTGAGTAACACAGCTAACGGCCACAACGTTCTCTTCAGCAACACCACCGGAAGTTCCAACACGGCCACCGGGGAAAGTACTCTGTATAGCAACACAACCGGTGGCGGCAATGTGGCGGAGGGTACTTATGCGATGTACTACAACACCACTGGCGAGTTCAACGTCGCTCTCGGTCACTACGCGCTCTTCGTTAACACCACCGCCGATGGCAACACCGCGCTGGGTGTGACTGCACTGTTTAACAACACCGAAGGCGGCGACAACGTGGCAGTGGGGGATGGCGCTGTTTTTGGCAACACCACCGGCTCCCGCAATGTAGGCCTTGGAGGTTCCACTCTCAGTAACGATAGCCTCGGTTCGAATAACGTCGCCGTCGGTGATTCTGCACTGGCATACGTGCGGGCTGGCAGCAACAACATCGCCCTCGGGCAGGATGCTGGCCTCGCACTGAGGTCAGGCGATTGGAATATCTACCTCGGGAATATCGGGGCGAAGGAGAAGGAGTCAGGCACCATCCGCATCGGAGGCCAGAATCGCAACACGAGCGCCTACATTGCAGGTATTCGCGGGGTGCCGGTCGCTGATGGGGCGGAGGTGGTGGTCAGTCGTAGAGGGCAGCTGGGCACCGTTTCCTCCTCGGCGCGCTTCAAGGACGACATCCAGCCGATGAAAGATGCGAGCGAAGCGATCCTCTCGCTCCAACCAGTCACCTTCCGTTACAAGAAAGAGCTGGACTCGTTAGGCAGGCCGCAATTCGGTCTGGTCGCCGAGCAGGTGGCGAAGGTCGATCCCGATCTGGTCGCGCGGGACGACTCGGGCCAGCCTTACACCGTGCGCTACGAGGCGGTGAACGCGATGTTGCTTAACGAATTCCTCAAGGAGCATCGCACGGTGGAAGCGCAGGGCGCGACGATCGCCGGGCAGCAAGGTGAGATCGCGGAGCTGAAGGCCGCGGTCGCGGGATTGACAAGGGCCGTCAAGGCGCAAGCCAGCCGAGCGAGGCAAACGAGCCGGCAGCAGACGACCGATGAGCCCGTCGGGCGCTTTGTCGCCACGGGCGGCTGAGGACGCGGCGCGCGGGCCGCTATTTCACGAACAAGCTCATGCTCGTGAGGTCGATGATCCCGTGCACGTGCGCGAGCACGTCGTCGCCGAGCAAACCGAAAACCTGTTCGTCAGGTCCGCCGGCCGTCTCGACCGGGTCGTCCGTGACGAAAATCGGCTGCTCCGGGAGCGCGAAAGTTCCCAAGTGCAGGTTGCGCACGTTGGCGACGTCGACTAAATGCCGCTGCCCGGTTACATCCTGAAAGGTCGCCTCTGTCGAGCCGGCCGGGAGGTGCACGGCGCGCGCCGTCACGGCGTTGATGTGGGTGAAGAAGGCGCCGGTGTCGATGAGCATGTGGCCGGCCGTGCCGTTGAGTGTGCAATCGACGATCAGGCTGTGGTGTTCGTTGACGTGCAGGGGCAGACGGGTGAATCCCATTTGCGCGACCGCGACCGCGAGGTTGACCGGACGTTTCGGATCGCTCAGGAAAAAAAGCTGGCGCGTGCGCGTGTTGATGATCGTCTTGTAGCGCATGAGAACGTCGAGGCCGAGGAAGCCGCCGGTGTGCTCGAGCCGGGAGCGGGTGACGTAGTCGAACTTCGCTTTGTTCGAGTCGAAGAGCATGATCGGACCTGCGCCGAAGTTCATCGAGCCGGTGGAAAGGGAATCCACTGTCCCGACGCGAAAGGTTTCGCCTTTGAAGTAGGCATACTGGCCGTAACGCGAATCGGCGTTGGTCAGCTTGACTCCGTCGGCCGCGGCGCGCGCGTTGGCGAGCAGGGTGCGCGAGGCTCCCGTGTCGACGAGGAAACTTTCCGGGTGGCCGTTGACGTAAACGGTCAGGACGATGCGGTTGACCGCTTTCTGGTCGGCCTGCACCATCTGGTAACCGGGGATCTGCGGCGTCGGCGGCGCGGCCGCGTGGGCCGGGAGCAAACCGAGCGGAGCGAGGGCGGCGAGGATTTTGCCTAACGAGAAGCGATGGGTGGTGGTTTTCATGAGGAACGCGATGGCGGCGGCGGCGGCCCGGCTCCGTCCGCGCGCTTGTGGTAGGGCTGGTGGTTTTGGTAAAGGCTCAGGCGTTTTTGCGCGCCGGCGAGCCGGTCCTTTTTGGAAAGCGCGATCGCCCGCTGCTCGTCCTGCGCCGCGAGATCGAACTGGCCCGCCTCCGCCTCGGCCGCGGCGAGGGTGTCGAGCATCTCGGGGTCGTGACTCCCACCCAGCTCGCAGGCCTTTTTGGCGTAACGGACCGCGAGCCCGCCATCGCGCACTCGCGCGTCGGGACAGGTGGCAAGAAGCCAGGCGAGATCGTTGTTAAACGTCTCGCTCCGCTTATTGGAACGCACCGCGCGCTCATCCTCGGCCCGGGCCGCCGAATAGTTTTTCGTCGCCAGGTAAATGTGGGAGCGCAAAAGATAGACCTCGCCCAGCTCGCTCGGAGTCGTCTCGCGCAGGAGTTGGATGCCATGGTCGCAATCGTCCAGCGCGGCCTGATAACGATGCATCTTCCAATGCACCATCGCCGCGACCCGGTAGGCGCCGGCGCTCCCGGGATTTTCGCGCAGCAGCTCGGCCAGATGGCGCTCGGCCTCGGCGGTGTTGCCGGTCCTGAGGTCGCGCCCGATTTCGCCCCCGACCGTCCGGTTCGCTTGCGAGTGATCGGTCGGGGCGTTGGTCCACGACGAACCCCAGCCGTTTTCCTGCGCGCGGACGTTTGCGCCGAGCAGGAGCAGGCCGGCGGCGAATCCGAGAAGACGGAACGCTCCTCGCCTAACGAGTAAAGGAGATGGATGACACATCGGTGGAAGCTGACAGGGCTGTGGCGCGCCGTTATCCGCGAACTGCGGCGCACCGTCAACGGTAATTTGTCCAAGGCAGGAGCGCTTTCCCGTGCCGCGTGGCGGCGACGACGGCTCGCCGCAGTTACAAGCCGGTCGGGTGATCAAGGAATTCCCAGGGCAGCACGAACTTTTCACCCAGATGCGCCGCGAGCGCCTTGACCCCGAAAGTCTCGGTCGCGTAATGCCCGCCGAGAAACAAATTGATGCCCAGATCTTCGGCCGCGACCGCCGCCCAGTGCGGCGCTTCACCGGTGATGAACGTGTCCACGCCTTCCCGCGCGACCGCATAAATTTCGCCGCCCGCGCCGCCGGTCACGAGGCCGATCTGTTTCGTTTCCATCGGACCCGCGCCGATGCAGCGAACCGGGCCGCCTAACGAATGCTCGAGCTGCGCGAGCAGATCGTCGCGACGAAGCGACGCGGCCGCGCGAAGGCCGATGGCCTGCCCTTTTGAAAACAAAAACGGCTCGGTCTTTTCCAAACCGAGCGATTGCGCGAGGAGGGCGTTGTTGCCTAACGATGGATGGAAATCGAGCGGCAGATGCGCGCTGTAAAGGGCGAGATTTTTCTCGAAGGCAAACTTCAGCGCGCGAAAAAATGCGCCGGAAATCGGCCGCGCGCCGGACCAGAAAAATCCGTGATGCACGACGAGCAGGTCGATCCCACGCTCGCTCGCCATCGCAAAAGTTGCGCGCGACGCATCCACGGCCGCGCCGATTTTTGTGACCTCGCCGCTGTTCTCGATTTGCAGCCCGTTAATCGCGTTCGGATAATCTTCGATCTCCGCCAGGCGCAATAATTCGTCGGCGTAACGAACGATCTGGTCGAGTTCAACCATGCCGCAGTCTGCCGGCAAATCGCGCTCCTTGCACGCCGCATTCCAAGCGAAGTCTTGACGAGCCCGCGACGGGCGGAGATGATGTGTCGAAATTTTTGCCTAACGAAAAGGAGAACCGCGTGGAATATACCGATGCACCAACGACCGAAGCCGACGACCTGCCGGCCGTAGCGCCGAATGAAGCGAGCGGCTTTTTGCATACCGCCGAAGGCGCGGCGAGCGACATGGTCGCCGTCATGCTCAGCATCCTGCCGGGTCTCGGCCATATTTACAAAGGCTACCGCCTCATCGGCGTTCTGCTCATGTTCGTCGGCACGCCGGCCGCGGTCGGCCTCGCGCTCCTGATCGCGACGGGCACAGCCGGTTTCGGATTTTTTCTTCTGCCGATTTATTGGATCGCCGTCATGGTGCACGTCTGGGCGATTCCGGATCGAGTCGCGCCCACGATCGGCGACGAAGGCGAGCAATATTGATCGTTAGGCGCTCTCGCCAATCAGCCAGGTGACGCGGCCATTTGGGGGCGCGACCCGGCTAGCCGGAAATTCCGCGTCGCCCGCGAGCACGCGCTCGAGCAGCGCCGGATTTTTCGCGGCACCGATGAGGAAGAGAACGTGCCGCGCCTGATTGAGGAGCGGAAAAGTCATCGTTAGGCGCCACGAATTTAGCTTCGGAACGAAGTTCGCGACCACCCGCCGCGTCGGCTCCTCGAGCGCGGCCGTTCCGGGAAAAAGCGACGCCGTGTGACCGTCGTCACCCATCCCGAGCAGGATCAGATCGTGCCGGTAAATCGTTTCGCCATGCTGGGTGGCAAGGAGCGCGAGCTCATCTTCATATTCCTGCGCCGCGAGGACCGGCTCGATCTCGCCGCGCATGCGCAGAATCGAACGCGCCGGGATCGCGAACGGCTCAAACAAAGTCTCGCGCGCCATGCGAAAATTACTTTGCGCATCGTCCGGCGGAACGCAGCGCTCGTCGCCAAAAGTAAAGCGCACGCGCTCCCACAAAATGTCGGACGCGCGCCGGCCCAACTCGGCGTAGATCGGCCGCGGCGTGTTCCCGCCCGAGAGCGCGATGCGAAATTCGCCGCGTTCCCCGAGCGCGCCGCGCGCTTCTTTCAGGATCAACTCGGCGGCGTCGGCGACGAAATTCGAACTCCGAATAATTTCGCGATCCATGTGCGGAGCGGCGGAAAGCGGTCGCGTTTCGGTGCTACAACGCGCAATGCGAGCGACCGTGCTTCTCGAGATAGCGCTGGTGATATTCTTCCGCGCGATAAAATGCCGGCGCTGGTTCGATCTCGGTCACGATCGGCCGGCGAAATTTTCCGCGCGCCTCGAGCTCGGCTTTTTTCTTTTCCGCGGCCGCCTGCTGCGCCGGCGAGTGATAAAAAACGACCGAGCGATACTGCGAACCGACGTCGGGACCCTGCCGGTTGCGCGTTGTCGGATCGTGATTGGCCCAGAAAACCTCGAGCAAATCTTCGAAGCTCACTTGCGCGGGATCGAACTCGACTTCGACCACTTCGGCGTGGCCGGTGCGATGACTGCAAACGTCCTCATAACTCGGGTTCGCGGTCGTCCCGCCGGCGTAACCGCTCGTGGCCGATTTCACTCCCGCGACCTGGCGAAAACGTTCCTCGACTCCCCAAAAACAGCCCGCGCCAAAAGTCGCTTTCTCGATGCTCATGATTTACGATCAGTGGAAAAGGCGGAGCGCGCAACCGATCCGACAATGCGCGGGCGATTCGTTTCCACTCCTCAGTTCTTTACTCGTTAGGCAATGAATCAGATGAAAACGAAACCGAAAAGCGGCTACGAAAAAGTCGGCGGGATGAGTTATCTCCCGCGCATGCTGGATAAGATTCGCCTCCACGCGGCCGGCGAGCTGCATCCCGATTTCCACGAAAATCTGGGGATCGTGCGCGGCGGCGACGGTTTTTGCTGCCGCTTTTTGCACGTTACTTACGACGAAGTGAAGCGGCGCGTGCTCGCCGGCGCGAGCGACGAGGAAATTCTCGCCTGGGCTTACAGCGAGCGCGGTCGTCCGCTGAACGAGACCGAGCTGATGGTCTGGAATGAGTTTGGCCGCAAGCTCGGCTGGAACGATGCCGCGACGCCGATTCTGGAAAAGTTGAAAGCCGCGAGCGGCCTCGGCAAACGCGACGATATCGTGACGGTTTTCGAATACTGCGAAGTGGACGAAGGCCGCAAGCCGTAACGCGCCGCGCAATTTCTACTTGCCGCGCGCGCGTCCGCTTCTTATTTAGAAGAGTCATGAAAACCTTTTCACATTCTCTGTTGTCGTCGCTCCTTATCCTCGCCGGCTCGGTCGCGCTTGCGTCTGCCAGCCCGGTGCCTTCGCTGGAAGTGACCGTATCCAATTCAGCGGGAAAAACGGTGGCGAAAGTTCACGATGATGCGCGAGGCAATTTTACCACGCCGCCGCTAGAGCCAGGCAATTACACTGTGCTTTTGAAGTCGACCAAATCTTATTCCGGCCAGTACGCGGTCATGATCAATCCCGGCAAAGATAAATTCGCCGCGACCGTCAACGGGCAAAAATTCAGCCGCGGCGGAATCGCCGCGCGGGTGAACGTCGACAAGCCGGTCAATCTCACCGGCTCGGTCATGGACGCGAAGTCCGCCGCCGCCGCTGAAGCGATGAAGAAAGCGAGCAAACCAAAGGCACCCACGCCGACTCCGACCGTGACGAAGCCGAGCTCGATGGTCTTTTGATTCCGCCTAACGAGTAAAGGACCGGCGCGCCGCGCGCCGCCGTTATTAGAATTGCGAAGTGTGATCGGCGGCCGCGTTTAACTCCGCGACGCCGATGCCGCGGAGCTGAAAAAGGCGCACGAGCGTTTCCTCGATCAGGTTGTTCGGGCAAGACGCGCCGGCCGTAATGCCGACCACGACCGGACCGGCTGGCAGCCAGTCGCGCGCGACGACTTCACGGCGCTCGTGCAGGTTGTAATGACGGATTTCGTCCGCGGAAAGCAGCCGGCTGGCGTTGAGGACAAAATAAGTTGGCAACTTTTCCTCGCCCATCTCGGCGAGGTGCGAAGTGTTCGAGCTGTTGTAACCGCCGACGACCAAGAGCAAATCCATCTTGACGTTGAGCAGTTCGCGCAGCGCGTCCTGGCGTTCCTGAGTCGCGCCGCAAATCGTGTCGAAGAAGCGAAAATTTTTCGTCGCCAGCTCCGCGCCGTCGCGATCGGCGACTGCTTTCTGGATGCGACGCTGCACCTCCTCCGTCTCGCCTCGCAACATCGTCGTCTGATTCGCGACGCCGATCGTGCGGAGATGAATGTCGGGATCAAAACCGGGCGAATAAGCGCCGCGAAATTTTTCCAGAAAGGCCGCCTTGTCGCCGCCACGCCGGATGTAATCGCCAACGTAATCGGCGTCGGCCAGCGTGAGCACGACGAGGTAGTGACCGTTGCCGTCGCCGAGCGCGCGCGAGCTCGTCGCCTTCGTTTCTTCGTGCTCGGCTTTGCCGTGAATGATCGAAGTCGCGGACTCGCTCGCGTATTTGCGCACGCGTTTCCAGACGCTCATGACGTCGCCGCAAGTCGTGTCCACGATCTGGCAGCCGCGATCTTTGATCTGCTGCAAGATCGAAACCTCGGTGCCGAACGCCGGCAAAATCACGACATCGTCCGCGGACAGTTCGGAGATGTCGGCCTGTTTATTGCGGCCGGTGAGATTCTTGATGCCTAACGACGAGATTTGTTCGTTGACTTCGGGGTTGTGAATGATTTCGCCAACGATAAAAAGGCGGCGATCGGCGAAAACTTTCCGCGCCGCATAAGCGAGATCGATCGCGCGCTCGACGCCGTAACAAAAACCAAATTGCTTCGCCAGCCGCACGGTCACGTTGCCGACGGTCACGATCCCGCCGGCGCGGCGCACTTTGTCGACGATGTCGCTGCGATAATGCGCCTCGACCTGCTCTTGCACCGCGGTCATCACTTCCGGGGTGCGAAGGTTGACCTTCGTCCGCGGCGTTGTGCCGCTCGAGATCAGATTCGCGCTCACGGCTTAAATGTCGCCGCGCTGACTAACGACCGCAACTCAATCGTCGCGGCACTCGTTAGGGCACGAGCAACTGGCCGGTCGGCTTTTGAAACGCGCCGGAAGTAATCATGAGCGCCGGATCGGGGTCGGGCGTTTTCGAATCGTCGACCCGCTCCACCGTTGGTCCGAGCGTTTTGTCTTCCGGCTGCGTCTCTGCGATGTCAACCGGCGTGCCGACGTGGACGAGCGCGTAGAATTTCGGCGCCGCCTCACCGTGCAAACGCAAACAGCCATGAGTCCGCGGCACCGGATGGACGAAGCCTTGGTGGAAACCGTAGCCCGGCGCAAATTCGCACCAGTAACCCATCGGATAACCAACATAACGGCCGGCAACATGCGCGCTCGCATCCGCCGCGACGACGTGTTCGCCCTGCACGCGATAGCCATAGCTGCCAGAGCGCTTGTTCTCGATTTTGTTCGTGATGTGGAAATGGCCTCTCGGCGTCGGATGATTGTTCAACCCGACCGAAGTCGCGACCGCCATCAGGCAACGATCGCCTTCCATGACGTAGACATTCTGTTTCGAGAGCGAAACATCGACGCGCACCTTGTCCGGATCATGCGGCTTGTGCGCGACGACATGATAAACCCGCGCGCTCGTCGGCGAATAAGTCGAGCAGCCGCTGAGCAGAAGGTAAGCGGCAAGTGAACCGAAAAAAGCGAAACGCGAAATCAGGCGCATAAGATCAAACTGGAGAGCTTATGGCATGCCGTTTGTCAACCGCGCGGCTCGTTAGGCAAACCTGGCGGCGCGGAATTCGCGCGTGATTTTTCCTTCGCATTTTCCGCGATCAAACGATCGAAGCGCGGATTCGCTTGCGCGTAGTCGGGATAATTTTTCGCCGTTTTTTCCGGTCGATAGCGCCAGTATTTGTACATCCAAAGCCAAGGCGCGGGATTTTGCCTAACGATCGGCTCGAAACGGTCCCAGCAGAGCTGCGCGATCTCCTGCTGCGTCGCGTCCGGCGGGACTTCGATTTTCGGATGGAAAATGACGCGCGAGCGCCCGCCCGGCAGCGGTTGCGCGTGCACCGGAATGATCGCTGCGCCGGTGCGCGCGGCCAGCCAGGCGTGCGCAAAAGTCACCGGCGTCTGCAATCCGAAACAATCGATCGCGACCGCCGGTTGATGAAGCTGCAAGGCGAGATCGATCAGGATCGTGACCGAATTTCCGCGCCGCAGCGCCTTGTAAAGCCGGACGATGCCGCCGTCGCGCGGCGCGATCTCGTGGCCGGACCGGGTGCGCAAAAAATTGAAGACCGGATCGAGCCGCGCGTTCTTGAATTCCTGCGTGATGATCTGGGTTTTGATTCCAATCCAGCCAGCGCAGAGGCTGAGCATCTCGAAATTTCCGTAATGGCAGGACGCGAAAATGACCGGGCGATTCTGGGCGCGCTCATTGTTCCAATGTTCAAGACCATCGAACTCGATCACGTGCCGGAAATTTTCCGAATTCAATCGCGGGCTCCAGAAGAGATCCATCATCGTCGAGGCAAATTGCTGGTAGGACTCGCGCGCGATTTCTTCCCGCTGCGCGCGCGAATATTTCTCGCCGAAGGCCGCTTCCAGGTTCGTTAGGGCAACGTTGCGGCCGTGCCGATCGACCTGCGCCGCGAGCGCGCCGGCGCCGCGCCCGAGATGAACCGCAATTGGTCGAGGCAGGCGCGGGATAATTCCAGCTAGGCCGCGCACGGCCGCTTCTTCGAGCCGATAACGAAATAATTTCCAGCGCGATTTCATCGACGACTCGTTAGGCAATCGTTAGGCTGCAACCGCCGCGCGCGGGCGCGTCACGTTGACTTGCCCCGGTTTAATTTTAGGTTCGCGGGAGCGCGGCGGCGGCCGCTTTTCCAGATTGTGAAACACGTTCTTTTTGTCTGCACGGGCAACATCTGTCGCAGCCCGATGGCGATGGGACTTTTCCGCCGCCTCCTCGGCAATCGCAAGGACATCGAAGTCGATGCCGCGGGTGTGCACGCCGTTCGCGGACAGCCGCCCAGCATGCATGCGATCGAGGTTTGCCGGAAACGCGGCGTCGCGATCGACGAGTTTCGCAGCCAGCCGCTGACCGCCACGCTGGTCGATCGCGCGACGCACATTTTCGCCATGACCGGCGCGCATCTCGAGACGATTCATCTGCTCTTCCCCGAAAGCGCGGAGAAGACTTTTTTGCTGCGCGAATTTGAAGAGCCGGGCGCGACCCTCTGGCGCGATCTGCCCGACCCGATCGGGATGGGTTACGACGTTTATCATGACTGCGCGGACGCGATCGAAAAGGCTTTACCGAGCGTGCTCGCCTTCGTAGAAGAAACCGAAATGGCCCTGCCTCGCAATGCGCGCGGGAGCGCCGCGACTGCTTCGAGCATGGGAAATATTTCGCAGCCTAACGAATCCGCTTTTGGTGAAAGGCCCTCCGGCTCATCGTTAGGCGGAAGTTTGCGCAGGGTCGATCCGGAGATTTTCGACGCAATCGCTGAGGAAGAAAAACGACAGCGCGAAAACATCGAGCTGATCGCCTCGGAAAATTTCACCAGCCGCGCGGTCATGGAAGCGCAAGGCTCCTGCCTGACGAACAAATATGCTGAAGGTTATCCGGCGAAACGCTGGTACGGCGGTTGCGAAAACGTCGATGTCGTCGAGCAGCTCGCGATCGATCGCGCGCTGAGAATTTTCGGCGCCGAACATGTCAACGTCCAGCCGCACAGCGGCGCGCAGGCGAACATGGCGGTTTATTTCGCGGCGATTAAGCCTAACGATCGCATCCTGACGATGAATCTTGCGCACGGCGGCCATCTCACCCACGGCCATCCCGCGAATTTTTCCGGCAAACTTTACCAGGTCACGCAATACGGCGTGAGCGAAAAGACCGAGCAGATCGATTACGACGCGCTCGCCAAACAAGCCGAAGAGGTACGCCCGCAACTGATCACGGCAGGCGCTTCGGCTTATCCGCGCTTCATCGATTTTCCGCGACTGCGGCAGATCGCCGATTCGGTCGAGGCGCTGCTTTTCATCGACATGGCGCACATCGCCGGCCTCGTCGCCGGCGGCGAACATCCGAGTCCGGTGCCGCACGCGCAATTCGTCACCACGACGACGCACAAAAGTCTGCGCGGCCCGCGCGGCGGGATCGTTTTGTGTCAGGAAAAATTCGCGAAGGCGATCGACTCCTCGGTTTTCCCCGGCGTGCAAGGCGGCCCGCTCATGCACGTGATCGCGGCGAAAGCGGTTTGTTTTCGCGAAGCGCTCCAGCCGGAATTTCGGACCTACCAGCAGCAGGTCGTGCGCAACGCCAAGGCGCTCGCGGCCGGCATCACGAAGCATGGATTTCGCATCGTGGCGGGCGGCACCGACAATCATCTCATGCTCGTCGATCTGCGCCCGAAAGAAATCAACGGCAAGGACGCGCAGAACGTGCTCGATCGCGCCGGCATCACCGTGAACAAAAACGCCATTCCATTCGACACCTATCCGATTTTCAAACCGGGCGGCATTCGTCTCGGCACGCCCGCGGTCACGACGCGCGGGATGAAAGAAGAAGAGATGCTCGAGATCGCCGACCTGATCGCGGAAGCGCTCGCCGGCCGCGACGACGAGCGCGCGATCGGCCGGGTGCGCGAACAGGTGCAGCAGTTGACGCGCAAATTTCCGCTGCCTGCCTAACGAATCGGAATTGCCCCGCCGAGCACTTCCGCCAAACAAAATCGGCGCACCCATTGCTGAGCGCGCCGACTCGGATACTAACGATGCAGAACGTTCGGCTTTAGGGCGCCATGCGCTGCACCGGGCTGCTCCACGGGCCCGCGCCGCCTTTGCCCCAGCCGCGCACGCGCAACGCGTACTTGGTGCCGCTGGTCAGGCCGTCGAACGCGACTTTGGTCGCGGTCGGCATTTCCGAAGCGGAAATCCAGCCGGTCGCGCCGGTCAGATCGGTCGTGTACTGCGCTTCATAATTGAGCGCATCCGGCACGGCCTTCCACTTCATGCCGATGCGGCCGGGCTTGCCGTTCACCTGCGTGCTCAGCTCTGTCGGCGATTCCGTCACCGGCGGGCGCGGTTTGGCGCTCGCCCGGACTTGCAGACCACAACTCAGGATATAGCCCGGGTCGCCGCCCGAGAGATCTTGCACCCGGCTGGCGAGCGCAGTTAATGCCGCACCTTGCGTTGTGGACGCGGTGCGCTGCGTTTCGAAGGCCTGATCCTTGGTCCGTTCGGATTCCGTTGCCGCTTGACGTTTGCTCACGAGGTTGGTGTTGGCCGTGTCCAGCGCATCAATCGCCGGATCGGTCTTGATCACCTCTTTGCACATCTGCACGATGTTTTGACCCTGCTCGATCTGTTTGGGGACAGTACGAGCACGGTTCACCTTAACTTTACTTCCCATGTATGGTTGGTCGGGATTTTAGCAGCGCCCTCCCACTCGCTGTCGATAAGCTCCACGAGGAACTCGTCTATGGCCGTTTTTTGTTTAGGCCAGCCATAATTGGCGAACCGAAAAAGTAGCAACTCGCATACCATAGGCTATGGATAATATAAGAATTATGGACGGCCCGGGAAAAAAAGCGGGATGTCGCTTATAGGGCAAGCGCTCCGCTTGCCACCGAGTCCCCGCTTTTGCCGGGCAGGCGAAGCGCCCACCCTACAAATCAGGTTGCAAGAAATTCGCCGACCTCCTCTGGCCCGACCGCGTCCTCATCGAGATGAAAGGGCGCGGGCCAATCTCGAATAACTCCCGCCCCATTCATCCTCAGGTGAAGATCGGCCACGTCCATTTGAAGGTCGCCGATCTCGACCGCGCGCTCGCCTTCTACTGCGGCGTGCTCGGTTTCGAGCTCACCCTGCGTTATGGCAATAGCGCAGCCTTCATTTCCGCCGGTGGCTATCATCATCACATCGGGCTCAACACCTGGGAGAGCGCGGGCGGGAATCCGCCGCCCGCCGGCACGACCGGCCTTTATCATCTCGCCATTCTTTACCCGACCCGGGCCGAGCTGGCCGACGCGCTCCGCCGGCTGCGGCAAGCGAACATTCCGCTCGAGGGCGCGAGCGACCACGGAGTCAGCGAAGCCCTTTACCTGCGCGACCCCGACCAAAACGGAGTGGAGCTCTATTGGGACCGTCCCAGGGAAGCCTGGCCGCGCACCAAGGACGGCACCGTTGCCATGTTCACTTATCCGCTCGACCTCCAAGCCTTGCTTCAGGAATCCGGCGGTCAGTAAAATTCAGCTGTCAGGGCGGCGAAATGTGCGGCCTACTGCTGGCGCGCGATTCCTGCCTATTTCAAATTGTCGAGCTGCCGTTCGAAACCGGAGAGCGAAGTCTGTAACACCTGCCAGATGATCTCCAGGTCGAGCCCGAAATAATCATGCACGATGCGGTTGCGCAAACCCGCTATTTGTCCCCAAGCGATATCGGCGTGCCGGCGTTTGAACTCTTCCGGCAACCAGCGAACTGCCTCGCCAATGATCTCCAGATTTCGCACCACCGCATCAATCGTCTTTTCGTCCGCCAGGAATTCTTCCCGCCTCATATAGCGGGTGTAACGCCCGATCCGCGCCAGCGCCGATTCGAATATCCTCCGGCAGCAGCGCCGCGTCCCGCTTAGGCATCGACTAACTCCGGCTCGATCAGTTTCCAGAGCGAAGGCTTGATCGCCCGGCGAGAGACAAGGTCAACAGGCCTGCCTAACAGTTGCTCTAGCTGCTCAGCCAGGGTGACAAAACCAATCCCGATCGAAGGATCGACTTCAACCAGGATATCGATATCGCTCTCGCCGACGATCTGATCGGCGCAGAGGAAACTCGGCTTGCAGTCTTTGTTTCGAGGCGCGCAAACGCTCCATTATTTCCTCCCGAGTCGCTGCCATCACCAGTTATCCTACCCCAGTTCCGGCGGAATGCGCAATCGCCGCACTCCATCATGTTCGATACCTCCTGTCGCCCCGTTTACTTTATTGCCAGTCATCGCAGGCGAAGCTAGCTTGACCAACGTGAGCACAGCCCAAGAGATCGAAGCAGCTATTCGGATGCTCGCGAAATCCGAGCGAGATAAGCTTTTCCAGCATCTTCCAGAGTTGTTCCCTGAGTTAGCCGGCGACTCCCAGTGGGAGCGGATCATTAATGACTCCCGCCCGCTTCCCAAACTGGAAGAATTTTTCCGTGGCGCAGCGGCTGAAGGTGGCGAAGAGACGCTGGAGCCGGAGCGGCTGTGATCTCGACGACACGGCCCAGCTTCCGGTGGGCTTTTGAGCGGCTGGATCCGCACGCTCAAGAAGCAGCGAGACGAGCTTACCGACTCTTTGCCGAGAATCCGTCCCATCCCTCTTTACGATTCAAAAAGCTCGAAGGGTTCAGTAAGGCTTGGTCGGTCAGGGTCAGTGAACAATACCGCGCCGTCGGCGAACGCATGGGAGACAAAATCATTTGGACTTGGATCGGCACGCACAACGAGTTCGATCACCTCTTCCGGTAGCGTCAAGATTCAGTTTCCCGATCTCGGCTTTCCGCTTTGACAAACTCTCACCCCCCTACCTGCGCGAACCCGACCAAAACGGCATGCAGTTATATTGTGACCGTCCCAAAGACGCACGGCCGCGCACGAAGGATTAGACCTCGTAGGCTCACGCACATTCACGCGCTCGCCGCCACGACAATCTCGTTTGCTCGGACCGTGTACAATGCATGATAATATCGCCGGCAATCGCCCGCCTTTGCGTGGGATCAGTGCAAGGCAAGTGAAAAATTGGCTTATGACTCAGGACGATGCTCGCCTTCAATACTATCTTTTATTTCGTGGAGTATGCCCCGAGTCGTGATCGAACAAATTAAGGCTCGCCTAGGAAGCCAGAGAAACGCATTTGAGGAATTGTCATTCCAATTGTTTGCGAAGGAATTCGCTGGCCGCGGGCAGGCAGTACGTCGCGAAGGAGCCGGCGGCGACGCTGGATTGGAGGGGTTCATCGCGGACCGAAAAGGCCGTGTCATAATAGGGCTCCAGGCCAAATATTTTATTGGTGACTTCAAAGAAGGATGGTGGCGGCAGATGGCAAGCTCTGCGACGACCGCGCTAGCGTCCAATGCTCATCACCGCGCACTCGAGCGATATATATTTTTCACTCCGCTAAACTTCACCGAGAGCCAGCAGAGCAAGTGGAAAAGCTGTGTCACGAAGTGGGAAGCCTACGCGAAGAAACTCGGGTACACGAATGCGCCCGACTTTGTGCATTGGGGCCGTTCGCGTCTTGAGGGGTTGCGAACCGATCCAAAAAATCGAGGACTGCTCCTCTAACTACTTCGCGTATCCAAATTTCGATACAGCTCGGTGCTCCGCAAAGAACGCTTCTACAATCGCGGGCCTGCATGATCGTTATATTCCCGATCTTCATACCCCAACCGATTGCGAGGTCGCACTTCATCATTTTTTCCGCAGCCAGCTGCTCTGGGATGCATTTGCGGATAACACGCGGGTAAATGCCGCCGAGGCCCTGTCCGCGCCGTGGTCAATCGACGCTTCCTGGCCACGCGCCCTTCGCGATACTGCCACGCGCGTTCGAGACCAGCGCGAAACAATAATTAAGGAGCTTGGAGATGGGTGTCACCTGCCGTTGTCGTTTTCGTGTCTAGGGGCGGAGGTCGGGGACTTTGACGACGCAGTAGGCCGGTTCGAGAAACAGTATTTAGATCAAGGGACCAATAATCCAAAAGAGGACCTTGAAGACAATGATGACTTGGAAGCTGCTCTTAAGGCGCAAATGGGCCACCTCGGCAGTTTGGGAAACTGGCGCGGCTGGATCGACAGTGAAGGTAAATTGCCTGATTCGCAATGCTGCCTCGTCTCTGGGCGGGCTGGCACTGGCAAAACGCAGACCTTAGCAGAGATCTGTTCCCGATATGAGCTTGCGGGCGGGGTTGTCTTGTTCATGGAAGGCCGTCTTTTCACATCGGCGGAAAATCCTTGGACACAGTTCTTGCGATGGCTCGATTTTCCGGGCGGTCAATGCGACTTTCTAGATGCCTTTACCGCTTTAGCTGCATCAACGCCTCTACCGGGATTAATCTGCATAGACGCGCTGAACGAAACGCCTCACCGAGAAGTATGGCGGAATCATCTTCATGACTTCGCAAGCGAACTTCGGCCCTACGCATCACTGAAGCTAATTGTTACCTGTCGAACGGATTTCATCGACTCAACGCTGCCACCACAGCCGACTAGCTCTCCAAAGTGGGTCGTACTCGAACATAGTGGGCTTGGCGCACAGGTCGTTGAGGCCGCGCCAAAGTATCTTCGTGCTTATAACGTAAAAGGATATGGCAGCACGCCGTTTACTCCGGAGTTCACAAATCCACTTCTCCTCAAAACATTCTGCGAGGCCTATGAGAAGGAAACAGTCCCATCCGGCAGCCTTAGTCTCGAGCGGATTTTGCGGAAGTATGTGGAGCGCAAGGCCGCTAACATTGAGGCAAGAATTGGCTGTGCCGCGTCTGTCGTCCGCGATGCTCTGCGTGATCTTGCTCAGGCGATTGCTGCGAGCGGCGCGCAAAGTCTGCCGGAAAAGGAAACGCGGGATCTGTTGGATTCGCGGCATCCGGCACCTGACGAGAGTCGCAGACTTTATCCGGCCCTGCGTTCAGAAGGTATCCTGCACGAATTGCGTGACGTCGATCAGTTTGGTGAAAGGATTACTGTTCGATTCGCTTACGAGCGGATCTGGGATTACGTGCTTAGTCTGCATTTACTCCCGAGCGGAGGTGCGGTAGCGGATGAACTTCGCAGCCGGCTAAGAGACGCGATTTGGAGGCGTTCTAATCCCGGTCTGCTCAGCATCTTGGCAGTGAGACTTCCTGAAGGAGGACACGGAGAACTCCATGACGTAGCTGGCTTGCAGGCCGGGCAAAGCTATGAGTGTGACCGGGCGTTTTCCGACAGTCTCGCTTGGCGTACCCGAAGTAATTTTAGTCAGCGGGCGGAGGAGCTGCACACGCAAATAGCGCGGGGAGATCGCATTGACCAGCTAATTGCGAATCTAACTCTGGCGTGCCAAGAGGACCATCCCTGGAACGGGGACCGCTTGCATGAGGAACTTAGCCGCATGACGCTTGAAGAACGCGACGACATGGACGCTAAAACTTAGGGATGGATTCACCGGACGGCTCGACTCCGGTCCAAGTTTTCTAATCCGCCTCGGATCAAGCGAAGGAGCTGATGCGCTATCAGATACCTCCGCGTTTCTGCTGGGAACCGCTTTGGCATGGCTACTAACAACTACGAACGTTGACGGCCGCGCGCGGGCTGCGATGTCACTGGCAAGGCTTCTTGCACATCGTCCCGGCGTCGCGGTAATGCTTGTGCGGCGCTTTTCGGAAAATAACGACCCGTACGTTGTCGAGCGGGTCCTTTTTGCCGTCGCGGCTTGTGTAATCATGGCACAACCAAGCAAAGAGCTAGTGGAACTTGTTGATGCAGTTTATACGGCTGCTTTTGGGGGTCCCTCAGTCACGCCGAATGTAATCATCCGCTATTACGCTTCCGTCGTCTGCGAAGAGGGCTCGCGAAAAGGAGCGCTCTCGACCAACATCCGTGTCGAAAAGTTCCGCCCTCCTTATATATCTATTTGGCCTCTAACGCTCACCAACTCAGAGGTCGAAGCTTTAGAGAAAGACTGGCGAGCTAATACGGACTCCATGCGCGCGTTAGGTCGCTTATTGGCCTCGACAGTGACAGAGCAGATGGGAGGGTACGGCGACTGGGGCCGTTACGAAATGGGATGGCGGGTAGGAATGTTCCAATCCCAGCGACGCAACCAAGAACCACTCCAAGAATGGAACGCTCCCTCGTTCGACGATCGAGTTGCGCGCCGGTATGTCTTAAAACGTGCATTGGAACTTGGGCTAGATAAAGCGCTCGATGATGCGCCGCGATACGATCCTAACGTTGGGCGCGCCCGTCCTCCAGTGGAACGACTTGGAAAGAAATATCAGTGGATTGCCCTTCACGAATTTCTAGGGTTTCTTTCCGATCACTATCACCCACGACCTGACTACGACGGCGTAATCCCTGTAGCTCTTACGCCGCAAGACGTCCATCTTGATTTGCTTGATCCGGTCCTCGTGCGTCAGGCGCCGCGAAGCTCATGTGACCACTTACAATTCGTTTCACCTCCACCGCCATGGTGGATAAACATATTAACGCCCTTACCTGCCCCGTTCGATCGCTCAGCTCGCGAAGAATTCGTCGCTTCGCGTGAGGGCCCGAATCCAATACGGTTATTAACGCCACGCGACGGAAATGAAGCGTGGATGACCCTCAAAGGGCATTGGGAGTGGAGAGAACCTATACCATGCTATAGGGTCGGCCGAATCATCTTCCCTCACACTGCCGTGTATCTTGGCACTTCAACTCGTATGCAGTACCGGCACCCATGCTGAACCGCTTCATTAGACGAATGCGGGAACCGGTGCTTGATGGGAACATGATTCCAAGGCCGCCCGAATATCATCGCGATTTGGCAGCGTTAGTTGCATATCCGTACGCTGCCGATGAATGCGCCCGACTCTGTGAACATACACACGCGGGCTTAGAAGGCTGCTGGTTCACAACGGCCGATTACTCAAATCAACAAGAGGAACACGGCGCACTGAAAGGCGACATTCCTTCTCCGCAACTTGCGCGGCTCTTAGATATTCGCTGGTCCGGCGAATCGGTTACGTTCTCGCGAGCCGAGATCCTCGCGTTATCGTCGGTGATTTCGAATGGGATGAACACGATGCGTGTCTTGCCCGTTTCGAGAGGATATGCGAAGCTCTACGCGAGGAAAATCTGCGTATTGTATGGAGGTTTTACGGATGGAAATGGATCTATGGCGGTTCCGTTGAGCAGTCTCCTCAGAGAGAATACTGGGGCCTCTACACGCTCAACAAAAGGAATAAACCTGAGTGTGTCGGCGGTGCGACATGGATTGCTCAAGACCGGATCGTTGAGCAATTGCCTTGGCCTTGAGTTATCAGGTTCTAGCAGCGTTCAAGACTGCTAAGGCGACTGGGTAAAAACCACTCGCGCCTGT
Organism: Chthoniobacterales bacterium; assembly: GCA_036490335.1. Lineage (GTDB taxonomy): Bacteria > Verrucomicrobiota > Verrucomicrobiia > Chthoniobacterales > UBA10450 > Palsa-1392. The sequence goes on from DASXEB010000005.1 coordinate 118,003, forward strand.
CAACGAGGCCATCCGGCCAAAGCTGAACTCTGCGACGTTCTTTTATCAACATCCGCTAAGTAGAATCGAGACAATGAACACACACTCCATTACCGCCCAGCCTCCCGCACCTCTTCCAGCCGATAACCTCGCGCGCAAGCCTGCGGTCGCTCGTCCCGATACCGACGAGGGGCTGCGGCATCTTGGATTGGTGGGTGACACTTATACCATCCTTCTCGCGGGTGAGCAGACGGATGGCCGCTATTGCCTGATCGATATCCAGATTCCGCCGGGGGGCGGTCCACCGCCGCATCGGCACGATTTCGAGGAGTCTTTCACCGTTCTGGAAGGGGAGATCGAAGTGACCTTTCGCGGTGAGAAATCGACCGTGCACGCGGGCCAGACCGTCCACATCCCGGCGAATGCTCCGCATTCCTTTACGAATGCTGGGCAGAGCGCGGCCCGGTTGCTTTGCATCTGTGCGCCCGCCGGGCAGGAAGAATTTTTCGCGCAGATCGGTGTGCCGCTTCCGACTCGAAGGTCGACTCCGCCGCAACTCAGCGAGGCGGAGCGGGCGGAGTTAAAGAAGAAGATACAGGAGTTAGCCCCGAGGTATCGGACGGAATTGCTGCAGCCTTAGTTCGGACGCGGCGAGAGAGATCAGACATATGGTCAACTCCCCTCAAGAGCTTCATTGCCGGATTGTGCGACGCTTTAACAACCAGGGAAAGGGTGGCAAGCTTTTTTTTGCGGTTTCTCTTTTTCTTTCGGCGGTGTTTGGACGCGTCCTTTTAGGTGCCGGTCGCTCTTGGCAAAAGGAGTCGACTGAATTCCGTTTCGCATTCGCGAAATGAAATGCGCCGTGTGCGATCGTTGGGCGGACGATTCCATGTATAGAGGAACGAACTGGCGAATCGTCGCGGTGAGTTCATTTGCCGGCGTGACGATCTCGGGAGCTTGCGCGACCTGGCAAGTGGTGGACAACCCGGCCGACAATTTAGTGATGGCGGCTGATTAATCCGCGCGGCCTCATAGCGCACCTGCCAGGCAGCTCGATCAGCAGGCGAGGCGTGTGGTTTAACAGCCGCGCCGCGCCGTTTCGCAGGCCGGGCATGTTCACAAACATCGGAGGCAAACAGTTCGACATGCCTCGCGTGCTGGTCGGCATGCGCGGCGTGTTAACAAGCATGCGTGACAAACTGTTCAGCATGGCAGGCGTGTTGATCAACGTGCCTGCCATGTGAAACAACATGCGTGGCGTGCGAACAAGCATGCGACGCGTGCGCATCAACATGCGTGGCGTGTTTATCAGCAGGGCCGCCGTGTTAAACAATATGCGAGGCGTGTTTGACGGTTTGCCTCGCATGTTCAACAACAGGCCTGGCCCGCGAGAGGACCCGAAGCGTGGTCGGCGCGATTTTCGCGTCGGACAAGATGTGCGTTCTGTGTAGCTTACGCAAAAAGCGGTGGGAAAGGCGGAAGTTTTCCGCCGTTCGGGACGGAGATAGGGACTTGACCTGCGCCTCCGGTGAAGTCCCAAATCGCGCCCCCACTCTCCCCTGCCGCCGGCGCACATTTCCATTTTGCGCTCGGCGCACTTCTGCGATAGATGTGCCGCGCATGAGCGATCTGCCGGCTTCCAATCCTCTGCGCGAAGGCCTCACGAGCAAGGCCGTCCCCCAGCCTTGCGCGATCGTGATCTTCGGCGCGACCGGCGATCTGACCCATCGCAAGCTCGTGCCCGCTCTATATAATATAGCGGCCGATGGCGAACTGCCGCCCGCCGTCGCCGTGATCGGTTTCGCCCGCCGGCCGAAAACCGACGATGAGTTTCGCGCCGAAATGGAGGACGCGACGAGAAAATTTTCGCGACAGACGGTGCGCGACGATGTCTGGCGCGGCTTCGCCCAGTCGCTCTTTTATCATCAAAGCGAATTCGCCGACGAAGCCGGCTACAAAAAACTCGCCGAGTCGCTCGATCGTTTCGACAAGGAAAGCGGGACGCGCGGCAACCGGCTTTTTTATTTCGCGACCGCGCCGGAACAGTTCGAGACCATCATCGAAAATTTGCAGAAAGCCGGCCTGAACAAAACGCGCGAAGGCGGCTGGGCGCGGGTCATTTTGGAGAAACCTTTCGGGACCGATCTGGAGTCGGCGCGGCATTTGAATCGCATCGTGCAGCGCGCCTTTTCGGAAGATCAGACTTACCGCATCGATCATTTTCTCGGGAAAGAAACGGCGCAGAATATTTTGGTCCTGCGTTTCGCGAACGCGATTTTCGAGCCGCTCTGGAACGCGCACAACATCGATCACATCCAGATCACGGCCGCGGAAACGCTCGGCGTCGAGAGTCGCGCCGGTTATTACGAAACCGCCGGCGCCCTCCGCGACATGGTGCAGAATCATCTCCTGCAATTGCTCTGCCTCGTCGCGATGGAGCCGCCGACCGATCTCGGCGCGAACAGCATTCGCGACGAAAAAGTGAAGGTCGTCAGGGCGATTCGCCGTTATCAGCCTGACGAGATCGCGCGCGACGTCGTGCGCGGCCAGTACGGCGAAGGCGCGATCGCGGGCGAGCCGGTGCCGGCTTATCGCGCGGAGAAAAATGTCGATCCGAAATCGCAGACCGAGACTTACGTCGCGCTCAAGTTGCACGTTGACAGTTGGCGCTGGGCCGATGTGCCGATTTACATCCGCGTCGGCAAACGCCTCGCCAAATCGGCCACGGAAATTTCCGTGCACTTCAAAAGGGCGCCGCACGTTTTGTTCAATCGCGAATCGGAAGCGCACGATCAGAACGTGCTCGTGATTCGGATTCAGCCCGACGAAGGCATTTCGCTCCGGATGGAGGCGAAGGTGCCGGGAAGCAGTTTTCGGATCGAAGCGGTGAAGATGGATTTTCATTATGGCACCTCGTTCGGCAAAGCGAGTCCGGAGGCTTACGAACGGTTGCTGCTCGACGCGATGAGCGGCGACGCGACGCTTTTCGCGCGGCGCGACGAGGTCGAGCAGGCCTGGGCTTTTATCGACACGATCGAGGAGGCGTGGGCGAAAAAAGAAAACACGCCGCCGCTCGCAAGCTACCCGTCCGGCTCGTGGGGACCGGCGGAAGCCGACGAGCTGCTCGCGCGCGACGGCCGCGCCTGGAGAAGATTGTGAAAACGCCCGGTAATTTGCACGCCGCTTTGCGTCATTCGTGTCATCTCGAGTCGCGCAGACGACGAGGGACCTCTCGATTGCAATCCGCGTTTCCTCTTGCAGGCGACGCGCAAATTGCAACTGAGAGGTCCCGCGCCGCGCTCCGCCGGCTCGGGATGACGAAACATCCGCCTGACGAATATGCCCGCTGAAACTTCCGCCCCTGGCGCGCCCGTGGAAATCGCGAAGATCGATCGCGAATTGAAAAAACTTTGGGAGCAAACCGGCGGGGACGCGACCCGCGCGTCGCTCATCAACCTCGCGGTTTACAGCGAAGAGCCCGACTCGTTAGGCAAGAATACCGCGCTCATTTCCCAGATCACGGAGAAGCACGCCTGCCGCGCCATCATCATCGCGGCCGATTCCGCCGCGACTGAGAGCGGAGCGGAAGCGTGGATCAGCGCGCACTGCCACGTCGGCCGCGCCGGTCACAAACAAATGTGCTCGGAGCAACTTTCCTTTTCGCTCAAAGGCCGCTGCGCCGCGCTCCTCGCGAATATTGTTTTTGCGCAGCTCGATTCCGATTTGCCATTGTCGCTTTGGTGGCAGGGAGAATTTTCCGCGCCGATGGATGCGCAGCTCTGGGCCTGGGTCGATCGGGTGATTTACGACAGCCAGACCTGGCGTGATTTTCCCGCGCAAATGCAACTGGTCGCGACCGCGCAGGAGGAAGCGCGGCAGCGAATCGTGCTCTGCGATTTGAATTGGGTGCGGCTGGTCCATCTGCGCATCGCGCTCGCACAATTTTTCGATCATCCGGCGACTCATCATCATCTCGACGAGCTGACGACCGTGCAGATCGAGCACGCGCCCGGCTTTCGTTCGACTGCGTTGTTGCTCGTCGGCTGGCTCGCGTCGCAACTGCATTGGGAAAATGCGCGCGGCTCCGGCGACTCGTTAGGCTTCGAGAAAAAAACGAACGGCGAGTCCCGCGCGATCGCGGTCGCACTGGCGGAAAAAAAAGGCGAGCCGATCAGCCGCGTGACCGTGCGCAGCGCGACGGCGGAGTTTCGGGTCGCGCACAAAACCGGCACCGATCTGCTCGATGTCACCTTTGGGCGCAGCGGCGGTCGCAAAATGCAGCAGCTTCTGCCGGCGGGAAAAAGCGACGTCGTTAGTCTGGTGAAAGAAGAGCTGATGCGCGGCGGGCCGCATCGCGTTTACCTGCGCGCCTTCGAGCAGGTGCGGGAATTTTTTTAGAAAACGCGCGCGTTCGGCTGCGCTTGCCTAACGAGTTCCGGGTCGCGCAACCGGCCGTCGTAAACTTCCGACCAGATTTGCTGGTTCATCGCACACATCGGGACCGCTTCCCATTGGTCGTTGCGCCTGACCGCGCCCTTGAAAACACAGGAGTCGAGTCGCGCCTGGACGACGGGATCGTTAGGCGCGTTCGCCACCTGCGCCGCGCTCATGAAATTGTGCATGCCGACGCCGAGCGTGTGCACCTGGCCGCGCAAAAGCGCCGGCAAAATCTCCGGCGGCGCGCCGCGCGAAGTCATGTAGCGGAGCGCGCGGGAGAGCGTTTTCAGCGCGAGCAGCGGATGACGCGCGAGCACGCCGGCGAGACGAAACGGCGGCGTGCCGGCGTCGTCATTGACGAGCGAGAGGCCGCCGATTTTGCGCAGGATTTCGCCTAACAATGCGTCGAATTTTTTGTCGTCGGGCAAAAGCGGAAAGATTTTTCCCGACGGCCGCGCGACGAGGAGCGAAGCCCAACTGTTGCAATCGGGATGGCCGAAAATGGAAACGTCGCGCCGCAAACGCAGCCCGACGCCTTCGCAAATTTTTTCCCAGACATCGTCAGGCGTGATCGGCCGTTCGGAGAAAATCGTGCGGCCGGTGTCGGCTTCCGGTTGAAAACTAATCATGCGCCAGATGTGCGTTCGTTCCGGATCGGCCAGGTACCAGCGCAAAACTTCCGGCACGTCGTCGATGTTTTTGCGCGTGACGGTGAAGCTGAGCGCGTACTCGAGCGGCGCGCCGGTCTTCGCGCGGATGCGTTGGGCGAGATCGGTGAAAGCCTGTCGGAGGGGATGCAAATCAGCCTCGCATTTCACCCGCCCGATCGGAAAACCGTGCCGGCCCGCCTGGGTCATATCGATGTGAATCGAGATTTGGCGCAGGCCGCCTTCGACCACCAGTCGCTCGAGAAATTCCGGCTGCTCGAGCAGCGTCTGGCCGTGCGTCATCAACATCGGAATCGAGCCGACGGAAATCGCATAACGCACAATCTCGATCAGTTCGTTAGGCCGGCCCGCGCGCCAGTAAGCGTCGGCGACATCGCCGCCGGTGATTTGCAAACCGCCGCCCGGCCCCTGCAACCGGCGATTGGCGTCGATCTGTTCTTTTACCTGCGCGAACGACGGGATCGGAACCGAGTTGGCGTTTTTGGGGAGATAACAATGGGTGCAATGAAACGAGCAATAGCTCGCGCCTAACGTGAAGCCGCAATGCGTGAGATGCCGGCCGGCAATCTGATTATCGGTCTGCAATTCCGCCGGCAACGAATCCCAGCGCTCGCGCAGGACGCGCGCTTTTTCTTCCGAGACCGGCCGGCGAAACGCGGCCCAGCGAGCGCGCCAGCGCGAAGGAGACGTCGGGCGGGCGCGCGCCGGGCTGTCGTTAGGCAAACAAACCATCGTTCCTCATTTCGCCTCGTTCAGCGACCAGTCATAATCCTGGTAGGAAATTTTGGTGTCGTTAGGCAAGGGCGGATGACGACGCTTGTTGATGAAGGCGACGGCGCCCCCGCCCGCCTTGAAGTCGTCGGCATACCACTTGAAAATGGCCGAGAGTTCCGCCTCTTTTTTCTGTTCGATGTAATCGACGCCCTTCTTCGAATTCACGAACGCGGTCGCGAGCCGATCGAGTTGCTTCTCGAGCTGGTCGCCGCGAAAAGCGCGCGGGTTGAGCGGCGGACAACTGCGGCTCGCGCAATTGAGCGCGAAATGAATCCGCGGATCGTGAAACTGCCCGCGGATCACATCTTTCTCGAGATGATTGAAACTCATGCGCTCGCCCGCGACCGTAATGCGCGGCTGGGTGAAAAACGTGAAGAGAAGGTCCTTGACGCTTTTCGTCGGGTATTTGCCGAGCGCTTCGTGCAGAATCCAGGCGTTGTAAGCGTTGAGATAAAAAGCCAGTTTTTCGTTTTTGCCTAACGACGAAGGTTTTTCTTTCGCGATATCGTCGACGACTTGCTGGATCGCTTTCATATCGGCCGCGTCAGCTTTCCAGGCGGAGTATTTCACCCCGGCGGCCGTGTCGTATTTGCCGAGCAGACGATTGTAGGTCTCGACCCATTTCGGAGAATCCGCCTGCGCCAGACCGATGGAGGCAAAGAGAAAAAGCGCGCCGAAAAATGCGCACGGGAGACGACGGTGTTTCATTGCCTAACGTCGAGTCCACGGCGACACCCCGCAAGCGCCGGTCTAGTATCGCTCGAACAAATCGCGCAGCGCGCACGCGCTTTGCGCGATCGCGAAACGCTCCGCGGCAAGGCGGCGGCCGCTTTCGCCTAACGACTGCGCGAGCGCGCGATCTGCGAGCAATCGCGCGAGCGCGGCGGCGAGCTCGGCGGGTTGATGTTCCGCAACGATCAAGCCGGTTTCGCCGTCGCGCACCATCTCGGGAATGCCGCCGAGGTTGGTCGAGACGACGGGCAGGCCGGCGGCCATCGCTTCCATCACGACCGTCGGGAGATTGTCCATCGCGCCGTCCGCCTGCGTCACACAAGGCAACGCAAAGACCGCGCTTTGCGCGAGGCGGCGGACGATTTCGCTCTGCGGCTGCGGACCGCGCAGCGCGACGCTTTTCGTTAGGCCGGCGCACTCGATTTGCGCGCGTAGATCGGCTTCGAGCGGACCTTCGCCGATGATTTCGCAATGAAAATCAAGATCGCGCGCGAGAAGCAGACGACAGGCTTCGATCAAATCGCCGAAGCCTTTTTTTTCAATCAAACGACCGATCGAAATAATCTCCGGCCGGTTGCGCGAGACACTTGCTTGTTCGAAGCGATCAATCTCGATGCCGTTGTAAACTCGATAAAATTTCGGCGAATGATCCGGGAATTTTTCGCGAAGAAAATCGACGCCGAAGTCGCTCACGGTCACGACCGCGCGGGCCGCGCTGACCAGCTCGCCTAACGAAATCGAGAAAGCTTTCGGCGAGAAAATATCGTTGGCGTGCGCGGTAAAGCTGAAGCCGACGGAAAAGAAACGCGCGATCCAAAAAGCGGTGCGCGCCGCCATCCCGGCGAAGTGCGCATGCACGTGGCGCACCCCGCGTGCCTGCAAACGCGGCCCGAGCCAGGCCGCCTGGTAAAGCCGCAGAAAATCGCTTTGCCGTCCCCACTTCGCGATCGCCTCGCCGACCGCGGCCGGGAGTTTGCCTTTGCGGACGGCGCCGTCGATTTCGCGCACGAGCTCGTCGTCGTTAGGCAAATATTCAACCTCGGCGGCGATCGCGGGATCCCATTCCTGCGCCGGCTCATCATGCGGCCGGCGAATGGAAAAAATCGAGGGCGCAAAATTCTGCCGCCGCAGCTCCGCGATTTCGCGATAGCAAAAAGTCTGGGTGAAGGACGGGAAACGCTCGAAGAGATAAGCGCAGAACATGCGAGAGAGTCTTGCCCGCGCGGGCCGAGTTGCAACGCGCGCACCGCAACCGGCGCCGGAATTTCTCTTCCGCCGTGCATGACTCCTGCTTTTGCGGGGAGGGTGAATCGCGATTTTTTTTCCTTTTGCACTTCCCTGCGCCTGGTCGAACTGAAAGCGATCGGGACGCATTCGCGCGTCCAGCACTTTCGCAAGGGCGATCGAATTTATTCCGCCGGCGACGAGGGACAGGAGCTGTTTGTCATCACGCGCGGCGCGGTCGAGCTGCTCGCGGAGAAAATGCGCCCGGGCGCGCATGGGATCGTGCTTTCGCGCGGCGATATTTTCGGCGTGATGGGTGCGATCCTAACGGTGCCGCGCGACTATTCGATCCGCGCCTGCTCGGCCCTGAGTGCGCAATGTTTCCACCGAAGCGACTTCGACGATCTCCTGGCCGAGGTGCCGTCGTTTTTTCTTTTCCTCTGCGAGAAACTGGCCGCGCGCCTTTTCCAGGTAACGGAACTGGCGCGGTCGCGCGACAGCGCGCTCGAGCTCAGCGGCACGCTCGCGAATTTCGACATCGTCACGGTTTATCAAACGATCCAGCAGTCGCAGCAAACCGGCGTGCTCACGATCGCAAAAGACGAGGGCGAGCCGATGGCGGAGTTTTATTTTGAGAAAGGCGCGCCGCGCTCGGGTCGCTTCGAGCATCTCGTCGGCGAGGAAGCTTTCTGGCAGCTTTTTCTCGAACATGAGGCGGCCGAAACTTTTTCGTTCTCGCATTCTTCCGGCGAAGAAAATCGCGTTTGCGCCGAGACCGCGCTCGCCCGGCGTGGCGACGATCTCCTGCTCCACGCCATCCACATGCGGGACCAATTCCACGACGCGCGCCAGCGTTTGCGCGAAGGCGGGGCGCGGCTTCGCTGCCAGCAGGAGGAGTTGAAGTGGAACGATGTCGAGTTCGCCGAGTTGCGTCCGCTTGCGGAAAATATCTGGCGGCTTGCAGCGACGCGGGAGATTGCGCTGCGCGATCTCTATCGCGAATGCGAAGTGTGCGAGCTGAAGATTTACCAGGTGATCAACGACCTGATTCGCAGCGAACAGCTCAAGCTCGATGCGCGCGCCCCGAAATCCATGCTCGTCTCGCACCAAGCGGGCGCGAAAATCTAAGCGCTAATTTTTTGGCGCCAGCTTTTCGTTAGGCAACGCTTTTCGTTAGGCCCGTTCCACCGGCACCGGCCGTCCGTTCTGATCGACCGCGACGTAGGTGAAAACGGCGCGTGTGACCCGCGTTTGCTCCGTTCGCATGTAACGTTGCACCCAGACTTCGACCGGAATTTTCATCGAGCTGCGCCCGACCGATTCGACCCACGCGTAACACGCGACGGTGTCGCCGACTCGCACCGGCTGGAGGAACGACATTCCTTCGACCGCGACCGTGACGACGCGCGTCTTCGCCATTTTCGACGCGAGGATGCCGCTGCCCAAGTCCATCTGCGACATGATCCAGCCGCCGAAAATGTCGCCGTTGGGATTTGTGTCCGCTGGCATCGCGATCGTTCGAATGACGAGCTCGCCCTGCGGCTTTTCGTTAGGCGGAGATGTTTCCATAATCAGAAGTTCGTTAGGCTAGAGAATGAGCATGCAATCTCCGTAGCTGTAAAATCGATAGCGCTCGCGCACCGCTTCGGCATAGGCACGGAGGATGAATTCGCGGCCGGCAAATGCGGCCACGAGCATGAGCAAGGTCGATCGCGGCAGGTGAAAATTCGTCAGCAAACGATCGACGCGGCGAAATTTGTAGGGCGGAAAAATAAAAATATCGGTCTGGCCATTTTGCCTAACGAGTCGTCGATCGACGCATTCGGCCGACTCGAGCACGCGGACCGAAGTCGTGCCGATCGCAAGCAGACTCTCGGCGGCGTTGATGGCGCGCGCCGCTTCGTCGGAGATCGCGAAACGCTCCGCGTGCATCCGATGTTCGGAAATTTCGTCGCTTTGCACCGGCCGAAAAGTCCCCGGGCCGACATGCAGGGTGACGAAAGTGTGCGGGAGCCGCGCGAGAATTTCCGGCGTGAAGTGCAAGCCCGCGGTCGGAGCCGCGACGGCGCCGGGCGCGACGGCAAAAACCGTTTGATAACGCGTCAAATCTTCCGCGTCGCTCGCGCGACGAACATACGGCGGCAAAGGAATCTCGCCGCCGCGATACGGATCGAAGTCGCGTTCCAGCCTAACGAGTCGCTCGCCATCGGCGCAGACGCTTTCGACCCGCGCCAGGCGGCCATCGAGCGTCGTCTCCGCGCCTTTGCGCATTTTGCGACCCGGTTTCACGAGACATTTCCAAGTCTCGGCATCGAGCTTTTCCAAAAACAAAAATTCGATCGTGCCGTCGTCGGAAAAACGGCGCGCCGGCAACACGCGGGTGTCGTTGAGCACGAGCAAATCGCCCGGCCTAACGAATTCGGGCAGCTCGACAAATTTTCGATGCGCGATGGTGTCGCGCGCGCGGTCGAGCACCATCATGCGCGCGTCCTCGCGGCGCGGAAGCGGCCGCTGTGCGATCTGGTTCGCCGGCAAATCGAAGTCGTAATCCTGCAGCCGCGCGCTCATCCGCCGCAGCATCAAAGGGATTGCCGCCGCGCGCAAAATCTTCCAACTTCCTTCCGGCATGGAAACCTTCGCGAGCGCGCTCGACCAGCTTCTCATCGCGCTCGAGCAACTGCGGCGCGAGAGCGATCGGCCGCCGCGCGCACGTCGCGATGCGCTGTTGCGTTTACAAGGCGCAATCCCGCCGCAGGCCGAGGCGGCCGGCGACAAGGCGCAGCGTCTTTTCGCGCTGCAGAGTTGCGTCGCGGTTTGCACGCGCTGTCCGCATCTCGCGGCCACACGCACGCAGACGGTTTTTGGTGTCGGCAATGTCGATGCGGAGCTGATGTTTATCGGCGAAGCGCCGGGCGCGGATGAGGACCTGATCGGGGAACCTTTCGTCGGACGCGCCGGGCAGCTTTTGACGAAGATCATCACCGCGATGGGGCTGACGCGCGACGATGTTTACATCGCGAATGTTTTGAAATGCCGGCCGGATATGCCGCCGGGCGCGCCTGGTAATCGACCACCCTCGCCTAACGAGATGGCGACGTGTTTGCCCTACCTTACGCAACAGATCGAGATCATTCAGCCGAAAGTGCTCGTCGCTCTTGGCGCGACCGCGGTCGAAGGCCTGCTCGAGATGCGAACGTCGATGGGCCGGCTGCGCGGCCGCTGGCATAGCTATCGCGAAACCCCGCTCATGATCACTTATCATCCTTCCTACTTGCTGCGAAACCAAAGCAATACCGAGAAACGGAAGGTCTGGGAAGACATGCTGCTCGTGATGGAGCGGCTCGAACATCCGATCACGGAGAGACAGCGCAATTTCTTTCGTTAGGCGCGAACTCGATCGATCGTTCGGACAATAGTCCTTTGCTCGTTAGGCGCGTTTTTTTCGAATTGCCTGTTTCGCTGCATCCGATTGGCGATCTGAAACGAAAAATGTCGCCGAACCCTGAAAATATTTTCACCGGCAAAGCCAAATCTCCTCACAAACCGATGCCTGCTCACGCCTTGACCTCGAAACTCGCGCGGCCTTTGCGAAAGTTACATCTTACCCTCGTCGCCAGCTTCTTAGCTTCCGCGTTGCACGCCCAGGATGCGGTCAAAGCTCCGGCCGAGCCAACCTTTCCCGCGACCGAGCCGCAGGCCCCAACTTCATTCAGCGACTCAGCGACCGTGGCGCAGTTCTTCTTCGGGAAGGATAACCTGCCCGACACTTTTTATGACGAGGTCCAGGCTTGGAAGGAGCAATATCATATCCCGATTTCGATCGGCGCCGACCATTGGTTTCACATCGATCGCGACGAACATATCTACGGCGATGGCTATGGCGTGCCGGGCGAAAGCGGCACTTACTATTACTATATAGACTTCGATCCTTCGCTTCAGCTCGAGAGCGATTTCGCGAGCGAAGCCGGCGCGCACGTCCAGTTTCGCTTTCGTGACAGCGGCGATAAGCTGCGCGCTTTCTACTCCGGCGAATACTGGTTCTACGAAGCGTATGGTTATCTCAAGACTAACATCGGCACCTTCAAGGCCGGGCAGATCGTAACTCAGTTCGGCGTCGCCTGGGATGGCACCTGGTGGGAAGGCGTTCCTTACTTCGATGGCTATAAGTTCGATCCCGACTACGGAGTCGGCTGGGATAATGAGTGGAAGTTTTCCGACCACTTTCTCCTCGACTCGGTCGCGCAGTTCTTCTTTGCAAGCGACGGAGTCAACGGCTCAATCCCGGGCGCTGATGCTGAGTCAGGTTCGGGCTTAAGCGAGGAAAACACCGGAGTTATTCGCCTCGTTCCTACCTGGAAGTTCGATCAGGATCAATCGCTGGCCTGGGGTGTTTCGGGTCTTTACGGCGGCATCAAAGGCGCGTCCGTGGACCCGGGTGTCGATAGCCGGCGAGGCGTCTGGGGCACCGACCTCACTTACACTTGGAAAAACTTTAGCGTCTTCGGCGAATACATCGACGCCTATGGCGCGACCAATCCTGTCCGCTATGTCTCGGGCGGGCCGAGCGATCATGTGAACAGCGCGCGCATCGGCGTTTCCTATAAGTATGGGCCGGCGACCTTTCACATTAATTACTCCCATGGCTGGGACCATCAGCCACGGGGGCAGCAATACGTCTTTGATCCGGGAGTCAATTTCCAAATGGCTAAGAACATTGTCCTTTATCTCGAGTATGTGAAGTGGGATGTGACGAACCGATACGGAGTCACCTCGAAGTTTGACGATGGCTTCGAATCGATCATCGTTTGGAACCTATAAGTATGAACAGAATCACCGCTCTAAGACTTTTCGCGATCGGCCTCGCCGCTCCATTTCTTTGCTCGTTAGGCAAAGCGGCCGATAAAGTTGTCATCCAGTACGACTGTATCCCTAACTATGCCAACTGGGGCGGAGTCACGGCCGAGTACACCCGCGAGACCGGCGTCCGAATTCCGCCAGACATGAAAGGCAGCTCCGCCGCGATGGCCGCCTTGGAGGCGGAGAAGGCGAACCCCCAGGCCGACTGCGCCTATTACTCGGCGGCGATCGGTTATCAGGCGAGCGAGAAAGGTCTTCACCAGAGTTACAAGCCGAAAGGCTGGGAGAAAATTCCCAGCAGTTTGAAGGATCCGGGCGGTCTCTGGTGGACCGTGCATACCGCTTACATAGGATTGATCGTGAATAAGTCTGCCCTTAAAGGTAAACCTGTCCCGCAATCCTTTGCTGACCTGCTCAAACCTGACTACAAAGGAATGGTTGTTTACGACGACCCGACAATCCTTGGAACCGGCTTTACCTATGTCTACGGCATCAACGCCATCCTGAAAGGCGGCCCGGATATGAACGCGGGTTTTGCTTACTTGAAGAAACTCGACGCTAATATTCTTAACTATGCGAAAGACACCGTTTACAATGACGTTTTGCGCGGAGAGATACCGATCTGGATTAACGCGGACGGCAATGGCCTGAAGATGAAGTATGTCGACAAGGGAGATATCGAGGTAGTTATACCTCGCGAAGGAACGATCGCGATGCCCCTCGTCATGGCCATGGTAAAAAATGATCCGCATCCCGACGCGACCAAGCCATATCTCGACTGGCTCCTGAGTGACACCGCCCAAAAGATCATGGCTGAGTCTTTCTTTCGTCCCGTCATGCACGTCCAACTTAGCGCGGCTTTGCAGAAGGAGTTTCTTCCCGAATCGGCTTACGCTAAAGCCGTCGTCCTGCCTTTGGCGGAGATGGCGGCGAATGCCGACGCCGTCAAGGAGCGGTGGACTAACGAGATCAAACATTGACCCGCCGGTCACAAGGTTTGAGTTATCCGAGTCGCGTGAGCTCTGGCGGGCCGCGACTTTTCCTACTCCTTCCTTTGTTCGCAGTCATCGCGGCATTTCTGCTCTATCCACTCGGATTTTTGTTCCGGCAAAGTATCGGCGGAACTTCCGGGTTCGACTTCGAGAGTTATAAGGCTCTCTTTTGCGACAGCTATGCCCGCGCCGCGCTGATACATTCACTACTCCTAAGTAGTCTTGTCGCCGTCTCCTCGACGCTTGTCTGCCTGCCGTCCGCCTGGCTTTTCGCCCACAACCTTTTCCCCGCGCAAAGAGTCGTTCGTGCCATTTTCACTCTGCCGATGTCATTCTCGGGCATCATCATGGGCTTTCTCACCGTCATCATGCTCGGCCGCATCGGCGTCGTCCCGCAACTGGCGCAAAAGCTATTTGGCCACGATTATCTCTCCGGGAGCGCTTACCGCTTGCACGGCCTTGTCATTGCTTATCTCTATTTCGAGATACCTCGCGCGACTCTTACTCTCGAATCTTCGTTTCGAAAATTCGATCGGCGGCTAAGTCTTGCCGCGCGCTCGTTAGGCGCGAATGGCTGGCAGCGTTTCTCCTACGTCCTGCTTCCATTGATTTGGCTCCCCCTTCTCTCCACTTTTGCAGTGACCTTTAGTGCTTCGCTTGGCTCTTTTGGCGTAGCGCTTATTGTTGCGCGGCGCTTCTCCCTCTTGCCGCTCGAGATCTACCAGCAAATTATCGGCTACGGAAACCCGAGACTTATGTCTGCGATGGCGATAACTCTGGTTACAATCGCCTTCCTCGTGAACTACTCCGTCCGACTCGCCGGCGACCGGCAGCAAAGAGTTATATGACGAAATTTAAGCCCGGCCTCGTTACGGCTCATCTTCTGACCTGGTTATTACTTATCGTAGTCATAGCTCCGCTCCTTGTCGTCATCCTGGGCGCCTTTCTCAACGTCTCCTTTCTCGGGCTGGCCAGCGAACAATGGGCGGCCCGAAAAGGCGACGGCATCTTTAACCACGGCTGGTTCGCCTACGTCTTTCACCTATACGGCAGCAACATTCTTTTCAGTCTCCTTCTTGCCGGACTAAGTGTCGTCATAGGTGCCGCGATAAGTCTGCCCGGGGCCTACATCCTGGCCACTTGCCGCTGGCGCGGCCTCCGTATTTTCGAAGAGGTCGTCTTATTGCCTCTTTCGATTCCGGGGATCGCAATGTCGATCGGACTTATCGAGGCCTACATTACTTTCCGCGGTCAGTGGTGGCTCATCTTGTGCGGCCATATCTTATACACTGTCCCTCTCATGACTCGCGTGCTGACTAACTCTTTGCGAAGTTTCGATATCGCCCGATTGGAGTTAGTCGCGCAAAGTCTCGGCGCCGGCTGGTGGCACCGCTTCGTCTTCGTCGTCGTCCCCAACCTGCGCCACAGCCTGATTGTCGGCTCGTTGCTTGTCTTCGCCGTTTCCTGGGGCGAGTTTAATGTTAGTTATCTCTTGAACACTCCGCTGCATCAGACCTACCCCGCCGCCCTCTACGCGACCTTCACGGCCAATAGCTTCCAGGTCTCGAGCGCGGCCACGACCATCTTTCTCGCGCTTATCATTCCGATTCTCTTCGCCCTCCAATGGCTCGGCGGCGACGAGTTCACTCATGTCGAGCAATCCGCCTGACGATGCTGGAAACGATCGGCCTGCGCAAAAGTTATGGATCGCAGTTGGCGGTCGATGACTTCAGCCACCGTTTCGCGCCGGGAAAGATAACGACCATCCTGGGCCCGAGCGGCTCTGGCAAAAGCACCGTTCTCGGGATGATCGCGGGCCTCCTCCAGCCCGATCGAGGCCGGGTGGAACTCGGTGGCCGTGACCTAACGAGTATAAGTCCGGAGCGCCGCGACTTTGGGATGGTTTTCCAACATTACGCTCTTTTTCCCCACCTCAATGTCCAGCAGAATGTCGAGTTTGGTCTCCGGGTCCGCCGCCTAACGAGAAAAAGACGAGCCGAGCGCGCCCGTGAGACTTTGCAGATGATTCGGATCGAGCATCTCGCTGATCGCCGCATCCGCGAAATCTCCGGCGGCGAACAGCAGCGGGTCGCTCTCGCCCGGGCGATCGCGATTCGGCCAAAGGTCCTTCTCATGGATGAGCCGCTCTCCGCGCTTGACGCGAGGCTGCGCGAAGAATTGCGAAGCGAGTTACTCCGCCTTTTGCGCGACCTTGCCATTACCACGATTTATGTGACTCACGACCAGATCGAGGCAATGACTCTCGGCCACGAGATGATCATCCTGAACCATGGGCAAGTCGAACAAGCAGGCCCGCCGGACGAACTTTATCTTCGGCCGGCGAGCTTGTTTGTGGCCAATTTCCTCGGTGATTCCAACGTATTCGCCGCCGAGAGCGAGGAGGTCTCAGAACGGCTGCGCCTGCCTTTCGCCACGATAAACCTTCAGCCTAACGGACATAACTCTTCGCCTAACGAGCATAGCTCTCGATGCTGGGCGATGATTCGTCCTGAGTCGATGGAGCTGGTTCCCGAGGGCGAAGCCGACTTCGCCGCGACCGTCGAGTCGGCCACATTTCTTGGCAACCGTCTTCGCTTACAACTTCGCGCGGCCGGCGAAAAAGTGATCGTCGACGTGGAGAATCGGTGCGCCGTTTCCCCTTCCGCGCCGGTTTACGTCAAAGTGAAAGGCGCCGAAGTCGCGACCTGGCCCAGATGAACGAATCCGATCGCGCACCTTTGCTGCCTCTGGGCGCGCTCGACGCGCTTTGGTTCCAGATCGCGGGGACGCTTTGCAATCTGCGCTGCAATCATTGTTTCATTTCCTGCGCCCCGGATAACCACACGCTGGAGCTAATGCCGTTTGCGGAATTCAAACGTCACCTCGACGACTCCGTCCGGCTAGGTGTGAAGGAATATTATTTTACCGGTGGCGAGCCGTTCATTCACCCTCAGATTCTTGAAATTCTTGAGACCACGCTGGCGGTTGGGCCGGCGACGGTCCTGACAAACGCGACTCGTTTCGACGAGGAGAAGGTGGCTATACTCGTTAGGCTGAGAGAGGCCTCGATTTACTCGCTCGAGATCCGGGTCAGCATCGATGGATTTTCTCCGGAAACGAACGATCCGATCCGCGGGCCGGGAACTTTCGATCGCGCGATGGAAGGTGTACGCCTTCTCGTCGCCGGCGGCTTTTTTCCGATCATCACCTCGATGCGCTCGTGGCCGATGCACGAGGACGATATATTTCTGCGCGAATTTCGAGCGCGGCTCGCGGCGATCGGTTACACGCGGCCGCGCATGAAACTCTTGCCCGCCCTGAAAATCGGCCAGGAGGAATTACGCGATCACGGTTATGGCCGCGACGAGTTTGTGACCGAAAGGATGATGCGCGGCTATGACATCGAGCAATTGCTCTGTCGCAACAGCCGGGTGGTAAGCGCGCGCGGAGTGCACGTTTGTCCGATCCTGGTCGATCAGCCGGATGCCAATCTCGGGCCGAGCCTGACGACTGCGGCGCGAGAGTATCAGCTCCGTCATCACGCCTGCGTTACCTGTTATCGATTCGGCGCGCTTTGCTCGAACGCGAGTTCGTTAGGCTTGGAAAGGAGCCGGCTCGTCCGCGGAGGAGCGGAGGCGAATCCCGCACTCGGGAGCGCGCCTAACGAACGATAATGGCAGCGGAACATCGCGGCGACATTGCCATCATCGGCGCGGGTCCGATTGGCCTCGAAGCCGCACTTATCGCTTTCGAACAAGGCTACCGCGCGACCATCTACGAACAAGGGCGGGTCGCGGAATTCGTCAGGCAATGGGGGCACGTGCGCATGTTTTCGCCGTTTGGAATGAACGTTTCGCGACGGGGAATGCGTCTCCTGCGCAAGGACGGTGTGACTGTGCCTAACGAAGACGCGCTTCTCAGCGGCGCCGAGTTTCGGCGGCGTTACCTGCTGCCGCTGGCGCGCACGCTGGCGGATCATCTTCAGGAAAATTGTGCCGTTCTCGCCATCGGCCGGAGCGGAAGATTGAAAGCCGACTTGATTGGCGACTCGCGCCGGACGGACGAGCCGTTCCGTCTTTTGTTGCGCGATAAAAAGGGCGAACGCTTCGCGAAGGCCGGCATCGTTCTCGATTGCAGCGGCACCTACGCACAGCCGAATCATCTCGGAGACGGCGGCATTTCTGTCCCGGGCGAAAGGGCCGCGGCCAACAGAATCTTTCGAGGAATTCCGCGCCTAACGAAAAGTGAGCGCGCGCGATTCTCGAAGCGCCGCGTTCTTGTTGTCGGCGGCGGTCATTCGGCGGCGACGGTCGTGCGCGATCTCGGACAGTTGCGCATTTCCGCGCCGCGCACCGCGATCATCTGGTTGATTCGGCGCCAAAATGAAATTCCACTCTCAGACCTGCCTAACGATCCCCTCCCCGAGCGAGCGCGATTGATTGCCGAGGCAAATCGACTCGTTAGGCAAGGCGAGGCGACCCTGCTTTGTGGCGCAATCGATGCACTTTTCCCATCGGCCGCCGGAGTCGAGGTGCGCTGGACCGATTCGTCGCGTGAGACGAAAACTTTCACCACTGACGAAATCATCGTCGCGACCGGATATCGTCCCGACCTGACGATAACGCGCGAGCTGCAAGTAGAAACCTGCTGGGCAACCGAAGGCACGTATCCCCTCGCCGCTTCATTGTTAGGCGGCGCCGGCGTGGATTGCCTAACGACGCCGGTTTTTGGCGCCGAGACGTTGCTGCATCCGGAGCCGAATTTTTTCACCCTCGGGATGAAGAGTTACGGGCGTTCGCCAAGCTTTTTAATCCGCACCGGCTACGAACAGGTCGCCTCCGTTTTCGACTTGCTGGCGCGGAACGAGGTTGCCTGACGATGACGGAAACGATCGCGCTCTTCGGCGGAGTTTATTCAAATCACATCGCCCTCGCCGCGCTGCTTGAGGACGCGCCGCGGCGCGGCGCCACGCGAATTTTTTGTCTCGGCGATTTGGGCGCCTTCGGGCCGCATCCGGACAAGGTCTTTCCACTTTTGCGCGAGGCGCGCGTTTCAGTCGTGCAGGGAAATTACGACAACTCGATCGGTCACGGCCTCGCCGATTGTCAGTGTGGCTACACCGATCCGCAGGATAATTTTTTCGCGCGTCTCTCCTACGAATACACATTCAAAAATACCGCGTCGGAAAACAAAATCTGGATGCGCGATTTGCCTAACGAACTGCGGCTGGTGGTCAACGGCGTGCGGATTTTGCTCTGTCACGGTTCGCCGCGCAAGACGAACGAATTTCTTTGGGAGACGACGACGTCGATCGCGTTTCTAGAAAAACTTTGCGACGCATTTCAGGCCGACGTGATCGTCGCGACGCACACCGGATTGCACTGGCATCGGGCGCTGCCGGGCGGCCGGCATTTTGTGAATTGCGGCGCGATCGGCCGGCCGGCGAACGACGGGCGAAGGCGCGTTTGGTATGCGCTCGTCCGTGTCGCGGAAACGAAAGACGTCATTGTCGAATTTGTGCCGCTAGAGTACGATCACGAACGGCTCGCGACCGAGATGCGGGCGGAAAATTTGCCTGACGAATTCGTCGAGACGATCGAGACCGGCTGGTGGACGACCTGCCTCGAGGTGTTGCCGATGAAAGAGCGGGCGCGCGGAGTTTTTTGAAACCGGACGCCACTCGTTAGGCATTCGTTAGGCGAAAGCGATGGAAGATTTGCGCGGCGATGAGCGCAAAAAGACCGACGCCCGCATAAGCGACGATGGTCGCCGGAGTCGCGCGGCCGTAGGCGTCGGCGAAGTCCCAGATCGGGTGCGCGCCGCGATCGTTGATGACGAGATACCAGAAGGAGAGAAAAGCGACGATGAATGTCTTTGGATTTGTCGTCAGGACGCCAAGCGCGGTGCCGAGCGCGGCGACGAAAAAGATCGCGACGAACAAGGCAACGAGTGCGAGCGGCCCGCGCGGAATCGTGCGCGCGAGCGCGGCCGCGCAAAAGAAAAAGCCGAGCAGGAGCGTGGCGCCAAATTTCCACCAGACGAAATTTTCGCGCAGACGCGGGATGGCGCGGAGGCTCGCGGTCGTGCCCGCGCGCACGTCGCGCGTCGCGATGTCGGAAACGACGAGAGCGAGCGCGGCGAGCAGCGTCGGCAAGACGCCATCGAGCGGCGCGCAGAGCGCGACGATGTTGGCCGCGACGAGCGCGACGAAGGCGAGCGGATAAAGGGTGAAGGTGAGAACCATGTCGTTCCAGATCGCGCCGCCTAACGAACTGCCTGACGATGCCCGGCCAAGCACAAACATCGCCGCGGTCGCGCGCCGGGTGATCGGTTTCAGCAAAGCCTGGAAGCGGCTGAGCCAGTTACGGCCGCCTTTCTCCGAGACGCGGCCGACGCGCACCGGATCGAAGCGATGGAAGAAAAGAAGCGCGAGCGGAAGCAGGAGCAGCGGCGCGCAAATCGAAATCAGGCGCGGCAAAATCCAATCGCGCGTCATCGTTAGGCCGGGAAAAAGGATCGGCGCTTTCTTGGCGTCGAAAGACGCGGCGCCGATCGAAACCGAATCGGTGTGCAGCGTGTGCTGCATTTGATCGATCATGAAACCGAACCCGGTGAAGTCGAAGCAGCGCGCCCAATTGATCGCGTGATGCGAGACTTCGTTGCCGACGACGAGGCCGATGATCGCGGCCCAAAGAAAAAAATAAACGACGTCGCCGAACTTGCCCGCGAGCCACGGGATCGATTCGAACAAAACCGCAACCGCGGAAACAAAAACGATCGCGGCCGGCGTGAGGAGCAGGTATTGCTCGATGAAAATCCAGGGCTCGAAGCGCGCTTCTCCCCTAACGAAAAGCATCGCCATCGAGGTGAGCATGAAACCGGCGAGAAAGACGGCGAGGAAAGTGAGATTGCCGATGAATTTGCCGAGCAGATATTCGAGCGAACGCATCGGGGTGGAGGCGGCGATCAGGCCGCAACGCGTCGTGATGTCGCGCCGGATCGTGTTCGAGATGACGTAGAATCCGAAGAGACCGACGAAGATCATGCCGATCGAGGCGGTGCCGAGGCCGATCGCGCCGGAGTTGTAAAGCGCGCGATGTCCGTTGATCTGGATGAGCGCGCGACCGGTGGAAGGCGCGGGAATCCAGAGATAGGCGACGGCGCTGATGAGCAGGAAAACGACGAGGGTCGAGAGGCGCCGGAAACGAATCCGGAAATCCGCCTGCACAATCGCGGCGATGCGGGGCGAGGGATTTGCTCATCCTTTACTCGTTAGGCTGATTCATCAGGAAAAGAAACGCGTCCTCGAGCTCGGGCGGGACCGGATCGGCCGCGATTGCCGGCGCCGGACTAACGAACCGGATGTGAACGCCGTCCGGCCGGCGGATGGCGCTGGAGATTTTCAGCGACCCGCGCAAGGCCTCGAATTCCTCCGAGGATACGACGCTCTTCCAGACCTTGCCCGCGGCGACGCGCAGCATTTCTTCCGGCGGCGTCATCGAGACGAGCGCGCCGTTTTTCATGACCGCGATCGCGGTCGCGATCTGCTCGACATCGGAGACGATGTGAGTCGAAAGAATGACGAGTTTTCCGAAACCGATCTCGGACAAAACATTTCGGAAACGCACTCGCTCTTCGGGATCGAGCCCGGCCGTCGGCTCGTCGACAATGACAAGCTCAGGATCGTTGATCAGCGCCTGGGCAATGCCGAGCCGCTGCTTCATTCCGCCGGAAAATCCGCCGACGGCGCGGTTGGCGACGTTGTGCAGATTGACGCTTTCGAGCATCTCCCGCACGCGCGCGGCCGAGCGCACGCCCTTGAGCGCGGCGAAGTAGGCGAGGAATTCCTGCGCGGTCAGGTTCTCGTAAACGCCGAAATCCTGCGGGAGATAGCCGAGCCGTCTCCTTAATTCGTTAGGCCGGCGCGCGATGTCGGTGCCGTGAAAGAGTATCCGCCCGCTCGTTGGCCGCGTGATCGTCGCGACCATCTGCATGAGGGTGGTTTTGCCGGCGCCGTTCGGACCGAGCAACCCGATCACACCCGATGTCGCCTCGAGCGAAAGATCGCGCACGCCGAAATTTCCGGCCCGAAATTGCTTCGAGACATTTTCGATCGTGAGCACGCCGGACCATTGCCTAACGACCGCGGGAAGTCACGAAGGCAGTCTGCGCGCGAGGAAGGATTAGTTGCGGGCGGCGCGAAACTTTGCGATACTTTTGAAGAGGCAAAAGCAATCTTCCGTCTTACTTTTTATGAGGGCTAAACTTCTCCTCTCATTGCTCGCCCTCCCATTGTGTTTCGGCGCCTGCACAAGGCAGGATTCGGGCGCAGCGCGCGAGGCCGAGATCGAGCGGCGGGTCCAGGAACGGCTTGAGGCCGAGCACCTGACGGCAGAGAAACAACAGCTCGCCGAGCACGAGGCGGCTCTGGCCGCGCGGGAGAAAACGCTCGCGGCCGAGCGAAGCTCTTTCGCGAGCATCTCGGCTGCCCTCCCTCCGTCCCTCGCCGCGCCACCGCCGGAGGACACCAACGCCGCGCCGGACGACAACGCGCCGAGCGACGACGGCTCCGGGAGTTACTACTCGGCCAGCGGCGCGCTTTATCCCGACGAACAATTCGGCTACCTCGGCGCCGACCAACCCGATCTCGACTATCCCTACTTTGGCGTTTCCGGGATCCCGATCCTGACGACCTTCGTGCCCTACGGCCGGTTCTCGAATTATAATTACCGGCGCGGCTTTCACAACAACCGCGGCTGGCCGCATCGCAATTACCCGCCGGCAAATTCCCGCGGAGGATTCGCGCGCCGACCAGCGATGACCGCGCCGGCGCGGAACTTTAGCTATCACCCGAGCTTCAGGAGCGCACCTTCCCGGCCGCCGATCATCCACAGCCACGCGACCGCGAACCGAGTTGTGCCGCAGCGCGCTCGTTAGGCAGGCCGCAACAGATTTTGCCCGTCGCTTCGAGCGAACGACAAATTTGAATCCGGCCCCTGGTTTCGGCGCATCTCACGAAGAAGCCGAAATGGAATGTTCGTTACCAGCCGCGAAATCACTGCGCCGACATGGATCGCGAAAACTGCTCAGGCGCTCGGCGCGATCCTGGCGTGGGCTTGGACGATGATCGCGGGCCTCGGCGGCATCGGACTCATTATCACCCTGGGGCCGCTCCCCCTCACGAATGGCTGGTTCGCCTTGTTCTCCGCCATCGCGGCCTGCCCCCTGACCGCGTGGCTCTTGAAAAAATATCGCGGCATCGCCGTCTCGGGATGGACCCGTTTCGCGGTCGCGTTTCTGATCATCGTGCTCGGCCGGCTCGTTCTGAAAATCGAAGGCCGCGGCAATTTCCTCCCGGGCCCGCTACGATGGTAAACGGACGCCCAACCGACCCGGCAGTTGCGGCCTGACGGCGAAGAAGACCGCGGCGGGGATTTTCCCACCGCGGCCTCTTGAGCTATCGCGCGCGCTACTTCTTCTCCGGCAACTCAGACACGCCTTCGGCGATGCACTGCCACTTGCCGTCGCGCTCCATCCAGGTATCGACCCAGGCGTAGGTGCGGCTGAAGGCCATGCCCTTTTTGTCCTTCCCCTTCTCGATCGACATGCCGATGACGGAGGCCAGGTTCGGCGCATAAATGTGCACCGCCATGCCCCTGTTCGTGGCCGAGCTCACCGTGTCGGTGTCGGTTTTCAACTGATCCACGGTATCAGATTTGTTGGCTCGTTTGCCTTTGGAATTGATCCCGTAAAAGTCGTCCGCGAGCATGTTCGCGAGGACGGCGTTATCCTTGGCCACCAAGGCCTTTTCCCAATCGTTTTCCATGCTCGTGAGCTTGGACTTGATGGCGTGCGAGTCGGCCGGATTATCCTTGGCCCGCGCGCGCGGAGCGACGGCAAAGGCGAGAAGGGTGCAGAGCAACAGTGAGCTGAGTCGTTTCATATTTTTTTTGTTTGTTTTAAGCAGGCGGCGACGAAGCTATCGACCGCTTCGCTCGATGTCCATAACAAAAATGATGGGATGCTCCCCGGGCCCGCGGCGATCATTATATTGGTCGCTTCGGAACCTCTTAAAGTCTCGACCGATCCTTATATTGGTCTCTTGGGATCGTCTTAATGTCTCGCGGGAACTTTATATAGTCCGGCGTGCGCGCAGCGCGATAGCAAGACTCATCGGCTGCGTCGGACGACCGACGGCGGACGAGACCGCGCGCCGCTCGGGGTGAAAGTGTGGAAGCCATCGCAAAAGTGGAGCGTACCGCGGTCTGCCGTTCGCTCCATCGCATGGTTAGGCCTTTGGCGAGACCGCAGGAGTAACGTCGCGCATGTACTCAGCGAACTTTCGCTTGAACTCCTCCTCTGACAAGTCCTGCAAGCCGCTGACACGAAGCGTAAGCAGATGACGACCGTCTGCGTGCTGAAGAAATAGCCAGCGGTCGTGCCGCAGCCGCAACAACGCAAAAATGAGCTTCAGGGCTGCGAGCGCGTAGAACACCAGCCCGCAGATCCGCAGGACTGGTCGATCAAAGCCCTCGTGCAGCATCAGCCCCAGGGCGAACAAAACGAGGAACTCGAAGAATGGGCGACGAAATCCCCAACCAAAAGTCCGCTGCGATCCAAGCAAGGGACCGAGCGTCGCTTTCGGGATCGTCGTGTTTCCGACGTTCCAAGGCATGGTGCTCCACTCGCGCTCGATCCGATCAGGGAAGAAGGTGAGCTTCTCGGTGCTTCTAGAATTGCGCGACGTAACTTGAAAGAGCGAAGATTCCATGGGCCTAACGAGAACAAGATAAGCCACGGCGAACGAGGGCGCGCGTCGCGCGGGGCGGAAGTGTGGAAGTCATCTCAAACATGGAGCGTACAGCGGTCCGTCGTTCGCTCCATCGCATGGTTAGGCGTTACTCGCTTCACGGATCATGGCTGATTTCATGCGGAGATCTCGCCATCCATTATGCCGGCTTGCCCCTCATCACCTTGAGACTCGCTCTCACCAGTTTTCTTACTAATGCGATCGGTATGTCTTCGTCCATCGGAAAGCTCACAATAGCCTTGCTTGTCTTATAGCCACTCAAGGCCTTTTTGTGATCATCGATCACTGGGGGACGCAAATGCAGACGAACCTCTGATTTCCTGAAACTGAACCAAACAAACATTCCGTTATAGTCGTAACCAGGGTAAGAATAGCCCGGCATTTGGAAGTAGCTTAGGGTCTCAATCGATCCGGGCGCACCTCGCTGATCGCATCCCGGACCAACCTTAATTTACCCCGCGCCTCCTTCGGACACCCCGCGATGTAATCCTCCACACCACCAGGAACAATAGCTTGCGTTCGTTTCACCGGGTCATCACCCTCAAGCTCCTGCCCGAACGAGAACAAGATGAGCGACGGCGGACGAACCGCGCGTCGCTCGGAGTGGAAGTGTGGAAGTCATCTCAAAACTGGAGCGTCCAGCGGTCCGTTCGCTCCATCGCTTGGTTAGGTTCATTTAAGCGACATAGCGGCAGCCTTTTGGTTGCTGTCGAGAAATGGAGAGGTGTGCACAGCGGTGTCCATAGTGGCCTTCATAAGCTGAGCCTGAGCGGAAACGAGAATGCCAAGCACGTAAAGAGGTGCCGCGATAGCCGTCCCAAGCAATGCGCCGGCGAGGCCAAACATCGCGCTAGTGGAAGAACCAATGAGAAAAGAAATGAGTGTCATGATAACCGCAATGGCGATAGCTAGGCTCTTGATCCCGCTGCCCATGCCGTTAATAGCATGTGCTGCAAAATACCCGTCGCGATATCGACGCGCGGCAATCAGGCCCAGGTGAGTGGGATTGTGGTTGGTGGTAAGATCAAGTGGGCTGCTCGAGGCAGAGATGTCGCTCGACTGCGATTGCGAGAAACTCCCAGAGTTCGGCATCGGATTCAAGCTATTGAGATAAGTTCCAACGCTCGAATCTGGGCGGTTATCGTCTCCTTTGAGAGGCCACTCGCGTTCGACTCGCCCAGCGTCAACCTCGGCCGCAAGTGAATCTGTTGTGATAGTCGTCCAGCCCCGAGTGCCCGGCTTCTTAACGTAGTATCGCATAGGATCTGTGCTTTAAGACCTAACGAGAAGTAGGTGGAATTATTCCGTCTGATCCGGTGGTGATGTGGGGGCGGCAGATGTAGAAGTAACTTGGTAAGCATTTGCGGAGTATGCCGAACATCGGGATCGGCTGGCAAGACGAAAAATCGCGCGGCGGCGCAACGTGAGATTTTGAACGGAACGAGATCCCGGCCCTACGCTGGTCCGGCGGTTGCGTCGCCTCTAGCGCTCGCTCGGCCCGGCCTCGTCCATAAATTTCTTGTACTTTTTCTCCCAAGAGGCCCATGAGAACCAGGCAATTCCGAAACCACTGAGAGTCCACGTGCAAGCGGAGGTAGCAATCCATTTCGCAGTCAAAGGCCAGCCATCCAGCACGCGGTTCAACGAAAAAGGTCATCGAGACAAACATGAGCAGCCCAAATCGCAGGATGCCGTACTCCAGGATAAAACGCAGCCTGCCCATTTCGCGAGTGATCTCCCAGTGTCGAAGCCCGCGCGAGATTTTAGCAGCCATGCGAGGAGGCGAAGCGCAACCGAATTACTTCTTCTAAGCCGGTCCCGGGTGCCAGAAGCGGTAGAAGTAAATCGACAAGCATTTGCGGAGTCTGTCGAAGAGCGGGGTTGGTTGGCAAGACGAAATTTCACGCCGACAAGAACAGCGACACTCGGCGAGGGGAAACGGATGTCGATGGATGAGGAGCCACCAGGGGTTTCCCGCCGTCACAAACGCCCAAGCCAGGAATTCGCACCATAAACGTGTTCCTGCATTCGATCGCGCGAGCGAGCGACTGCAAAGCAAAAAATAGAAAACGCGCGGGCCTTTCGACCGCGCGTTCCCCTTTTAATTCTTTATTGGTTAGGCCCCGCGGCCCGGTTTGCGGCGCGGTAATGTGGGCCGCGTCGCTCCGCTCCGTCGGGCCGGCGGCGCCGACGGCGTTGCTCTGGACGATGGAGATCTCACCGCGAGCATAGGAATCAGAGCTTACTATCGACACTCCTAAGAGACGTTTGTCTGAAATTGAACAGGCGGTTCGCTGCTGGTGACGAATCGAGTGTCGATAGTAAGCTCTGGGGTTGCCCTGATTTGACGGACAGAGAGGGAAGGGTCAAAAGCCTGAGGAACCCACATGAAGACACAGTTAAGTAAACCAGTTCGTGAGCCGGCGCGCTACACGAAGGAATATAAGCAAGG
>DASXEB010000017.1:0-501339 GCA_036490335.1 Chthoniobacterales bacterium
CCCAGCCCCTGCCGCGAAGGGGCGAAGCCACTTTTTCAACACCCGATTTCGGCCATGGCTAAGTTGCTGTCGAGGTCACGAGCCGAAAACCGAAGCTCTGGAACGAGTCAGCCGGAGCTTCGGTCCTCCCCGGCCTCCGAGGAGCGAGCGGAATTTTTCACCTGTCCGGCCTGCGGCGGTCGGGTCGATGCCCACGATCTCGCGGACATCCTGTGCCATCACCAACACGTCATTCGGCCATCCGCTTTTCCGCACACCGCGCCGCCTCGGCCGTGAAAAATCGCCCGCGACTCGCCGACCGCCTCCTCTATGAGCGCATCCTCTGGGGAATCGAGCGGCTCCTCCACGAAATCGAACAGCAACGGCAAATCGATTTACGGCGCGATGCGCGCGGTTGCCTGACTGACGATGACCTCCCTCGCGAGAGCGGCGATCAGGTCACCATGATCGTCGCCGGGTCGCTCCACGGGCCCTGGCCCACGGTGTTGACCGCGGCCACCCGCACCCAGATGTCCTTGCCTCGCGGCATGCCGGAGAGTTTGAAGGCGCGGGAATTTGGAAACATCCCCGCGTCGGTCCAAGGGCCGGCATTGGGGTCGAGCGTCCATTGCATCACGTAATTGCGGATGTTTGGGCCGGCCGGGTCGCACACCCCTAGCACGTCACCCGACATCTGCCCGTGGCGCAGACGCAGAGCTTGCGGAGATGGCGGCGTTTGGGTTTCGCGGGTGTGAGCCTTGACGACGGGGATGCCGATCTGGGCCAGGTCGGTATCGGTCACGGTCAGCACCTGCGGAGCGTTCATCGCGATGTCGGAGAGCAAACCCGCGAGGCCGGCAAACTTCGACTCGATTGCCTCTTTTCGCCCGAGTCCGGTCATATCAATCGCCGCCCGCAGAGCCAGCGATCCGGCCGCAATATCGGTCGAAGGCGGTATGAGGGTGGCGAATACTGGAATATTCGGAAGATTACCCGAAACCTTCTCGCCGAGCTTGGCGAGCCCGTCCGGGGTATATTCTCCGAATCCACTTATTAGTTTAATCATGCCCTCATACCGCGCGGAGGGTGGCCAGTGGTTGCGTGCCGACACGCAAATGCGGGTTTTCCCCTGCCCGAGCCCGGGGGAATTCCCCTGGATTTCCGCTTCATTTTGCCCAAAGCGATTGTTGCCTTGGTCAAAGCAGCCGCCGGGTTGGCCAGGATACCGGACGCTTTGGCCAGGAGAGCGGTTTCCCTGACCAAGGCGGCGAGATCTTCGGTCAAGGTGTCAGAGATCCTGGTCAAATGGTCGGGCGCCTTGACCAGGGTATTCGCTGGCTTGCCCAAGACGGCGGCCGCCCTGGCCAAAGTAACGACCAACATGGTCAAAGTGACCGTCGCTTTAGCCAAGGCGCCGGATACCCTGGTTAAGGAGACGCTTTCCTTAACAAAGGTGGCCACACTTCTGGCCAAAGTGGGATTCGACTTGGCCAGAACGCCGGGCACTTTGGGCAAGAGCTGACCTTACCTTGCTTAAAGCAGGCGCGGTTTGCCCAAAGTGGCGCCCAGCTTGACCAGGGAAGGATGATACTTTGGCCAAGTCACCGGCGATTAGCCAATCTGTCTGCTGACTTGACCAAAGCGGTCAATGACTTGGCCAGGGCGCCGATCACCTTGGCAGAATATACCGCTGCCTTGACCAGGTTGGCGGCTACCTTGGTTAAGGAAATCGCTCTCCCGGGCTGGGAACGCCATCCATTGCCCGGCATAAAATCCTCCTCGCCATTACGCTGCGCGGCTGTATAAGGAAAGAGTGAAAACAACCTTTTCCTCCGTGTTACCCCGGAATGAAACCGACTCGCATACTGATCGCTGACGCCTGCCCGATCGTGCGCGAAGGCCTCCGGAGCTGGCTGCGCGAGCGAGCACCCGGTTCGGAAGTCTGCGCCGTGGCCGCGACCGGTCTCGAGGCCGTCGCCAAAGCCGCCGAGCTGCGCCCCGATATTGTCCTGATCGACGATCGCATGCCGCTGCTCGAC
Organism: Chthoniobacterales bacterium; assembly: GCA_036490335.1. GTDB lineage: Bacteria > Verrucomicrobiota > Verrucomicrobiia > Chthoniobacterales > UBA10450 > Palsa-1392. Next base: position 2,019 of record DASXEB010000017.1, read on the forward strand.
GGACTCGCAGCCGCGACCCAAATCAAACGCAGCCGGCGCGGCGTCGAGATTCTTATTTTCAGCGCCGCCCTCACCCCGCAGCGAAAGGGCAGGATTTTCCGCTCCAGCGTCAGCGGCGCCCTGCTCAAAAGCGAGGCGACCGAGGAACTCCTCCTCGCTCTGGAGGCAGTGCGGCGGCACCATCGTTTCCGGTCCCACGCCCTCACCACCGCCTGCGCGAAAACAAGTCGGACCGCGGAACGCACCGACCGCCTGACGAATCGCGAGATCGAAGTTCTGCGTCTCATCGCCGCCGAGCACACGACCAAGGAAGTGGCGAGCAAGCTCGGGGTGAGCGCGAAAACAATCGAAGGCCATCGCACCCATCTTTTCCAGAAGCTGAAGGTGCGCTCGGCGGTCGGCTTGACCCGCCACGCCATCCGCAGCGGCCTGGTCGAGCTGTGAAGCAAGGCTCCGCTGTTTGGCCTAACGACTCTCGCGCCCGTCCTGAGGCATTTCGTTTAGCCTAACGAATAAAGGACTGCTGATTGCGTTCGCCGCCGATCCCGTTAAGATGACCTAACGAATAAAGGACGAATTATGGCAAAAGACACAGGCAAAGGATATCGACAAGGCTCCGTCAAGGGGCGCACCCAAAGCAAAAACCCCGTGACCAAAGACTGGACGAAGCGCGATGAAACACCCGGCAGCAAAACGAAGGGCGAGTTCATGGATGTAAAGAGCGGCGGTGAGAAATTCAAAGGCGTCGCGAAAGAGCCGGACAAGCGGCGGAGGTAGCAGTGATCAAAGCTTCACAAACGCACAACGCCACGGCAGTGAACCGGCTCTACCACGGGGATAACTTGGAGGTGCTGCGGGAGCAGATCGCGAATGAGTCGGTGGATCTGGTCTATCTCGACCCGCCGTTTAATTCGAAGCGCGATTACAACCTGCTTTTCAAGTTGCCGGAGGGACGGACGAGCGAGGCGCAGATCGAGGCGTTCGAGGATACCTGGCATTGGACCGACCAGACCGAGCGCGAGTTTGGCGAGCTGTTGCATCAGCCGAATACCGACCTGGCCGACATGATGCGCGCGTTGCGCAGTTTTCTCGGCGAGAACGGCGCGCGATCTGGCGACGCGCGACGAGCATCAATTTCGGTGGTGGGCGGTTTCGCTCGTGGAGGCGCGGCCTTTCCCCGGAAAGACGCAGGGTGCCGACACTGGAATCGCTGGAATCAAGCTCTTCCACGATCTCGATCGCAAGACTGTGCGGAAGATAATCGTCAAGGTGAAAGGCGGCGATGACGTCGGGCCGGCGATGGTGCGGGATTTGATCGCAGACATCGCGCGGGAGAAGGCGGACATCGGCCTCTTCATTACTCTGACGGCGCCGACGCCGGCGATGATAACGGAAGCGGCTGCCGCCGGGTTCTTCGCGAGCCGGCACGGAACGAATTACCCGCGGGTGCAATTACTCACGATCAAAGGTTTGCTCGCCGGCAGCCAACACGCCGCGCATCCCGATTACGAGCCGGATTTGAACTTCAAGAAGCGAAAGCTGAAGCCGACGATGAGCAGCGGAAGCTGATTTGATTGCACGCTGGAACTCGAGCGTTAAGGAGAAAACGGGCCAGAGGTTCATTTGCCTAACGATCCCTTGCTCCGACATTGCCCTAACAAATAAAGGACGAATCATGGCAACGGCTTAACTGTAGCCGCGGCGCTGCGCGCCGCGCCAGCGGGCCACAGGCCCGCTGCTACAAACGACGAAACGCCCGGCAGCAAAACGAAGGGCGAATTCATGGATGTAAAGAGCGGCGGCCAGAAATTCAAAGGCGTCGCGAAAGAGCCGCTTCAACAAAACGACGCATGACATCGACTTTGTTTCGCTTCACATTTTTTCTTTTATGCCGGCACGCAGGAGGAACCAGTTCACCGGGTAACTGGTGAGGAAGCCGGCGAGCATGGCAATCTGCATCATGCACCAGAAAACTGGGCCGGTTTTCGGGAGTTCATGGCCGAAGATGAGGAAGGTGACGATGGCCATCCAGCCGTACATCCCGACCTGCCACGCGGTCAGGGAAAGGAAATCGGCCTTGCTGGCCGCGACGAGGCCTTCGCCTAACGAGAGGTTGCGCATCGGCGCGATGGTGAAGTATTGGAAGAAGATGCCGAAGAGGAGCGCGAGGACGTAATCGACCGCCCAGGCGCCGAAGATTTTCTGGCCAAAAAGAGTGAGCGGGAAGAAGAGGAGCGCCGTCTCGCCGACGATATCGGCCAGGGTGCAGCCGCTCCCGCAATGGGTCGCACCGAGGGCAACCATTTGCCAGAACGGTGTGGTTTTTCCCGGCGGCTTTTTGTGGCGCGCTTTCGCTTCCCTCATCGCGCGCTTCGTCGAAAGGCGGCCGGCGGTGAAATAACCCCAGAGCGCGAGCGGCCCGGCGTAGAGCGCGGTGATGGGCCAGACCAGATTCATGATCCACATCTCCTGCGCGTGACCGGCAACGAGATCGATGACAATGAAGATCGCGCAGATCGCGCCGACGAGCAGGCTGATGAGGGCGACGGTTTCCAATGCAGATACGATGATTAGCTCAGGCTAGCTTTCCGGGGAGTGAGCGAAACTCTATCGATCACCTTTTTGAATGGCTCTGCGCGGAGCCCGGCTTTTTGGATTCTTCCTTATCGAAGAGCTCGCGCAGTTCGTCCTTCGCCTTTTCCAAGGTGCGCTTGCGACTGGCGCTGAGGTTGGTCCCGGCGCGGTTGATGTAGAAGTTGAGCATCGACATGGCCGATTGCAGCGGCGTGCCTTTGCGTTTCTTGCTCTTCTCCGCGGAACGCTTGAGCGAGGCGGCGATCTGGCCGGCGCTCCGCTTTTTGAAAACGTCCTCTTCCAAGGCGAGCGCGTCGCTGTGCTCAGTCACTTCCGCCGACCAGCGTTGCCGCTCGCTTTTTTCTTCTTCGCAGTCACTCGTTAGGCTCCCCGACGAATGGGGAAGGATTTGTCGTAATCGTCTCCACATTTCTCGCATTTTGCCATCATCGGGAGATCGCACGCCGCGGCCGGGCCGGATGGCGCGGTCGTTTTGCGCTTCGCCCAGCCGCGGCCATCGCGATCTAAACCAGACCTGCGTTATAAGACCAATCCAAGCGAGCAAGACGCGCCGAAGAGCGTATACTAGAAGAGTCGCGGTTAATCGCCGCGCTTCCTGCATGTCATCGCCCAAGAAAAATCAGTCGCCAGGCGAAGGCGCCGGGACGAGCGCGCCCTCCGATGTCTTCGATCCGGCGGCGACGGACGAGACGGGCAGGAACGCTCGCGACGGCGCGCGGAAGCGACGCGACCCGAACGAGCCGATGGCGGTGGTCGGGATCGGGGCGTCGGCGGGCGGGATAGGGCCGCTGCAACAATTTTTCGGCGACATGCCGGACGATTGCGGGCTCGCCTTTGTCGTCGTGATGCATCTTTCGCCGGAGCACGAGAGCAATCTCGCGAGCATCATCCAGCAGCGGACGGCGATGCCGACCATGCAGGTGAACGAGCGGGTCAAGGTGCAGCCGAATCACATTTACGTCATCCCGCCAAACAAGCAGCTCGCCTTTGAGGATGGCTCGCTCGAATTGCTCGAGCCGCAACGGACGCTCGGGCGGCGGGTGACGATCGATCTTTTCTTCCGCACCCTCGCGCAATCGTTTGGCCAGCGCGCGGTCTCGATCGTTCTCTCGGGCATCGACTCGGATGGCGCGATCGGTTTGAAGCACGTCCGCGCGCAGGGCGGGGTGACGATCGCGCAGGACCCGGACGAGGCCGAGCACGACAGCATGCCGCTGACCGCGATCAACACCGGGATGGTCGATTGGGTGCTCCCCGTCGCCGAGATGCCGGGCAAGCTGGTCGAGTTCGTGCACAACGAAAACCGGATGCAGCTCCCGCCGGAGATTCCCGAGGCGAAGGAGCCGGATGCGAAAGACCCGAGCGCGGCTGGCGGCGAAACGGTCTCGAATGAGACGCGCGCCGAGGCCGATGAATCCGCGTTCAACCAGGTGCTCGTCCACTTGCGCGCGCAGACCGGCCACGATTTTAGTCATTACAAACGCGCGACCATCCTGCGCCGGATCGCGCGCCGGTTACAGGTCAACTCGGTCGAGAGCGTTCCCGATTATCTCGAATTTCTCCGCCGGCATCCGGCGGAAGTGCGCGCGCTGCTTGCCGATTTGCTCATCGGGGTGACGCATTTTTTTCGCGACCAGGAATCTTTCCGCGCGCTCGAGGCAAACATTCCACAGCTCTTCGCCGGCAAACAGCGGGAGGATACGGTCCGAGTCTGGGTCGTCGGCTGCGCGACCGGCGAGGAAGCATACTCGATCGCGATGCTGCTCTGCGAGCATGCCGGGCGGCTCGAGGCGCCGCCCCATATCCAGGTTTTCGCGAGCGACATCGATGACAGCGCGATCCAGGACGCGCGCGACGGCCTCTATCCGACGACGATCGAAGCCGACGTTTCGATCGAACGCCTCCGGCAATTTTTTAACAAGGATCACGGCCGTTACCGGGTGAAAAAAGAGCTGCGCGAGAAGGTGCTTTTCGCCGCGCATAATATTTTGCGGGACGCGCCCTTTTCGCGGGTCGATCTCATCTCCTGCCGCAACCTGCTGATTTATCTCAACGCCAAAGCGCAGGACCAGGTGTTCGACGTTTTGCATTTCGCGCTCCGACCGGGCGGCCTGCTTTTTGTCGGCGGGGCGGAGGCGACCGGCAGCATTCAATCGCTTTTCTCGCCGCTCGACAGCAAACATCGCATCTATGTCCGCCGCTCCGTGCCGCGGCCGGCCTGGCAAATTCCGCTCGCACCGATCCAATTGCCAGCGGGACAGATTCGCGGGACGACTCAAACGCGCGCGCGCTCACTGCCGCCAATGTTGCCCCTCATCCTCGAGCAAGCGGCGGCTGAGACTCCGCAATCGCTTTTCGCCGGCCAGGAACGGCGCGCGATTTTATTCGGCGAGTTGCACCTGAAATTGCTCGAGCAATACGGTCCGCCCTCCGTGGTCGTGAACGAAGCGCACGACATCGTGCATTTGTCGGAAAGCGCGGGACGTTATCTGCAATTTTCCGCCGGGGAGCCGAGCGCGAACATTTTCAAGGTCGTGCATCCGGCCTTGCGGATCGAGCTGCGCGCGGCGCTCTTTCGCGCGGAGCAGGAGCAGAAGACGGTCACATCGCTGCCGCAACCGGTCGAGTTCGATGGCACGCGCGAGATGATCTCGCTCCGCGTCCGCCCGACCCGCGCGAACGATCCGGCGACAGGATTTTACCTCGTCCTTTTCGAAAAAATCGACCCGTCAGCCGAGACCGCGCCCGAGACCGCGCCCGAGCCGTCGCAGCCGCACGATGTCGCGCGCGATCTCGAGGCCGAGGTGCAATCTCTCAAGCAGCAGCTCACGACTACGATCGAGAAGTACGACGCTTCAAACGAGGAATTAAGAGCTTCGAACGAAGAGTTGCAGGCGGTGAACGAAGAGATGCGTTCCGCGACCGAAGAGCTGGAGACGAGCAAGGAAGAATTGCAGTCGGTCAACGAAGAGCTGGTCACGGTTAACAACGAACTCAAGAGCAGCGTCGAAGGGTTGAGCCGCGCCAACACCGACCTGACGAACCTGATGGCGGCGACGCAGGTCGGGACGGTTTTCCTCAACCGGCAACTTCGCATCGAGCGTTTCACGCCGAGCGCGCAGAAGATTTTCAATCTCATCCCGGCCGATCTCGGGCGGCCGATCTCCGACATCACACACAAGCTGCGCTATCCCGATCTCGTCCGCGACGTCCATCGCGTGCTCGAAGATTTGACCGTGATCGAAACCGAAGTGCGGCTCGATGAAGACGGCTGGTTCCTCACCCGCATCGCGCCCTACCGCACGGCCGACGATCACATCGCGGGCGCGGTCGTCACCTTTGTCGATATCACGCGACGCATCCAGGCCGAGGCGGAATTGCGCGCGAGCGAAGCGCGTTACCGCGCGATGTTCGAGCAAGCGCACGTCGGCATCGTGCAGATTTCGCCGGAAGGGCGTTTTCTCGACGTCAATCCAGGGGCGTGCGCGCTCTGCGGCTGCACCCACGCGCAAATGCTCGAGCTCAAAGTCGACGACGTCACCCATCCCGACGATCTCGCGAAGGAAAAAGCGCTGACCGCAAAGTTGCTCGCGGGCGAGATCGCCGATTTCGCGCTCGAGAAACGTTTCGTCCGCAAAACCGGCGAGACGATTTGGGGAAACATGACCGCGACGCTGGTCAAAAGCACGACCGGCGAAGCCGCCTCCATCTTCGCGATTCTCGACGTGATCGAATCGCGCAAGCGCGCCGAGCTGCAATTGCTCGAGAGCGAAGAACGCTTCCGCCAGTTCGCGGAAAATTCCGCAGACGTTTTCTGGATTTTGAATGCGAAGACCTTTCGGCTCGAATACGTCAATCCGGTTTACGAAAGAATGTTCGGCCAGCCGCGCAAAGAATTGCTCCGCGACCGCAACCGACGGCTCGATCTCGTCGCGCCGGACGATCGGGTCGAGGCGATGAGCGGCCTGCCTGAAGCGCTCGCGGGCAAAACTTTCGTGCGCAATTATCGCATCGTCAGGCCAACCGATGGCGAGACGCGCTGGATTCGCGACACCGGTTTCCCGATTCACGACGAAGCCGGCGAAGTCGTCCGCGTCGCCGGCGTCGCGCGCGATGTGACCGAGGAGCGAGCGCGCACGGAGAAATTGCGCGAGAGCGAGGAAAGACTTCGCCTCCTCATCGACGGCGCGCCCGAATACGCCATGTTCCTCATGGACACGAGCAATCACATTATTTACTGGAGCAAAGGCGCCGAGCGCGTCTTCGGTTGGACTTCGGATGAAGCGCTCGGCCGCAGCGCCGAGATGATTTTCACCCCGGAAGATCGGGCTCGCGCGGCCGAGGAAAAGGAAATGGCGATCGCGCGCCGCAAAGGCGTCGCCCCCGACCGCCGCTGGCATCTGCGCAAGGATGGCTCGCGCATCTGGGTCGACGGCATCATGCATCGGCTCGACGACGAAAACGGCGAGCTGCGCGGTTACGCCAAGATCGCGCGCGACGCGACCGAGATGCGCAACGCGGAGGAACAACTGCAACGCGCGCACGACGAGCTCGAGCAGCGGGTGCACGAGCGCACGGCGGAGCTGACTTCCGCGAACGAACAATTGCAGGAGGAAATAAAACAGCGCTGGCAGCTCGAACAGGAAATCCTCCTTATCAGCGAGCGCGAGAAACGGCGCATCGGCCAGGATTTGCACGACAGTCTTTGCCAGGAGCTGGCCGCGGCCGCGTTCATGCTCGAATCGGACGCGCAGAAGCTCGCGAAAAGTAATCCCGCGCAGGCCCGCGCGTTTTCCGAAGCGGCGAAAATCGTCAACGCCAACGTCGGCCTCGCGCGCGATCTCGCTCGCGGCCTTCATCCGCCGGAATTAAGTTCCGGCGGGCTGACGAGCGCGTTACGCGAGCTGGCCTATCGCCACAGCCACGCGAACGTGACCTGCCGGCTGGTCGCTCCGCATGCCGTGCGCATCCGCGACGACGCCGTCATCCTCAATCTTTATCGCATCGCGCAGGAAGCGGTCGGCAACGCGGTCAAGTACGCGGAGGCGCGCGAGATCGTGATTTCGCTCGCGCGCTCCGGCAAAAGCCTTGTCCTCAAAATCGCCGACGACGGCCGCGGTTTGCCGGCGGAAAAATCGGAAAAGGGCATGGGCATCGACATCATGCAGCATCGCGCGAGTGTGATCGGCGCGCGCCTGACTTTGGAATCGCAGTCCGGCGGCGGCACCGCCGTGACCTGCACCTTGCCGGCGCAAAAGTAATCTTTCCATTCGGGCAAAGCGTGCGATTTGCAGACATCGCCTCGCGGCCACGGGTGCGATTAAAAGGAAGGACTCTTCCAGCGGCCGCGGAGTTCCAAAAAACTGGACGAACCGCCGCGCGCTCGAGATCTCGTGTGAAAAAGCCGACGCCACCTCATCCATCGATCTCGAAAAAAAAGCGCAGCATTCTGCTCGTCGATGACCATCCGCTTTTTCGCAAAGGCATGGCGCAATTGCTCGACGGCCAGTCCGATCTCGTGGTGCGCGCGGAAGCGGAAAACAGCGCCGGCGCGCTCGATGCCATCCGCGGGCAGGAGTTCGATCTCGCGGTCGTCGACATCGGCCTGCGCGGCGGCGCCAACGGCATCGAGCTGATGAAATTTATCAAAACCGAACGGCCCGATCTGCCCGTGCTGATGGTCTCGATGTACGACGAGGCGCTCTACGCCGAGCGCGCGCTCCGCGCCGGCGCGCGCGGTTACGTCATGAAACGCGAGGCGCTCGATTGCGTGCTCGGCGCCGTCCGCAGCGTGCTCGACGGCGAGATTTACATCAGCCCGACGATGTCGAAACGGATGATCTTCGATCACATCCAGGGCGGCGGCGAGGCGCGCTCGGCGGTCGAGCGGTTGAGCGATCGCGAGCTGGAAGTTTTCCAGCTCATCGGGGAAGGCCGCGACATGCACGAGATCGCGCGCCAGTTGCACCTGAGCAAAAAAACGGTCGAGGCGCATCGCGCGAACATTCGCGAAAAGCTTTGCCTGACGAGCGCGCGCGACGTCGTGCGTTACGCCGCGCAATGGATCGGGCAATTGCACTGAACGATCAAAAAAAATCGCCGTCCCGCTTTTTTGCATGAAGTTTTTGCGCGCGCAAACGTCGAAATCGGCGACATTTTCCTGCACATGAAACGGCTCGCGCTTCTCTTCACCATCCTCGCCCTGACTTCGTGCCAGACCACCCACGACGCCGCCGTCACGACCTTCCGCGTGCTCGACGCGCCGCATCAATACGTCCGCGAAAAACTTCAGCTCGACCAACAAGACAACAACGGCGCCAACACCACCGCGACGACCACGACCCCGCAGACCTCCGCGCCGCCGAACACAAATCCTTATCCGCAGCCGTTCCAGCCGGCGCCGCCGCCGCAAATTTCCCAGCGTTCCGAAACAGTCGCCGCACCGCCATCCCCGACGGCGCATCGCGTCGCCGAGCAGAGGACCGAATCGGAATCGCGGCCCGCTCCGAGCCCGACGCCGCGCGTCGCTGCGCGCTCGACAACTTCCTCGACCTCATCGCGCGTTTCCGCGACTCCGCATCCCGCGTCCGAGAAATCGAGCATTCCCTACGCGAAACCGGTTCCAGGAAAACCAGGTTACGTCTTTAGCCCGTACGATCCGAACGGCGGCTACGTCGATGTGACCGGATTCGCGCCCGGCAGCAAAGTGAAGGATCCTTACAGCGGCAAAATTTTTCTCGTCCCCTGACGAATCGCCTAACGAATGAATTTATTCGCCGCCTTCGACCGGTCGCGCCTTTTCCTCGAGCGCTTTCACCCGTTCGAATAAGCCGCCCAGATTTCGCAGCCATGCGATCTGCCGTTTCGCTTCGGCGACCGGCATCGACGGCGTCGACCACCATCTGCCGCCGTGCAGACTTTTCGAGACGCCGCATTGCGCGCCGATCAACGTGCCGTCGTCGATCTCGATGTGGCCGATGACGCCGACCTGTCCGCCCATGATCACGTTCGCCCCGATGCGCACGCTGCCGGCGATGCCGCACTGCGCGCAAATGACGGTGTTTTTGCCGACGACAACGTTGTGCGCGATCTGCACGAGGTTGTCGATTTTCACCCCGTCCTGAATCCAGGTGCGGCCGAAGCGCGCGCGATCGATCGTCGTGTTCGCGCCGATCTCGACATCGTTGTCGATCTGGACAATCCCGAGCTGCGGCACTTTTTTTTGCGCGCCGCCGACCAGTTCAAAACCAAATCCGTCCGTGCCGATGACGATGCCGCCATGGAGAATGACGCGGTCGCCGATCTTGATCCGCTCGCGAATGGTCACGTTCGGATAAATGTGAGTGTCCGAGCCGATGGAAGTGCTGTGCCCGATGTAGCAGCCAGCCCCGATGCGCGTGCCGTCGCCGACGCGCACGCCCGGCTCGACAACGACGTTCGGCCCTAACGAAACATTTTTGCCTAACGACACGCCCTCCGCGACGATCGCGCTCGGATGCACGCCGAGCGGAAACGTGACCGGCGGCGGCGTAAAACGGAGCGCGACCTGCTCGAAAGCTTTCGCCGGCTGCACGACGCGAATCTGCGCCGCGACGATCTGCTCTTCGAAATCGGCGGGGACAAACGCGGCCGTCGCGCGCGTTTTGCGAAAGGCCGCGAGGTAGCGCTGGTTGCCGTAAAAGGTGATTTCGCCCGCGAGCGCGTCGGCCAGCGGAGCCGCGCCGCTGATCGTTAGGCTGGGATCGCCCGCGATCTTGCCGCCGCTCATTTCCGCCAGCTCTTTGAGTGTGAAGTTCACAAACTTTTTTTAACCGCCGGTCGCAAAACCGGGATAGAGCGTCATCCCGCCGTCAACAAAAATGGTCGCGCCAGTGATGTAATCCGATTGATCGGACGCGAGCCAGACCGCGGTGCGCGCGATGTCTTCCGGCTCGCCGATGCGGCCGTCGGGAATCAACGTGAGGAGCGCGTTCAGCGCCTCGGCCGTGTCCCACGCGTCGCGATTGATCGGCGTTTTGATCGCGCCCGGCGCGATGCTGTTGACGCGAATTTTTTTCGGCGCGAGTTCCTGCGCCATGCTTTTCATCAACTGCATGACGCCGCCTTTCGAAGTCGCGTAATTGACGTGGCCGCCCCACGGGATTCGTTCGTGCACCGAACTCATGCAGATGATTTTTCCGGCGGCGCTCGAGACTGCGGGCACAACGCCGCGCCGCAAAAATTCCCGGACTGCTTCGCGCGCGCAGAGAAACTGGCCGGTGAGATTGACCGCGATCACTGTTTCCCATTGCGCGAGGGTCATTTTTTCAAACGGCGCGTCCTGCTGGAGCCCAGCGTTGTTGACCAAAATGTCGATCGTGCCTAACGACTTCACCATCCCGGCAAACATCGCCTGCACCTGCGCTTCGCTGCTCACGTCGGCCTCGAGCGCGATCGCTTCGCCGCCCTGCGCGCGGATTTGCGCGACGACCCGCTCCGCATCTTCCGGCCGCGAAACGTAATTGACCACGACGGCGGCGCCGGCCGCGCCGAGAGCGATCGCGCACGCTTCGCCGATCCCGGAGTTCGCGCCCGTGACGAGCGCCTTTTGATTTCGCAAAGGCCGCAATGGATCGAATGGATTTTCTGTCGGCATCTTGCCGGGAGCCTGCTTTTGCCATCGCCGAAAGCAAGGCGAAATCGATCGCGAAGTGCGCGCCCGATCAGGCACAGATCTAGCTTGAATGTGCGTTGCGGCCGGGGCCGCTCGCCGCCATGTCATCGTCCAAGATCAAGCCTTCACGGTCCGACCAAAAAAAACCTGCTCACCCACATGATCCCGGCCACGAAAAATCCCGGCGCGCGATTCCCGCGCTCGATCCAGCGCTGGGCGCGGAATATTTTGAGAGCGTTGCGCGCGCGACGAATGATGCGATTCGGGATTGGGATGTAAAAACCGGCACGCTCGCCTGGCCGCGCGGACTCGAGAGTTTGCTCGGCCATTCCGCGACGGACGCGGGCAAGATCGGTTTCTGGCTCGAGCATATTCATCCGGAGGACTTGCCCAGCGTGCAGGAAAGCTTGCGCGAAACTTTCGCCGGCCAGAGTGAGAACTGGGCGATCGAATATCGTTTCCAGCGCGCCGACGGTGAGTACGTCGACATTCTCGACCGCGCCCTGATCCTGCGCGACGCGAGCGGCGCGGCGGTGCGCACGGTTTGCTCGATGATGGATGTGACCGCACGCAAACAATTGCAGGCCCAGGCCGCGCATTCGCAGCGGATGGAAGCTTTCGGCCAGCTCGCCGGCGGCGTGGCGCACGACTTCAATAATTTTCTCACCACCATTCTCGGCTACAGCGATCTGATTTTGTCCGCCAACGCGGTCAAGGGCGCGGTCACGAGCCAGATCGCCGAGATCCGCGACGCCGCCGGCCGCGCTTCCGGCCTAACGAATCAATTGCTCGCCTTCAGCCGGCGCCAGGCGCTCGAGCCGGACGTGCTCGAGATCAACGCCTTCATTTCAAAACTCGAGGAGTCGATCCTGCATTTGTTAGGCGAAAATATTTCCGTCGTTCCCGAGCTTCATGATCTCAAGGAAGGCGCACACGTTCGCGCCGATCCCGGCCAGCTCACCCAGATCATGCTCAATCTCGCGGTCAACGCGCGCGACGCGATGCGCAACGGCGGCCGCCTCACGATCGCGACCGCGGTCGTTAGGACGAACGAGGACGAAACGATTCACGGCTGCGAGTTGAGCGCGGGCGAGTTTGTCCACATCAGCGTGCGCGACAACGGCGGCGGCATGACGGACGAAGTGATGGAGCGATTGTTCGAGCCGTTTTTCACCACGAAAAATTCCAGGCAACGCAGCGGGCTCGGGCTCGCCACCAGCTACGGCATCGTTAGGCAAAGCGGCGGCCAAATTTGCGCCGAGAGCGTGCTCGGCAAAGGCACGACCTTTCATATTTTTCTGCCCCGCGTCGAGGCGCCGCCGCCGCCCGCCTACAAACGCCGCGGCCAGGCGCAGACACCGACCGGCACGGAAAAAATTCTGGTTCTGGAAGACGACGTCAGCGTGCGCCATCTCGCCGTCCGCGTCCTGCGCGGCCTTGGTTACGACGTCGTCGAAGCCGCGAGCGCGGCCGATGCGACAAGTTCGTTAGGCGAAAAAGGCGCGCAACAGATCGACCTGCTCCTGACCGATCTCGTCCTGCCGAAAATGAGCGGCCGCGATTTTGCCGACTGGCTGCGCCGGGCCAATCCGAAAACAAAAGTGATTTTCGTCTCCGGTTATCTCGACGAATCCCTCCAGCCAAAAAATCGCCGCGATCCGAAGATGACATTTCTGCCAAAGCCATTCACGGCCGGCCAGCTCGGAGGCAAAATCCGCGAAGTGCTCGATGCCGTTGAGGATTGATGGCGCACGGTTGATTGAGCTAAAGACTCACAACCGCGTGACCACCTTCGAAGACATCGAGCAAGCCGCCGGCCGCATCAAAGGCGCGGTCTACGAATCGCCCTGCCCGGAATCGATTCCGCTCAGCGAGCTCACCGGCATGCGGATTTTTTGCAAGCTCGACAATTTGCAGCGCACCGGAAGTTTCAAGGAACGCGGCGCGCGCAACGCGCTCTCGCGCCTCGCGCCGGAACAAAAAAAGAAAGGCGTGATCGCGGCCAGCGCCGGCAATCACGCGCAGGCGCTCGCGTATCAGGGCAAATTGCTGGGCGTGCCCGCGACCGTCGTGATGCCGAGGTTCGCGCCGCTCATCAAAATCAGTAACTGCCAAACACTCGGCGCCAACGTCGTCCTCCACGGCAAGGATTTTGCCGAGGCAAAAACCCGCGCGCATGAAATCGCGAAGGAAGAAGGCCTCGCCTACATCGATGGCTTCGATCATCCCGACATCATTGCCGGCCAGGGCACGGTCGGGCTGGAAGTCATTAGGCAAGTACCGAATCTCGATGCCGTCATCGTGCCAGTCGGTGGCGCCGGTCTGCTCGCGGGCGTTTCGCTGGCCGTGAAAACTTTGCGGCCGGAAGCGAAAGTGATCGCGGTCGAAGCCGACCACGTCGCCAGTTTTTCCGCCGCGCTCGCAGCCGGCAAACCGGTCACGATCCAAACGCGGCCGACGCTCGCCGACGGCCTCGCCATCGCGCAGGTCGGCGGCAATGCTTTCGCGATCGCGCGCGCCCACACCGATCGCACGATCACCGTCACCGAAGAACAAGTCGCGCTCGCGATTTTGCGCATCGTGGAGCTCGAAAAGGGCGTCGTCGAAGGCGCGGCCGCGACGCCGCTCGCGGCCTGTCTTTCCCGCCAGTTGCCCGAGCTCGCCGGCAAGCGCGTCGTGCTTTTGCTTTGCGGCGGCAACATCGATCCGAACATTCTTAGCCGCGTGATCGAGCGCGGCCTCGTCGCCGACGGCCGGCTCTCGCGTTTCACGGCGTTGATCAGCGATCGATCGGGCGGTCTGGCCGATTTCGCCGGGCAAATCGCCGCGGCTGGCGCGAGCATCAAGCAGGTCGTGCACGATCGCGCCTTCGCCAGCTCCGACATTTCCGCGGTGCAGGTGATTTGCACGGTCGAAACGCGCGATCGCAAACATCTCGCCGAGCTGCGCGAGCATTTGCGCGCCCACGGCATCACGACTTCCGACGCGGCCTGACGAGCGCGCGTGTTTGCCGCTTTCGCCGCACTCCCGTAGGATTTCGAGATGGATTCGGTTGAAGCACCGCGCGAGCTCGAGACGAAAACTCTCTCGCCGAAACATTCGTTAGGCGCAGAGGAACTGAGCCCGTTCGTCAGCCGCCACATCGGCCCTAACGATGACGAAATCGCGCAAATGCTCGCGACGCTCGGCTTCGAAAGCCTCGACGATTTCATCGACGCGACCGTGCCGAAAGACATTCGCCTAACGAATCCGCTCGATCTTCCAGCCGGCAAGTCCGAAGAAGAAGCGCTCGCTGAGCTGCGTGAGCTTTCGCGCAAAAACAAGGTCGGGCGCAGCTTCATCGGCGCGGGCTATTCCGATTGCGTCGTCCCGCCGGTGATTCAACGGAACATTCTCGAAAACCCCGGTTGGTACACCGCCTACACGCCGTATCAGGCCGAGGTCGCGCAAGGCCGGCTCGAGGCGCTGATCAATTTCCAGACAATGGTGACCGACCTCACGGCGCTCGACATCGCGAACGCTTCGCTCCTCGATGAAGCAACCGCGGCGGCCGAAGCAATGGCGCTCTGCCAAGCCGTCGTCCCTGATCGCGACACGTTTTTCGTTTCCGAAAATTGCCACCCGCAAACCATCGAAGTCGTACAGACGCGCGCGCGGCCGCTCGGCATCAAGGTCGTCGTCGGCGATCATGAAAATTTTTCGCCCAACGAAAAGACGTTCGGCGTTCTCCTCCAATATCCGGCAACGGACGGCGCGATCTACGATTACGAAACATTCGTTAGGCAAGCGCACGAGGCCGGCGCGCTCGCGATCGTCGCCGCCGATATTCTCGCACTAACATTGCTCCGTGCGCCGGGCGAATTTGGCGCCGACGTTGCTGTCGGCTCGACCCAGCGCTTTGGCGTTCCGCTGGGCTTTGGCGGCCCGCACGCCGCTTATTTCGCCACCCGCGATCAATACAAACGCCACATGCCGGGCCGGCTCGTCGGCGTGTCGCACGATGCCGCGGGCAAACCAGCTTACCGCCTCGCGCTGCAAACGCGCGAGCAGCACATCCGCCGTGACAAGGCCACGAGCAACATCTGCACGGCGCAGGTTCTTCTCGCCGTCATGGCCTCGATGTACGCGGTTTATCACGGGCCGGAAGGTTTGAAAAAAATCGCGCTTCGCGTCCACGCGCTCACCTGCCGGCTCGCCGAAGGTCTCGACCGCCTCGGCTACGGCATCGCGCACTGGGATTTTTTCGACACCATTCGCGTCGATCTCGGGAAAAAAAACAGCGCGGAAATTCTGCGCCGTGCCGCGCGCGAAAATTGCAACCTGCGCGCGTTCGATTCACAAAGCGTCGGCATTTCGCTCGACGAGACGAGCACTCCCGACGACGTCGAAACCCTCCTCCGCATCTTTGGCGAAAGCCGCGCCGTTCTTCCGAACGCGAGCGCGCCTAACGATCGCAAGTCGAAAATCGAAAATCGAAAATCCAACTTCCTCGCTCATCCGGTTTTCAACACCCATCACAGCGAGACCGAGATGCTGCGCTACCTCCGCCGGCTTGAAGCGCGCGATCTTTCGCTCTGCCATTCCATGATTCCGCTCGGCTCCTGCACGATGAAGCTGAACGCGACCGCGGAAATGTTTCCGGTTTCCTGGCCGGAATTTTCGCGCATGCATCCGTTCGCGCCTAACGACCAGACCGCGGGCTATCGCGAGATGTGCGACCAGCTCGAGAACTGGCTCGCCGAGATCACCGGTTTCGCGGCCGTTTCGCTGCAACCGAACGCCGGCTCGCAAGGCGAGTACGCGGGCCTGCTCGCGATTCGCGCGTACCACGCATCGCGCGACGAAGCGGCGCGAAAAATTTGTCTTATCCCCACTTCGGCACACGGCACTAATCCGGCGAGCGCGGTCATGGCAGGCTTCAAAGTTGTGCCGATTCGTTGTCTCGAAGATGGCGACATCGACGTCGCCGATTTGCGCGCGAAAGCCGGCGAGCACGCGCAGGATCTCGCCGCGCTCATGGTCACGTATCCGTCCACGCACGGCGTTTTCGAAACCACCATCCGCGAGATTTGCCAGATCGTGCACGAACACGGCGGCCAGGTTTACATGGACGGCGCAAACATGAACGCGCAGGTCGGGCTCTGCCGTCCCGGCGACATCGGCGCGGATGTTTGCCATCTCAATTTGCACAAAACTTTTTGCATTCCGCACGGTGGCGGCGGCCCCGGCGTCGGGCCGATCGGCGTGGCGCAACATCTCGTCGAATTTCTTCCCGGCCTGCCGACGCTCGATCGTTCGTTAGGCCCTAACGAATCGCATCCGGTCGCGGCCGCGCCCTACGGCAGCGCGAGCATCCTCACCATCTCCTGGATGTATATCCGCATGATGGGCGGTGCCGGCCTAACGAAAGCGACCGAGACCGCCATTCTCAACGCCAACTACATCGCGAAGCGCCTCGACCCGCACTTCCCCGTCCTCTTCAAAGGCCGGCGCGGCCTCGTCGCGCACGAATGCATCCTCGATCTGCGCCCGTGTAAAAGCGCCGGCGTCGAAGTCGAAGATGTGGCGAAACGTTTGATGGATTACGGCTTTCACGCGCCGACCGTTTCCTGGCCGGTGCCAGGCACGATGATGATCGAGCCGACCGAGAGCGAACCGAAAGACGAGCTTGACCGTTTTTGCGACGCCATGATCGCGATCAAAGGCGAGATCGACGCGATCGCAAACGGCGAATCCGATCGCAAAAACAATCCGCTCAAGAACGCGCCGCACACCGCCGCGCAGGTCGCGTCCGACACCTGGGACCGCCCTTATTCGCGCGAGCAGGCCGCTTTTCCCGCGAGCTGGACGCGCGACCAAAAATTCTGGCCAGCGGTCGCGCGCATCGACAGCGTTTACGGCGACCGGAATCTTTTTTGCAGTTGCCCGCCGCCGGAAGCGTTCGCGGAAGATTAGGTCGTTAGGCAAAATGAATTTTGCCTTCGCAATAGGTGACGGCATTTCCCCCGATCCCGACCCGGTCGACGCGATCTTCGCAGAAAAGTTCCCCGCCGCGCGCTGAAATCTGCCGTGCGAACAACTCCCGTTTGCCGAGACGCGCCGACCAAAAAGGAGTGAGCGTGCAATGCGTCGAACCAGTCACCGAATCTTCTGGGATGCCGACGCGCGGTCCAAAACAGCGCGAGACAAAATCGCAATCCCGCCCCGGCGCGGTCGCGACCACGGCCTGAGTCTCTACTTGCGCGAGGCGCGCGAAATCCGGTCGCAGGGCCGCCACTTCTTCTTCGCCGCGAAAGACCGCGAAAAAATCGCGCTCGCGCCAGACCTCGAGCGGGGTCGCGCCCAGTCCGTCGATCAATTCGTTAGGCGCACTTGCCTCCCGCGCCGGCCGCGCCGGAAAATCGAGCACGAGCCGCTCGCCTTTTCGCTCGACCTGCAGCTCGCCGCTGCGCGTCTGGAAACGCACCACATCGCCGGCGTAATTCCAATGCCGAAAAATCACGTGCGCGGACGCAAGCGTGGCGTGACCGCACAGTTCCACTTCGACCGTCGGCGTCATCCAGCGAAGATCGAAATGCTCTGCGCGCTCGATCAGGAACGCAGTTTCCGCAAGGTTGTTCTCCGCGGCGATCGCCTGCATTTGCGCATCGGGCAACCAGTCCTTGAGCAGACAAACACCCGCCGGATTGCCGGCGAAAAGACGGTCGGTGAAAGCCGCGACTTCGAAAAAAGGAATTGTCATTTTCAACTCTCTCCGCGTCTACGCTCAGACGCCAACCGCGGCGCAATCCTGCTCGACCCGGCGCCCGCGATCGGCCAAATTTCGCGCGAATGACGAACACAACGTCCAGTCTGACGACGCGACATCTTGCCCGCATCGTCTTCACGACCTTCCTCCTCACCTTCATCGCCTCGCGCATCCTCGTCATTCTCATCATGACGCGGCGCATCCCCGATTTGTTTCTGCACACCGGCACCGGCACGCATGTCCACCACCTCAACTACGGAATTTTTCTCCTCTCAACCGTCGGCGGCCTGCTCGTTTTCATCCAGCAGCCTAACGACCGCATGCGCCGAATTTGCGCGCTCCTCTACGGCTTCGGCATGGCGCTGACCTTCGACGAATTCGGCATGTGGCTGCACCTCGGCGGGAGCTACTGGCAGCGCGCGAGCTTCGACGCCGTGATTGTTGTCCTGAGCCTTTTCGGCGTCATCGCCTTCGCGCCAAAACTCTCGCGCATGCGCGCCCATCACTGGGCGACCGGCGCCGTCACGCTCGTCGCGGTCGCGGTTTTCTATGTGATGCTTTTTCAATCGACCAAATATGTCGGCAAAAAAGTCGGTCCGAAATTATTCGACATCGAACAAGCTGGGCCTCGTTAGGCGCCGGCCGGAGGACGAAACGCGCGCGCTGTGCGATTCGTTGACGTGGATCAAAACCAAAGCGCCCATCTTTTTTCGCCGCTTCGCCTGCGCGGGGTGGAATTGGGCAACCGCATTGTCGTCTCGCCGATGTGCCAGTATTCGAGCGAGGACGGGTTCGCGAGCGACTGGCATCTTGTCCACCTCGGAAGTCGCGCGGTCGGCGGCGCGGCGCTCGTTTTTACCGAAGCCGCCGCGGTTTTGTCGGAAGGCCGGATTTCGCCTAACGATCTCGGAATTTGGAAGGACGAGCACATCGAGATGCTGGCGCGGATTTTCGCGTTCGTTAGGCGACAAGGCGCGATCGCCGGCATGCAGTTGGCGCACGCCGGGCGCAAGGCGAGCACGGCGCGGCCGTGGGAAGGCGGAAAACCGCTGAGCGTCGCGGAAGGTGGCTGGAGTCCAATTTTCGGCGCGAGCCCGCTGCCTTTCGACGACGACTACCAAACGCCGCAGGAATTAGATCGCGCGGGTCTCGCGCGCATCCGCGATGCGTTCGCGCGCGCGGCGGAGCGGGCGTTGAAGGCGGGCGCGCAAGTGATCGAAATTCACGCCGCGCACGGCTATCTGCTGCACAGTTTTTTTTCGCCCCTGAGCAACCGGCGCGCGGACGAATATGGCGGCTCCTTCGAGAATCGGATCCGTTTTCTTTGCGAGACGGTCACCGCCGTGCGCGCAGTTTTGCCTAACGACACGCCGCTTTTCGTCCGCATTTCCTCGACCGATTGGACCGAGGGTGGCTGGAGCAGCGACGACTCGGTCGCGCTCGCGAAAAAATTACAGTCGTTAGGCGTGGACCTGATCGATTGCTCGAGCGGCGGCAACGTTCCCAACGCGCAAATCCCAACCGGCGCCGGTTACCAACTCCGTTTCGCCGAGCAAATCCGCCGCGAATCCGCGATCGCCACCGCTACCGTCGGCATGATCACCGACCCAGCGCAGGCCGACCAAATCATCCGCGTGGGCCAGGCCGATCTGGTTTTGATGGCGCGCGAGTTCTTGCGCCATCCCTACTGGCCGCTCAACGCCGCGCGCCCGCTCCATCAGAAAATGAAACCGCCGGCGCAATACGGCCGCGCCTTTCAATGAGATGGCCAGACGGTTTTCCCGCCGACGATGGTGCGGACGGCGCGGCCTTTGAGTTTCCAGCCGTTGAACGGGGTATTGCGCGAGGCGGATGCGAAGACCTCAGCGTTTACCGTCCATTCGAGATCGGGGTCGATCAGGGTGATGTCGGCCGGCGCGCCTAACGACAGCGTGCCGCTCTCCAAGCCTAACAATCGCGCGGGATTGATCGTTAGGCAGGAAATTAGTCGCGGGAGGCCGATCGTTTTGTGCCGATGCACGAGCAGGTCGAGAAATAATCCAAGCTCCGTTTCCAATCCGATGATGCCAAAAGGCGCAGCGTCGAATTCCACTTCCTTCTCGAATTTCGCGTGCGGCGCGTGGTCGCTCGCGAGGATTTCGAGTGTGCCGTCGGCAATTCCTTCGAGGAGCGCGTCGATGTCGCGTTGCGCGCGCAGCGGTGGATTCATCTTGCAGTTCGTGTCGAAATTTTCGATCGCCGCATCGGTGAGCGCGATGTGGTGCGGGCAAACTTCGCCGCTGATTTTCACCCCGCGCGCTCGCGCCTCGCGCAAGAGCCGCACGCTCCCCGCCGCGCTGATATGCTGGCAATGAATGCGATGATCGCAGCATTCCGCGAGGAGAATGTTGCGCGCGACGATCGCTTCTTCGCCCGCCGCGGGCCAGCCGGGCAGACCAAGCAACGTGCTCCAATGACCTTCGTGCACGACGCCGTTGCCGACGAGATTGTAATCCTGGCAGTGATCGAGCAGCGGCAGATCGAACATGCGCGCGTACTCGACCGCGCGGCGCATCAGCTCGTTGTTCTGAATGCAATGGCCGTCATCCGTGATCGCGACCACCCCGGCTTGCGCTAGTGAACCGATCGGCGCGAGTTCTTCGCCGGCGAGGTTTTTTGAAATCGCGCCGGTCGGCAGAACGCGCACGTCTGCAACCTGCGCGGCGCGATCTTTGATCCACGCAATCGTGCTCGGGCTGTCGGCCGCGGGCGAAGTGTTCGGCATGCAAACGACGGTCGTGAATCCGCCCGCCGCCGCCGCGCGCGCGCCTGACTCGATCGTTTCTTTCCAGCCAAAACCGGGTTCGCGAAAATGGACGTGGATGTCGATCAATCCCGGACTAACGATCAATCCGGTCGCGTCGATTTCGTCGCACTCGTTAGGCCGTTGGTCGCTGATCCGGCCGTCGACAAGCAAGAGATCGGCGATTTCGTCACGGTCATTCGCCGGATCGATGACGCGGCCGTTGCGAATGAGCGTCGGCGTCATGATGCGTTCGCTCCGTTGCAGAGATAGAGCACAGCCATGCGCACGGCGAGGCCGTTGGTCACTTGCTCGAGAATGACGCTGCGCGCGCTGTCGGCCAGTTCGCTGTCAATCTCGACCCCGCGATTGATCGGGCCGGGATGCATGATGAGGCAGTCGGGCTTCAAGAGTTCGGCGCGGCTTTTCGTTAGGCCAAAAAAACGAATGTATTCGCCGAGCCCAGGGAAATATTCCTTGCGCTGACGTTCATGCTGGATGCGCAACAGGTTCACCACGTCGACGGTCGGCAGCACCTCGTCGAGCCGGTGGGAGATTCTTACCCCGAGCTCTTCGAACTCGCGCGGGACGAGCGTGCTCGGACCGACGAGCGTGATCTGCGCGCCCAGCTTTCGCAGCGCAAAAATATTCGAGCGCGCCACCCGGCTGAACAAAATGTCGCCGATGATCGCGACGTGCAGACCAGCGATGCGGCCTTTCTTTTCGCGGATGGTGTAGAGGTCGAGCAGGCCCTGGGTCGGATGCTCGTGCGCGCCGTCGCCGGCATTGATCACGCTCGCGCGCACCCGCGTCGAGAGAAACTGCGGCGCGCCGGCCGAGCTGTGGCGGAGGACGATGATGTCGGCGTGATTGGCCTCGAGGACTTTCGCGGTGTCCTTGAGCGTTTCGCCTTTCGTCAGGCTGGACGCGGAGGCGGTGATGTTGACGATGTCGGCGCTGAGACGTTTCGCCGCGAGCTCGAAGGAGGTGCGGGTGCGCGTGCTCGGCTCGATGAAAAGGTTGACCAAAGTTTTTCCCTGGAGCGCCGGAACCTTTTTGACTTCGCGGGTGCCGACTTGTTTGAAAGCGTCGGCCGTGTCGAGAACGAGCGTGAGCTCTTCCGCGGAAAGCTCGCGCAGGCCGAGCAGGTCTTTGCGTGTCCAGGTCGTGTTCACTTTTCGTTAGGCGCTTTTTCCAGCCAGACGGCATCGGGCTCGTTGTCGGTTTCCTGGAGACGCACCCGCACCCTTTCGTTACGCGCGGTGGGGAGATTTTTCCCGACGTAATCGGGCCGGATCGGCAGCTCGCGATGTCCGCGATCGATCAGGACGGCGAGTTGAATGCAGGCCGGGCGGCCGAAAGAGCCGATCGCGTCGAGCGCGGCGCGGCAGGTGCGGCCAGTGAACAAAACATCGTCGACGATGATGACGGTGCGTTCGCCTAACGGCAGCGGCAAACGCGATGGCCTAACGATCGGCAGAGCCGCGCGCTGCCGCACGTCGTCGCGATGCATCCCGACATCGATGACACCGGTCGCGATCTCGGTTTTCTCGAGCGTGGAAATGTCGGCGGCGATCCGGTTCGCCAGCGCGACTCCGCGCGCCGGAATGCCGGCGAGGACCAGCGCGCCGAGCTCGCGATTGCGCTCGATGATTTCGTGCGCGATCCGGCGCAAAGCGCGTCGCAACATTTCCGCATCGAAAATGCGGACCGACTTTTCGTCAGGCGATTTTTTGTTTTCGGTCATTTTCCTTCGCGACCTCGCGGGATCGCCTTAAAGGAAGCGGCGAAGTTCAGGCCGGCGCTTTCGCCGTCCGCGCCTCGCGCATTCTTCGTTCGCGCCAACTGGAGCGGTGTTTCACGATCCAGTCGAGCAAAGCTTTTTCAAATCCGATATCGGCACCGGCCTTTTCGCTCTCGATCCATTTGTGTTTCAAAACTTCTTCGCGTTCGGCGAGGAACTCCTTGTAGAGGACCGAGTTTTTCAGGAATTGCGAGCCTTCTTCGCCGGCGGCTCCCTGAGCAGATTCTTTCATAACATCCGTGCTGTCCTCTAAAGCATTAGACGAACCAGCGAGCCGCCTATTTACCAAACTAACGAACTCGCTGGCAAGCTTAAGTTGGCAGCATCTCGCGGAGACGCGCGGCGATTTTGCGAAATTCCGCCGCCACCGGGGAGTCGTTAGGCTCGGCTGTGATTGGCATCCCGCGATCGCCTGCTTCCCGCGTCGCGATCTCGATCGGGATCTGGCCTAACAATGGCGCGTGAATCCGTTTCGCTTCCCGTTCGCCGCCGCCACTCCCGAAAATGTCGTAACGCTGGCCGTCGTTAGGCGCGATGAAATAGCTCATGTTTTCGATCAGGCCGAGGACAGGCACGTTCACTTTTTCAAACATGGTCGAGGCTTTGCGCGCGTCGATCAGCGCGACTTCCTGCGGCGTGGTGACGATGATCGCGCCGGCCAGCGCGACCGTTTGCACGATGGTGAGCTGGATGTCGCCCGTGCCCGGCGGCAGATCGAGCACGAGGTAATCGAGTGCACCCCATTCGACCTGCCGCAAAAATTGTTGCGTGTAGCGTGTGACCATCGGCCCGCGCAAAATCGCCGGCGACGCGTCGTCGAGGAGAAAGCCCATCGACATGAGCTTGAGTCCGTATTGCTCGATCGGGATGATGCGATTTTCTTCCGTCGCCATCGGCCGATCGCGCGAGCCGAACATGAGCGAAATGCTCGGGCCGTAGATGTCGCAATCGCACAAACCGACGGCGGCCTTGGATTGCTCGAGCGCGACGGCGAGATTCGCGGCCACGGTTGATTTGCCGACACCGCCTTTGCCGCTTGCGATCGCAATGACGTGTTTGATGCCGGCGATTTTTGTCGCGCCGACACCGGCGCTGCCACTCCCCGCGGGCGGCGCCTGAATGTCGATGCGGACTTTCGCGCTGCGCACTCCGGGAATTTTGCCTAACGACGCTTCGGCTTCGTTTTTTATCGTCTGCGGAATCGCCGGATCATTGGTCGCGAGCGCGAGCTGGACGATGACGTCGCCATCGCGCAGGTCTATGCCTTTGACGAGGCCGAACGAAACGATGTCGCGGCTGAAGCCGGGATATTTCACGCCGCGCAACGCAGCCGTGATCTGATCTTCGGAGAGGGCCATGAGGCGGCGAATTTAGCCCGCGCGCGAGTTGAGTAAAGATGGGCGCCGGTATGCGAGTTGCTCATTTGGAGGCATGCGTCGAATCAAGCTGAGCGGTCGTGAACGCTCCGTGCTGCGCGCGATCGGGTTTGGCGAAGGCGCGATCGGCTCCGAATTGCTCGCGCACACCGCCATGCCTAACGATGAAATGACAGACGTGCTCAACGCGCTCCTCGCCGCCGGTTACGTCGAAAGCAAACCGTACCGCGAGCAGGTGATGGCGGGGGAAATGCCCGCGATCGCGTTCGAGGTCAATCCCGGTTACATCCACGAGTTGCGCGAGGCGACCGCGCGAGCCTGGATTTGAGTCGTTAGGCCGCCGGCTTCGTGACGGCGGCACGGACCTCGGCGTTGTGTTCGCCGAAGAGCTGCCGGATTACATCTTCGACCGGCAATTCCTGCACGTTGATGTCTGAAATCGTGCAAGCCGTGAGCAATCGCCGGCAGACTTCGGTCACATTCGCGCGCGGCACTTTCAATTGCACACTGACCGGCGTTTGCTCGACCACTTCGCCGAAGATTGAAAAATCGCAGTGTTGTTTTTCATCGAAGGTCAGGCTGATGATTTTGTGGCCGGAAAAGCGGTCGATGATGTCGTTGAGCGGCCCGTCGAAAAAAATCTTCCCGTGATCGATGACGATGACGCGATCGCACAGCTCCTCGATGTCCTGCATGTAATGGCTCGTCAGCATGGTGACGATGCGATGCTCGGAATTGTATTGGCGCAAAAACTCGCGCACGCGCTGCTGGCTCACGACGTCGAGGCCGATCGTCGGCTCGTCGAGAAAAAGCACGCGCGGCTCGTGGATGAGCGCGGAGATCAGCTCCATCTTCATGCGCTCGCCTAACGACAGCTCGCGCACCATCACGTTCATCTTGTCGCCGACCTCGAGCAGTTCGCTCAATCCGCCGACGACTTTTTTGAAACGCTCGCGGTCGATTCCGTAAATCGCGCGGTTGAGCTCGAGCGATTCCTGCGCGGGCAGGTCCCACCAAAGCGCGTTTTTTTGACCCATGAGCAGGCTGAACTGCCGCTTCAATTCGTCGCGCCGTTCCCACGGCACGAAGCCGAGCACGCGCGCCTGGCCGGAAGTCGGATTGAGCAAACCGGAAAGCATTTTTAGCACGGTGGTTTTGCCCGCGCCGTTCGGCCCGAGAAACCCGACGAGCTCGCCTTCCTCGATCGTGAAGGAAATGTTGTCGGCCGCGCGCGTCTCGTCGTGCTTGCGCCTAACGAGTCCTTTGACCGAGCCCCAGAGCCCGCTCTCCTTGCGATAAGTGCGGTAAATTTTTGTCAGCCCGGAGGCTTCGATCGCCGGCACAACCGGAAACCGTCAGGCGGCGCTCGGCCGCGATTTCTCGCTCGGCTTTTTGAGCAACGGCAACGTCTTTTCCACGAGCGCGTCACTCGTTAGGCCATGTTTCTTGCGCAGGATTGGAATGGTGCCGTGCTCGATGAATTGATCGGGCCAGCCGATGCGCACGACCGGCGTGTTGATCATCTGGGTGTGCAGATGTTCCATAACCGCGCAGCCGAAACCGTTGTGCAAAACGTGGTCTTCGATCGTGGCCACGACCTGGACGCTGCGCGCGAAAAATTCGAGCGTGCCGGTGTCGATCGGTTTGATCCAGCGCGGGTTGATGAGCGCGACGCTGTAGCCTAACGACTCCAGTTTTTGCGCGGCTTCCTCGGCCATTTCGAACATGTTGCCGAGGCCGAAAATGGCGACGTCTTTTCCGTGTCTGACGACTTCGGCTTTGCCGATTTCGAGCAGCTTGGGCGACGCTTTCGGCTTCGCTCCGGTGCCGGCGCCGCGCGGATAACGAATCGCGATCGGACCCGCGTCGTAGTTCGCCATCGTCCATAGCATGTCGACAAATTCGTCTTCATTTTTCGGCTGCATGTGCACGATGTTCGGGATGTGGCGCAGGTAGCCGATGTCGAAAACGCCGTGATGCGTCGGGCCGTCGTCGCCGCTCAGGCCGGCGCGATCCATGCAAAGCGCGACGTTGAGATTTTGCAGCGCGATGTCGTGAATGATCATGTCGTAAGCGCGCTGCATGAAGGTCGAATAGATGGTGAGGAACGGCTTCAGTCCTTTCGTCGCGAGGCCGCAGGCGAAGAGCGCGGCGTGTTCTTCCGCGATGCCGACGTCGTAGTAACGATCGGGATGTTGTTGTTGGAAAAAGCCGAGACCGGTGCCGCTCGGCATCGCGCCGGTGATGGCGACGATTTTGCGATTCGTGTCGGCGAATTTGCCTAACGTTTTCCCAAGAATTTCCGAGTAGGTCGGGGTCGTGGTCGCGGCGGTCTCGCCGGTTTCGGCGGTGAATTTTCCGAGGCCGTGAAATTTGTCCGGCTTCGCGATCGCGGGCTCGTAGCCTTTGCCTTTTTTGGTGAGAATGTGGAGGAGGACCGGCTCGTCCTGCCGTTTCAAAAATTCAAACGTGCGCGTGAGCAGCGAGATGTCGTGGCCGTCGATCGGCCCGTAATAACGCAGGCCGAGTTCTTCGAAAATCACGCTCGGCACGAGCAGGTTTTTGAATCCTTCCTCGACCTTATGCGCGAGATGCAGCGCAGTGCGGCCGGCGATCGCCTTGATGAAACGGCCGGCCTTTTCGTGCAGATGCGCATAGGTAGGGTTGGTGACGATGTTGTTCAGATACGCCGCGATCGCGCCGACATTTTTCGCGATCGACCATTCGTTATCGTTCAGGACGACGATGAAACGTTTCGTCTGCGCCTTGACGTTGTTGAGCGCTTCGTAGCTGATGCCGCAGGTCAGGGCCGCGTCGCCCGCCACGACGACGACATTATCATTCGCGCCTAACAAATCCCGCCCGACCGCCATCCCGAGTCCGGCGGAAAGCGCGGTGCCCGCATGCCCGGCGCCGTAGGCATCGTGCGCGCTCTCGGTGCGAAGAAGAAAACCGTTGAGGCCCTGGTATTGCCGCATCGTGTGGATGCGATCGAGCCGGCCGGTGAACATTTTGTGCACGTAACCCTGGTGGCTGACGTCGAAAACAAACTTGTCGTCAGGCGTGGTGAAAACGCGGTGGAGCGCGATCGTCAATTCGACCACGCCGAGATTCGGACCGAGATGTCCGCCGGTTTGCGAAAGGACCTTGATCAGCTCGTCGCGCACTTCCTGTGCGAGCTGCGGCAGGCTTTCTTCCGGCAGCGCCTTGATGTCCGCGGGCGAATGAATGCCGTCGAGCAGGCGCGCGGACTCGTTAGGCGTTTTCGGGTTGGCAGGCACTTTAGAAAAGGCTGACATCTTGCGATTCTCCGGCTGATTCCAAGGGCACGGCGGCTTCGAGCGCGACCGCGGGCTCAAATTCCTTCACTACCGTTTTGCCGGCGCTGTCGCGCGTGATCGTCTCGATCCGCGCCTCGGCGGAGGTGAGCCGTTCCTGGCAGACCTTGACCAGTTTCATTCCTTCTTCATAGCGCACGATCAGGTCCTCGAGCGGAAGCTCGCCAGCTTCCATCTCTTCCACGATTTCTTCGAGGCGCGCCATCGCCTTTTCGAAATTCGCCGGCGCGGCGCCTTTCTTCACTGAGTTCGGCATAAGGGTAGGAGCGCAATTAAGCATAGCGGCTCCAATTAAAAAGCCGGAGTTGCGCGCGCGGACAACGGGCGCGGCCCGGCCTCATTGGCACAACGAATGCTAAAAATTCAGGCGTCGCCGATCGCCATGAATTTTCAAAAACGCATCCTCCTGATCGACGACGAACCGCACCTCACCGCGCTCGTCCGGCCGGTGCTCGTCGCGACCGGGCGCTATCTCATCCGCGAGGAAAATCATCGCCGCGGCGCGCTCCACGCCGCGCTCCATTTTCAGCCTGATCTCGTGCTGCTCGATTCCGTCCGGCCCAATCTCGACCACGGCGTTGCACAGGCGATTCACCGCGATCCCGCGCTCCGCGACGTGCCGGTCGTTTTGCTCACCGGGCTCGCGCCCGACCGGCGCATTTCCTCGGTCGGATTTTTTGGCGGCTACACCTTTTTCGCGAATCCATTCAGCGTCGAGGAAGTGGTCGCGTGCATTGCCGAAATGCTTTCCGATCAAACGGACGCCGGCGCCGCAGCCTGACGAAATTCTCGTCGCGCGAAAGGCGGGCGTTTCCTTTTGCTTGTCGGATGCGGATCGTCCGGCAGATTCTGACGATGCTTTCGCCCACTTCAGTGAAGGACGTGCTCCGCAGCGAGGCGCCGGCCGGGAAAATTCTCGTCCAGGGCTGGGTGCGCACGCGGCGCGACGCGAAGGATTTTTCCTTCATCGAGCTGAACGACGGCTCGACCCTGCGCAATCTCCAGATCATCGCGCGGCCGACCTTGCCTAACTATGAAAAAGTCCAGCGCCTCACGACCGGCGCTTCGATCGCGGCCCGCGGCGCGCTCGTCGCTTCGCAGGGCAAAGGGCAGGCCTGGGAGTTGATCGCGGACGAAATCGAAATCGTCGGCGCATCGGACGAAAGCTACCCGCTGCAAAAAAAAGGGCACACGCCGGAGTTCCTGCGCGAGATCGCGCACCTGCGGCCACGCTCGAATTTGTTCGGCAGCGTCTTTCGCGTCCGCAGCCGGCTTGCCTTCGCCATCCACCAGTTTTTCCAGGAGCGCGGCTTCGTCTATGTGCACACGCCGATCATCACCGGCAGCGATTGCGAAGGTGCAGGCGAGCTGTTTCGCGTCACAACGCTCGATCAGAAAAAGCCGCCGCGTTTGCCTGACGACGAGATCGATTACGCGCGCGATTTTTTTGCGCGGCCGACTTATTTGACGGTCAGCGGGCAGCTCGAAGCGGAAGCTTTCGCTCTCGCGCTCTCGAAGGTTTACACCTTTGGCCCGACCTTTCGCGCAGAGAATTCCAACACTTCAAGACACGCGAACGAATTCTGGATGATCGAGCCGGAGATGGCGTTCTGCGATCTCGCCGGGGACATGGACTTGGCCGAGGAAATGGTGAAATACCTCGTGCGCGACATTCGCGAGAATTGCCCTAACGAACTCGAGCTCTTCGGCAAATTCGTCGACAAGGAGCTGGCCGCGCGGCTCGAGCTTGTGGTCGAGCGACCGTTTCAGCGCATCAGTTACGAAGAAGCAATCGCGCTCCTGCAAAAAAGCGGAGCGAAGTTCGAGTTCCCGGTCGAGTGGGGTTTGAACTTGCAATCGGAGCACGAGCGCTGGCTCACCGAGCAGCACTTCAAATGTCCGGTCACGGTCTTCAACTATCCGAAGGAAATTAAGCCGTTTTACATGCGCTTGAACGACGACAACCGCACCGTCACCGCGATGGATGTGCTCGTCCCTGGGATTGGGGAAATCGTCGGCGGCAGTCAGCGCGAAGAGCGGCTCGAGGTGCTCGAGGAAAATCTGCGCCGGCACAACATGAACCTCGCCGATTACAAATGGTATCTCGATCTGCGGCGTTACGGCACGGTGCCGCACGCCGGTTTTGGGCTCGGCTTCGAGCGCATGCTTATGTTTGTCACCGGCGTCGCGAACATTCGCGACGTCATCCCATTCGCGCGCACACCGGGCAGCGCGGAATTCTGATTACTCGTTAGGCGGGAGCGCGCGCTTCTTCAATTCGTAGGTCTTGGCGACGGAGAGGAATTCGTAGAAGCCGTGCATGCGCGCGAAATAATAGCCTTCGCGTCCATCGAGGAAGCCGCGCTGCCAGACGTAAACGTAAAGAAAACGAAGGAGCGGCCGGAAAGGCAGCCGCTGTGCAATTTGTTTCAGCCGGCGCCGCTGCGCCACGCGCGCGCTTTGCAAATCGCCAGCCGGCCTGACGAGTTGCTCGACCGCGACGCGCGCTTCCCAGTTTGAATAGCGATTGTGTTTCTCGACGAAAACTTCCACCGACGGAAAGGCGTAGTGATCGAGCTCGCAGCGCAGGCGCGCGGTTTTTCCCTGCACCACGACGTGCTCGTGCACTTCGTTGTCGCCACTTTCGGTCGCGACCTCGGTCAGTTTCTCGTAGCGGCCTAACGAATGGCGGAAGAGCCGCAAATTCCAGTTCGGATAATACGCGTGCCGCAGCCAGCGACCCATGAACATGAATCGGCGGTTGATCCAATAGCCGACGATCTCGCCCGCGTCCGCGGTCGCGCGCCGGAATTCGGTCTCCGCGGTTGCCGGCAGGACCTCATCGGCGTCGAGAATGAAGACCCATTCATTTCGAAAAGGCAGATTCTCCAGCGCCCAGTTTTTTTTCTTCGGCCAAGTGCCGTTGAATTCAAACTGGACAACTCGTCCGCCTAACGACTCCGCGATTTTTGCCGAGCCATCGCTGCTTCGGGAGTCGACGACGAAAATCTCGTCCGCCCACTGCACGCAGCCGAGGCAACGCGGCAGATTTGCCGCTTCGTTGCGGATCGGCACGACGATCGAGACGGGCACGGGATTCGAACGCTTCTCCATGGTCGAAATTTACTGTATCTGCTTCCGCGGGCGTCCGCGATCATTGCGGCGTCCGTAAAATGGTGCAGGAATCGGGCCGAAGTGGGTCACCCTTGGGCACAGATTTCGCTGAGAAGAAAGCGCAGCCGCGAAGCAAATGGAGATTTTTTTCCAACCGAACCCGCCCGCGCGAGAAATATCGCTTCGCCGATAAGCCATCCCTTTCGTGAAACGCCCAACGTTCGACGAAAACTGGCCGGCCTCGTGGAAGTCTTCTTACTTTTACGATCTCGAGGAAGTTTACGGGCCCTTCGCGCATCTCGGCTACGTTTACGCTTATCGGCGGCGCCGGCAGGAAACGCTCCGGCTTCTCACCGAAGTGCTGCAGCCCGGCGCGCGCGTCCTCGATGTCGCGGCGGCGCAGGGCAATTTTTCGCTCGCTCTTGCCGAGATGGGATACGCCGTGACTTGGAACGATCGGCGCACAGAGCTGGCCGATTACGTGCGCCTGAAACACGAACGCGGCGCGATTCGTTACGCGCCCGGCGACGCCTTCGCGCTCGAGCTGCCCCATCTTTTCGACGCCGCGCTCATCGCGGAAGTGATCGAGCACACCGCGCATCCCGATCGATTTCTCGCCCGCATCGCCACACTTGTCCGGCCCGGCGGCTACATCATCATGAGCACGCCAAACGGCGCGTATTTTCGGAATCATCTCCCGAAATTTTCCGAGTGCGCCGACCCGGCGGTCTACGAGGCAGGCCAATTCAAGCCTGATTCCGACGGCCACATTTTCCTTCTTCATCCTGGCGAAATCGAATCGCTCGCCGCCGCCGCGGGACTGGAATTGCAGGAGCTCATTCTCATGACCAATCCACTCACCGCCGGCCACATGAAAACCCGCCCGCTTCTGCGCGCGTTGCCAACCACATTCGTCAGGCGAATCGAAAAGCTTTCCGCCTCTTTGCCGGCCGCCTGTCGGCGCAGTTTTTTCACGCAAATCGTCGCGCGCTTCCGCAAACCGGCGCCGCGCGAGACCTAGCTCGCGGAGCGCGAACGCAGGACGCGGCACGGATTCCCGGCCGCGATCGAGTCGTTAGGCACGTCGCGCGTCACGACCGAACCCGCGCCAACAATTGCCCGCGCGCCGATCGTGATGCCTGGCATGACGAAGGCCCGCGCGCCGACAAACGCATCTTCCCCGATCGTGATTTTGCCGACCACAAGTGGGCGGGTCGGCTGGGAAAAATCGTGGCTGCCCGTGCTCAAATACGCCTCCTGTGCAACGATCGCGCGCGCCCCGATTTCAATTTCGCCTAACGAATAGGCGTTCGCGCGATCGCCGAGACAGGCGCGGTCGTGCAGCGTCAGATTCCACGGGATCGCGATCCGCGCGCGCTGATGCACAAACGGCGTGCCGATAATTTTTCCATCGAAAACGCCCAGCCAAAAAAGGCGCCACGGGTTGGCCGGTTTCGGCGTCCACGAACAAAAAACCGTCCAGCAAAATTCCCAAAGAACGCGCCAGAAGCGTTCGTGCATCGACCAGGGCGACGCGAATTGCGAGCTCTGTTCTCGATCGACGGGTTGCAGCGGCGCGCCCATTCCCCGGTTCGTTAGGCAGACTCGTTAGGCTGTTTCGCCAGCAAGGCCGCGAAATCCTCGAGATAACGCGGCGCGACATTTGCGACATCAAACTCCGCCGCTTTCGTGCGCGCTGCCTTGCTCATCAAAGTCAGTTTCTCGCGATCAAGATCGAGCGCGTTCGTTAGGCGCGCGGCCAGCGCTTCCGCCGGCGCAGCCGCGCGATGATTGAAAATGAAACCATTCACGTCGTCCTGAATGTAATCGCGAAAACAAGCGAGGTCGGAAACAATCGGCACGCAGCCGTTGGCCATCGCTTCGAGCGGCGCAACCGGCAGGGCTTCGCCCGTCTCGGCGACCGACGGATAGATGAAAAGTGACGCGGCGCGATATTGTGCGTTCAATTCCGCCGGCTCGAAAATTTTGCCGCGCCACTCGATTTGCGCGCCGCTTTCCTGGCCGAGCCTCTTCATCGACTGCAAAAATTCCGCGCCGCCGCCGCCGAGTTCGACCTCGTGCGGTCCAACGATTTTGATTTTCCAGCGCGCGCGAGTTTCGGGCGGCAGGAAAGAAAGCGCGCGCAAAAAGATCTCGAGTCCTTTTTCCGGATGAACTCGCCCGACAAATAAAATTGTTCGGGCACGCGATTCGTCGGGCGTCTCTTCGACGCGAAGCGGAAGCGCGTTTGGGAGCACCCGCACTTTCTCGCGCAGCCTCGGCGCTTCCGCGACGATCTCGTCGGCAATCGCACGCGAAACGGCGCAAAGGCGCGCGACGTGCGAATACCAGCGCATTTGACCCTTCGGCCCGCGCTGCACGTGCACATAGACGAGCCCGCGATCAGTCCCGCGCACGAGCAACGGAAGCCAAAACGTATTCGTAACCAGAATATCGGCCGGCGGCAAAATTCTCCGCACGCCTAACGAATAAAGGAGGTCGAGAAATTTCAGCGTCACGATCGAGCGCGGCTGATCAAAACCACGCACGCGACGGTGGCGCACGCCGGCGATTTCCTCGGCCGCGGGAAGCTGTGAATGCGCGCGCGAGATCTGCACCACTTGGTGGCCGAGCCTAACGAACTCCTGCCCGAGCGCGAACCAGACTTTTTCGACCGCGCCACCCATGATCGGCGGGACGGGAAAAAATGCGCCGGTCACGATCGTGATTTTCATGGCGCGGTTTCGAGCACTTGGAGAAAGGAATCGACTGCGCGGTTAATTTCGAAACGGCGCGCGAAAGATTCCTGCGCTTTCGCGCTCATTTCCTCACGCGCGGCTGGCGGGAGCGCGAGCCAGCGTTCAAGCAAACGCGTCGTGCCGGCAAGGTCGTCTTCGTCGGCGAAGCCGCCGCCGTCCGCGACGACTTCGCGCCAGATATTGACCTTGTTTGAAATCAAAACCGGCGTGCCGCAGGCGAGCGCTTCGACGATGGCGATGCCAAAATTTTCCTGATGCGACGGGAGCACGAAAACGTCCGCGGCGCGCAAGGCGCCCCATTTCAAATCGCCGCGGAGCATGCCCGGAAAAGTCACCCGCGAATCGCCTGCGAGCTGCCGCACTTGCGCGAAATATTTCTCATCCGCGCACGGGCCCGCGAGCACGAGATGATGAGTTGACGGAAGCGCCGCGAATGCTCGAATGAGCAGGTCGCAGCCTTTTTTTTCGTGGAGACGGCCGAGGAATAAGAGAAATTTTTGGCGGCGAAGTTGCGGAAATTTTTCGAAAAATTTCGTCTCCGCGGTCACCCAATCGACGTCCGGCGCGGCCGTGCCGTAGTTCACGACCACTTCATTAGCGCGATAAAGCGAGAACGATTCGCGCGCGAGCCGGCGCTCTTCTTCGGAAGTGAAAAGGACGGCCGCGGCGTCGCGCAGGACGCGATATTCGGCCCACGGCCAGTAGAGCAATTTTTTCAAATGCTTCCGCGGATAAGTGCGATTGAACCACGGGTCGAGCATCCCGTGCGGAAAGACGAAATAAGGTGTCGCGCTGGCGCGGAGCGCGCGCCAGACGCCGAAGCTGCTGTATTGCCAGATGCCGTGGACGACGACGGCGTCATAATCGGCGCGATGTTCTTTTAGCCAGGGAACGAAACGCGCCGAATAGCCGTAGCTCCCGCGACCGGGACCGAGCGCGTGGACGATGGCGGGAAACTCGCGAACCCCCGGTGCGTCAGGCGCGTCGAGTGTGACAATTTCGACGTCGTGACCACGCTCGATGAGGACGCGGGTCGATTGCCTAACGAACTCCAACGGGCCGCCGATCGCTGGATCAAGCGAATGAATGGAACGCAATATTCTCATTCGCAGTTGCGGCGATCGCGCTTCTTCGCCTAACGAAATGTCCGAGCACGACGATGCTCCAAAGTCGTGTCCAATGAAGATCTCCCGCGCAGAATTGCGTGCGCGCGCGCGCGACAAATTCGTTAGGCAGGATTTCGCGTGCGACGACTTCGCGCAGACCTTCCTCGACGAAGGAAGCGAGCGGACCGTTCATCCAGGTTTGCATCGGCAGGGCGAAACCTTTTTTCGGCCGCTCGTAAACCGCCGGCAGCAGAAGATCGCGGCAGGCTTCGAGGAGGAGGCCTTTCGTTCCGCGATAACGTTTTTTTTCCGCCGAGGGCAAGCCTAACGAATACTCGACGAGCTCGTGGTCGAGAAACGGCACGCGCAACTCGAGCGAAACGGCCATGCTCATCTGGTCGGAGTCGCGCAGAAGCATTCGGCGCATGTAACCCGTCAGCTCGGCCCAGCTGATCCGCGCAAAATCATCCGGCAACCGCGCCGGACATGGGAGCGGCGCGGAGTCGTTAGGCAAACCGGCCGCGCACAACATTTCGTCGGTAAAGAAACGGCGCCGCCATTGCGCGAGAGCGATCGCATTTGACTCGTTAGGCAAATCGGCCAGACGATCGCCCGCGAAATGGCGCAGGAACCGCGGGAGTTTCGCGAGGAGCTGCAAGCGCGGGACGTCGCGGAAGCTCGGATAACCGCCGAAAAGTTCGTCGCCGCCAAGACCGGAAAGAGCGACCTTGACGCCGGCGCGCGCGACCGCGCGGGAAACGATGTAAGTGTTGATCGCGTCCACCGAAGGCAGGTCGAGATGCGCGACGGCTTCGGTGACCGATTCGAGCACTTCGTCTTCGCTCAAATGCAACTCGCGATGATTCGTTCGATAGCGTTGCGCGATTTTGCGCGCGATCGCGCTCTCATCGAATTCGGCGGAGTCGAAGCCGACGGAAAATGTTTCCAATTTTCGCCCGAGCTTTTGCGCCGCGAGCGCGGTGACGATCGATGAATCGATTCCGCCGCTGAGAAAACTCGCGACCGGAACGTCGGAGAGAAGATGTTCCTCGACTGCGGTCTCGAGCAGCCGGCGAATTTTCTGCGGCGCGGATTTTGGCGAAGAGACGAACGCTTTCCCCTCCGGCCAGTAACGCCAGTGTTCTGTCTCGCCATTTTGCCTAACGATCATGGCGTGACCTGCCGGCAGAGTTTTGATCTGCGAGAACAGCAATCGGTCCTCCGGGCAACAACCCCATTGCAAATAGGCGCCGATCGATTCGCGGGTGATTTTTTGCGCGCCGCAATCAGTCAGCGCTTTGGTCTCGGAAGCGAAGCGCATCCCGGCCGGATCGCCGGCGAGGTAAAGCGGTTTGATGCCGAGGCGATCGCGCGCGAGGAAGAGTTCCTGTCGCGCGTGATCGTAAATCGCGAAAGCAAACATGCCTTTCAGCCTAACGAGAAGCTGCGGGCCCCAATGCGCGTAGGCTTGCAGAAGGGTTTCGGTGTCGCTCGTGCCGCGCCACTCGACACCGGGCATTTCGCCGCGCAGTGCGAGGTGATTATAAATTTCGCCGTTGACGACGAGCACGTTGCCGGTCGCCGGATCTTCCATCGGCTGCGCGCCGGCGAACGAAAGATCGAGAATGGCGAGGCGGGTGTTGCCTAACCAAAAGCGGCTATCCGCGGAAAGCCACTCGCCGGACGCATCAGGGCCGCGATGCGCGAGCAGATTGAGATCGAGCGGCGCGGCGTTGCCTTCGCGGCAAAAATGGCCGGCGATTCCGCACATCGTCAGGCAACGGCTCCGAGGCTGCGGTAAAGCGCGATGTATTTTGCAATCATCTCCTCGGCGGTGAAACGCTGCGCGTTCTCGAGACTTTTTTCGCTGCGCTCGCGCCATTCTTCGGCGTTCGTCAGGCGAATAATCGATCGGGCGAAGGCGGCTTCATCGTCGAGATCGTGCGTCAGCGCGGCTTCGCCGCCGACTTCCGACATCGGCTCGCGATCGGCGCAGAGAACCGGACAGCCGCAGGCCTGCGCTTCGAGGATCGGCCAGCCGAAGCCTTCAAAACGCGACGGATAAAGGAGAGCAAAGGCCGAGCTGTAGAGCGCCTCGAGCAACTCGTTAGGCGGGTCTTCCACTTCGACGACGCGGGAAAGAACGCCGAGCTGCTCGCCTAACGAACGCAATTCCGCGGTCAGTTTTTGCCCGGCGAAAACAAGCTGGCCATCCCATTCGTTTTTCGTCAGGGCGAAAATTCGCAGCACGCCTTCGCGATTTTTCATCCGCAGATTCGAACCGACGTGGAGAAGAAACGTCCGCGCGAGATCGAGGGCGGCGACGCGCGTGAGGTGCGCGCGCGCGACGGTGGGCGGCTGTCTCTTGTAGGGATGATTGATGCCGTGATGAATCAGGAGCAATTCCGGGCGTCCATCCGTTTGCTCGATCAACCGCTCGGCGTCGCGCAAAGTCGCGCGCGACGCGCAGGCGACCACGGTTGAACGACGAAGTCCGGAAAGAATCCAGCGCTGCAAATATTTTCCGGTGCGCGACGCGGGGGCGTCGGTCGATTCGCCGCGCGCGCCGCGGACGGCGAGGAGGTCGTGGCAACTCGCGACGACGGGCAGCGACTGGCAGTGAGCGCCGTACATGGCATTGGAATGATCGCAGATGTGGACGAGGTGAATCGCGGGCGACAAGCGCGCGCGCAGTTTCGCAGGAAAGAAAACGAACTTGTCGATGTAGCCGAGCCATTTCGCGACGAAATCGCCGGCGAAACGGATTTTGCCTAACAATGGCTGCGGCTGGATGAGCTCGGCGGCGATGCCGGCGTTCGTTAGGCCGCGCAACATCATCGAGGCAAAACGCTGCATGCTTTGTTGCTGATCGGCCGGGTAGTTACCGATCAAAAGAACCATGTGAAAAATGATTTTCGTGCAGCCGCTCGGCGTAAACGGAGCGTCGGCCGACACGACGCGGCGGCTCGGCCGTTTCGGATTCATCCGGCGGCTCCGGGTCGTTAGGCAATTCCTTTCCGGCGGCGAGCGCAAGGCCGGAGAGGACAACGGCGAAACCGAGGCTCGTCGGCTGGCCGAATGGACCTTCGAGCAAAACGAAAAAGACCGCGCTAAAAAGCAAAAGCGGAAGCGTGTTGTCGACCGTGAGCTGACGGATGGCAGACCGCCCGACATGGAACGTGATCGCGCAGCGCCAGAGCAAAAAACCGAGGCCAAGGATCGGTCCGCTCTCGAGCAAAATGCGCGACCATTCGTTTTCGGCGAGAAGGAATTCGGCGTGACCGACGAGAAAATCTGCGCCGGCGTTTGTGCCGACGCCGAGTCCGAAACCGCCCAGCGGCACATTCGCGATCGCCGAGATGCCCTCGGTAAATCCGCTGACGGTGCGATCGACGAGGCCGTTGACGATTGTGCTGTCTTCGGTGTCTTCGGTGAAGCGGTCGGAGAGAATGCCGATGCCCTGGCGAAAAATCGGGAGGTAGCTGACCAGCCAGCAAACGAGCGCGCCGACCAAAATGTAGCGGCCAAATTTGTTAATCAGCGTCGGCTTGACGAGAAGGATAAGCCCGAGCGAGGCGACGACGACCCCGACCGCGAGCACGGCCGAGCGGCTGCCCGACACGCCCATGCCGATGATGAGCGCCGCGCCCGAAGCCGCGAGCAGCCACGTTTTGTACGGCAGTTTCGACATCACGGCGTGGAGCAAAAACGCCGCAACCGTGCTCAAATAATAGACCGCGCCGGTGATGAACGAGAAAACTCCCGGCGGCCGGATTTTTCCTCCGCCCGCGCCGAGCTGCATGCCTTCGCCAACGCCCGCAGCGCGATTGATGAACGATTCCGGCGACGCCTGAAATTGCATCGCCATCAAGATCCCCATCGGAATCATGCCGACGATCGTCCACCAGCCGATCCGTTTTACATCCTCGATATTCATCACCGCCGGGATGATGAAAATGAGCGGGAGATGAAGATAATCCGAGCGCACTCCAAACGCCGTAATCAGCATCACAGTCTTGATCGCGACATAAGGCGAAAGCGCGATGATGCCCGCCGCCCACGACGTAATCGCGAGGACGATCGCCGTCACGACATAGGTGTTGAATGGAAAAACCCGCGCGCGAATCGCGAGCACATAAATCGCGATCGCGACTGGATCGCGCACGATGAGGAGCGGCGCGGAGAGTTGCGGCACGATCCATTTGCGGAGCGCGCCTTCGAAAATGAGCAGCCACAAATAAAGCCAGATCAGGCGTCGAATGTTTTCGATCGTGCGCGCGACATCGCCGGCTGCCGGTGGCTCTTTTTGGGCGGATATCGCCCGCGGATCCGCGATCGTGGTCATGGCCTGGCCCTTTTCTCCACCACTTCTCGTGCCACTTGCACGACGCGTTGGCGATAATTTTCCCATGTCAACAAAGCGGCCCGGCGCCGCGCCGCCTCCTGCATCGCAGCGAGACGATCGCGTTCGCGCGCGAGGAGCGCGAGTTTTTCTTCGAGCGCATCGGCCGAACGGATCGGCACGATAAAACCTTCGACTCCGTCGTCGATCAAGTCCGGCCCGGCCGTGTGCGGCGTCGTGATGACGGCGAGGCCCTGGCTCATCGCCTCGCTCATGACGAGGCCAAAACCCTCGTGCAACGAGGGCAGCGCGAGCACGTCGTGGCGCGACATTTCGCGCAACAATTCGTCGTGCGGCAGCGATGGAATCCAGCGATGCTTCTCGAGCATCGCCGCGGTCGGTATCGCATCGCTCACCCGCCGTCCGATCAGAGTTAACTGCACGCTCGCGCCGAGACGCCGAATCGCCTCGAGCAAATAACCGAGGCCTTTCGCCTGGCTAAGACTTCCGACAAAAAGAACGCGCAACTGTTTCGTTGCGCTTCTCGGATTTGTTGCGCCTAACGAATCCGTGCCGTACGGCAAAACCGTGATCGGCGCCGAAACATCCGGAGCCGCCGCCAGACTCGCGCGCGCAAAACTGCTCGGCGTCACGATCCGATCCGCCAGCGCGATCTCCTCATCTTTGCGGGCCAGTTTTTCCGCGCTGTCGGCGAGCGCGCCGAGCGTCGCCGCCCACTCCGGATGTAGTTCCGCTTCCTCGCGCTGAAATTCCCGCACCTTCCGCCAGTAAACAATCGGGTGCTCGTAAATGCAGGCGAGCCCGCGCCGTTTCGCCGCCCGAAATATCTCCAGAGCGCCCGCGTCGTAAGCGTAAACCGCGCGCAATCCCGCCGCGCTCGTCAGGCGGCGCGCGACTTTTCGATCGAGCGAAAGATAAACCGCATCGACGCTGAACGGCGCGGTTTCGTCTTTCGTCAGGCGCGACCAGCCGAGCTGCCCCGCGATTTGCCGACCCCATTCGCGCGCCGGCGCGGTGCGCAAAAACGGCGCGAGCTCTTCCGGAAACGAACGGCGCCGAAGTTCGCTCCGCAATCGCTTCGAAACGCCGGCCGCGCGATCGAGCAAACGGCCGCGTCGCCAGTTCAAGCAGGTCCAGAATTCCGCGAGTAAATCCGCCTCGGCGAAGGCGAGCGCGGTCTGGCGCACGTTTTGGTTCGCGGTCGGGTGAGCGAGAAGGATCATGCGCGGAGCGACTGGAAAAGTTCGAGGTAACTCTGCGCGATCACCGCCGGATGAAATCGCGCCAGATGCGTCGGCGCGTGCGCGAGCAGCCGCGCGCGCTCGTCGGGCGCGGCGAGCAGTTGCGCGATTCGCATCGCCAGCGCGGCCGCATCGCCATTCGGAAAAGTCAGTCCGCACGGGCCGATCGCTTCCGGCAAACCGCCGCCGCGCGAGCCGACCACCGCGCAACCAGACGCGATCCCTTCGAGCGCGACGACGCCGAACGGCTCGTCGTAACGCGACGGCACGACCAGGATTTTGTGCCGCTGAAAAATCGCCGCGAGCTCCGGGCCGCGTTTCGCGCCGGCAAAAACCACCTGCTTTTCCAGACCGAGCCGCGCCGTCATTTCTCGCATTGACGCCATTTCCGGGCCATCCCCGACGATCGTTAGGCCAGGAAAAATCTCCTGCGCGCGCAAATACACCAGCGCCTCGAACAACAGATCGAGACCTTTCTCCGCGACGAGCCGGCCGACAAAAATCAGTTCGTTAGGTCGCGCTTCCGTCTCGGGGCCGGGCGAAAAAAGACATGCGTCGAAAGGATTCGGAATGACCCGCGAGGGCATGGCAAAACAATTCGCGACCGCTTCGCTGATCGCGACGCTCCGCGCGCGACGAATGACCGCGCGTTTCAGTCGTTGCACGAAGTCGAGACCGACCGCCGGCCGGCAATACGAGCCTTGATGCGTGATGACAATCGGTCGCCAGAAAGAAAACGCCGGCCAAAACGTGCGCAGACTCAGATTATTCTGCCAGTAAACGTCGCACCATTTGATCGCGCGACGGAGTTCGCCTAACGATGGGCCGCGCAGGACCGAAAAAGGAAATACTTCGCCCGTTGGAGTCATCGTTTGCGTCACCAAGACGACTTCCTGCTCGAGCGTGACGAATTCGCCGGCGAGCAATTGGCTGACCGTTTCGATGCCGCCGATGTCGGGTGCGAAAGCGTGCGAGGAAATCAAAATTTTCATCGCAGAATCGGCCGTCCAAAACGGCTGGAAAAAAAATCCCGCACCGCCTGCCAGCGTGCCCGCACGGAAACGGCGGATTCATTTTCGCGCGAGAAAAATCGCAGGCGCGCCGTATTTCCAAGGAGCAACAAGGCCCGCGTCCAGGCGGCGCGGCGGCCAAAATAATCGTGCACGAGCAGGAGCGAATTGCGCGCGAACAAATAACTGCGCAGCGCGCTCCCCGTGCGCGTGCCGGGATTGGTCACGAGCGCGCCCCAGACCATCGCCACGTTCCAACCGCGCCGAACCGCGCGGGCGCCGAGCTCGTGTTCGTCGCCATAGGCAAAATAGCGTTCATCGAAAAGGCCGATCTCACGCAGGCATTCGCGCCTAACGAGCATAAGTGTGCCGTGCGGCGCGTCGACTTGTTGCGCCGTGCTGGCGGCGCGCGGCTCGACGGTTTCGGGAAAAATGCCACGCCGCCGCGAAAGTCGCGCGACGAACGGCTCGGGATATTGCGGGCAGGCGATGCCGATGCGCGCGTCGGCGTCGGCCGCGGCGACGAGCATGCGCAGGCAATCGGCGCCGGGCTCGGCGTCGTGCGCGCTGATGAAGCAATAGGGAGTCGTCTCTGCGTCGAGCCATCGGCGCAGCGGCTCGTTCAGCGCCGGACCCCAGCCTTTGTTTTCGTTCAGCCTGACGATTTCGACTGAAGCCGGAATTCTCGTTCGCAATTTTTCGAACGCTGCCGGCTCAGAATTGTTGTCGATCACCGTCACGCGCAACGGCACGTTTTGCGCGAGCAATGCAGCGACGGTCGCCGCGCACGCGTCGGGCTGATTCCAATGGACGACGAGCAAACTCGACGGCGTCATGACCCGATGGCTTCCGCGATTGTCTCCGCGAGCCGCGCGGACGACGCGTTGCGATGATACCAATCGTAAATCGCACGCGCGATCCGCGGCCGCTCCGATGCGGCGGGGAAAGTTTCGAGCGTGAAAGGCCCGGGCAGGAGGT
This sequence comes from Chthoniobacterales bacterium, assembly GCA_036490335.1. Taxonomy (GTDB): domain Bacteria; phylum Verrucomicrobiota; class Verrucomicrobiia; order Chthoniobacterales; family UBA10450; genus Palsa-1392. Next base: position 43,886 of record DASXEB010000017.1, read on the forward strand.
CGTCGTCGAGCGCGATCGGCGCGCCCGCGCGCGGAAAAATCGGAATGACGCCGTGCGCGCAGAAAGCGGCGAAGGTCGTCGATTTCAAAATAGCCGCGTTCGGAAAATGGCCGGGCGCGAAGTAATCCAGCCAGCCGAACGTGCAGGTCGCAAGAATTTCGGAAGCGACCTTCGGCTCAACGTTAGGCAAATAATGAATCGCGATTTTTTCCTTTGCGGGAAAGAGCGCGCGAATCTCGGGAAGATCGGCGCCGCCGATGACAAACAGCTCTTGGATGTTGCGAAACGATTCCGGAAACGAGCCTAACGAACGCTGAATTAATTCCGTGCCGCCGCAGATGACCCAGCGTTCCGGATCGCGATCGGCAAACTGTTCCATCGACAGATGACGCTCGCCGAAAGTCGAAACGACTGGCCTGACGACGACGCGAGCGCGCGGCGCGACTCCGCACAATTGTTCCGCGAGGATCGCGCTGCTGACGATGCAAACCTGCGACTCTCGCGCGAGCGAGCGCACGATTCGCCGCTGAAATGGTCGCAGCCAAAACGCGCTTTGCCGCCACGAGCCGGCTGCGAAGAGCTCGTGAAAAATCGTGACCAATCGGCCGCCGCAAAGCCGCCGGATCGCGTCGATCTTGGCCGGCAAGAGAAATGGCACACCGCGCGGATGATAACCGTAGCTGACGTAATGGAGCACGATCGCGGCCGCGGAATGTTGTCGCCATTCCTCCTCGGAAATCTCTGCGAGCGGCGCGAGAATATTCGCGCCCGCGGCGGGCTGCGCGGCCACGAAAGTCGTCGGGCAATCGAGTTTCTTTTCCAGTCCGCCGGCGAGCAGCAGCGCGTAATCGCCCACTCCTTCGTGGCTGCCGGGCGCGCGTGGGACGATCTGCAAAATTTCACCGGCGTGCTTCATTTTCCCGGCCTAACGAGTGCAAGGCTTCGCGGTAGTGCGTAATGGTTGCGGCGGCGAATTTTTTCCAGCGATAAGGCCGCGCGATTTCAACGCAGGCGGCGGAAAGCGTTTCGTATTCCGTGAGCGGGAACGCGAGAATTTCCGCCGCGCGCGCGGCCATCGCGGCTGGCTCGCCCGCGGGCGTGAGCAGACGTTCGCGCAGCGCCTCGAGGATCTCGCGCGGGCCGGGCACGTCGTAGGAAATTGTCGGCAATCCGGCCGCGAGCTGCTCGAGAACTGCGAGACCGAAGCCTTCGACGTAAGTGGGGAAAAGCGCGAGCGCGGCGTCCGCGAGCAGCAACGGCAGATCGTTCGCGGCGTAGGTCGGCAGGCAGGTGATGCGCGGCTCTGACTTGAAACCAAGTTCGGCGCGCACCGTTTCCGCGCTCGACATCGTGCCGAGAAAAACGAACTGCGCGTCGGGATGCGCGCACCAGATTGTTTCCATGATCTGCGGCCAATCGCGCGACCCTTTGCGCAAACTCCACATGCCGATGAAGCAGATTTTTTTCGCAGCGAGCCGCTTGGCAGCGGGCGCGGCGGCGCGCACGAACGCTTCGAAAAAATCGTCGTTCAGTCCGTAAGGCTGGACGAAGGCGGGCGCGCGAATCGACGGATCGCGTGCGAGCGCCTCGCGTTCGTCATCGTTAGGCACGCAGATCAGATCGCAAACACGGATTGAGGTCTCGGCGTTTTTTCGGAAGTGATGACTCGTCAGGCGATGAAAGATGCGGCCGAGAAAACGTCCCTTCGGCTGGTCCGGCCAGCGCTCGCGCGACTTGCGCAAAAATTCCGCGTACAAACGAAAGAGTCCGACCGAGCGCGCGACGAGTAGGCCGCGAAAATTGAGCGCGCTTTTCTGGAACGGCATCGTGCCGATGAGGCAATCGATGACGTCGAATCGGTCCGCGTTTGCGCGCACATAGGCGGCGGCCCGCGACGGGAAAAAAAGCTGCCGGAAAATCGAGCGCACATTTGACGAAGCCGGTTTTGGGAAGGCGTCGGTCAGGCAAAATTTTTCGACGTGATGTCCGTCGCTCATCCAGGCGTCGGCGAGCTCGATCCAAACGCGCGCCGCGCCCAGCCGGCGATCCCAAGGGAGATTCACGATCACGAGGATGCGCAGCGGATCGGGCATGCCTAACGAGTGGTCCAAAATTTATGTCGCACCGGATTTACATAGTGGCGCAGGATCAACTCGGGCGCCGCGTAGCGGTCGGCGTAAATCGTCTGGTCGTCCAGTTGCAGAACGCATTTTTTGGCATCGAGCGGCTGGGCGCCGTTCGCGTGCATAGTCAGGTGCACGATTGTCTGGTTGGTAAAAAAATTCGGATCGCCTTCGAGCTCGAGATAGCGGCGAATGCCTAACGACCAGTCGAGGTGGCGAAAAATGAGAAGCAAGCCGGAGTTGACCGGCACGAGCGCTTCCTCGGCGCTGCGAAAAATGCGCGGATCAGCCGAGCCCTGCTGGCAATCGGGAAGATAATAGGCGGGCGCGCTGCGTTTCTGCGCCAGCTCGATGAGCTCGGAGGCGCCTTCGAAAAACAGAATGTCGGAATCGACATAAAAGGCCGGATCGTTTCCGCGCGGAAGCGACATGATGAGGCCGAGTTGTTTTCCCATCGGCCAAGTAGTGACGTAATGGCGGAATTTTTCCGGCAGATCGGGCGGCAAATGTTCGCCGGTCGGCTGGACGGAGACAACCGGGTCGACCGCCTGCAACAACTTCACACTCTCCGAAGTGTGGGTTCCATCCGAAACGACGGTATAGTTGATTGGGCGACCGACGTGCTGGAGGAAGGAACGAATCGAGCGCACCTGTTCCGGGACCGATTCTTCATTCGAATACGCGAAGACCGCGAGCGGCACGGTGCGCGGCGGCGTGACCGGTCGTCGTACGATCGCGGGAAGCGCGGCGCGATAGGCTTTGCGTCGCCACGAGCCTTCGAGGCGCGCGCAATGGTAGGCAAAATTGGGCAGCCGCATTTCAACCTCTTTGTTCCTGATAACGAAACCCGCGATAACTCAACCCAATATTGAGAAGCAGGCTCGGGACCGCGGAGACGAGATTGAAGGTGAGGACGCCGGAGACGCTCGAAAAAGTGATGAAGGGAATGAGCGCGATCTGCGTGCCAAGCGTGAGCGGAATGTAGAGCCACGAGCCGCGGATCCAGGCGCGCGCGGCGTTCAGCGCCCAGAGCGTGTTCGCAACCACGTTCAGGGTCGCGGCGCCGACCATGAGAAGGAGCTCGCGCTGAAGATGGGAATAATTCGGGCCGAGGACAAAAAGGAATTCGTTAGGCAAAAGGGTCGCGCCGCCGAGAATCGTAAGGCTGAAGGCGATGACCGCGCCGACGATGCCGGCATAAAGCCATCGCAGCCGCTGCCCGTCCTGGCAGCGTGCAAACGCCGGCGCAAAAATGTTGATCATCAAACTGCCGAGTACGGTGAAGATCATCGCGAGCCGGCCAAGCGCTCCGACGGCCGCGACCGAACCGGCGCGATGACCGAAAAAACTGATGAGCAAAATCGTGATCTGCCCCTGGAGACAAAAAAAGATCGCGTTCGCCGCCTGGCTGCGAATGAATCCGAGCATCGCCCGGCGGTCCTCGGGATTTTCCGGCGCGGTCAGGTCGATGACGCGCGTGGCATAGCGCCGCATGATGAAAAATTGAAAATACAAGGTGCCGGCGCCCACGAGCGCGGCTGCGCCGGCGTTCAGAAAAACGAACGCGAGCACGATCAGGATCGCGAGCCGCAGAGCCGAGCCGCAAAAATCAACGAGCTGAATCTGCCGCGTGTCGGAACGCAGCCGCGGAATCACTTCAAGAATGCCGGTCGAAAGTTGGGCGAACAACCCGGCAAGGACGGCGGCAATGAGAAGCAAACTGTAGCCGAAGGAGGCGCCGTTTTTCGCGAGCAAAATGTAAAGCAGCGGGGTAATCGCGAGGACAGCGACGCTGCCAAGGGTGCGGCGCAAATGCAGGCCGGTATTGACGAGTTCGCCAAAGCGATGCCGATCCTGCCAGACGCGTCCGCCGATCGAAATCATGCCGATGTTGATGCCGATGTCGGCAAGGACGTTGATCGTGCCCTGCATCGTGTTCGCGATAGTGAAGAAGGCGTAGTCGCGCGGCACCATTCGCCGAACGAGCAAGATGCCGCTCGCAAATCCAATCAACTGGACGAAAACCTGGACCGATGCGAAGCGCCCGACGCGATGAGCAAATTTCCACGCGCGCGCGCGCGCGATGCCCGCGGGAGTCGGAGCGGAATCGGATAAGATCATGACGCGAAGATCAGCCTAACGACGCGCCAATATGGCCACACTTGTGGCGGCCGGGCGAATCAGACGCGATTTCCGTCGCCGGTGCCGGCGGGATGGAAATTTTCCGCGACCGGCGGCTGGCTCGGCGTCGCCGGCGGAGTGTTATAATACTCCGCGTACTGATAGTAGTAGTATTCCGGCAAGGAGGTGTCGACGTAGTTCAAGATGACTCCGGGAACGTTGACCTGGCGGTTATAGAGCAGCTCAAGTGCTTTCGTCGTTAGGCGAGCGGAGGTGTAAGACAGCCTAACGACAAAAAGAGTGGCGTCGATCTTCGGCGCCAAGCTGGTCGTGTCATCGGCCGCGAGGACGGGCGAGCTATCGATGATGATGTAGTCGTAATGATTGTAGATATCCTTCAGAAATTCATCGGTTGATTCGCGGAGGAGATGTTCGCTCGGTTGCGAAAGGGTGTTTCCGCGCGGAAGAACGAACAGGCTCGGAAGCGAGGTTGGAACCACGACTTCGCGCCAATTCACCTCCTGTTTCAGCACTTCGGAAAAGCCGATCTTGGAATGGATCTCGAAGGCCTCGCGCAATGCTCCGCGACGAAGATCGCCATCGATCAGCAAAGTCTTGGCGCCGGACAGAGCCATGGTGATGGCAAGGTTGGATGAAATGGTCGACTTACCCTCGTTAGGCACGGCGCTCGTGATGAGGAGGGTCTTCGGGCGCGGGCCTTCGTAGGGCATGAAGAAGATCGAAGAGCGAACGTTTCGATAGGACTCGGCAAAGATGTGCCGCGCGTCGTCCGGTTGCAGAAGGGTGACTTTGCCTTTCGTTTTCTCCTTCGGAATCTGGCCGAGAATGTTTTCGCTGAAGTGATGCTGGAACTCGCTGAAAGAAGCCATGCGATCATCGATGCGATCGAGCAAGAGCAGGATGGCGAGACCAGCAAAAGCGCCGAAGCCGAGGCCAATGAGAAGGCTTTTGACCATTCCCGGCCGGACCGAGACGGGCGTGCTCGCATTTTCCATGATGCCGACCTCATCGCCGCCATCTACGACCTGGGAGACGTTGACATCCTTCAGGCTGTTCGTTAGGCGGTCGTAAAGTGTCTTTTGCCGGTCGACCTTATCCTTGATGCGGTTGAACTGCGCGAGGCGCTGACTCAGGTCGAGCGCTTTCTTTTCCCACTCGGCGATGTTTGCCTGGAGGTTTTCCATTTGCTTGCCGATCGATTTGCGGCGGGTCTCGAGTTTTTCAACGGCATCCTGACGATAGAGCTGAATCAGCTTTTCCTGCTGATCGATCTCGTCGTCCAGCTTGATAATTTTCGGATGCTTGGGCCGCAAATCCTTCGAGAGTGTTTCGCGCTGCGCTTTGAGTAACTCGAGGTTTTCCTTCGCCTTGAGATAATCGCCTTCCGGTCCGGAATCGGCGAAAGGCATTCCTTCGTTAGGCGCCGGACTGGTGCCGCCGGTTTTCGCGGCCGCTTGCTGGCGGTCGAGATTTTGATCGAGATCGAGGAGACTTAGAAGGTCATACTCAGTCTTTAGCTTCGCGTAATCCTGATTCAGCTTTACGAGATAAGCCGCGGCGCTGTTACCTTCGCCCTGCAAAAGGCCGATGTTATTCTCCTTTTGGTACTCGAGCATCTCATCCTCGCCGTTGCGAAGGTCTTTCTCGACCTGGATGAGTTGTTCGGTGATCGCGGTCGTGACATGACTGCCTTCATCGGCGCGCATTCCTTTTTTCACGTCGAGATACTTTTGCATCGCCGCGTTGAGATAAGCCTGCGTGTAGTCAGGCGTGGAACCGACTGCTTCTAACTCAAAGATGGATGTGCGCGGGCGTTGTGAGACTGAGACAGTCACTTTGCCGGCCGGTAACTCCGGATGAGTCGCGCGCACGATCGCTTCCGCGCCCTGGCGGACTTCGTCACTCTCCATCAGTTGAATCTGAGTGCCGTAGAAGTTATTCGTATCTTCGCTGTAAACGGCGTTCTGACTCAGGTTCAGTTTGCCCGCAACCATCATCTTGCTCGTGGAGAGAAAGGCGTTCGGCGCCTGATAAATCATCCACGCGCCGACAAAGAGACCGAGCGAGATAGTTAGGACAGGAATCCACCACCGCCGAATAAGGAGAGCCTTATAACGATGGAGACGAGTGATGATCGCGGTCGTGATCGACGCGGGCGTGGAGCGCTCAAGGGCTGGTGTCTGCATAAGTTAGAAATTGACCAGCCGTTGGGGCACATAAATCTGGTCATCCGGTTGCAGGACCACGTCATCTTCCGTGTGGCCTTGCTCGATAACTCTTTTCAAGTCGACGACAAAGTCCTTGCCATCCTTGCGTGTGACTCTGACTTTGCGCTTGTCGGCAAAATCGCCGAAGCCGCCCGCGCGAATGATGGCCTTACTCACGGTGTAAGTCTCATCCGGCGGAATCTCCTCCGGACCCTGCGCCTTGACCGCGCCATAGACATAGACTTTGCCGCGCGATTTCTCACTTACGCGATCGACCGCGAGGATAACTGTGGCGTGATAGTAATACTCCTTCTCGAGCGCCGCCTTGATGTTATAGGCTAACTGTTTGCAAGTCTTCCCTTCGGCCGGGACGAGACCTATGTAAGGAACTTCCAGCTCGCCGTTGTCATTCACGCGCAGACGTTGTGATTCTCCGTCGCGATCTTCGACGACGCGAAAGCTGACGTAGTCATCCGTGCCAAGTTTTTTCTTGTCGTCGAGCACGGCCATGGAGTTAGTCCGCATGACGGTGCTGCTGGCCGTGTCCGGCTCGTTCGACGCACTCGAGCGCGAGTCAACGGCGGAAGCTCGAGGGATGACTGGAAGCGGACTGCTATCCTGCGCAAACGCAGTCTGCCCCATGAGTATTGGAAGAGCAGAAAGGCCGCATAAGATGAGAAGTCGCTTCATAAGTTCATGAGTTAGCTAAAAGCTATAGGTGCCATCGACCGAAACGCTGTTTTGTTTATAGTCGCGCAGGGGCTGATCGGATTGTTTCTGCGTATATTGGTAGCGGAGGCCGAGAGTGACGTGCGGAGTGAACTGGTAACCGAATGAAACCGCGCCGCCGTAGCGCTGGATGTGCTCGGCAAAGATACCGCCCGAGTCTTCGCCATCTTCGTAGAACAACTCGGTCGTCAGAAGCGTGCGATGGATGATATTCCAGGTCGCGGTGTGCCTGATGAAATTAAGTTCGATGAAATTGGAATCGATGCCGAGCTGGGCTTCGTGACCGGCGGAGACGGTCTGCGTGATCGCGGCATTGATGCGATGCGAAAGGAGAATGTTCGCGTAGTAGTCGCTTAAGTCGGTCGTGTCGTCGATGCCGCCGCCGCCGTCGGAGTTGATATATTGATAGCCGGCCGCGACGCGCAGTTTGAGATAATTTGTGACCTGAGTTTCGACGAAAGGTCCGACACTATAACTGACCGAATCGTTGAGAAAATCTTCGTCGTAATAGTTATAGACCGCGGAGGTCTCGAGGCCGCCGCCGGTCGTGGAAGTAAGCGCGAAGTAGGCGCTGAAGCTCAACTCCTCGGCATTGCGATTGAGATAATCGAACTCATTGGTCGTGGAGATAAAGTTGTAATGATCGTAGCCGAACGTGAGGACGGCTTTGTTCAGATCCCACAGGACCGAGGCGCCGGCGGTATTCTCAAAACGGCCGTAATCGGCGGTGTTGCTCAACTGCAACTCTTCGATCGGATCCTGTTGCAGTGAGAAACGGTCGTGAAAGTTGATTCGAAAATCCTGCACGAAGACATCGAACGACAGCTCCGACCCGGGCGAGATGAGGATGCCGTTGGTGTCGGCATTCGGATGGTTGATGTAAAAGGCGTAGCCGACGCCGAGATCGAGCTTGAGGGTGTTGAGCTGGGTCACCGGCCAAATCGCGTCGAGGTTAAACTGCGGCCGGACGATGACGTCGTCTTCCTCGCCGGTCTGCGCGAGGTTGATGTTGTCGTTGTATTCGACGCCGGTCGTGGCGCTGAAAAGGAACCGAATCGGCCCCGCCTGCAGGTTATAAGGAATATCTTCGACCGTTTGATGGCGCGCTTCCGCCGCAGCTTCGCCCGCCAGCGACGGCCGCACGGCGTCCTGTGCGCGCGCCACCGGCGCGAGCACCAGGCAGGCCAGCGAGGAAAACAGCGCCGTCCAGACGACGGCGAATTTGCAGGGTGTTGAGAGGTTGCTCATTGAATCAATCGCGATCTAGGTTAGCAAATGCAGTACCAACTGCAGGATGAACACAAACTTTCCCGGTCGCTACACAGCGTCCGCGGTCGTTTATGGTCGAAATTTGAGACGGCGTCCCGGTGTCGTCCAGCCCTGTCGATGACGTGATTAGCCATAGCCGTTTATGGCGGCTGTTCTACTAGCGTCCCGCGAAGGGAGCAAGATAAATCGCATCGTTAGGCGCATCTCGACCCCCTTCGAAGACGTGTAAACTTCCCTTCACAACGTCGCCCGCACCGCATCGAGCTGGCCCGCCGAGCCGAACTTTTCGTTCTTATGCGCGATGAAATTTGCGTACTCCTCCATGAAAATTTTTCCCGGCGGCCGAAAATCGAATTGCTCGGGATGATCGCGGAAAAATTCCCGATGCACTCGCGTCCAGACGAGCCGGCCGTCGGTATCGATATTCACCTTCGTCACGCCCAGCTTCGCAGCGGGCAGATACTCATTTTCATCCACGCCGCGCGCCGAAGGATCGAGCTTTCCGCCCGCGGCATTGATCCGCTCCACTTCTTCGATCGGCACGCTCGAGCTGCCGTGCATCACGATCGGCGTGCCCGGGAGCAGTTTTTGGATTTCCTCGATGACGTCGAAATGCAGACCCTGTTTGCCTTTGAATTTATAGGCGCCGTGGCTCGTGCCGATCGCTGCCGCGAGCGAATCGCAGCCGGTTTGCCTAACGAACTCGACCGCCTCCTTCGGATTGGTCAGCGACGCGTGACCTTCATCGACCTTGATGTCTTCCTCGACTCCGCCGAGCTGCCCGAGCTCCGCTTCGACGCTGATTCCCTTCTTGTGCGCGCGATCGACGACACGTTTGGTGATCGCGACATTTTCGTCGAACGGCTCGTGGCTCGCGTCGATCATGACCGAGCTGTAAAAGCCCGAGTCGATGCAGTCGTAACAAGCCTCCTCGTCGCCGTGATCGAGATGAACGGCGAAAATCGCCTCCGGAAAAATCTGTTCCGCCGTACGAATTAGCGCCTCGAGCATGCGCTTGTCGGCGTATTTTCGCGCACCTTTCGAGAGCTGGATGATGAACGGCGCTTTGCTCTGCATGTTCCCGCGGAAAAGCCCGAGGATTTGCTCCATGTTATTCACGTTATACGCGCCGATGGCGAACTTGCCGTAGGCGACCTTGTAGAGTTGCGCGGTGGTCACGATCATGACCGCGAAGATAGCCGCAATGGCGGACGCGCAAAAGCGCAAAGGAATTTTCGCGCCGCTGAAACCGTCTCGTTAGGCAAAAATCCCCTAACGAAACAAAACTACGCGCCGTTTTCCGCCGCCGGCAGGAGCACGCTCACCGAAGTCCCTTGCGGATTGGAATCGATATCGACGCGACCGTTGTGATCGAAGACCGTCCGTTTCACGATCGGCAGACCGAGCCCCATCCCGCGCGCCTTCGTCGTGCAAAACGGCGAAAAAATCTTGTCCTTCAAATCTTCCGAAATGCCTTTGCCGTTATCGTGCACGGTCACGAGCACCCCGCTCGTATGCTCGCCATTGCGAACCGGTTTGGCCGAGAGCGTGATGTGCGCTTTCGGCTGGCCAGAGATCGCTTCGGCCGCATTCGCCACAATGTGCGCGAAAGCTTCCGCCAGCGCGGTCTCGTCGCCGACCACTTTCGGCAGATCGTCCGGCAGCGCGGTTTCAACTTCGAAACCATTTTGCAAATGGCGCAAGCGCACCATTTCGACCGCTCTCTTGACCGGCGCGTGCAAATCGACCGGACGAAATTTCAGCTCCGGCGGGTGCGCGAAATTATTGATCTGGGTGATGCTCCGATCGAGCCGCTCAATTTCCTGAACCACGATCTCGTTAAAATCGCGGCGGAAATCCGGGTCGTCGAAACGTTCCGGCAAAAGTTGCGCGAAGGTTTTGATCGCGACGAGCGGATTGCGCACTTCGTGCGACATGCTTGCGGCCAGATCGGTCCAAAAGACCGCGCGATCGGTCAGCTCCTGTTTTTGCCGCAGCTCTTCTTCCGGCGTCAAATCCTGAATGACGGCGACCGCGCCTAACGAGTCGCGTTCGTTCATCAGCCGCCGCGTCTGGACCGAAATCGAGTGGCGCGTTTTCGGGTCGATCCAGCGTTCTTCGATCTGCGCTTCGTCGCTTTCGAGCGCTTCGCGCAAACAACCGGCGAGCCGGCTGCCAACTGCTTCGGCCGGCCGGCCGATGACGTCGTCAGTCGTTAGGCCAAGAATTTTTTCTGCAGTCGGATTGAACCAGCGAATGATTCCTTCTTCATCGGTCGCGACGATGCCGGGCGGGATCGCTTCGAGCAAAGTTTCAGCGAGGGTTTTTTGGACCGCGACTTCCTCCTGCAAACGCGCGTTCGCGAGCACGGTCGAGACGTGGTCGGCGAGCAGGATCAAACCTTCGAGGCTTGAATAATCGAACGGCTGGCCCGTGATGCGATGGCCAAAAAATAACCAGCCGGAAATGCGGCCTTCGTCGTGCAAAGGGACGATCACTTCCGCGCCGAAACCGTCGAGCGCGCGGCGCAAAATCTGGCGCTCGCCAAGATTTGTGACCTGCGAAAGGTGCGCGCGACTGACGAGGTGCGCGTGCATTTCGAGCCAGCGCACGAGCGGATCGCGCTCGCGATATTCGAGCTCGCTCGTCTCGGGCAGGCAGCGCACGCCGGCGCGGAGGCGATAACGTTCGCTCTGGCGCACGCGCGAGAAAAGTCCGACGCGCGCGACCATGGCGGCGTCGCCCAGACCTTCGACGACGCTGTTCATGAGCGAGTCGATATTTTCGCCGCGATGCAAAACGCGCGCGAAACGCAAAACCGAAAGCGGCGTCGCGGGCGCGCTGTTCGTTGATGACGCGGATGAAATCATGGCCGGTTCGGTCGCAGCGTTGGCGGGCGCCGGGATCGATTCATGCCGGAGCGCGTAATTTTCTTCAAGCAAACGCAGATGGTCGAGCGCGCGATCGATCAAAGGCTGGAAACGCCGGCGATCGAGTACGAGATCTTCGACCGCGTAAACGCCGGATTGCTCGGCTTCGCGCAACGGTTCCGATTGCGGCGTGCCGAGCGCGATGATGACGATGCGCGGCCATTCCGCCTGCACTTGCGCGAGCAGGTCGCGGCTTTCGCGCGCGCGCAGATCGATCAAAAGGAGCGCGGGATTGTTTTGTTCAAGAACTGCGAACAATCGGTCCGGATCGGCCACGTGCCGGAGCAAGGCCCGCGCGCGCAAAAACGCGCGACTGCGCCTAACGAGTTCGTCGTCCTGCGTGTAGAGCAGACATGCGGCCGACGCAATCATGCCGCCGCCACCTCCGCCTGGAATCGCGCGAGCGGGAGCAAAATGTGGAAGCTCGTGCCGCGCTCGATTTCGCTCTCGACTTCGATTTGTCCGCCGTGTTCCTGCACGATGCCGTGCACAACCGAGAGGCCGAGGCCGGTACCGTAATCCTTCGTCGTAAAGAAGGGATCGAAAACGTGCGCGACATCTTCGGGTTTAATCCCGTGGCCGTCGTCCTGCACCGTCACGCGCAAAATTTCCTGCACCTCGCCGGCCTGCACGGGCAGCGCAGTCGGCCACGCGTTGGTCGTCGAGACATCGGTCGAAACGGTGAGCGAGCCGCCCGGTTTCATGGCGTCGAGTGCATTGATGAAAAAATTAAGAAACACTTGTTCGATCTGATCGGCATCAGCACGGATAGTATCTAGCTCCGCATTCCACGAACGAGTCAATTTTATTTCTTTTTGATAAAGCCGGTGACCGACAAGGAGCAGCGCCTTCTCGAGCACCTCGTGGACGTGCATCGGCTTGAGCAGCGGCTTGGCCGGACGCGCAAAACGGAGGAGCTGATTAACAAGCGAATCGATGCGATCGACCTCGTGGCCAATGAGCGAAAAAAAGGTCTCGCGAAAATCGGAATCCTGATAACGCTCGGGCAAAAGTTGCGCGAAGGTCTTGATCGAGACGAGCGGATTTTTAATCTCGTGCGCCATGCCGGCGGACAGCGTGCCCAGACTTGCGAGCCGGTCGCTGCGCCGGATTTGCATCTCGAGTCGCTTCAACGCCGTGATGTCGGTCAGCACCATGAGGGCACCGAGCGGCGCGCCGTTTTGATTATGAAAAACCGAGCTGCTCGCGCGCAGCACGCTCACCTTGTCGTCGGCGCGCAAGGTGATCTCGCGATCGCTCTGGCGTTCGCCGCTGCTCAAAGTGGAACCCAAAATCTCGCGCAGTTCTTCGGGCAGATTCGCGATCGTGCGGCCCAGCAATTCCGCGGAACGCAGGCCGGTGATTTCTTCGATCTCGTGATTGAAAACGGTGATCGCTTCGTTGCGATCGGCGGCGATGACGCCGGTGGTGAGATTTTGCAAAAGCGTCTCATTATAGATGCGCGCGTTTTGCACTTCGGTGAAAAGCTGCGCGTTTTCGATCGCGACCGCGAGCTGGCCGCAGAGCACGCGCAAGGCGTTTTGCTCGACCGTGCCGTAAATCCGCCCGGAGCGGCGCGGCCCGAGCAGCATCACGCCGACGAGATGTTCGCGGGAAAAAATGCCCATCGCGATGGCGATGCCTAACGACTGCATTTGCTTTCGCACCCGCTCGAGCTCGCGGGTCGAACGCACGCGATGCAATTCGTCGAGCACGATCGGCTCCTGCGTTCTTTCCAGTTGGGTGATGATCGCCTGGTCGTTGTGCAGCTCGATCGGCGCGAGCTGGCTGCTCGCCTCCGCGGGCGGATATTGCTGCGCGAAACAATTTTTTTCGTGCAAAAGGATGAAGACGCGCTCGGTGTCGACTGCCTGCGCGATCGTTAGGCCGAAACGATCGAGCAGATCGGCGAGCGTCGTGACGGAACGCAGAATCGCGGTGGCCTGATTCATCGTCGCCTGAAAATCAAGCCGCCGCGCGCCGACAAAAAGCCGATCGGCGAGCGACTGCGAAACCCCGCGCGCCGGCGCCATCGCGAAAGCGACGACGAGCGTCGCAATCAGATGAGAAAGCCCGCTGCCTTCGTGCCCGAGCAGCGGGACAAAGACGCTCAGTCCCAGCCACCAGACCAAAAGATAAAGCGCGACGAGATAAGCCGCGAGAATGATGTAGGCAATCGCGCGGCGCATGAAATAGCCGACCTCGAGAATTTTTCGAGTCGCGATGCCGTAAGCAATGACGAGGCTGAGAAAGACGACGCGGAAAGGCGCAAACCAAAGCGAGCGCGACGGGCCGAGAAAATAATCGAGCACAAAGGCGAGAAGAATCGCGACCGCGACGCCCGAGACCGCGCCGATGAGAATAAAGGCGAGCTCGGCGTGCTCGCCGCCGCTGGTGTTTCGAAGATCGCGCCAATAGCTGACGATCAATGCGAGGAAACCGAGACCGAAGTAAGTCCAGTAAAGTTTTATCCCCGGCCCGTAGAGCGGCGATGGCGCTTCGTAAGGCCGGCTGGAAAGATGGGCGCCGTGCAAAAAGAATTTTGTCTGGCAAAGAACAACAATAAAGAGAGTCGCGATCAGCCAGACTTTCGAGTGGCTCAAAAGACCGCCCCAGCCATTGGGACGCCGGCGCACGGAGAGGCGCAAGAGATTGAGCGTGGCGAGATAGACCGCACCCGCGACCGAACCCTGCCGGATAGCAAATTCCGCCTGCGCCGCCGAGTCGGCGTTAAAGGCTAAAAGCAAACTGCCGAGCCAGCCGTCGATCGCGAGCGAACAAAGCAAAAAGCAGCGGTTCGCCAAACGCTTGCGGTTCGCCGAAAAAACCGCGATGCCGAGCGCGGACTGCAGCACCATCGCGGCGAGCGTTGGAAACGAGGCGCTGATCATCTAATTAGAAACCAGCCGGAGTGTGGAAGCGTCGCCATCGAAGCGCTAATCCTCCTGCACTCTTTCCACGATCATCGTGCTGTTCCCGCCGCCGAGGCCGCGCACATTGATCATCGCGCAATTCAATCGCGCGCGGCGCGATTTCCGCGGCACGAAATCGAGTTCGCAACCTTCGTGCGGCAATTCGTAATTTGCCGTCGGCGGAAGCTGATTGTGTTTGATCGCGAGCGCGGTCGCGATCAGTTGCAACGGCCCGGCGGCGGCGAGCGGATTGCCGGTCACACCTTTGATCGAACTGATCGGTACCCGTTCCGCGTGATCGCCAAAGACACGCCGAATCATTTTGATTTCGGCCATGTCGAGAAATGGACTGCCCGGTCCATAAGAGCAGATGTAATCGACTTCGTGAATATCGCGGGACGCATTTGCGAGCGCCATGCGCATCGTGTCTTCAAGGCCGCTGCACATCTCGCTCGAATCATAATCCATCAACCCCGAGTAACCGGTGATCTCGAGATATGGCTGCACGCCGCGTGCCAACGCGTGTTCGAGATCTTCGAGAATCAGAATGCCCGCGCCTTCCGAGATCACACCCGCATCGCTCCGCACATCGTACGGTTTGCTCGCGCGGTGCGGTTCAAAATTATCGAACGAACTCAAACCCGCGGATGCGAAACAGGCCATCGCGAGCGGAGTGATGTGCGCGTCGGCGCCGCCGGCGAGCGCGACACTCGCGCGTCCCGAGCGCACACGTTCGGCGGCGCTCGCGACTGCGTCGATGCCGGAGGGACAGGCGGACGAAATCGTCAGCACCTGCGTTTCGACTTCCAATTTTTCCGCGATCAAATGCGCGACGGCCTGCGGCTGACAATTTTTGACCACGCCCGGATTGACGCCGCGCGGACCGCGTTTCATGAGCTCGTTGAAACCGCGTTCGAGCACATCCATCGCGCTTGTGCTGACGCCGATTGAAATCGGGAGCACCGTTCCCGGCAGGCGTTTTTTCGGATCGTAATTCGCATCCTTCAAAGCCATCTGCGTCGCCACGTAGGCGAGCTGGGTGTGTCGCGCCATGCGCCGCGGCTTCCACGCCGCCGGCATGTAATTGAGCGGATCGAAATTTTTCACTTCGCCGGCGATGCGCGTTTTGTGTTCGCTCGCGTCGAAGCTCGTGATCGGGCCGATGCCGCTTTCGCCCGCGACCAGCGTGCGCCAAAATTCTTTCAGGCCCGTGCCGTTCGGCGCGAGCACTCCCATGCCTGTCACGACCACCCTGTTACCATGCCGCATAAATTTTCCCCCTGCTCCTTTTCGTTAGTCAGCAATTCCCTGGCCTCGTGCCGCCATATTTCGCAAACGCCGGGCTTTCGACGAGAAAAAAGTTATTCACAAGTTGTACCTTGCGTTCCCCGTTAAATTCCGTAACCATCGCGCCAGAAATGAATCCGTTAGGGTCATTCACTTCATTTTCCTCCGTCGAAGGCACGTTGTTAGCTTCACACGAGGGAAGCAATGATCTCCACGGCTGAGTTACCACAGGTCCTCGTCATCGATGACGAGATGGGCCCGCGCGAAAGTTTGCGCATGCTTTTGAAGCCGAGCTATCAGGTCCACACCGCCGACTCGGTTGAAAAAGGTCTGCAACTTTTGACCGAAAAAAAACCGGACGCAATCGTGATGGACATCCGCATGCCGGGCATGACGGGCATCGAAGGTTTGCGCCGCATTCGCCAGATCGATCCGCATCTTTCCGTCATCATGCTGACTGGATTTGGCGCGCTCGAGACCGCGAAGGAAGCGCTTCGCCTCGGCGCGAATGATTACATCAGCAAGCCTTTTGATGCGCGCGAAATGCGGGAAGTGATCAGCCGCAACGTCGAGCGCACCCGACTTCATCGCACGAGCGAGACCGCCGCCGACGAGATCAAGGAATTGAACAACCGCCTTCTGCAAGAGCTCGCGCAGAAGGAAAGATTGGCATCGTTAGGCCAGGCCTCCGCCGAATTTGTCCACGACATCGGAAATCCCCTAACGATCGTTTGGGGTTACGTGCAACTGCTCGCGAAAAAGCTCGAAGATTCCGAAAAAGAAACCGGCCCGAAAACTCCCGGTTCAAACAAGGAGCTCGAAATCATCGAGCAAAACGTCCGCCTTTGTCGCGACCTGCTCACGATGTGGCAGAGCTACGGCAGCGTCGAAGCCGCGCCGCACAAATCAATCTCCATCTCGGATGTTGTACGCAAGGTCGTCGAAAGCGTCGACGCCATGACAAAAGAACACAGCATCGAGCTGCACTGCGAAGTGACCGACGATCCCTGTCAGCTCATGGGCGACGCCGTCCAGATCACGCGCGCGATTCAGAACGTCGTCATCAACGCCGTCCAGGCGAGCACGGAAAATCACGGCACCGTTTCGGTCAGTTGCGTGCAAAAAGATTTTTATGTCGACGTCCGCGTCGCCGACACCGGCCACGGCATCCAGCCCGATCAAATCTCGAAAATTTTCGATCCCTATTTCACGACCAAACAAAGCAAGAGCGGCACCGGCCTCGGACTCTACATCACGAAAAAAGTGATTGAAGACCACAGCGGCTCGATCAAAGTCGAAAGCGAACCGAACGTCGGCACCAGCTTCACGATTCGTTTGCCGCTCGTGAACGAATAAGCCGACTCGTTAGGCATTTTTTCGCGCAACGCGCGCCCGCTTTTCTGCGCGGTTAAAGATTGATCGCCGCGCGCGTTCTGTTTTTCTTCAGGCGTGCCGGAAAGCCTTTACCAAGTCGCGCCCATTTTTCTCATTCGGCTCACCGGCGTGCCCTTCGAAGTCCTCGATCAAATCGCCACCCCCGCGACCGCCGCCGGCGCCCGCGCACTTCTCGTTAGGCAAACCGAATTCGAAAAAGCGAAAGCGGAAGTCGAAGCCATCCTCGCCTCACGCAAACACAATCTTTCCAGAGAACTCTTCCAAGCCTGGCGCAAAGCCGTTCGTCTCGGAATCATGCCGCCCGTGACCGACGCGCCCTCGCGCGCCTTCGTCGATTTCTGGTCGAGCGCCGCGGAAATGGCGAAGGCCGAAACCGCGCTCGACCAATCGCTCAATGGCGAATTGGAGCGCGCGCGTCGCGCGTCATTTTTATCCGCCAGCCGGCATCTGCCGGGCTACTTCGTTTTCGCCGCGGAGGGAATCAAAGAATTATTAGGCGAAATGCTCGCGACCTCCGAAAACGCGACACTCGAACTCCCGCCGCGCCGGAAAAAAGAGCGCGCGCGCGAGCGTCATCTTCTTCTTTATCTACAGCGCGTCTGCGCGAAAAACGACACGCTGAGCGAGTTCGGCCCGCACGGTTGGGGCCGAGCCGACGCGGCCACGCGCGGGATTTCTTTGACGCCGGAACCCGGAATTCAAAAACGCGAAACTTTTTTGGAACGCTGGACGGCGCACGGCGTCGCCGCGGCGATGAATACCGATCCCGAAGTCCGGCTCGAGATCGCGCCGCGTCTTAATCCAAACGGCCGCCTCGAAAACGATCACTTCATTTTTTCCGAAACCGGAGAACGCGTCGCGCTCGAGCCGGAAATTATGAAATTGCTCCGTCGCTGCGACGGCCGCACCGCCGCGCACTCGTTAGGCGCGAGCGCGGAGCTCCTCGCCGAGTGCGCGGAGAAAAATTTCCTGCGCTGGGAAGTGGAAGTGCCCGCGCTCGAGCCGCACGCCTTCGATCGTTTGGTCGGCGAGATCGACGCCTGGCGCGACACGCCCACGCGCGCGCGCTGGCTGGAAAAATTCGCGCCGATTGCAGCGCGGCCTAACGAATTCGCGCGCGCGACCGATGCCGCGCTTCGCCTTTCGATCATGAACAACGCCGGCAACGAGCTGGAAAATCTCGGCGCTCAAAAGACCTCGAATCGTTTTCTCTACGCCGCGACCAATCCGATCGGCGAAGAATGTTTTCGCGCCTGCAATTTTTCCATCAGCGAAAAGTTGCTCGACCAAGTCGCGCTCGAAGCCGCGCCCTGGCTCGATCTCTGGCGCGATAATTACGCCTTCGTCGCCAGCCGCGTCGCCGTCGGCCTGCGCAGATTGCTCGAGCAAACTCCGGCGCAAGACGGCGCCGTCCCGCTGCCCGCGTTTCTGCGCCATTGCGCGGACGCGAAAATGTCGCTCACCGGTCCCGGCCTTGTCGCGCTCGCACATCTCGCTTTTCGGGAAGTGCGCGCAAAATTCCAGGAGCTGTTTCACGACCGCGGCGAACTCGCAGAATTGCGCCTAACGACTAACGACTGCGCATTCGTCAGGCAGAATTTCCCGTTTCCGCCCTTCGACGAATACACATTTCCCTCCGCCGATTTGCAGCTCTCCGCGACCTCGCTCGAAGCTCTGGAACGCGGCGAATATCAATGGATGCTCGCCGAGCTGCACCCGCCGGTCGCGCTTTTGCATCACGGTTTTTACTGGTCGTGTCCGGACAAGGCGGCGCTCTCCGCCGCGCTCGCGAAAACCACCGGCGGAAAACCGGCGCCGCATTTTGGGATCTTCGTCGCCGATTTCACCGCGACCACTTGCGTGCATCTGTTCGACAGTTTGCCTAACGAAAATGTTTTCGTCGCCCCGCAATTGCCTAACGACTCCTGGCACCGCGTGCGGCCGGCCGAGGTGGAAGTTTTCGTCGAGGAATCGAGCGGCGACGTTGCTTTGCGTCATCATCAGTCGCGCGAATATCTCGGCTCGCTTGCGCGCAACTGGATCATCCCGCTCGGATTTCATCCCTTCGGCTTTTCGTTAGGCAAAAACACTCCGCGCCTGCTTTGCGGCAATGTCGTCGTGCAGCGCCGCACCTGGACGATCGAAGAGAAGGAGCTCGGCGACGGCGATTTTACCGGCGTCTCGCGCGACCTCGTCGTCGCGGTCGAGCGCCTGCGCGCCCGGCGCGATTTACCTCGGCACATTTACATTCGCCCGACCGAACAGGCGCTCCGCCGGAGCGGCGCGGAGGGCCGCGACAAGGACACGAAACCGGTTTACATCGACCTCGAGAGTTATCTTTTTCTGGAAATTTTCCACCGCTGGCTCGGCAAATCCGGCGAGCTCGAAGTGACCGAAATGCTGCCCGATCCCGATCATCTTTTCTGGCGCGAAAAAGATGGCCGACGCACCTTCGAGCTGCGCACGCAGATCGTTCCGCGATGAAAGTCGTCGCGATCGCAAACCAAAAAGGCGGGGTCGGCAAAACCACCACGGCGGTGAATTTGTCCGCCGCGCTCGCCGAAAATTCGCAGCGCGTTTTGCTCATCGATCTCGACCCGCAAGGCAACGCGACAAGCTCATTCGGCATTCCCGCGATCGAAGGCGGCAGCCTTTACGAGCCATTGTTAGGCGAGGCCGCCGTCCCGGAAAAGATTCTCCCGACGCGGCTGAACAATTTGTTTCTGATTCCAGCCGACATCGACCTCGCCGGGGTCGAAATCGAGATCGCGCGGATGGACGATCACCTCACCCGCCTCGCGCAGGCGCTGCGCGTCTTGCGCGACGACCAGACCTTCGACTTCGTCCTGCTCGATTGTCCGCCGTCGTTAGGCATTCTCATGAGCAACGCGCTCGCTGCCGCCGACGAATTGCTCACGCCGATCCAGTGCGAATATTTCGCGCTCGAAGGCCTGGTGAAAATCGTCCGGCTGATCGAGCGCGTGCGCGACGCGGGCGCGAATCCGCGGCTCGAGCTCGGCGGGATTTTGATGACGATGTTCGACAATCGCACGAACCTGAGCACGCAGGTCGTGGCGGAAGTGCGCGCGCATTTTCAAACGCGCGTTTACGACGCCGTCATCCCGCGCACCGTCCGCCTGAGCGAAGCGCCCAGTTTCGGCAAATGCATTCTCGAACACGACCCGAACGGAGTCGGCGCGAAAGCCTATCGCGCGCTCGCGAAAGAATTTTTGGAACGCCAAACCGCGCTCCCGACTTCATTGCTGCAAAGGAACGAGACTGCTCCGCCGGTTGCCGGCTGAGTGCATCGCCGGAGTGATGAAAAAAAGCGCGACCAAGAGTTCGTTAGGCGAAGACGAATGGAATCCCGCGTCCGTCCCGGACACTTCCAGCCTGGCGAAATTGCGCGAGGCCGCGCGCGGCTGCACGGCGTGCCCTCTATATAAGAATGCAACGCAGACGGTTTTTGGCGAAGGCCCGAAGCAGCCCGCGCTCATGCTCCTCGGCGAGCAGCCGGGCGACCGGGAAGATTTGAGCGGCAAACCATTCGTCGGGCCGGCGGGACAAATTTTGGATCGCGCGCTCGAGGAAGCGGGCATCGATCGCGCCGCGGTTTACGTCACGAACACGGTGAAACATTTCAAATGGGAGCCGCGCGGCAAACGGCGCATCCATCAAAAGCCAAACTCGCGCGACATTGCGGCCTGCCGGCCGTGGTTCGAAGCCGAGCTGCGAGTCGTTAGGCCAAACGTGCTTGTTTGTCTCGGCTCGACCGCGGGCCAGGCGATTTTCGGGGCCGCCTTTCGCGTCACGCGCGAGCGCGGGAAGTTGCTCGAGTCGGAATTCGCCCCGCGTGTCGTCGCGACGGTGCATCCCTCGTCGCTTTTGCGCCAGCCGGACGAGGAATCGCGCGAACGCGAGTATGCGCTGTTCGTCAAAGATCTGCGCGTGGCTCTTCGCGCGGCGAAGGAGAAATAATTTTCGTGCGCGCGCGACTGTTCCCGCCTAACGAATCGCTATTTCGGCGAAAGGGTCGGCGTCGGCGCTTCGGCGCGCTGTTTCTTCTCCGCGGCGGCGCCGGAAGTTTCATCGGCCGTCCTGGCCACAATCTTGATCGTCTTCACTTCGAGCGAGCCGTCGGCTTTTTTCCAATACGAGCCGCTGACCTCTTCCACCGGCACGATGTCGGCCACCGTTCCCGGCTTGTCGCCGTTCGTGATCGTTGTCTGGTCGGTGACATGAAACGTCCGTTTCCCGACGAGGAACGTCTTCGTGAAAATATCGACCGAGATCACCTTGCCGTGAAAACCGACCGCTTTCGCGGACGGCGAGGGAGATTGGGCGAGGACCGCGGCCGGCGTTGAAATGGCGACGACGGCAACGCCGAGCGCGATGAGGAATTGAAATTTCATTTTTGAGTTCGGATAAATTTTGACCTGCATTCAGTGTCCGCGCTTCGTCTCGGAACGCAATCTTCGCGCGCTTCGCTCTTGCGGCCAACGCGCGCGGCGACCTAGCCTGCGGCATGTCCGGCGGCGAACGTTACGCGGAGATTCGGGCCTCGGCGAAAATTGGCGAGCGGCCCCTTTTCCCGCTGCCGCGAAATTTCAGCGAGCTCGAATTGCAGGCGCACTGGTTTGCGGGCGACTTCGGGCGCGAATTTACGAGCGTCGCCGGCGATAAAATCGAGATCGTCCAATTCGGCGTCTGGAACTGCGCGGCCGGCCCGGATTTTTCCGACGCCTCGCTTCGGATCGACGGACGGCTCGTGCGCGGGAGCATCGAATTCGACCTCGCCGATCGCAATTGGGAAGCGCACGGCCACGCCACCAATCCCGCCTTCGACGAAACCGCGCTCCACGTCTTTGTCGAAGCCGGGCCGCGCGCATTTTTCAGCCGCACGAGCGCGCATCGCAACGTCCCGCAGGTGCGGGTCGAGCCCGCGGCGCTCCCCGGCCTGACGAACAATCTCCCCCTCGCGCGGCCGGGGCGATGTCACGCGCCGCTGCGCGATTTGCCGGATGAAAAAGTGTGCGGCATTCTCGAGGCCGCGGCGCAGTTTCGCCTGCAACGCAAGGCCGAGCGCCTGCAACGGCTGGCCGATCTGCACGGGACCGACGAAGCGCTCTTCCAGGAAATGGCGGCCGCGCTTGGCTACACGCAAAACAAGCTCCCCTTCACCCTGCTCGCGCAACGGCTCCCGCTGAAAACCCTCCGCGCCGCGCCTAACGAAATCGAAGCGACCCTCTTCGGCCTCGCCGGTTTTCTCGACGCGCCCGACTTGCGACAATTCGACGGCCCGACGCGCGGATATCTGCGAAAACTTTGGGATCAATGGTGGCCGCGGCGCGCGGAATTGGAACGCCTCGCCCTCCCGCCGCGGACGTGGCGCCTGAGCGGGACGCGGCCGATGAATCATCCGCAGCGCCGGCTCGGCGCGCTCGGCCTTTTGGCGAAAAGCTGGCCGCAATTCCGGCGGTCGTTAGGCAAAACGAACCTCGCCGCGGTCGGCGAATTTCTCGGCGGTGTTTCCCATCCGTTCTGGGATTTCCATTACACCTTGCGCTCGGCCGCGACGGCGAAAACGATGGCCTTGATCGGCGCCACCCGCGTCGCCGAGATGCTGGCCAACGTCGTCCTGCCCTTTCGCCACGGCCGCGCCGCGAGCGCCTGGCCCGATTACGAAACGCTCCCGGCGCGCCTGAGCAATCGCCGGGTCGAGACGGGCGCGGCGCGGCTCTTCGGCGGCGACCGGCGGGGCGGGCGATTCCTGCGCACCCTCGCGCGCCAGCAGGGTTTGCTCCAGATTTACGAAGACTTTTGCTTGCAGGACAATTCGGACTGCGCGCAATGTCCCTTCCCCGAGCAAATGCGACGATGGGTATGAAGCGAAATGCGACTGGCGGAAGACGGGCGGCGAAATGTGCTCGCGCCTTCACCCTCATCGAGCTGCTCGTCGTCATCACGGTCATTGGGATTTTGATGGCGCTCTTGTTTCCGGCCTTTCAGGGCGTGCAGGACCAGGCGAAACGGACCCAGGCGAAAAACGACGTGACCCAGATCGTGACGGCGGTGAACGCGTTCTATACAGAGTACGGGCACTATCCGCTCGCGGACAATTCGGTGGACTTCACAGTCGACGGCCTAAATGGAAATACGAATGACACTCTTTTTAATAAGCTGCGCGGCCAGGGACTGGACCTCACCGCGAATCCAAAAGACATCGCATTCATGAGCATTCCCGCAGTAAGAGATAACAGCCATCCGCGATCGGGAATAAGCGGTCTCAATGGCCAGTATTACGATCCGTGGGGAATGCCTTACATCGTTCGACTTGATACAACCTACGACAACCTGATTACTCCAAATCCCTATCTGCAGAATGCTGGCTTTTCAGCCAACATTGGTGGGGGCGCCATCGCCTGGTCCTTTGGCAAGGATAACAAATCTGACAGCGTGCCGGGTCCGGGGGCGGACAAGAACGTTGCGCCGGACGACGACGACGTCATTTCCTGGCAGTGACGGGTTGACGGACTCCGCAATCGACCAAAATCCGGCTAGGAGCCCATTGCGGGACTTCGCAATCGACCAAAACCCGGCTAGGAGCCCATTGTGGACTCTCGCAATCGACCAAAACTCGGCTAGGAGCCCATTGCGGACCTCCGCAATCGGCCAAAACTCGGCCAGGAGCCGATTGCGGACTCCCGCGAAGGGCCCCAATTCCGCCGGGAGGCGACTGCGAAAAGGGCTTGTGCGCGCCCATCGCCCCGCTAAGCTCCAGCGAGCCCCGGAGACAATCACGCCGCCGGGCAGGAGAAAGGAAAACCTATGCCCACCTACCAGTCAGCCCGCTCCGACGCCAGCCGTCTGAGCGTCCTCGATACCACCGCGTCAGTCGCCCCGGGCGACATTGCCGACAGCAAACCATCCATCACCCAGAACACCCTCACCAAGGTCGTGGCCTTCATCGCCATCTTCCGGCCGCTTTATAACGCCCTCAGCGGCGCCCTCACCGGCCGGATGAAGGAGGTGCGCGAGCGCGAAGCCGCCCGCCTCCTCCTCGATACTTACGTGCGCGATTTTTGGGAAGTGTTGAAACGCCGCGCCCATCGGCTCGAGCAGCCGGCCGAAGTCCTCGGCTATTACGGCTTGCCGAGCGATGGGACCATTCCCGTCATCTCCAATTTCGATCAACTGCTCGGTTTCGCCGATAATATCGTGAAGGGCGACGCCGACGCGGTCAACGCCGGCTACCCGCCGATGGCGAACCCGAGCGCGGCCGAGATCGTGCCCATCCTGGCCGACGCCCGCGCCCAGGCGGCCGACATTCCGCCGGCCGATCGCAATTACGACGACGCCCAGGCGGCGGTCCAGGCCCAGCGTCCCGCGGCCGATCTCCTGATCGAGGACATCCACGGCGACCTCGTGAGCAGCCTGCGCCGTGACGACGCGCCGAGCCAGCGCCGGGTAATGCGCAGTTACGGCCTCGTCTTCGTGCCCCTGCGCGGGGAGCTGCCCGACCCGGAGCCGGGCGGAAGCGCCACCGGTTCCGCGACCAGCGGGACGACTCCGCCACCCAGTGCCTGAGGCGCGGGGCGGAGCGAGTCTTATGCTCGTTAGGCGCGAGCGAAGGGAGGAGTGTTTGCCTTCGGCGGCGGCATTCGGTATCCTTCCGCCATGCCGATGACGGTTGATCAACTCGCCCGCGAGGCCCTTTCCCTGCCGGGGGAGGCGCGCGCGCTCCTCGCCGATAAGCTGGTGGAGAGTCTGGATTCGACTGAGGTCGGGCGGATCGACGAACTCTGGGCGGCGGAGGCGAAGCGCCGTCGGAATGAAGTTCGCACCGGCAAGGTGAAGACGATCCCGGGCGACGAGGCGCTGGCGCAGGTGCGTCGCGCGGTCGGCCGATGAGGTATGAGTTCCACCCGGAAGCGCTGGCCGAATACGAAGAGGCGGCCCGCTACTACGCGAAGGAGCAGCCGGATTTAGAAGCGGCGTCTCGGCTCGTGATTTCGCAGTTGCAATCGGGCTTCGGCAATCGAGATTCGAAAACCAAATTGCGGGTGTAGTTCAATGGCAGAACGGCACCTTCCCAGCGTGCATACGGGGGTTCGATTCCCCTCACCCGCTCTTTCGCCGCGAGATTTTTCGTTTCCGGCAGACCGGAAGCAAACCGCCGCGGCTCCCATTTGCGAACCATAAGCGATGTCATCCGATCAATCGCCAATTCCGCCCGGCGCCGGTGAGCCGCTCGATGAGTTGCTCGTTTTCGGCAGCGTGAAGACGCGCCGGCGTTTCCTGAAACAGGTGGCCGGGACGAGCGCCGCGCTCACGCTCGGTCCGCGGCTCGTGGGATTTTCCAGCGCGCAGGCCGCTTCGGCCACGATTGAAGGCACGCCCACAAAAATGGTCGACGCCCAATTAAAAATAAACGGCATGGTGCATCAGCTCCAGCTCGATCCGCGCACCACGCTGCTCGATTTGCTGCGCGAAAAGCTCCAGCTCACCGGCTCGAAAAAAGGTTGCGACCACGGGCAGTGCGGGGCTTGCACGGTGTTGCTCAATGGCCGGCGCGCGAATTCGTGTCTCCTGCTCGCGGTCGCCTGCGAAGGGGACGAGATCACGACGATCGAAGGCCTGGCGGAGGACGGCCAGATGCATCCGATGCAGGCGGCGTTTGTGGAGCACGACGGTTTTCAATGCGGCTATTGCACGCCGGGGCAGATTTGTTCCGCGGTGGCCTGCGTGCACGAGGGCCACGCGAAGGATGACGCGCAGATTCGCGAGTTCATGAGCGGGAATCTCTGCCGTTGCGGCGCCTATCCGAACATCGTCGACGCGATCAAGCAGGCGCGCGGGCAAATGAAGGGGGCGCGAAAATCGTGAACCCGTTTACTTATTCGCGCGCGAGCGATGCGCAGACGGCGGTGAGCGCGGTGGCGGGCAACGCGCAGGCGAAATTTCTCGGTGGCGGCACGAACCTGATCGATCTCATGAAAATGGGCGTCGAGCATCCGGCGCAACTGGTCGATATCAATCGCCTCGATCTCGCGAAGGTGGAGCAGTTGCCTGGCGGCGGCGGCGTCCGCATCGGCGCGCTCGTGCGCAATTCCGATCTGGCCGAGCATCCGCTTATCACCAAAAATTATCCGGTCTTGAGCGAGGCGCTCCTTTCCGGCGCGAGCCCGCAATTGCGCAATCTCGCCACGACCGCAGGCAATCTGCTGCAACGCACGCGCTGCTATTATTTCTACGATCCGGCTTTTCCGATGTGCAACAAACGCGCGCCCGGGAGCGGTTGCGGCGCGCTCGAAGGGTACAATCGCATCCACGCCATCCTCGGCCAGAGCGAGCAGTGCATCGCGACTCATCCGAGCGACATGTGCGTCGCGATGGCCGCGCTCGATGCGGTCGTGCGCGTGCAGGGTCCGCAGGGTGAGCGCACGATCCCGTTCGCCGATTTTCACCGGCTGCCTGGCAACACGCCGAACGTCGACACCAATCTTCAGCCTAACGAACTCATCACCGCGGTCGATCTGCCCGCGCTGCCTTTCGCGAAGCGCTCGCATTATTTGAAAGTGCGCGACCGCGCGAGCTACGCCTTCGCGCTTGTCAGCGTGGCGGCGGCTCTGGAAATGGATGGCGGAAAGATCAAGTCCGCCCGCGTCGCACTCGGCGGCGTGGCCATGAAACCGTGGCGCGCGAGCAAAGCGGAAGCCGCCCTCGCGGGAAAATCGCCTAACGAACAAACCTTCCGCGCCGCGGCCGAGGCCGAGCTGGCCGCCGCGAAGGGTTACAAATACAACTCCTTTAAAATCGAGCTGGCCAAGCGCGCCATCACCCGTGCGCTGAGCACAGTCGCAAAAATGGCGTGATGACCGCGCAGTGCCGAACGCGATTTTTCATGCGACCGGCAAATTGATTTGATTATGGCGAACACAAGCATTCTCGGGCCGGCCAGAAACCGCGTGGACGGTCCGCTCAAAGTCACCGGCCACGCAAAATACGCGGTCGAGTTCGACGTCACGCGCTGCGCGCATGCGTGGCCGGTCGTGAGCAACATCGCGAAAGGCACGATCACCTCGATCGACACGCGCGCGGCCGGGTCGGCGCCTGGAGTGCTCAAAATTTTGACGCACGAAAATGCGCCGCAACCAAAGGAAGCTTCCGGCGGCGGCGGCGCGGCGCGCGCGGAAGGCATTCGCATCGAGGAGCGAAATCCGCTGAGCGACAACAAGGTTTATTACGCCGGGCAATATGTCGCGCTCGTCGTCGCGCAGACGATCGAGCAGGCGCAATATGCGGCCTCGTTAGTCCGGGTAAATTACGCGCCGGAAAATCCCGTCCTAACAATGGACGCGGCGGAAAAGGAAGCGAAAAAGCCGAAAAAAAATCAGGGCGAAAACGTGCAGCCGAAAAAAGGCGACGCCGATGCCGCGCTGAAAAATCCGGAGTTCGTCAAGATCGAGCAGACCTACTTCACGCCGACGGAAACACATAATCCGATCGAGATGTCGGGCACGATCGCGGCCTGGGACGGCGATGACAAATTGACGGTCTGGAACGCGACCCAATTCGTCAAAGGCGTGCAGAGCATTCTTGCTCGCACTTACCATCTCGATCTCGAAAACGTGCATGTGATTTGCCCGTTTGTCGGCGGCGCGTTCGGCTGCAAAGGCGCGGTCTGGCCGCATGAATTGCTCGC
This sequence comes from Chthoniobacterales bacterium, assembly GCA_036490335.1. Taxonomy (GTDB): domain Bacteria; phylum Verrucomicrobiota; class Verrucomicrobiia; order Chthoniobacterales; family UBA10450; genus Palsa-1392. Next base: position 71,585 of record DASXEB010000017.1, read on the forward strand.
CACCATGGCGGCGAAAGTCGTCGGCGTTCCGGTGAAATTTCACGTCCCGCGGAAGGAGATGTTCACTACCACGGGACATCGCACGCCGACCCGTCAGACGGTCGCGCTCGCCGCGACGAAGGACGGCAAGCTGCAGGCGATGCGGCATGTGAGCGAGACGCTCACGTCGCCCGTGGCCGATTGGACCGAGTCGTGCGGCGCGCGCTCGACCGCGGTCATGTACGCGAGCCCCAACATCGGCATCGACGAAATCGTTTACCCGCTCAACATCGCGTCGCCGACCTTCATGCGCGCGCCGGGCGAATGTCCGGGCACCTACGCGCTCGAATGCGCGATGGACGAGCTCGCCATCGCCTTGAAGATGGATCCGGTGCAACTCCGCCTAACGAACTATGCCGACAAACATCCGCTGAAGGACGTTCCATTCAGCGCCAAACATTTGAAGGAAGCGTATTCGTTAGGCGCGGAAAAGTTCGGCTGGTCGAAACGCAATCCGCAGCCCGGCTCAATGCGCGACGGCGACCTGCTCGTCGGCTGGGGCATGGCGACCTGCACTTATCCGGCGCACAAAATGGCCGCGGCCGCGAAGGCGACGTTGCGCGGCGACGGCAGCGCGCTCGTGCAATGCGCGACCCACGATCTCGGCACCGGCGCCTACACCGCCTTCACGCAAATTTCCTCCGAGCAGCTCGGCGTGCCGTTTGAAAAAGTGACCTTCCAGCTCGGCAACTCCGATTATCCGTTCGGCCCCGTCGCCGGCGGCTCCAACTCCACCGGCACCGTCGGCACCGCGATCCACGAAGTCGCGCAGCTCCTTCATCAATCGTTAGGCCAGCTCGCCATCAACGATCAGCAATCGTCGCTTCACGGCGCGAAAATCGAAGACATCGTCATGACCGAGCCCGGCCGCATCGGACTGAAAAATGATCACGCGAAATCGGACAGCTTCACCGCCATTTTGAAACGCGCGGGCAAAAACGAGCTCTCAGTCGAGAGCAAACTCGAAGAGCCCGAACAAAACAAAAAGGCCGCGTTCCAGTCCTGGGGCGCGCATTTTTGCGAAGTGAAAATCGACCCGCTTCTCCCGCGCGTGCAGGTCTCGCGCGTCGTGACCGTGATCAATTGCGGCCGCGTCGTGACCTACAAACCGGCGCGCAGCCAGATTCTCGGCGGCGTTGTCATGGGCATCGGCATGGCCTTGACCGAAGCGACCGAATACGACGACAAAACCGGCCTGCCGGTGAATCCAAATCTGGCCGAATATCACGTCGCGACCAACGCCGACGCGCCCGAGATTGAAGTGCATTTTGTCGGCGAACCGGACTTCGCCTTCAACCCCATCGGCGCCCGCGGCATTGGCGAAATCGGCGTCACCGGCATCGCCGCCGCGATCGCGAACGCGGTTTACCATGCGACCGGCAAACGCGTGCGCGACCTGCCGATCACGCCCGACAAATTGATTTAAATGAGCCGGGAAATTCGCGAGATCATCGCCGCGTTCGAGCGGCGGCCTAACGAACCTCTCGCGCTGGCCACACTCGTGAGGGCGCGCGGCTCCAGCTATCGCCGGCCCGGCGCGCGCATGCTCGTCACCCGGGACGGCCTCACGATCGGTGCACTAAGCGGCGGCTGTCTCGAAGAAGAAGTGGCCGCGCGCGCGCAGGAGGTGATCGCAACCGGCGGACCGATCTTGCTCAACTTCGACACGCGGCTGCGCTACGGCTGCAACGGCGCGATCGAAATTTTTGTCGAACGCGTCGCGCGGGAATTTCTCGCCGGAATTGCCGACGCGATATGCGCGCGGCGCAGTTGTTGCGCGGCGACAATTTTTACCGACGAGTATTCGTTAGGCAGCCGGCTGATTGCGCAGCCTAACGAACTCGAAATGGAGGCCTTCGTGCAAACCATTCTGCCTCCGTTGCGCCTGATCTCGATTGGCGAAGGTCCGGAGAGCGCGGCGCTACGCGGGTTCGGTCAAACGCTGGGCTGGGAAATTATCGAAACGGACGATGCCTCGACTTTGTCTGACGAATTCGATTCCTGGACGGCGGTAATCGTGAAAACGCACAACTACGGCCGCGATTTCGCAGCTTTGCACAAACTGCTCCCGCTCGGCCTGCGTTATGTCGCGCTGATCGGTCCGCGGCGGCGCCGCGATCAGCTTTTGCACGCGCTGGCTGACGCCGGAGTCGAAACGCGCTCGGAATTTTTCGCGCCCGCCGGGCTCGATCTCGGCGCGGAGACGCCGGAAGAAATCGCGCTCGCGTTGGTCGCGGAAATCCAGGCGATTTTTGCCGGCGCGCCGGGCGAATTTCTGCGCGAACGCGACGCGCCGATCCATCTCGTGCGCGAGCTCGCGGTCGCGTGAGCGTCGCGGCGGTTGTTCTCGCGGCGGGCGGTTCGAGACGGCTCGGCCAGGCAAAACAGTTGTTCGTTTACGAGGGAAACACGCTCGTTAGGCGCGCGGTCGAAGCCGCGGTCGAAGCGGGTTGCGATCCGGTTGTAGTGGTCGTGGGTCGCGATGGAAAAAACGTCGCGGCGAATCTTGTTGGTACCGCGGTTGCGATTTTGCCTAACGAATCGTGGGAAACCGGCATCGGCAGTTCGATTCGAATCGGCGTGGCCAAAATCAGAGATGAAGACGCGACCTTCATCCTGACCTGCGACCAGCCGAAAGTTGGCGCGAATTTGCTCGCGGCGATAATCGAGAAACAAATGGAAACGCAGAAGCCGATGATCGCGTGCCGCTATGCGAAGACGATTGGCGTGCCGGCACTGTTCGCGCGCGCCTGTCTCGAAAGATTGTGTTCGTTAGGCGACAGCGAAGGCGCGAAGTCGCTCTTGCTTTCCCGGCCTAACGATCTCGCGACGGTCGATTTTCCGGAGGGCGCGATCGACATCGACACGCCTGACGATTTCGCCGCGCTCATCGGCCACCGCCAAAAAAACGTTTGAACGATTCGATGATGCTGCGCGGGGCCTGCTGCACCTTGCGGCCGATTTGTTCGACGCGCTGGCCGAGCATGGTCGGGCTGCCGCCATGGACCTGGCAGTAGCCGCGCGGGACGCGGTCGACCGGAAGATCGATGTCGTAAGCGGTGCCGGCGGCGATGCAGCCGCTGGTCGCGAGCGCGTTTGAAATCGAGCAAACGGTGACGTGCTGCATCGCGACGGTCGGCTGCAATGGTTCGGCGGGATAACGTTGCGAGGCTTTGTTCATCACCTGCGTCCAGACCGGGAGCGCGAGCGCGGCGCCGTAACCGCGCGGAATGATCGTGGTCGGACGATCGAAGCCGACCCAGACGCCGCAGGTCATCGAGCTGGTGAAACCGAGGAACCACGCGTCCTTGAAATCGTTCGTCGTGCCGGTTTTTCCGGCGGCGGGCAAATCGAAGCCTAACGAACGCGAGCTCGCGGCCGTTCCCTGCGTCATGACTTTTTCCATCAGCGTCGTCGTCATCCAGGCGGCGCCAGGATCGAGCGCGGGCAGGCTGACATGCGCCGCGCGATAAATCGGTTTGTGATCGGGATCGTCGATCCGCTCGATGATGTAGGCCTGTTTGCGAACGCCGGCGTTTGGAAAAACCGTGTAGGCCGCGGTGAGATCTTTCAGATCGGTCTCGAATGAGCCGATGTAAATCGCCGCGCCGTGCGGAATGTTTGTGCCGAGGCCGAGCGTGGTCGCGACGCGTTGCGTGTCGTCGAGGCCGGCGAATTCGCCGACACGGACGCTCATCGTGTTGCGCGAGTTGATCAGGCCGTATGACGCGGGCCGAATGCCGCCGTATCGCCCGTCGGAGTTGGCCGGCGACCAGTTGCCCGCGCCCTGAATTTCGCCCGGCTGAATCGGTCCGTCGCTGATCGCGGCGCCGGGCAGCAGGCCATGCATGAACGCGAGTGTGTAAACGAACGGCTTGAACGACGAGCCGATCTGGCGATTCGCCGGCGGGAGTGCGCGATTGAATTTGCTCTGCGCGTAATCCCGGCCGCCGACGAGCGCACGGATGCCGCCGCTCGCGTTATCGATCGCGACGAGCGCGCCTTCGAGGTACGGCATCGAGTTGTCTTCCTCGTCAGGCGCGGGGTGGTATTGCGATTTGAGGGGGTGATTGAATCCCGGCAGGTGCTCGATTTTTGTCAGTTGCCGATCGACCGCGTCGGTCGCGGCGCGCTGCACGAGCGGGTCGAGCGTGGTGTAAATGAAGAGACCGCCGTTATCGATCTGGTCGGGCGTGAGGAGCAAATTCAAATCGCGCTGGACCGCGTCCATCGCGTAATTTTCCTGGATCAGAGTGAGGCGGCGCGGATGGGAATTGAGTTTTTCGCGTTTCGCCTGCGCGTCCTGCGCAGCGGAAATTTTTTTCAAATCGCGCATGCGATCGAGGACGGTGTCGCGCTGCGCGAGCGCGCCCGCGGGATTTTTCAGCGGCGAAAAACGATTCGGGCTGCGGATCAAGCCGGCGAGAATCGCCGACTCGGAAAGATCGAGCCGCGACGCGTCTTTGCCGAAGTAAGCCTGCGAGGCCGTCTCGATCCCGTAACAGCCGCTCCCGAAATAAATCCGGTTCACATACAGCTCGAGAATTTCATCCTTCGTCAGGTTGCGCTCGATCCGCATCGCGACCATCGCCTCGAGCAATTTCCGGCTGAGATTGCGGCCGCCGAGCGGCAGACTATTACGCGCGAGCTGTTGCGTAATACTGCTCGCGCCTTCCTTGGCCGAGCCGCTCGCGATGTCGCGAAAAAGCGCGCGCGCGATCCCGCGCCAGTCGATCCCGCCGTGCTCGTAAAAGCGCGTGTCCTCGCGCGCGAGCAGCGCCTTGAGGAAAAGCGGCGAGACTTCCTTGAGCGAAACTTTCAGCCGGTTGGCGCCGGCGAGTCGGCTGTAAATTTTGCCGTCGACATCGAAAACGGTGTTCCGTTCCGGCATCGTACCGAGGCGTTTCAAATCGAAGGTCTGCGCCCAGACGGCGTAAATCGAGAGCGTGACCGCAATCCCGATCGCGGGAAGGCCGATGAAAATGAGCGCGAGGAGCCAGCGGCTGACCCGTTTTCGTTTTTTGTTCGGCCGGCTTTTTTTCCGGTCGCGGACGCGCGCAAAAATTTTCATGGAAGGAGAAATCGAGACGTGTCGTCAGCGCGCAGCACCGGACGAAATTACATCACAGAAACGAAAGTCGAAAAAGCGGGCGCAAAAAAAGACCTTCCCCAACGCGGAGAAGGTCTGCAAATTTTGCCTAACGAAAAGCAGTCGCTAGAATTTCATCTTCACCGGCTCGCCATGCTGCTCGTTCGCGCAAGGCGCATTGATCGGCACGCCGGCGTCGGCATCGTTAGCTGCGACCAGTTTGTGCTCGACGAGATAGCTCTCGACTTCTTCGCCGCTGACATCGGCGAGCATTTCGCCGTTGATCTCGATGCAGGGCGAAAGCGGCTGGCCGCTCTTCGATTCCATTTCCCAGCGGAAGGCCGGGTTCTGGATGATGTCCTTCTCGGTGAACGGCAGATCGTATTTCGCAAGCACGGCGCGCACGCCGCCGCTCCAGCCGCAATGCGTCTTCAGGTAAGCGGTGATTTGTGGCTTTTCCATGCGCGAAAGATAACACCGACGCGCGCTTCGGCCACCGATTTTCCGGCCGCGGCTTAGAGTTGCTCGATCTGGTAACCGTCGCGCCGGAGGAGCGCGAGGACGCCGTTCGGCCCGCCGAAATGTCCCGCGCCCGCGACGACGAAGTAAACGTGATGACTGTTCGCGTCGGCCTCGATTTTCGGAATCCAATTTCGATTGCGCAGGTCGAGCAGGCGCGTGGCAAAGGTCGGAAAATCGGCATACGCGCTTTTCATTTGCCGCTCGAGCGCGTCGGCGTCGCCGCGTCGCCAGGCCGCCAACGTCATCGCGGTCGTGGGCGAGCCTTTCTGTTGCGGGACGAAAGTTAGAAGCAACGCCGCCTCCGCTTCGCGGTCGCTCATTCCGGAAAAAACTTCGAGATGTTCGCGCGGCGTTTCCAGACCAAAGACCGGCTTGTGATTTGCGCGCGCGCGGCGTTCGAGAAAACCTTCGATCCCGAGATCCGGCGAGAGTCCGTGGAGCTGCGGCGACTGCAAGGCCATCGCGAGATACCACGGCCGATAAATCGCAAACTTTTCTTCCGGCACTTTGAGGATCGCAAAGAAGCGGCGCAAATATTCGTAGGTCCGCGGATCGACGTGATTGCGCAGGCTGTCGCCGCGCGGATAACGCCCGAGCTTGTCCACCTTCGCGCCGAACTTTGACATCGCGACATCGTCGATCTCGAAAACAATCCGCTCCGAGGCATCGAAGGCGCGGTTGTAAGCCGGCGGGAGCGGATAATCCGTGCTGCGCAACGCGTGCATCGAGCCGCCGAGATAAACCACGCCGCCGCTCGGGCTGGTCGCTTTCCAAACGCAACCGCGATTCTGTTCAGCCGCGGCGGCGACATGCGCGACGACAAATATCGCGAGCGCGAAACGCAGAATCTTTTGCGCGGAAAACATCGTCCTTCGCTCTAGCAGCGGAGCGGCGCGCAGACAAGGCGGCCCGGAAATTTCGCTGGAAAATGCGCAATCAAACGAATAAGCCGCTGGCATGAAATCACCGTTCCTCGCCGCGCTGGCCGGCTGCTCCGTTTTCATCTGCACGCTCGCGACCGCTGCCGCGCAGGAACCGTCGATCGACAACCTGCTGAAAAAATTGCCGCCGCCGGAGAAGCTGATCAATCCGGCGCGCCAAATTCTGCAGCAATCCGACCCGGCATTTCAGGATCCGTTAGGCAAGCAAGTCATGGCCGCTCTCCAGCAACGCAACCTCACGGCCGCGCTGCGTGCGTCCGCCGAGCTCGTGAAACGTTATCCGAACAGCGCGGCCGCGCTCTCTCTTGATGCCACGCTCCTTATCACCACGCGGCAATTCGTGCTCGCGCAAAACGAGCTCCAGCACGCGATCGCGGTCCAGCCGAAATTCGCGACGAGTTATTTCCTGCGCGGCGTTCTTGAGATGATCGAGCAACGCAATCCCGCCGCGCTGGCCGATCTGCAAAAATCCACCGCGCTCGCGCCGAAGGATCCAGTGCTCGCGATTTATCTCGCCGAATGTGAGGAACGCCTCGGCCGGCGGCAGGAAGCGGAAACCGAAGCGAAAAAAGCGACCGTTCTCTCGCCCGCGTTTGGCGCCGCCTGGATCGAGCTCGCGCGCACCGAAAAAGCGCTTGGTCACAACAACGAATGCCTCCGCGCGCTCACTCGCGCGGCCGATCTTTCGCCCGACAGCGCGGCGATGCTGGCGACGATCGGCTTCAGCTACATCAACCTGAATCGTTACGCGGACGCGCTCGGCCCGCTCCAGCGCGCGGAGCATTTCGTGCCGAACAACTACCTGGTCGAAACGCAGCTCGGATTTTGTCTCGAGGAAACCGGCCAGACCGATGCCGCGATCGAGCATCTTCGCCGCGGCGCGAAGCTCGCGCCGAATTTCGCGCCGGTCTGGGAACATCTCGGCCTCGCCTACGCGAAAGCCGGGCGTCATCAGGACGCCGTCCGCGCCTTCGAGCGCGTGACAAAATTCTGGCCGAATTACCGCTTCGTCTGGACCCATCTCGCGGCCGAGTACCGCGCCATCGGCCGTCCCGACAAAGCGCAGGCCGCGGAAGCGCGCGCCGCGCAATTGCCCGCCACGCCCGCGCCTAACGAGTCGCACAAAAAGCACGCATGAATTCCCCGCCGGAGATGCGTCAGCGCCAGCGCCTCGTCGTTTGTCTCGACGGCACTTGGAACAAGCGCGACGACAGCACGAATATCCTTCACCATTTCGCGCTCGCGTTTAAAGACACCGCGCCGGTCGACGGCATCGTGCAGACGAAATATTATCACGCGGGAGTCGGCACGGGCGTGCTCGATAGCGTGACCGGCGGCGCATTTGGTTTCGGGCTGGAGGACAACGTGCGCAATGCCTACGACTGGCTGGTCGAGCACTATCACGACGATCCGCCGAACGAACCGGACCAGATTTTCATCTTCGGTTTCAGTCGCGGCGCCTACACCGCGCGCTCGCTCGTCGGTTTCATCTCCACTTGCGGGTTGGTGCGACGCGGCGCGCCGTTGTCGGTGCGGGAATTGTGGGAGGACGCCTGCCTTATCGGCCGCGAACGAGAAAAACGCCGCGCCATTTGGGATTACATTTTTGGACCGGCGCCGAAAAGCATTCGTCGCATCACCGCGCTCGTCGCCGATCCATGGAACATCGAGAAGGTCGAGCGCGAGCGCGCCGTGCAAGATTTGCCTAACGACCCCAATCGCGTGCCTGGCCAGTTGCGCGACGATCTCACGCTCGCCGAGCAGTTGCTTGTGCGCTGGTCGCGTCGCGCGCGCATCACTTACCTTGGCGTTTACGACACCGTCGGCGCGCTGGGCCTCGACGCCCTCGCCATTCCGGGACTGAAAAGCAAACTCGCGCTGCATCACAATGTGCGGCCGACGACGTTGATCCAACATTGCCGCCACGCACTCGCGCTTGACGAGCATCGCAGCAGCTTCAATCACACGCCGTTTCTGCAATTCACGGGCCACGGCGCGAGCGTTCAGGCGCCGGGAGATGCCGCGGTGGCCGCCGCGAATGCGCAAAACGAAGCGAGCCACTGGCACCGCGAAGCGGCGATGTGGCGGCGCAAAATCGAGCAGCGATGGTTCGTCGGCGCGCACTCCAACATCGGCGGCGGCTATCCCGATAATCAGCTCGTGCTTCATCCCTTTCGCTGGCTGCTCGAGGGCGCGTGCTCGGCCGGGCTGCGTTGCGAGCCGTTTCCCGACGTGCCGATTCTCGGTCATCCGCTGCCGCGGGATTCGTACGCCGAGTTCGTCAGGCCATTTTGGACGCAGATCATTCGCGGCAAACGTTTCTATCGTACGGTCGATCCCGAACCGCGCGTGCGGGCGAAGCCGCCGCGTACTGCGGCCGGTGTCGCCCCGGCGGAGGAAGAACAAACCGGCTTTACGCTTACCAGCATTCACGAGGATCTCGATGCCTCGGTGCTGAATTGCGCGCGAGAAAATGCGGACTACCGGCCGCCCAACCTTTACGAATATGCAACCAGAAAGTTGCAGGAAAATCCGGGGGCGTCGTCGGCCGAAGATTGGCGCGCGCTCGCGGCGCAAAAACCGGAGCGCATCTGGCTGCGCAACGGCGCGGATTATCTCATCCTTCTGCTTTGGTCGGTCGGCGCGGCGTTCGGTCTCGTCGCGTTGAAGGATTTGTTCGCGCCGCAGGTTGCCTTGCGCTGGTTATTCGGCCTCGGCGCCGCGGGCGCGTTCGGTTTTGCGCTCGTCGATTGGATGGAAAGTCGCGCCAATTTTCTGCTCGCGCTCGGTCCGACCAAACCGCGGCGCCGCGCATTTCTCGACACGATTTACTGGGCGCGCAGTCTCGGCTTCGTCCTTTTCTCGTTAGGCACAATTTCGCTTTTCATCGAGCTTTCGCTCCTCGGCTGGAGAGCGCGGGATTTACTCGACACGTGGCAGCTCGGCCTCAGCTTCATGGCCGCCTGGTGGCCGGTCGCGGCTCTCGCGGGGTTGGGAATAATTTTTGCCAACTTGCTGGATCGCGCGCCGGCGCGTCGGCAATGGGCCGGTCTGGTCGGCGCGCTACTCGGCATCGCGACGGCGGCCCTCACCTGCATGGTCATCGTGTTCTCGGGCTGGTTCGTTTCCCGCATCGTCGCTTCGAGTTTTGGTGACACCGGCGCGAGTGAAAGTCAGCAGGCCGACAACGCGGCGCTGGCCGGATTGTTGTTGCTTCTGCAATTGAGTTGCCTTTGCCTGATGAACACGTACCGCTGGATCGGCGATCCGATGCGGCGCGCGAATCTCGGCACAATCGTCAAGCTGCAATTTTGTTTCACACCGGCCACCGTGACGCGCCGCCTCGAGACCTGGCGGCAGGCGCTTGCCTGTCATTGGGACGATGCGGATAAGGACGCGCAAAACGGACTGGCTGCGCGCGCGCTGCGAGCGATCCTGCGCGAGGCGCTCTGGCGCGACATCTTTGGGTTCATCCCCAGTTACGTGTTCGTGCTGGGATTCGGTTGCTGGTTTGCCGCCAATGTGCTCGACTGGAAATGGCTCGCGACTCCGGTTTTTGGCGCGATCCCGTGGCTGGCTTTGCCGCTCATCGCGATGGCGGCCGATTATTACGAAGACTGCTGCCATCTGCGCTATCTCATTTTGCACCAGGCCGGCGCCGGATTTTCGCTTCTGCTCACGTTCACCTCGGGCACGGCGACGGTGATCAAGTTTCTTTTTTTCGGCATCGCGATTCCGGTCACGCTCATCAGTCTCTGGCAGGGAAACTGGTTCATTCTCGACTGGGGCAATACCACCGGCTGGCGCGGAACGCTTGCGTTGCTCGTCTCCAGCGGCGTGGCGCTATTCGTCATCCTTGTCTCGTTAGGCGCGATCGTTTATCGCGTGCGCCGGCGCATCGCCAAATCCGCGACTTAATCGCGCTTCGGTCTGAGGAGCGGGAAAAGAATCACGTCGCGAATCGATTCCGCGCCGGTCAGGAGCATTGTCAGGCGATCGATCCCGAGGCCGAAACCGCCCGCCGGCGGCATCCCGTGTTCGAGCGCGAGGAGAAAATCCTCATCGAGCTTTTGCGTTTCTTCACCGGCCTGCTCGAGCAAACGCTGGCGTTGCACCTGCGGATCATTCAGCTCGGTATAACCGGGCGCGATTTCCTGGCCGTTGATCACAAGCTCGAAAACATCGACGAGCGAATCGTCCTCCGCGTTCTGTTTCGCGAGCGGCACCAGCTCCTTCGGGCAATGGGTGACAAAAAGCGGATCGAAAGTTTTTTCCTCGACCAGTTTTTCGAAAATCTGCTGCGTCACTTCGTAATCGGCCATCCGCGGATTGATCTCGACGCCAAGCTCGTCGCATTTTGCGCGCCGTTCTTCACTCGTTAGGCCGAACCAATCCGCGCCCGCGACCTCGCAAATCAAATCGCGATAGCGCGCGCGCTGCCACGGCCGCCTGAGATTGAGCGTGCGCGTGATTTTGCCTTCGGCGTCGCGATGTTCGATCTGGAGCGAGCCGATCACGCTCGTCGCGAGATGGCAGATCAACTCCTCGACGAGATCGGCGATTTTCTCGACGTCGGCGTAAGCCCAGTACGCTTCGAGCATCGTGAACTCCGGATTGTGCCGCCGGGAAATGCCTTCGTTGCGGAAGTTGCGATTCACTTCGAAAACCTTGTGAAAACCGCCCACGAGCAGCCGTTTCAAATACAACTCCGGCGCGATGCGCAGAAAAAGATCGAGCCCGAGCGCGTTGTGATGGGTGCGAAAAGGCTCCGCCGCCGCGCCGCCCGGAATCGTTTGCAACATCGGCGTCTCGACCTCGAGAAATCCCCGCGCCTGCATGAACTGCCGCATCTCGCGCAGGATCGCGATGCGTTGCGCGAAGACTTCGCGTGAGCGCTCGTTCGTCACGAGATCGAGGTAACGCTGGCGATAACGCGCCTCGACATCGGCCAGCCCATGCCATTTTTCCGGCAGCGGGCGGAGCGCTTTCGCGAGCACTTCGAAACGCCGCACCTTCAAAGTCGGCTCGCCGGTTTTGGTCAGAAAACAACTGCCTTCGACGCCGATGAAATCGCCGAGATCAAGCAACGCAAAAATTTCCATCGCCTCCGCGCCAAGCTCTTTTGCCTGCACGTAAATTTGCAGCCGCCCGCTCGCGTCGCGCAGATCGAGAAAATGACTTTTGCCCATGTCGCGATGCGCGGTGATGCGGCCGGCGGCGCGAAAGTTTTCGCCTTCGGCAAATTTTGCGCGCAGCTCCGCGAGCGTGCCGCTGATTTCAAAACCGCGGCCAAACGGCGCGACACCGCGGGCGCGCAACGCGTCCAGTTTTTCCCGGCGCAAGGCGATGAGTTGGTTTTCTTCTTCCATGACGAGCGCGTCGGTCCGCGCGAAGGATCGAATCTTAACCGGATTTAAATCGCTGCACAGATTTTGTCGCGCGTTTGAAACATCCAAACGAATCCTCGGCGCGCGAAATATTTGTGTTATGCCAGAAAAAGAAACGATGGAACGGGCCCGCGAAGACGAGCGCGAAGGAAAATCGCCTTCGACCCAGGCGGGCGAATTTGTCCGTGAGGAGATGGATCACATCCGCGAAGGCAAGCACGGTGCGAGCTCGGCGAAACAGGCGATCGCGATCGGCCTTTCGAAAGCGCGGCGTGCCGGGGTGAAATTGCCGCCGCCGAAAAAAGGAACGACCTCGACCAAAGTGCGGAAACAGGCGATGCGCGATTCCGCCAAAGGCGCGAGCAAGAGCAAAAAGAAGCCTTCGGCGACAAGATCGCGCGCAGTGAAAAAAGCTTTGCGCCGCAAGCCGCACGCCGCGGCTTCGCATCGCGCGCTCTCGCGCCAAGCGCATTCGGCTGCGCGCAAACGTGGTGCCGGTGATCGTTCGGCCGCGGCGAAAAAGGCAGCGAAGACCCGCAAACGCAACCGTCGTTAGGCAAAAAACCGTGGCCACGAAAAAACAGACCGCCGCCGCGCGGCGCAACATCAAAAAAGCCGCCGGCGTCGCGAAGGAAAAACGCACGATCGCGCATCTTCCGAAGAAGACGCGGACCGCGCTCGGCAAACAGGGCGCGAAGATTGCGAAACAAAAACGGAAGGGCGATTAGCGGCGCGAGCCAGTCCTTTACTCGTTAGGCGATGCGCTAGCGCTGATTCGGAACGTAGATCGCCATTCCGCGTGCGCCGTTGCTGACGAGCGGAAACCCTCCGCTGGCCGAGCCGCTCACTGCCGTCACGCCGCCGCGGTCGCCGGAAATCCCGCCGCCGCCCACGCCGATGCCGACCGCGCCGGTCGGCCGGTCGTCGACGAGCGTGAGGAGGACGCCGTTTGCGCCGACCTTTGCGGCCTCGATTTTCAATTTCTCGATCGCGTTCGCTTCGCCTTGCGCGGTGCCGTGGAAGAAGCTCGTTCCGCTCGTCGCGTCGAGAAACGCGATTTGTTCGAACTTCGACGGCGGCGCCTTGTAAACGCGCACGTCAGCCGGATTGATTGGCGGACGCGCCGGCCCGACCAGTTGCGAAGAGCTGGTGCCGCAACCCGCGACAAGAAGCAATCCCAGCAGGACTGCGGCAGCGCGAAATGGTTTCATCATTTTTGAAAAGGCGCGGGATCGCGCGCGCGGTTGGATGGAAATGCCGGCGCAAGTGTTCGTTCTGATCGCGTCGTTAGGCAAAATGTTTTGCGATCAATTTGCGGATGCTCGTCAGGTTGCGCATTGATGAGGTCGGCAGGCGCAACGCGCGAAGCTCCGGCGCGCTCCAGATTTTCGAGTCGGAAGTGCGGACGCGGCAGAGCCAGTAATATTCGCGGCCGATCACGCGCAAGGCGTCGTCGCGCGAGCGGACGGCGGCGAGTTTTCGCGCGATGTCGGACGCCAATTGCTGATGGAGAAAGCCGACGTGCACGGTTATTCCCGGCTCTTTTTCGTCGGGGAAAATTTTCCGCCCGCCAATCGCGACAACTTCTTCGCGGCTGCGCACGAAAGTATCGACTCTGTAGCCGAGCGATTTTTCGAGACGCCGCTCAATCTCGCGCTCCAGTCGCGCGGTGTCTGTGCTGTCGATCGAGAAGATAACGTTTCCGCTCGCGATAAAAGTCTCGACCTGACTGAACCTGAGCTCTTCGAATAATTTCCTCAGCTCGCTCATGGCGGGCCGGCGTTTCCCGAGATTTATCCCGCGCAGGAAGGCGACGTAACGCGGCATCGTTAGGCTGGCGACTCGTCTCGCCCAGCAGATGACCTGGGTTTTTTTCGCGCGAGCGCGCGCACGGCTGCGAGGCAGTCGTGTTTTGCCATCGAAGTCCGTTGGCTCATCGTCGCGGTCCCGTCCGCGACGCAGTGAGCCATTTCTCACGCCAGCGAACACCTCGTTCCTCGTCCATTGTCGGCTTGTCTATCGCAGGGCTCCGATCGGCGCAATCGGGCGCGAACATAAAATTTGCGTTGCGCTCGCTCGCACCGGCATATTGGCGACCCGCGTGATCACGTTTTTATGGCTCTCGATTTACCTGAAACCGCTTCGAAACTAGGCGGCCCGCTCGTCAAACAGTTCTCGATTTTTCTGCCGAACAAAGTCGGCGCGATGCTCGACATCGTGAAATTGCTCAGCACCCGCAATACCCACGTCGTCGCGCTCAGCATCGCCGAGCAGACTGATTCCGCGATCGCGCGCATCGTCGTGAGCGATCCCGAACAGGTCGAAAATATTTTTCGCGAGCACGAGGTCGCGTTTGGCGTGTGCGAGATGGTCGTGGTCGAGCTGCAGGAAGTCGCGACCGAACTTTCGAAACTGCTCGCCGCGCTTCTCATGGCGGAAGTGAACGTGCACTTCAGCTATCCGCTCCTCACCCGGCCGCACGGCCGCGCGGCGCTCGCGCTGCACGTCGACGACACCGAGTGCGCGACTTCGGTTTTGCAGGGCGAAGGTTTCAAGATTCTGAGTCAGACGGATATTTCTCGTTAGGCTGATTCGTTAGGCGCCCGCATTTGATTCGATCCGAACTGCGGTTGTCCGCCGGTGAAAATCCGTTGCCGAGCCAGTCGCCGACGGCAATGGTAGGAACGATGATCATCCAGGCGCGCGAAGCCTTTCAATTCGACACGATCGACGATGTGCTCCACGACATCGCCGCGGGCAAAATGGTGATCGTGACCGACGACGCCGACCGCGAAAACGAAGGCGACCTCATCATGGCCGCCGAAAAAGCGACGCCGCAGGCAATCAATTTCATGACCATGCACGGCCGCGGTTTGATCTGCGCGCCGTTGACGAACGAACGCGCCGAGCAGCTCGGCCTTCAGCGCATGGTCGCGCAAAATCGCGAAATGTATCGCACCGATTTCACCGTCTCGGTCGATGCCGCGCGCGGAGTCACGACCGGGATCAGCGCGCACGATCGGGCCGCGACAGTGCGCATCATCGCGAACCCGAAATCGAAGCCGGACGACCTCGTGCAGCCGGGTCACATCTTTCCCTTGCGCGCGAAGGAAGGCGGCGTGCTGCGGCGCGCCGGACACACTGAGGCGGCGGTCGATCTCGCGCGGCTTGCCGGTCTCGCAGCGGTCGGGGTTCTTTGCGAAATTTTGCACGACGACGGCACGATGGCGCGGCTGCCGGAGCTGATGCAGTTCAAAAAAAAGCATCGGCTGCGCATTTGCACGATCCAGAATTTGATCGCGCACCGCCGCGTGCGCGAGAAGCTGATCGTGCGCGAGCAGGTGGTTAAATTGCCGACCGATTACGGCGATTTCGACTTGCACATGTATCGCTCGACGGTCGACGGCGCGCATCATCTCGCGCTCGTGAAAGGGAAAATTTCCAAGACCAAACCGACCCTCGTGCGCGTGCACAGCGAATGTCTCACTGGCGACGTTTTCGGCTCGCGCCGCTGCGATTGCGGGAATCAACTGCACGCCGCGCTTAAGCAGATCAGCGAAGCCGGCGGGGTGCTCGTTTACATGCGGCAGGAAGGTCGCGGCATCGGGCTGGCGGCGAAAATTCACGCCTACAAATTGCAGGAGGAAGGCCTCGACACCGTCGAGGCGAATGCGCGGCTCGGCTTCGCCAGCGACCTGCGCGATTACGGCATCGGTGCGCAGATTCTTTACGATCTCGGGGTGCGCAAATTTCGTTTCCTGACCAACAATCCGAAGAAAGTCGTCGGCCTCGAAGGTTACGGGATTCAGATGGTCGAACAGGTCCCGATCCGGAGCGCGCCCAATCCGCATAACGCCAAATATCTCGAGACGAAAAAACTCAAGATGGGGCATCTGCTATAGCGAGTTCGTTAGGGCCTAACGATGTCGCAATACGTTCCGCCACGGCCGCGGCTGGTCAGCACGAAGCGCGGATTCGTCCTCGTCGCGAGCCAGTTCAACGCCAAATATGTCCAGGGCCTGGTCAATCATTGCACCGAAGAGCTGCGCGTCCTCATGCCGCTGGCGAACGTCCGGCTGCATCTCGTGCCCGGCGCGTTTGAGATTCCAATTGTCGTGCGCGAAGTCGCGCTGAAAAAAGATGCCGATGCCATCATCGCGCTCGGTGTCATTCTCGACGGCAAGACCGATCATGCGCGCCATCTCGCCGAAGTCGTCACGAACACGCTGCAAAAGATCGCGCTCGAGCAAGGCGTTCCCGTCATCCACGCTGTGCTGAGTTTGAAAACCGAGCAACAGGCGCGCGAGCGTTGCCTGGAAGACAAGATCAATCGCGGGACCGAAGCAGCCCGGGCCGCGGTTGAAATCACCAGTCTGCTCATGGAGCTGCGCAAGTAATGGGCCGCCGTCACTCCGCCCGCCGAGCCGCGCTGCAATATCATTTCTGGCGCGATCTCCACGACGGCGCCGGGCCCGAATCGCTCGCTGAATTCTGGGAGCTTTGCCCCGCGAAAAGCAGCGTGCAGCAATTCGCCCAGCCGCTCATTGAAGGCATGCTCGCGCACCTGCCTGAGATCGACGAACGCATCGCGCGCTACTGCGAAAACTACGAATTCCGCCGCATCTCCGCGGTCGATCGCAATGTTCTTCGGCTTGGAATTTACGAAATGTTTTATCGCGACGACATCCCGCCCGTGGTCTCAATTAACGAAGCAATCGAGCTCGCGAAGGAATTCGGCGGGCCCGACTCCGGCCGTTTCGTGAACGGAATTCTGGACCGGGTGAAAAAAGATCTTTCTCGTCCTCTGCGCGAAGCGAAGGCCTAGCTTTTCGTTAGGCTACGCTTTCTCCGCGAGCACGCGCAGCCTCATCCTGACCGTGATTTTTTCGCCACTTCGAATCGGTGGCAACGGCGGCAAATAAAGCTGCGGATCAATTCCCGTGATCCGCAGTCGGAACGGATCCAGGGCGACGCGAACGCAGTCCCCGCCCAACGAAATCGCGGTGAACTGATCGGCCGTTGTTGCGCGATAAATTGTCGCGCCGGCTTCAACCGCAATCTCTGCGACTTCTATGGTCGTTAGGGCGCTAAAAAAATCGATCCGCAAACTCCTGATCACTTCGCCAACCGGAAGCCTGGTGCTCGTTTCCTTCCAGCTCTCATGACCGACGCGAACACTGACGGATCGTTCCTCGGCATAACTTCCATCGTTCGCCCAAAAAACCTGGATGACAGTCTCTTTCGACATCGGCGCGCTGCGAATGCTTCCATCCTGCCACTGACGCGCCATCTTCGCCCGCAATGTTTGGTCGCGAGCGATGTAATAACCTTCGATCCGAGTCTTATACTCGTTAGGCGGCGCAAATAACAGCTCCAGTAACGGCGATTGCGGCCGCGCGGGCGGGTTTTCCCATACGCCCAGGCCCGGCGAGCTCGAAAAGGCAAAAGAACGACCCGCTTTCTCCAGTTCCAACCAAACTTTCCAAACTCCAAAGTCGCGCTCGTGCACCATGACATCGTGCAGGAGAAGAATGCCGCCGCGCCGCAACTTCGGCAGCCACGACTCGACATCATGGCGCGCGTCTTTCTCGGTATGATGACCATCGATGTGAAGCAGATCGATGCTTTCCGCTTCGAATCGATCGATCGCTTCATCAAAGCTCGAACGGATCAAAGTCGAGAATGCCGCGTAGTTCCCTGAGTTATGAGTTACAACGTCCTCATAAGTCGAGTCGTCGTAACTGCCGGCATGGCCGTCCCCCCGCCAGTGATCAATCGCATGGCACCTAACTGCCATCTTGTTTTCCTTCGCCGACTGACAAAAGGCAAAGTAACTCTCGCCGCGGTCCGTCCCCAGCTCCACCAGAGTCTCGGGGCGCAGCTGGGCCACGAGGTCATAGGCAAAAAAGATGTGCTCCGTCCACGCGCCCAGTCCGTAGCGCAGAGGCTCGAAGGTTTGCGACGGGAGTTGCTCAGGAGTTATCACGACGAAGAATTTCCTCGATCTGCCGCGCTGACTCACGCCAGCTCATCTTTTGACTGCGTCGCAGCGCATTGTTTCTTAATTGTTCCCGCAGTCCTTTGTTCGTTAGGATTGTCTTCAAGCCTTCTGCAATGGCTCGCGGCGTTTTCTCGACCAACCACGCATCGCGGCGATGGGTCAGGATGCCGTCCCAGCGGTCACTCGCCATTTCCACAACCACACAGCCGCAAGCTATCATCTCGAGCGGGACAAAGGATGGATTGCTGAGCGAGAGGACGACTCCCGCATCACAACTGGAGAAAAGCGCCGCTAACTCTTCCTGCTGAAGCTTGCCGTAGTTTGTAAAAGGAAAAGAAGGCGCGGGGCTAACTTCATCGGCTCCGAAGAAAACAATCTGTAACTCTGGCATTTCACGGCTCAGTAACTCAAAAGCTGCCAGCCCGAGCTCATAGCCACGCCGCGGCGTCGCCGGCCGCGCATAGAAGCAAATCCGCTGCTGTTTCGGCCGAACCCCCTGCTTTGGCCAGTAGATGTCATGGTCGACTGCGAAGTCAAAGTAATCGGCTTGCGCTTTGTAACTCTTGCGCAGCCGTCGCGTCAGCCAGGGGCCGAGAGTTATGCAATGCAGCCCGGCGCGATAAGTATTTTCCGCGCGCCGGTAATGGAGTGGATCGTCCGGATAAAAATCGGGCTCGAAGTCCTGCACCAGATAATAGCGGCGTCCGCCTTTCAGAAGCCCGCTGAGAATCTCAACCGTCGGCCAAAAGGTGGCGAAGGAACAATCGGCGTTCTCGATCTCGCCTTCGAAGCGACGATATTGCGCGGCTGTTTCGCCGAAATTTTTTTCAACATAACTCCGAATCTGATCGCTGGCGTAGTTAGTCATCGAGTTATAAGTCACAACATAGACCTCGCAACGATGACCAAACTCCGCGAGGTAACGGATGATTCGAAAGATGCCCATGTCTCCGCCGGCTTTTGCGAACGGCTCCGGAACCAGCCAATTGATTTTCAGCGATCGTGCCGAGAGACGTCGCGGCCAGCGCACGGTCTTCTTTGATCCGACCGGCTGCTCCAGTTCCGGTGCAAGTTGTGGAAGCAGATAGCGGAGACCGCGCGAGCCTGCTCGCGGGCTGTGCCGATCGATTACCAGCACACGCGCGCGATCGCCCATTCTTTTACGTTCGTTAGGCTGTTCGATCAGGAAAGCCAGGGACTCGATCCACTTATTCTCGTTAGGCGCGAGTAAGCCATCCTCTCCGTCGGTCATCGCGTCGCGGAACGGATCGATCTCGGACGCGACCAGGGGTACGCCGACCGCGCCAGACTCGATAAACTTGATTTCGCTCTTCGCGCGGCAAAAAATATTTCCCCGTTCGAGCGGCGCGATCGCGATGTCGGAATCACTCAGGAGGGTGATCCATTCCCGCCAGCCGGTCAGGGGAAACCGGCGCACACGCCGATCGAAAATCGCGAGCGATCCAGGCAAAGCGAGCGGGCCGGCAATCCAAAGCTCGACTTCGCGGAAACGCGCCAGGATTTCCGCGAGCGCTGGCGCGGCTTCCTCGAAATCGCGATCGTGCGTCGCGGTCCCGCTGCCGTAAGTAATTACGACTTGATCGCGCGCCCGATCGCGCCGGCGCGCGTAGAGTTCGGCCGCAAGCGCAGTCATTTCGCGGCCGAGGCAGTTGCGATGGACATAGGCCGGCTTTGCGCGACGGCGGGCGAGCTCGGCGAGCAATGGAGTCGCAGTCACGACGGTGTCGCAAGCTTCAAGCGTTTGCAGATAACGCTGCACACCTTCCGCATGCATCCTTTGCTCGTTAGGCGAGAGCTTTTCCACGGCTCGTTGCTGATCGACCAGTTCGGGCTCGAAAATCAAATCGTCGGTGTCGAAAATGACCGGTTTGCCGAGCGAACGCGCCTGTTCGATGAGCGATCCCAAAGGGCCGTTCATCGGTATTCGATAAAGCCAGATGACATCGAAGCGGAGCGCGCGCTCGAGATCGACCTGCGCTTCGTCGTTCCAGATCGCAATTTCCGCATCGCGTCCGAGATCACCCAACTGCTCCTGCAAATGAATGCAGCGATAAAGATGCGTGGTCGCGATCTGGCAACCGCTGGCGATGAAATAGGAAATGCTCAAGATGCTGTGCGAGCGAGCCGACGCGACCAAAGTCGGCAAGACAACTTGCACGGCGCGCCGCCGCCGGTGAGTAATTGCTGCACTTCACGACCCGTTCGCATGCCTGAGCTTCCGAGCTTTCGTTTTCAACCGCGTTTTTTCAACGGCGGGATTTCGCGTTTTCACCTTCCGCTGCTTTACGATCTCGTCACGCTGCGCCAGCCGGCGCGGATTGTCACGCTCGGTTACGGCGACGGGCAGCCGCACTTTACTTTTTGCCAGGCGCTCGAAGAGAAAAAGTCGCGCGGCCATTGTCTGATGATTCGGCGCGCTCTGCCTAACGAGTCGGCGGACGACGACGAACCGTGGCAGGACGCGCTCGCGAAGTCGGCGGCTTCCTATCGTGATTTTGCGAACCTGATCGTGGGCGACGCCGTTTCAATTGCGGCGGCGCAGCGCGAGCCGGTCGATTTTTTGTTCTGCGACGACTGCGACGATTACGAAATGCTGAAAAGGGAATTGCAGGCCTGGATTCCGCGACTCGTCCCCGACGCCCTGGTCCTTTTTCACGGAAGCATTCTGAAACGAACCACGCCGCCGCGCCGCGCTTTCGAAGAATTGTTCGCGGAAAATTCGAGGACGGAATTTCCTGATGGCATCGGCTTGCTCGTCGCGGCGATGAGTGTCGAAAAAAAGATCCAGGATCCGCTGCAAAGCCGACTTTTCGACCCGAAGCAGCGCGAAGAACTCACCGCGATTTATCGCGCGATCGCGTCACGGATTTCGGCCGAACATCGCGCGCGCCTCGCCGAAGAAAAAAATCTCAACCGCGATCTGCAGAACGTCTGGCTCGACACCGTCATCACCGACCGCTGGAAGGCGCAGGAGGTGATGGACGAGCAAATGCGGCAGATGACGGAACGCGCGGGCGCCTTCAGCGAGCTGCACCAAAATCGCGTCAAAGCGCAGCTCGTGATGGACACGCAAAGCGAGCAGTTGCGGCAGTGGATCGCGAAAAATGAAGCGCTCAGCGGCGAAAACAAAAAACTCAAAGTGCAAATCGCGTCCGACAAAAAACTGATCGAAGCCGCCAAAAAATCATGCCGCAATCGCGTGCGCTGTTTTCGGATAACGCCGGAAGAGGCAAAGAAAACGAAGCGATCGATTCCGGAGCGAATCGTGCGCGAGCTGCGACGCCTGCCGCGAAATCTGAGCCGCGGAAAGACAGCGCCGAGCCTCGAAACCGCGGCGAAAAAAGACGAGCCGATCGATCGTTATGCCGCATGGATCACGGAGCACGAACCGGACGCGGCGTCGCTCGATGTTCAGCGGCGCGAATCCGCCTCGTGGCCGAATCGGCCGGTCATTAGTCTGATTTTGCCGACCTACAATCCGCCGTCCGATTTTTTGCAAGAGCTGATTTCGTCGGTGGCCGCGCAGACTTATCCGCAGTTTGAAATTTGTGTCGCGGACGGCGGCTCCGATGCCGCGACCAAAGAACGTCTGCAACGCTGGCAAGCGGAAGACGCGCGCGTGCGGGTCGATTTTTTCCCGGAAAATTTCGGCATCGCTGAGAACACAAATCGCGCGCTCACGCTGACCGCCGGCGAATTTTTCACCTGCATCGATCAGGACGACCGGCTCGCGCCCTTTGCGCTTTACGAAGTCGCGCGCGCGATCATCGATCAGCCCGCGGCCGATATTTTCTACAGCGATGAAGATCGCCTAACGACTAACGATCGACGGCACGCGCCGTTTTTTAAGCCGGAATGGAATCCGGAATTTCTGCTTTCGTCGATGTACCTCGGCCATCTCACGATTTATCGACGCAGCCTGACGAATCGAATCGGAGCCTTTCGCCCGGAGTTCGACCTTTCGCAGGACTACGACTTCGCTTTGCGCGCGACCGAGCGGGCGCGGGACGTCGTGCACATCCCGCAGGTTCTTTATCATTGGCGCGAGCATCCCTCTTCCGGTTCGGCGGGCGGCAAACCGCAGGCACGCGCGAGCAATCTCGCCGCCCTCGACGCCGCGATGCAGCGACGCGGGCTTGAGGCCGAAATCGTCGAATACCCAACCGCAAATCGCGCGCGCCTAACGATCGTCGATTGGCCGCGCGTTTCGATTATCGTGCCGACCGATTCGCCGGAGCGCGCGCGCGCCTGCATCGAGCAACTTCCCCTAACGACCGCTTATCCCGATTACGAAATCATTCTCGTGACCAACAGCTCGCTTGCCGATCAACTCGAAGCGACTGCGCAGTCGCAAGCGCCCGTCCGATTCGTTCGCTACGACAAACCGTTTAATTTTTCCGACAAATGCAATCTTGGCGCCAAGGCGGCGACCGGTTCGCGGCTGGTTTTTTTTAACGACGATGTCGAAAGCGGTCAGCCCGATTGGATTCAAAATCTGATCGAGCCTTTGCAGAATCCCGAGGTCGGCGCGGTCGCGCCGAAGCTGCTTTACGCGACTGGAAAAATTCAGCATGCCGGTCTGGTCACGGGCGTGCGCGAGCTCGTCGGGACCGCTTGTCATCAATGGCCGGGCGACTCGACCGATTACACAAACTTTGCGCAGACGATGCGCGACGTCTCCGCGCTTTCGGCCGCCTGCCTCGCGATGCGGCGCGATGATTTTTTTGCCGTCGGCGAATTTGACGCGACCAACACGCCGATTGCGCATTCCGATTTTGATCTGTGTTTCAAAGTGCGCGCGGCCGGGATGCGCTGCGTTTACACACCGTTCGCGACCATGCGGCATCGCGGCCACGCATCGTTAGGCGAAATAGTCGCGCCGGAAAAAAACACGGAGCACGAAAAGGCGTCGCTTTATCTCTTGAAACGCTGGCCGCATTTCGTCTGCCACGATCCTTATTTTCCCGAGAACATGCGCGACTGGCTTTATGCCGATTCCCCGACGCCGATCCGGATTTGGGCGCCGGAAAATCCTGCGCCGCCCGCGCTCGAGAGCAAGCGCGCGTTGCTTTTCGTCTCGCATGATCTGAGCTGGAGTGGTGCGCCGCTGATTCTGCTCGAGATGGCGCGGTGGTGTCGCGCGCGCGGTTTTTTTATCGTCGTGATCGCGCCTAACGATGGGCCTTTGCGCGATGAATTTCGCAAGGCCGGCGTGCCGGTGATCGTCGACCCGCTCGTGCAAAAAGGTCACGAATCACTCGGCCGTTTCGCGCGCGAGTTCGACTGCGTGATCGCGAGCACGATCTTCAGCGCGCCGGCCGTGCGCGCCGCGAAGCAGGCCGGTGCGGCGCATCTTTGGTGGATCCACGAGGGCCGCGTCGCTGGACATTACCTCGGCGAAAATGCGACGCTTCGCCTCGCCTTGCGCGAAGCCGATCTTGTCGTCACGCCGGACACGGTCAGCTCGCGCGTCTTTCAACCGTTCACGGACCGGCCGATCCGCGTTCTGCCTTACGGCATTGCCGATCCTGCGCGCGCGCAGTCGCGCAACGCGCCGCGCAGTCCGGGTCCACTGAATTTTCTGCTCCTCGGCACGATCGAGCAGCGCAAAGGCCAGCGCGTTTTGCTCGAAGCGCTGACGAAACTTTCGGCTGACGTTTTGCGCGCGGCGCGATTCCAAATCGTCGGACGCGCGCACGAACTTTCGATCGTCGACGAAGTGCGCGCGGCTGCCGGGAAATTTCCCCAGCTCACCTGCGCCGAGAGCGTCAGTCACGACGCCGCGCTCGATCTGATTCGCGGGGCCGATGTGGTGACGAGCTGCTCGTTTGATGAAACCGGTCCGCTGATTTTGATGGAAGCGCTCGCGCTCGGGAAACCGATCCTGAGCACGACGGTCGGCTCGATCGCCGAATGCCTAACGAACGAAGAAGGCGTTTATTTTTTTCCGCCGGGCGACGCCGAAGCGCTGGCCGCCGCGATCGCGCGGATGGTGCGGGAGCCGGAATTGGTCGCGCGGCTCTGCGACCGCGCGCGCGAAAGTTACGAAAAACATTTTGCCTACGCGCGTTTCGGCGAGGCCTTCGAAAGGCTCGTGCAAGAGGCGATCGCCGCGCCGGAATCAGGAATTGCCGCGCGTGCCTGACGCGATCGCAGCGCCGCGCGCGCCTAACGATGAAGCCACGACATACGAAGCGTGGATTGCGCGTTACGATTCGCCTTCGCCTAACGACCGCATCGCGATGCGGCGGCGTTTGCGGCGATTGATTGAGCAGCCGCGCATTTCGATTCTCTTGCCGGTTTTCAATCCGAACCTCGCGCTGCTTCGCGAAGCGATCGATTCCGTGCGCGCGCAGAGTTACGAGAATTGGGAGCTTTGTCTCGCCGACGACGCTTCGACGGACGCAAACGTGCGGCCCTTTTTGGAAGAAATAGCCGCGAGTGATCGACGCATTCGCGTCCTTTTTCGCGAGCAAAACGGTCACATCGCCGCCGCTTCCAATTCCGCGCTCGCGCTCGCGACCGGCGCCTGGTGCGCGCTGCTCGACCAGGACGACACGCTGGCGGAAAACGCGTTCGCCTGGGTCGCGCTTGAGATCGATGCCCATCCCGACGCGCGTTTGATTTATTCCGACGAAGACAAAATCGATCTTGCTGGCGAGCGGACGAGTCCTTTTTTCAAGACGGACTGGGATCCGGAACTTTTTCTCGCGCACAATTACATCAATCACCTCGGCGTTTACGAAATGGAACTGCTCCGCGCGCTCGGCGGATTTCGCGAAGGCTACGACGGCTCACAGGATTACGATCTTGCGCTCCGCTGTGTCGATCGCATCGGCGCCGGGCAGGTGCGCCACATCCCGCGCGTTCTTTATCACTGGCGGATGGCGCCGGAAAGTGTGGCGCAAAATGCGAATGCGAAACCGTACGCAAAAGAAGGCGCGCGTCGTGCTTTGCGCGATCATCTCGCGCGCAAAGATATCGCCGGCCGCGTCGAAGCTTGTCCGGAAAATCCGGAGGCGCATCGCGTCGTTTACGATTTGCCCGCGCCCGCGCCACTCGTCTCGCTCATCATCCCGACGCGCGACCGCGTGCGTTTGCTTCGGCGTTGTCTCGAGAGCCTGCTTGGCCTAACGAATTATCCTTCGCTGGAAATTTTGGTGGTCGACAACGGTTCTTCCGAAACCGAGACGCTCGAGTATTTGCGCAGCCTCGAGACGGAAACGCGCGTGCGCGTCCTCCACGATTCGGGCCTTTTCAATTTCAGTCGGCTCAATAATCGCGCTGCGGCTGAAGCCCGCGGTGACATCCTCGCGTTTCTGAACAACGACATCGAAGCGACCGAGCCCGATTGGTTGAGCGAAATGGTCAGTCACGCGGCGCGCGCGAAAGTCGGCGCGGTCGGCGCGCGACTTTGGTATGCCGACGGCACGCTCCAGCATGGCGGCGTTGTGCTCGGTCTCGGCGGCGTCGCCGGGCACGAATCGCTGCGCATGCCGCGCGGGCATCATGGCTATTTCGATCGCGCGATTTTGCAACGGCGTTGCTCGGCCGTGACGGCCGCGTGTCTCCTGACCCGACGTGAAGTCTTCGGACAGCTCGGCGGTTTCGATGAAGAAAATCTGAGCGTGAATTTTAACGACATCGATTATTGCCTGCGCGCGGCGCAGGTTGGCTTCGCGACGATCTGGACATCGCACGCAAATCTGGTTCATCACGAATCGGCCTCGCGCGGGCATCATCGGACGACGGAAGAACAGGCGCAGTTTTTTCGCGAAGCGACTTTCATGCAGGTGAAACACGGCGGGGCGCTCGCGCGCGATCCATTTTACAATCCGAATCTTTCGCTGCGCTTGCCCGGCTATGAGCTCGCTTTCCCGCCGCGCCTGCGCGTTTGCCCTAACGATGCCTAACGACTCGCGCGCTCGAGCAAATCGTCGAGCCGGCGGCGCCAGTTGCGTCTTCGCTTTTCGTTAGGCCGGCGCGCCACGAGCAGGGAGTCGTGCCATTTGTTGCTCTCGTTGTCGTATTGCGGCAGGTTTTCCCATTGGGTCGAGGCTTCAAGAATTTCGAGTCCTGCATAACGAGCCGCCGCCCGCAAACCGTCCGGATAAAAACGCCAGCAATCGACCGGATAGCGATGCTCGTCACCGGCCGACGGCGCGATGATGCAGCAAAGTCCGCCCGGTTTCAGCGCCCGCGCGATTTCGCGCATCGTCAGCCAGAAAAATTCCGTGTGCTCGAACGTCTGCCCGGAAATAATCACGTCGGCACCCGCGCTTTTTATCTCGCGCCAGCGATACGGATCGCGCAAAACGACGTCGACATTTTTTCCCGCGGCCACGTCGAGCCCACGATAACGCCAGGGCGGCTGCGCGAAGAGCGGCCGATACGAGCCGTTAAAATCCTGGCTCCCGAGATCGAGAATGACAAGCGGTTCGGCGCGTTGCGCAGTCATATATTTCTCCGCAAAGGCGCGCATCTTGTCGAACGAGCTCGGATGCATCGTTGTTATTCAATCGTGCGCGCGGCTTCTGCAATTGCCGGAATGAAATCGCATTTGCATTTGCGCGCCGCGGCAGAATTCTGAGCGCGTGCGCAAGACCCGAATCATCTGCACGCTCGGCCCAGCCTCGACGAACTCGGACACGATCCGGCAAATGATCGCGGCCGGCGCGGAGATTTTCCGGCTGAACATGAGCCACGCCGAGCACGATTGGGTGCGCGAGATCGTACCGCGCGGACGAGCGCTTGCGCGCGAACTTGGACGCGAAGTCGCGATCCTGCTCGACACGCAGGGCCCGGCGATTCGCACCGGCATTTTGCCTAACGAATTGCCGCTTGCGGTCGGCGACATTCTCGAAATCACCGTGCGCGGCGCGAAGAGCGCCGAGCCGAAAAGCATTACGGTCAACTACGACGAGCTGATCGACGACGTGTCGTTAGGCGACACGATTTTGCTCGATAACGGCGTGATGCAATTGCGTGTGCTCGCGAAAGGCGACAACCGCATCCGCTGCGCGGTGCTGACCGCGGGCACGCTCGGCTCGCATCGCCACGTCAATCTTCCCGGGGTGCATGTGAACCTGCCGGCGATGACGGAAAAGGACCGCGCCGACGTGTCGTTAGGCATGGAACTGGGCGTGGAATTTGTCGCGCTGAGTTTTGCGCGGCAGCGGCGCGATCTCGATGAGCTGCGCGATTTTCTAAAACAAGGCGGAAGCGCGGCGGCGGTCGTGGCGAAAATCGAAAGCGCGGAAGCTGTGCGTCAGCTCGACGAGATGATTCGCGGGGCGGACGCAGTCCTGATCGCGCGCGGCGATCTCGGGATTGAGTGCCCGATGGAAGAGCTGCCGATCGTGCAGCGGCGAATTGTGAAAAGCTGTTTGCACATTGGCCGGCCGGTGATCGTGGCGACGCATCTGCTCGAGTCGATGGTGGAAAATCCGGTGCCGACGCGCGCTGAAATCACCGACGTGGCGAATGCGGTTTTCGAACAGGCGGACGCGATGATGCTGACCGGCGAGACGACTTCGGGTCGTTATCCGGTCGAGTGCGTGAAGGTGCTCGATCGCGTCGCGCGACGGATCGAGCGCAGCGGCGGGGCCGGTTATGCGCACGACGCGCTGCTCGAAAACGCGCGACAAAAAACGGTCGCGGCGGCGGTCGCGCTGGCCAATTCGCTCGCGCGCTCGAAGCTGATCGTCTTCACCCGGCGCGGGACGATGGCGCGGACGGTGGCGAATTCGCGGCCGCAGCACGCGCCGATTTTTGCCTTCACGCCTGACGAATGTGTTTGCCGTCAACTGCTGCTTTGCTGGGGAACGCATCCGGTCCGGATCGAATTCACCGACGATCCGAATGCGACGATCGAGGCCGCGGAAAAATATTTGCGCGCGGAGAAGCTGATTTTGCCTAACGACAAGCTGGTAATCATCAGCGACGTGCGCGCGGGCGTGGGGCGCTTCGATTGCGTGCAGTTGCGCGACGTTTGATTTGTTAACGGCCGCGCGCGCAGATCGCGCACGCGGCCGGAAATCAATATCGGCTTACGCTTCGGTCAGCTCGACGTCGACCGGGCGTTCTTTTTTGCTCAGCGCGCGACGCAATTTCGAGAGCGCGATGTTTTGCAACTGGCGAATACGCTCGCGCGTGACGCCGAATTTTTTGCCGACTTCCTCGAGCGTTTTCGGTTTTCCGCCATCGAGACCGAAACGTGAAAAGATGATTTTGCGTTCGCGATCGTCGAGCACGTCGAGCAATCCGCCGACTTCGTTGCGCAGGTTTTTGTCGCGCAATAATTCGAACGGCGTTTGCGCCTCTTCGTCGCCAACGATTTCGCCGAACTCGGTCGAATCATCGTCGCTGATCGGCGCGTCGAGCGAGGCCGGCCGAATCGAAACGGTCTTCAATTGCGAAACTTTTCCAGCGGCAATGCCGATCTCTTCGCCGAGCTCGTCGTCGGTCGGTTCGCGGCCGAGCTCTTCGCTCATTTGCAGCGAGACGCGGCGCATTTTCGAAATTTTATCGACGAGATGCACGGGCAGCCGGATGGTCTTCGACTGATTGGCGAGCGCGCGTTTGATCGATTGTTTGATCCACCACGCGGCGTAGGTCGAAAGCTTCCCGCCTTTCGCCGGATCGAAACGCTCGACCGCTTTCATCAGGCCGATGTTCCCTTCCGAGACGAGGTCGAGCAGCGGCAACCCGAGGTTGGCGTAGTCGTGCGCGATCTTGACGACGAGCCGCAGGTTCGAGCGGATCATCAGGGCACGCGCTTCCTTGTCGCCTTTTTTAATTTTGGCGGCGAGTTCGATCTCCTGCAGCGGGGTGAGAAGCGGGATTTGCCCGATCTCGCGCAGGTAAATTTTTATTCCAGTGTCGCTATCTTCAGCGGCCATATAAGTTCTCATGCGTTGGGTAAAAAGTTGATTCGTTGTGCCACGCGGCCCGGATGCGTTCGGGGGCCGGGCAAATGTGGAACAGGCTTTCTACCATGTCGGAAAGTATTTAACAAGGTTAAATATCGGAATTCAGACAGTGACTGGATGTTTGTTGTTCATTCTTGGGTCACTTGTCGAGCGCCAAATCGCGTCCGGGACAAAAAATCTTCGTCGGACGAGCGGGATTGCGAGGCCAAGACCCGGCGGCCGAGGGAACGGCCTAGTGCAAGATGTGGGAGTCGATTGTAGCCCAAGCCTCAACATCTTCTCGCGACGTCGTCCGGTCCGGGCAGCGAACGGTCGTGATCGTATTGAAAACGACGGACGAAAACGGCAGCGAAATCGACCCCGCCAGCCGGCGTTTCGTCGCGTCGGGCAGCGCGCGATAAAGCAGGCTGACGTGCGGACCGTAACCGGCCGATTCGAGCTTTAACGATGCACGAAGTTGGGCCAGCGAGGGTTCGAGTTCGAAACGGACGAAGAGTGTTTTCGTGAATTTTTCGCTCCAATCGACACCGTTGATTCGAAGATCGAACGGTCTCACATCAACTTTCGACAACTGCTCCGCCGAGCCGAGGCCGAGGGTCAGATGCGGCTCGAAAGTTGGCGCGTCGTGTTCCGCCGCGAGACGACGAATCGTTTCCAAAAAAAATGTGCGCGCCGGCTCCGCGGGAATGAGCCAAAAAACAATCGCCATTCTGCAAATGTGCACGGTGCCGCCGCGAACGAAAACCGCTGCAAGGCGCGGAGGTTGCCGCTAGATTTCGCGATGCCCACCAACGTTCTCGGGACGGAATTGCGCGCCTGTTGCGGTGATCCGGCGACCGGCTTTTATCGCGACGGATATTGCCGCACCGGACCGGAAGACGTCGGCCTGCACACGGTCTGCGTGGAGATGACGCGCGATTTTCTCGATTACTCCGTGCTGATGGGGAACGATCTTGTGACGCCGCATCCGGAGTGGGGCTTTGCCGGCCTCGAGCCGGGCGACCGCTGGTGCATTTGCGTTTCGCGCTGGAAACAGGCGCTCGAGCGCGGCGTCGCTCCGCCGGTCGATCTGGAAGCGACGCACAGCTCGGCGCTCGAATTTGTCAGCCTCGAGGAGTTGCAGGCGCACTCGTTAGGCTGAGATTGGCGACCCGCGACGCTTGCGCATTCGCCGCGAGCAGAGTTAAATTTTTGTTCCGCCGATGCCTCGTGGTGTAATGGTAGCACCAGAGATTCTGGATCTCTTTGTCAAGGTTCGAGTCCTTGCGAGGCAGCCAATCCGCCCGGCGCGGCGCGCCGCGCGCGGAAAAAATCCTGGAGCAAACTCGCCGATTCGTCGCGCAAAACGCCGGACGTGACTGCGCATTGATGATTGAGCGCAGGATTCTGAAGCAGGTTTAACAAGCTGCCGGCCGCGCCGCCGCGCGGATCTTCACAGCCAAAAATCACTCGCCGCATTCGCGCATGCACGAGGGCGCCGGCGCACATCGGGCACGGCTCTTTCGTCACGTAAAGATCGCAGCTCGTCAGGCGCCAGTCGCCGATCGCCGCCTCCGCCTGGGTGATCGCGAGCATCTCGGCGTGGGCGGTCGCGTCTTTCAAAAGCTCGACCTGGTTATAAGCGCGGCCGACGATTTTTCCTTCGCTGACAACGACGGCGCCGATCGGCACTTCCTCAGCCGCAAGCGCGCGCCGCGCCATCCGCAAGGCTTCGCGCATAAAAGAAACGTCGTTTGGCGGATCGAAAATCGTTTCCATTTCGCAAGTCCCGTTTGCAAAAACAGGCCGGCAGTTAAAGAACGCGGCGATGCCAACGACGAAAGAAAAATTTCATCCGACCCGCTCATCGGGTTTATCATTCGACGATGATTTTCTTTTTGGCGCCGAGTTTACCGAAGTCTGCGTCACCCGCTACGGATCGGGAATTTGCGCGGGCAAAAACGCAATTCGTCGGTGCGGCGATGTGTGCCGATCAGGGCTGAAGGAAAAGGAACCGGCTGCCTCGGCCTAACGAATTCGCGGCGAAAAATCCGCGCGAGACGACCGCGCGCCGCGGCAAAGACGAAATATCTTTGCATGAAAAAGATAACTCTTGCTCTCTTCGCCCTCTGCGTTGGCCTGACGACGAGCCGCGCCGCCACCGATCAGGAAGTCGTGAATGATTCGGTCGAAATCCTGCACCAATTTTATCACCTGCCGGAGCATCAAATCCCGCGGCGCATCATGGAAAATGCGCGCGGCCTCGCGATCATGCGCGTGGTCAAGGCCGGCTTCGTTTTCAGCGGCAAAGGCGGGCAGGGCCTCGTCGTCGCGCGGACCGGCCACGGCTGGTCGGGGCCGTCGTTCATCGCGCTCGGCGGCGCAGGCTGGGGTTTGCAAATCGGCGCGCAGGTGACCGATTTTGTTTTCGTGCTGAACAACGAAGCCGCCGTCCGCGCCTTTTCGCGTGATGGCAATTTCAAACTCGGCGCCGATGTGAGCGCGGCCGCCGGCCCGGTCGGGCGCGACGCGCAAGCGGCGGTCACGCCCACGGCCGCAGTTTACTCCTACAGCCGGAGCCAGGGACTTTTCGCTGGCGTCTCGGTTGAAGGCGCCGTCATCGGCACCGAGAAGGACGCGAACACCCGCTACTACGGCCACCACGTCAGCGCGCGCGCGATCCTGCGCGGCAATGTTCCGGCGCCTGCGGGCGCGCGACGGTTACTCGCGGTTCTGAGTCGTTAGGCAAAAAATCGAGCGCAAAGTTTCCGCTTTGCAGAAAGCCAGCGCCTGCGGCAGGATCGTCGCATGCGCTGGCTTTTGATTTTATTTTGCCTGGCGATCGCCGCGCCTTTCGCGCGCGCGCAAAGCCAGGAAAATAAATTAATGGAGCGCATCATGCGTCCCGACATGTCGCTCACCTATTCCGGCCAAAACAAAGCCTTCGCCGGCACCGGCCTGACCGCGGCCGATCGGAAATTCGAGACGAAATCGTTTTATCCCGGCGATCTCGCTTTAACGAAAAGTTTCTGGGGCGCGAAAACATTTTCATCGAAAGGTTTCGCGATGGAAAAATACTCGCGCGCAAAAGCGATGGCCGACGTGCGAGAAAACGCGGAGATTGCTTTTGCGAGCACGGAATTTCCGACGCACAAAAGCGCGCTCATCCGCTCCTCACCCGAGGCGAACAAGAAAATCGAAACGCGCGACTATGCTGACAGCCGGCCGTTTCTGGTCAAAGGCACGCGCCAAAAAATTCTCAGCACGCAGAGTCATCCGCTCACGATCGACGAAGTGCGCGAGCTTCTGAACAAAAACAAATAAGGCGCGCGCCGGCGGTTGCCGCGGCCGAAAGCTGGCGCACTTTTCGGAATGAATCCGGCCGAAGCACTCGCGCGCCTGAAGATCGGCGCGGCGCAGCTCGTGAGCGAGGCGGAGCTGCTGCAAAAGCTCTCGTTAGGCCGGCCGCTCCGCGTCAAGCTCGGGGTCGATCCGACGAGCTCCGACCTGCATCTCGGGCACTCGGTTTTGCTGCGAAAATTGCGGCAATTTCAGGAGCTCGGGCACGAAGCGATTCTGATCATCGGCGATTTCACCGCCATGATCGGCGACCCGAGCGGCCGTTCCGTCACGCGGCCGCAACTGACGCACGAGGAAGTGCTCGCGCACGCGGAGAGTTATCGCGCGCAGGCCTTCCAGATTCTCGATCCCGCGCGCACGCGGACGGCTTTCAACGGCGAATGGTTCGGGCCGATGTCGTTCGCGGAGGTAATAAAATTAAACAGCCGCCTAACTTTGCAGCAGCTACTACAACGCGAAGATTTCAAGACGCGGCTCGCCAACGCGCAGCCGATCGGCGCGCACGAAATCCAATACCCGATCATGCAAGGCTGGGACTCGGTCCAGATCGAAGCCGATGTCGAGCTCGGCGGCACCGATCAACTTTTCAATATTCTGGTCGGCCGCGAATTGCAAAAAGAAGAAGCCCAGCCGCAGCAGGTCGTGCTTTTGATGCCGATTCTCGAAGGGCTCGATGGCGGGCAGAAAATGAGCAAGAGCCTCGGCAATTATGTCGGCATCCGGGAATCGCCTAACGAAATGTTTGGCAAACTCATGAGCATTTCCGACGAGTTGATGGCGCGATATTACACCCTCCTGCTCGGTCGCGAGCTTCCGCGCGAGCTGCATCCGATGGAGGCGAAAAAAGAGCTCGCGCGCGAAATCGTCGCCACTTATCACCCGGCCGAAATCGCGCGACGCGCGCGCGCCGATTGGGAGCAGCGCTTCAGCGCGCGGCGTCTCGACCAGGCCGCGCTGCCGGAATTTTCGCCCGACGCGGCGGAGCGAAATCCGATCTCGCTCGTCGCCTCGGCCTACGCGGATGCCTTCGGCCTAACGAAATCGCGCGGCGAAATCCGGCGATTGTTCGAGCAAGGCAGCGTGCAGCTCGACGGCGAAAAAATTCGCGATCCGCAGGCGGCACTCGCCTTGACCACCGATCAGGTTTTGCGCCTCGACAAGACGCGCGCGGTCCGCATCAAAACGAAAAACGCGGCCTGACCACGAGGCCCGACCGCGTCTTCAATCGAGAAGCTTGTTCGTTAGGCCGAGACCGGATCGAGGATCGCAAACGACGGCGCACGCTCCATAACCGGCGCGGCGATTCCTTCGAAATGCGCGCGCAGGCTGCGCAGCTCCGAAGTCAAAAACGTGTCGACGAAGCCAAACTTCCGATCGAGCCACGCGTAGAGTTTGTTCTTGAT
Source organism: Chthoniobacterales bacterium (assembly GCA_036490335.1). GTDB lineage: Bacteria > Verrucomicrobiota > Verrucomicrobiia > Chthoniobacterales > UBA10450 > Palsa-1392. Next base: position 105,258 of record DASXEB010000017.1, read on the forward strand.
TTCGTAGTGCACCGCAAGCGTCACTTCGGTGCAGTTGAAACGCAGCGGCGTGAATTCGACCAAACCCATCAGGTCGATGTTGCCGCCCCACGATTCAAACGCGAACTGGTCCGGCGATTCGCTTTCCATCGCTGCGACCACGGTGCGCGCTTCGAAGCCGAGCGGGCCGCGAAAACTGAAGTCGATCGTCTTCGAGGAGGTCACGGTCGCCTTTGTCACGCGGATGAATTGGCGGCGATACGATTGAATGCTGGAAAGGCGCGTTTTGCACTCTTCCAGCGACTGGCTCATGTGAAGGGTTTTTTGTAGCAGCATATTTTTAGAGGTTGTTGCCGGATTTTTAGCAACGGTCGTGCCACGCGGTTTTTCCCTCGTAGCGAGCTTCGCCAAGGCTCATTTCATGTTTCGATCCGATACACAACTGTCATCATTCAGGTGCAATTCTTCCCGGCCCGCTGAATAGGTTTTCGTCCCTGCTCGAGCGAAAATTTGCGCGCAACCTGAGCTCGCGTCGTGATCCAAAAGCCGGCTGCGACGGGCCTACGCGGCGCGGGCGATCGCGAGCGTCTCTCGCATCGACTCGAAAATTTTCCGCCCGTCGCCGCTCCCGAGGCGCTCTTCACACGCGCGGTCGGGATGCGGCATCAAACCAAAAACATTTCGCGCACGGTTGCAGATCCCGGCGATGTTTTCGATCGAGCCATTCGGATTTGCGGCGGACGCGACGCGGCCGCTCGGGTCGCAATAGCGCAGCAAAACCTGCTGCCGCTCGTTCAACTCGCGCAGCGTCGCCTCATCAGTGAAATAGCAGCCTTCACCGTGCGCGATCGGCATTCGCAGGAGCGAACCGAAGGGCAACCCGCGCAAAAACGGCGAGTCGTTTGCCTCCACTCGCGTCGTGACGAGATCGCAGACGAAATGGAGCGAGCGATTGCGGACGAGCGCACCCGGCAGCAAACCGGCTTCGCACAAAATTTGAAAGCCGTTGCAAATGCCGATGACCAATTTCCCGGCGCGCGCTTCCGCCACGACCGCGCGCATGATGGGCGAAAAGCGCGCGATCGCTCCGCAGCGCAAATAATCGCCATAGGAAAATCCGCCCGGCAAAACGATCGCGTCGCAATCGCCTAACGATGTCTCCTTGTGCCAGACGTATTCGGCTTCGATGCCGGCGATCCCGCGCAAGGCCGCGAGGCAATCCTGGTCGCAATTCGAGCCGGGAAACTGAACAATGGCGAATTTCATTTTTTGTTAGGCGCGACGGTCACGAAACGTCGGAATGCTTCTCGTTAGGCATTTCCAGGCGATAATCTTCGATCACCGGATTGGAAAGCAAATCGCGGCAGAGCTCGCGCAGTTTTGCCTCGTGGGTCGCGGCGTCGCCCGCCAGATCGATCTCGACACAACGGCCGATGCGCACGTCCCGCGCGGCCGCAAACCCGAGGTGCTGCATCGCTTCGCGCACGGCAGCGCCTTGCGGATCGAGCACGCTTTCCTTCGGCATCACGAACACTTTCGCCTTCATCGCGAAACTATGCTCCGATTGCGGAAAGATTGCGACCCGCGCGCTTTCGCGAAACGGCAAAGCCGCTAACTTCCTCGCCATGGCAGAGCAAATTCTCGCAGGCAAAACCGGCGTCGTCTTCGGCGTCGCCAACAAACGAAGCATCGCCTGGGCGATCGCGAAGGCGTGGGCCGCCGCCGGCGCGAAGTTGATTTTCAATTATCAAGGCGAGCGGCTGAAAGAAAATGTCAAGGAACTGGTGAGCGAGTTTGGCGAAGGCACGCCACTTTTTCCCTGCGACGTTTCGAAGGACGAAGAGATCGCCGGATTTTTCGAAAAAGTTCGCGGCCTAACGAACCGGCTCGACCTGCTGCTGCATTCGGTCGCGTTCGCGCCAAAGGAAGCGCTCGAGGGCGATTTCGTCAGCACGACGCGCGAGGCCTTCCGCACCGCGCACGACATCAGCGCCTATTCGTTAGTCGCGCTCGCGCGCGAGACCGCGCCGCTCATGACGGACGGCGGGAGCATTCTCGCGATGACTTATTACGGCGCCGAAAAAGTGGTGCCGCACTACAACGTCATGGGTGTGGCCAAGGCCAGTCTCGAGGCGAGCACGCGCTATCTCGCCTACGATCTCGGCCCGAAAAAAATTCGCGTCAACTGCATCTCCGCCGGTCCGGTGAACACGCTCGCCGCCCGCGGGATCAGCGGATTCTCGGCGATGCTGAAACATTACCAGGAGCGCGCGCCGCTCAAGCGCAGTTGCGAACCGGCCGAGCTCGGACAAACCGGTTTGTTTCTCGCCAGCGACGGCGCGGCCGCGATCACGGGCCAGGTGATTTACGTCGACGGCGGCTACCAGATTGTCGGGATGTGATTCGTTAGGCCGTTAACCGGGCGGCCAGCCTAACGAACGTTTGCCTAACAAATGCACGTGCAGATGCGGCACGCTCTCGCCCGCGTCGGGGCCGCTGTTGATGACGATGCGGTAGCCGCTTTCATCGACGCCCAAATCGCGCGCCACGTGCGCCGCGGTCAGGATCAATTTGCCTAACAATGGCTCGTCGGCCGCCTTCGCTTCGGCCAGCCGCGGAATGACGCGCTTCGGAACAACGAGCACGTGCACCGGCGCCTTCGGATCGACGTCGTGAAACGCCATCACGTCGTCATCTTCGAAAACAATCTGCGCCGGAACCTCGCGCCTAACGATCTTCTCGAAGATCGTCATCGAATCGAGCAAGTCAGCTCGGCCCCGAATCCGCTGCAAAGTTTCTCGCGAACGAAACAAGTCACTTCTTCCTGCAGCGCGTCGCAGGCACGCGTCCAGGCTTTGGCTGAGCAGAGATGTTTGATCGCGGGATGCAGACCGAAGAAGTGCAAACTGGTCGCGCGTGTCGCGGCGAGCGCGGCGATCCGTTTTTCGAGCAGATCGAAAAACGCCAGCTCGTAACCGTCGCCGGCGGCTTCCGCTATTTCGAAAAGCGAAATGGAAAGCGGCGGCGGCGCCGGCCGAAAATGCGGCACGATTTCCTTGTAGCCGATCACTTTCAAAACATAGCGCACGGTTTGATTGAGCTGACTGAATGCGACGACCGGCTCGTCGTTTCGCAGCCGCAAATAAAACGTGATGCTCTCGGTCACGTGATCGGTCAGCCACCAGCTCGGATAGCCGGCGCGGTCGGCCGCCTGCCGGATCGCCGCTTGCAACCAGGCGCGATTGAACTCGAAAAGCTGGCCGGAGTCAGCGCGCAAATACGGAAATTCTTCTTTAAACGCGACCATTTTTTATCGTGCCGGGAAAGAGCTCGCGCTGGAGCGCGTCCGGTTTGATGTGGCGAGCGAGCGCCTGAATTTCGTCGACAAAACGATCGACATTTTCGAAGCGATGATGGACCGAGGCGTAGCGCAGGTAGGCCACTTCATCGAGGTCGCGCAATTTCGCGAGCACCTTCTCGCCGATCGCGGTTGAGGAAATCTCCGAGCCGCCGGTTTCGATTTCGTGCACGATTTCCTCGACTGTTTCTTCCAGCCTAACGAGTCCGATCGGGCGTTTTTCGCACGCTTTCGCGATGCTGTTCGAGAGCTCGCGGCGATCGAAAGCTTCGTGCGTGCGATCGCGTTTCACGACGCGCAGGTGCGAGCGCTCGACCTGCTCGTAAGTCGTGTAGCGGAATGAGCAAACGAGGCAAACACGACGGCGGCGGATGCTGGTATTGTCGCGCGATTGCCGCGAGTCGATGACCTTGTCATCATTATTTCCGCACTTGGGGCAACGCATGATGTAGCCGAAAGAGCCAAGTGCACTACAAATGGTAGCGAGGCACAACGCAAGAAATTTCGCCGCTCGCGCGCAAAAAAAATTTCGGCGTCGAAGAAAAATTATTTTTTCGCGGCGACTTTCTTCGCCGCCGTTTTCGGTTTCGTTTTTCGTTCTTCGAATTCGAAAACCACTTTCCCATCTTCGAGTTTGAGTCGTGCCGAAAACGGCCGGCCCTTTTTCGAAATGAACTTCGGCAGCAAATCGGTCTTGCCGGTCGCGATCAACTTTTGCGCCTGCTCTTTTGAAACCTCGCGCTGCAGAATCGTCCGGCCCATCCGGAATGTGCAGGTGCGATTTGCGCCTAACGAATTCTCGCAGGTGTAGGCGCTCGGCAAAATGTAGACCTGACCCTTCTGGCAAACCGGACAGAGCCCGATCTTTTCTGCGGCCGAAAGATCGACCGCTTCGGCGTCGTTAGGCGCGCGATCGGCAAACTCGAATTGCGGTTTTTTGTCCTCGCCGAGCACGACCGACGCTTCGAAAGCGCGGCCCATCTTGCTCCGAAATCCCTGCAACGGTCCGACCCGGCCTTCGCTCAAAAGCGCGCTCGCTTCCTCGGGTGTGAATTGGCGCGAAGCCATCGTTTTCCACATCAGCCAGTCGCAATTCCGGCAGCGAAAAGTTTTGAAATCCTCCTTGATCGGACCTTTGCCACAGTTCGGACAGGGCACCTCGAGCGTGGCGTATTCGCCTTCGATCGTCTCGCCGCGAAAGTTGCGCACCTTGTCCACGATCTCACTCGTTAGGCCGCGAATTTCCTTCATGAAAGTTTCGCGATCGAGTTTGCCGTGCTGCATTTCGTTCAGTCGAAATTCCCATTCGCCGGTTAGCTCCGGTTTGCAGAGCACGTCGGTTTTGAGATTGCGCAGAAGCGTGATCAGGGAGAGGCCTTTCGCGGTCACGATCAGCTCGCGGCCTTTGCGCTGGATGTAGCCGTCGAGGAGCAGACCTTCGATGACTTGGGCGCGCGTCGCCGGCGTGCCCAGCCCGCGCTCGCTCATGGCCGCGCGCAGCTCTTCGTCCTCGACCAGTTTGCCCGCGCCTTCCATCGCGGAAAGGAGGGTCGCTTCGTTGAAACGCGCCGGCGGTTTGGTTTCGTTTTCCTTGATCTCGATCGCGCGCACTTTCGCCCGTTCGTTAGGCGAGATCGGCACGATCGCCTGCTCGTCTTCGCCGGCCGCTTCCTTGCCGTAAACGGCGAGCCAGCCTGCGTCGACGATGATTTTGCCGTCGGTGCGAAACGCTTCCTGCCCGACGCGCGTGATCCGCGTCGTCACTTCGAATTTCGCCGCCGGATAAAAAACCGCGATCGTGCGCCGCGCCACCATGTCGAAAATTTTGCGCTCGAAATCATCGAGCTTCGCGATCGATCCGCCGGTCGGGATGATCGCGTGGTGGTCGCTCACTTTCGCGTTATTGAAAACGCGTTTGGTCAGGCCGACATAATTTTCGCGCAACGCTTTGGTTGCATGTTGCGCGAGGCTCGCGTCCTCGAAACCGCCGAGGACTTTGCGCACCTGCGCGAGATTATCCTCCGGCAGATAGCGCGAATCGGTCCGCGGATACGTCAGCACTTTGTGCCGCTCGTAAAGAGCCTGCGCGATCTGCAAGGTGCGGCGCGCGCTTAAACTGAATCGCCCGTTCGCCTCGCGTTGCAGAGTCGTAAGATCGTAAAGCAGCGGCGAAGCCTGCGTCGTCGGCTTTTTTTCTTCGCGGATCTCGCCGGTTTTATTTTCGCACGCTGCCTTGATGCGCTCGGCAGCCGCGCGCTCAAAAATGCGCTCGGCGCGCGCGTCTTCTTCGCCATTTTTTTTGAAATTCTCGTCGAACCAGCGGCCGCGATAGGTGCCGGCCGCGACGTCGAAATCGCCGAAGACTTCGAAGTAGGGTCGCGATTTAAAGGCGCGAATTTTTTCTTCGCGCTCAGCCAGGATCGCGAGCGTCGGAGTCTGCACCCGGCCGGCCGCGGTTTTCTGGAAACCGCCGGTGCGCGAATTAAAAGAAGTGAGAGCGCGCGTTGAGTTGATGCCGACGAGCCAGTCGCTTTCCGCGCGCGAACGCGCGGCGTCGGCGAGCGGACGCATCTCCTGCTCGGAACGCAAGGCGCGGAAGCCGGTGCGGATCGCGTCCGGCGTCATCGATTGCAGCCAGAGTCGGCGGGTCGGTTTTTTCACGCCAGCCCAACGGATCGTGTTGCGAAAAATCAGCTCGCCTTCGCGGCCCGCGTCGCAGGCGTTGATGATCTCGGTCACGTCCGGTCGCTTGATGAGACGCTTCAGCGCCAGCAGCCGGCTTTTCGTTTTCTCGATCGGCTCGAGATCGAAATGCTCGGGCAAGACGGGAAGATTTTCGAGATTCCATTTGCCGTGTTTCACCTCGACGCCTTCGGGCGGCACGATCTCGACCAGATGCCCGACGGCCGACGAGATGATGTATTCGTCGTTCTCGAAAAAATCCTTCTCGCGTTTGAATTTTCCGAGCGTGCGCGCGAGGTCCTGCGCGACGCTTGGTTTCTCAGCGATGATCAAAGTTTTGGGCATGAAGGGATGGCAAGTAGACCTCGTTCGCGGCCTTTGCAAGTTGCCGAAGCAGGAAGCGCGCTCGTTAGGCGAGCTTGACGAAATATTTTCCGGGGAGCTGTTTCACGAGATGTTTCAACTCGAGGCGGAGCAGGATCGACGAGACGCTTGCGCTCGGCAATTCGCTCGTCGCCGCGATCTGGTCGATCGCGGTTTCGCTATCGTGAATCGCATCGTAAACGCGGCGCTCGTCTGCGGATAATTCGGGCAGCGCGCGCGCCGGCTCGAGCGAAATTTTTTGTTTCTCGGGAAGCAAAATTTGCAGGTCGTCGAGAATGTCGCTCGCGTCCATGACCAGTTTCGCGCCTTGTTGAATGAGACGATTGGAGCCGATCGCGGTCGGCGCGTTGATGTGTCCCGGCACCGCGTAAACCGAGCGGCCCTGCTCGATCGCCTGCGACGCGGTGATGAGCGCGCCGCTGTTGACGCCGCATTCGACGACGAGAATCCCGTGGCTCCAACCGCTGATGATGCGGTTGCGCATCGGAAATGTTTGGCGGTCGGGCTCCACTTCCATCGAAAATTCGGAAACGATCGCGCCGTTGCCGTCACGAATCTTTTCGGCGAGGGCGGCGTTTTCCGGCGGATAAAGTTTCGTTAGGCCGGAGCCGATGACTGCGATCGTGCGGCCTTTCGCGGCGAGCGCGCCTTGATGCGCGGCCGTGTCGATGCCGCGCGCAAGTCCGCTCACGATCGTTAGGCCGGCGTAAGCGAGTTGGTAGGAAAGTTTCTTCGCGCTTTCCGCACCGTAATGCGTCGTGCGCCGCGAGCCGATCACGCCGATCGCGTGCTGATCGCGTTCCGTGATTTCGCCCCAGACATACAGCACGATCGGCGGCGCGTGAATCTCGCGCAGTTGCCGCGGATAATCGGGCGACTCTGTCGTGATGACCTGCGCGCCGAAATCGCGAATCCGGTCCAGCTCCGCCGAAAGATCGACCGCGGTTTCCCAGCCGACAATTTGCTCGGCGACCTCCTCGCCGACACCATCGATTGTGCGCAATGCGCTTTTTTTTGCGGCGAGAACGCGCTCGGGCGTTTCGAAAACTTCGAGCAACTTGCGCAGCCGCACCGGTCCCATCTTTGGGAGCATGTTGAGCGCAATGCAGGCTTCGGTGCTGTTCATCGCGCGGAGCTGCGTTCGTTAGGCGCGCACATCGCCTAACGAATTCCTAAAAGGGAATCTCGTCGTCGTCCGGCTCGGGCGGCGGAGCATTTTTTGGCGGCGCGCTCGTGCGCTGGCCGCCGCTCGCGCGGCCGCGCGGCGCTTCGTCCGGCTCGTCGCCGCCACCAGCGCCACCGGGACGACTGCCGAGCATCTGCATCATCTCGCCGATCACCTTCAGCTTGCTGCGCTTCTGGCCGGATTGTTTGTCGTCCCAGGTGTCGAGTTGCAGACGGCCTTCGATGAAGACGGAGCGACCCTTTTTCAGATATTCGCCCGCGATTTCCGCCGTTCGTCCCCAAAAAGTGACATCGACAAAGGTCACTTCCTCGCGCTTCTCGCCGGTCTCGAGCGTGTATTGCCGATTGACCGCGATGCCGAGATCGGCGACCGCGCTTCCCTTCGGCGTGTAGCGCACCTCGGGATCGCGGGTCAGGTTTCCGATCAGGAGAACTTTGTTGAAACTGGCCATGCGCTCGTTTTAGCGGCTACTTCGCGATGGTCGATTCCTTTTTCGCCGGCTGCCCTTTTTTCTCGCGCAATTTTTGGTAATGCTGCCGGTAGACTTCGGGATCGAGCTTGAATTTCAAGCGCAATTTCGTGATCAGCTGCGAGTCCGCGTGAAACACAAAATTCACGAAATAGCCGGCATCGAGCTCGCCCGCGACGTAGGAAAACTGGCGCCGATCCATCTTCTGGACCTGCTCGATCTCGGCGCCTTCTTTTTGGAATTCGGACTCGAGGCGCTCGACAATATCTTTCACGGCGTCGTCTTTGCCCTGCGTGTTCAGGACGATCAACGCTTCATAACGGTTCTTCATAATCAGGTGTTTTGTTGAATTCATTCATCGCCGCAAACAGGCCTTTGTCGAGAGCACAGTTCACCGCCGCGGCCGCGCGCTTGATCGTCAGGTCGAGGAGCGGCTGCTCTTCTTCGAAAAATCGGCCGAGCACGTAATCGGTCGCGCCTTCCCTCGGCGCCGCGCCGATTCCCACCCGCAACCGCGCTACCGACTCGGTCGCGAAATGTTCGGAAATCGATTCGAGACCATTGTGCCCGCCGGAACTTCCCTGCGCGCGCAAACGCAATCGGCCTAACGGCAGCGCGAAATCGTCGAGCACGACGAGAATTTCCGGCGCCGTGATTTTGTAAAAGTTCGCGATCGCCGCGAGCGGCTCGCCGCTGCGATTCATGAAAGTCGCCGGCTTCACAAAAATTGTTTCCGCCTTCGCAAAAGCCGCGCCCCATTTCTCGGAATATTCCCACGGCAGACCGCGATCGTTCGTCAGGCGATCGAGCACCATGAAACCGACATTGTGGCGCGTGCGCTGATATTCGCGGCCCGGATTTCCGAGCCCGGCGACCAAACGAATCGGCGCGGCTTCTTCGTTCACATCCGCTCCGCGCGCCGCGCGAAATTATTTCTTCGCGTCCTTGTCTTTCGCCGTCGCCGCGGGCGCTCCACCTTCGGGCTCTTCCTTCTTCGCCGTGATCACTTCCGGCGCAGTCGGCGTTTCCGCGGCTGCTGCCACCGGCTCTTCTTCCACCGTCGGCGCCATTACTGAAAAGGCGGTCAGTTCCGGCGAAATGCGCGTCGTCACGCCTTCGGGCAGCTTGATCTCGCGGACGTGAATCGAATCGCCAATGTTGAGATGCGAAACATCGACGACGATGACGTCGGGCAGATTGCGCGGGAGACATTCGATGCCTAACGAGCGGATGTTTTGCTCGAGCAAACCGCCAAAAGTCTTCACTCCTTCGGCCGTTCCCGTCGGTTCGAGCGGCACGTCGGCTTCGATCATTTCGTCCATCGAGACGGCGTGAAAATCGACGTGCAAAATCGCGCCACCAAGCGGCGAGTGCTGCACTTCCTGCACGAGCGCGAGCCGGTTTTCACCTTCGATCTCGAGCTCGACGAGAATGTTTTCGCCCGAGGCGTGGCTGAGCATATTGCTGATGTCGCGGCGCGCAATCTGGAGCGGCTCCGGTTTGGTTTTCCCGCCGTAAACGACCGCCGGGACCTGGCCGCTCGCTTTGATTTTGCGCACGGCCGACCGGCCGGTTTCGGTCCGCCGGGAAGCTGTGAGTTTGATTTGTTTTGCCATGGTTTCGATTCGTTAGGCCGCGCCCTGATCGATCTTGAAAAGCGACGAGACGGATTCGTCCTGATGAATCCGCTTGATGCTTTCACCGAGCAACTCGGAGACGCAAAGCACCGTGGTCTTAAAACCGTCCACGGCGCGCGCGGGCGTGCTGTTGGTCGTTATTAATTCCTTAATCTGGGATTTTTGCAAACGCCCGATCGCGACATCGGCGAGAACGGCGTGGGCGACACCGGCGTAAATGTCGAGCGCGCCATTTTTTTTCAAAAGCTCGGCGGCGGAAGTAAGCGTGCCCGCGGTCTCGGTCAGGTCATCGACGAGGAGGACGTCGTGGTCCGCGACTTCGCCGATCAAATAGAGCGGCTCGGTTTCGGTCGCGCTTTTGCGTTGCTTCGCGACGATGGCGAGATTCGCGCCCAGCGCCTGCGAATAAGCGGAGGCCATTTTCAAACCGCCGACGTCCGGCGAAACGACGACCGTTTTTCGCGTCAGGCGTTCGCGCATATAGCGAATCAAAACCGGGAGCGAATACAAATGGTCGACCGGGATGTCGAAAAATCCCTGCACCTGCTGCGCGTGCAGATCCATCGTCAGCACCCGGCTTACGCCGGCCGCGGTGAGCAGATTCGCGACCAGCTTGGCCGTGATCGGAACGCGCGGCTGATCTTTGCGGTCCTGGCGCGCGTAACCAAAAAACGGAATGACCGCCGTGATGCGATCCGCGCTCGCCCGCCGCGCCGCGTCGACCATGATGAGCAATTCCATGAGGTGTTCGTTTGTTGGCGGGCAGGTCGGCTGCACGATGAAAACGTCGCGGCCGCGGATGTTTTCCTCGATCTTGATGTAGGTCTCGCCATCGGGGAACGAGCTGATCGTGGCCTGGCCTAACGGCACGCCAATGACTTCGCAGATGCGCTGCGCGAGATCGCGATTCGCGGAACCGGAGAAAATTTTCAACTCAGGCTGAAGAGCAAACATAAATCACGCGCGGGATCATTTTCCAAACGAGGCGCGCAGCTTGTTCTTTTTCTCCTCGCAATCTTCGCGCAACCGGCGCACTTCGATCGCCAGTTGGTTTTCGAGCGTCTCGGCGTCGCTGAAGTTTCCACTCTGCCGCGCTTCACCGATTTTTCCCTGCAGAAAAAGTTCGCGCTCCGCGATTCGCGCCTTGAAAGTCGAATCGATCTCCGCGATTTGCTCTTTCTGCTCCTTCGTCAGGCTAAGAGTCGGCGCATTTTTCTCCAGGCGCTCCATCGCCAGTTCGTAAGCTGATTTCATTTGCGGATGACCATAGACGACAAATTGCGCCGCCAAAAATCAACTCCTAAATTAGCGCGCCCGATGTCCTCACCGATTCGACTCATTAGCACGGATTTTGACGGCACGCTCGTCTCGCACGCGAGCGATCCGGTTTTCGACCGCGATTGCATGGGGTTGATCAGCCAATTGCAGGCCGAAGGCGCGATTTGGGCGATCAACACCGGCCGCTCGGTCGATTTGCTCGAAAATGGTCTGCATCATTTCTCGTTCCCGCTCCGGCCTGATTTTATCCTAACGAGTGAAAGAGATGTTTTCCGCCCGACCCGGCATGGGTGGGAGCCATACGGCGACTGGAATAAACGCTGTGCCCAGGCGCACGCGGAGCTTTACGGCAGCGCCTCCGCTGTTTTCGCGGAGGTGGTCGATTTCGTCGACCGGCAAACGAAGGCGCGCGTGATTTACGAAGCCGACAGCCCGGCGGGCGTAATCGCGACGAGCGAGGAAGAGATGGATCGGCTGACGCAATTCATCGATCGCGCGCGCGCGAAGCAGCCCAATTTTAATTATCAGCGCAACACCATTTACCTGCGCTTTTGTCATGCTGACTACCATAAAGGCGCCGCCCTCGCCGAGCTTGCCCGCCTAACTAACATAGGACGCGATGCGATCTTCGCTTGCGGCGACCATCACAACGACATCTCCATGCTCGACGGCCGCTACGCCGCCATGCCGGCCTGTCCGGCCAACGCGATCGCGGCCGTGCAGGAGGCCGTGCGCATGGCAGGCGGCTTTGTCGCCGGGAAGGAATTCGGCGCCGGCGTCCATCAAGCGCTGATTCACTTTCGCCAGGCTGATTCCTTTGCTCGTTAGGTTAGGCCGATCCCGTCTCACGATCAAAGGAGTGAGAAAAGTTTCTGAATGAACGGCGGACACGATGCGATCGTGGTCGGCTCGGGGCCGAACGGGTTGGCGGCGGCGATCACACTCGCTCGCGCGGGCTGCAGCGTGCTCGTGCTCGAAGGGAAGGCGACGATTGGCGGCGGCGCGCGTTCTGCGGCGCTGACCTTGCCGGGGTTCGTGCACGATCTTTGTTCCGCGATTCATCCCCTCGCGCTCGGGTCGCCTTTGTTTGGCACGCTCCCGCTCGCGCGCTCCGGGCTGGAATGGATCCAACCGGATATCCCACTCGCTCATCCGCTCGCTGACGGTTCCGCGATCACGCTCTGCCGCGACCTCGACGAAACTGCGGAGTCGTTAGGCGCGGACGGCCACGCTTATCGCCGGTTGATTCAGCCGCTCGCGCGCGATTGGGAAAAGCTGGCGGGCGAATTTTTGCGGCCGCTGCTGCATTGGCCGCGACATCAGCTTGCCCTGGCCCGCTTCGGTGCGCATGCGCTCATTCCGGCGGCGGCGTTAGCCAGGTTCCACTTCAAAGATGCGCCTGCCCGCGCGCTTTTCGCCGGAATCGCGGCCCATTCTTTTCTGCCGCTGCAGTCGTTGGGCTCGGCCGCGTTCGGCCTCGTCCTCGGCGCGGCCGGGCATGCGGTCGGCTGGCCTTTGCCGCGGGGTGGTTCGCAAAAAATCTCCGACGCTCTCGCCGCCTGTTTGCGCGACCTTGGAGGCGAGATCGAGACCAATCGGCCGATCGAAAATCTCGACGATCTGCCCAAAGGCCGGGCGTTTTTGTTCGACGTCACCTGCTGGCAATTCGCGCGCATCGCGGGCGCGCGGCTGCCGGCTCGTTATCGACAGCGCCTGGAAAATTTCCGTCACGCTCCGGCCGTCTTCAAAATCGATTACGCCCTTTCGTCGCCGGTTCCGTGGAGTGCCAAAGCCTGCCGGCGAGCGGGCACCTTGCACCTCGGCGGAACGCTGGAAGAAATCGCCGTTGCCGAACGCGAAATCGCGCGCGGGCGGCATCCGGCGCGGCCGTTCACTTTGGTCGCGCAACAAAGCCTCTTCGACGCGACGCGCGCGCCTCACGAAAAGCAAACGCTCTGGGCTTATTGTCACGTCCCGCACAATTCCGATCGCGACATGAGCGCGACGATCGAAGACGAAATCGAGCGGCATGCCCCGGGTTTTCGGGACTGCATTCTCGATCGGCACTCGGCCGGCGCCTCCGCCCTCGAGCAGACAAACGCGAATCTTGCCGGCGGCGACATCAACGGCGGCGCAAACGACATTTGGCAGCTCCTGGCGCGGCCGGTGCTCAGTCCGGCGCCTTATCGCACGCCGATTCCCGGGGTTTATCTTTGTTCGTCATCGACTCCGCCGGGTGGGGGAGTGCATGGGATGTGCGGTTATCATGCGGCACGGACTGCTTTGCGGGATCTGTTTGGGGTTCGTCTTGCTGGAACTCCCAATTAGTTTTATGGGGAGGGCGGACTGGCACTCTTGTTCCTTAGGCGCACTTGTCGTGAGGGTAAGAACCGTTCGTTTGGGCTTTGCGGCGCGTCTTCTGCGGTAAAAAACAACCTTGCCGCCTCCATCCCGCCGACCAGATCGGGCATTTGCAATCCTGCAAGTGCCGATTTCTGCGCAGACCTGGCTCTGGCAATGTTGTCAGGGCCGACTTCTGGGCCGGGCGGCCATTTGCAACCTGGAAATTGCCTATCCGCTGCGCCGGAACGCCTCTGCCAGGATGGAAAGCCCCAATCCCCCCGACAGGTTCGCCAAAAGCAAGATGGAAAATGCCAGACCGCTCGACAGATTTGCTATTTTCCATCTTGCAAACATCGGACTTGGAGAGATTTGCCTAAAATCGCACTCCTGCCCCAATTTTTCCTTGCCCGCCCGGTTTTGCGGCCTACGATTAGGCTTCAAATCGATCCCCGCGATTTAACTTCTTGACGGTGCGAGCCGCCGAGGTGAGCTCCAACCTGACCGTTTTCACGACCGCGCGCGGCCAGGCCCAGCAGGCCGAGGTCAACACCGACAAACAACGCGAGGAAGTCAGCGACGCCTACGACGAGGCCTACGAGCTGGGCGTGGACATTTACGACGAAGTGGAACATTTCTACCGCAAAGACCCGAGCGCCTCGAGCCGCCGGGCCAAATGCCGCCACTGGGGCATCGTCTACCTCTACGACGAGAACGAACCAATCGACCCCGGCGACACCACCGGCCAGAAAACCAGCGCCTCCGCCGAGACCGCCACCGCCCCTAACGTGAATAAGTCTGACGCGACTTAGAGTCGTTAGGCAAAGAGCTGGGCGCCGCTCTTTTCAGATCCGATTGCGCGCTGCAAATTCGTCGGATGACGTTTCGGTTAGGCGGCGAGAAAGCTGCGCCTAACGAGTCCCCGGCGTGGCGAGGACGATTCCGGCGAGAAGAAAAGTCAGAGCCGCGGAGAGGAGGCAGAAAGGACAAAAAGCATGCAGAACGAAAGCCTGGAGATAGAGAAGCCAGAAGCTCGCCAGTAACATCAGAGTGACGGACGCCGCCAGCACTCGTCGCGCAGAGTTATAACCAAAGAGCACACAGATCGCGGCGCTAAACACGACAAAGTAAGCCAGCATTCCGAAAGAAGCCGTCGGCAGAGGACCAACCGAGGCATAAGCGCTTCCCAGCACTTTCGAGCAATCACCGCCCCCGCCGCAGAGCGCGTCGTCCCCGGTCAGGTGCATGACAGTTAGATAAGTCGCATCAGCCAGTCCTATGAGCGCGATCAGCGCAATCAGGCAGTAAGTGATAACTCTGCCTTTGCCCAGTGACCGACCGATTTCGCCTTCCGCTTTCATGACTAAGTCTTATGCTTCTTTCCCAGCGCCGAGTCGATGAGGCCGCGCAGCGTATCTTCATTAAAAACACCGCGCACCTCCTTGCCGTTGATGAAAATCGTCGGCGTGTTTTTCACTCCGCGCGCCACTCCGGCGTCGCTCTCTTTTTTGATCCGGAGCAATAACTCCTCCGACTTGGCATCGGCCGCAAACCGAGTCATATCCAATCCCAGACTTTGCGCGTAACCGGCAAAGAGCGGCCCCGGATCGGAGGCCTGGCTCCAGACTGTTTGATATTGATAGATCAGGTCGTGCATCTCCCAAAAGTGATCCTGCAATCCGGCTGCTTCCGCCGCCATCGCCGCGGGCAAAGCGAAGCGATGCATCTGGAGCGGAAACTCCGAATAAACCACCCGCAGCTTCGATCCATACTCGCGGCGCAGCTTATCCAAGACCACGCTCGCCGTCGCGCAGGGCGGACATTGAAAGTCGCCGAATAACTCCAGAGTGACCGGCGCATTCTTCGGACCTTCCGCGTGCAGACCTTTGTATTCGCCCTCTTGCTCCTGCCTAACGAGTCCAGCACTCCCCGCGGACGTTGCTCCCATCTTGACTCGATACAGCATCGTCGCCGCGCCGGCCGTGAGCAAAGCCACGAGCGCGATGATGAGAAAAGGAAGATAGCGTCGCATAACTCGGCCGAGCCGATTCTATCGCGGTCTTTTCTCTTTCGCGCAACTCCGTCCGCGGATTGCGCCAACGGGAGGCGAATGTTAGCGTCCGCGCTCGCCATGAGCCAGAACTACAAGGAGACGCTCAACCTGCCGAAGACGGATTTTCCGATGAAGGCCGGACTCATTACCCGCGAGCCCGAGATGTTGCGCGAGTGGGAAGAGAGCGGCCTTTACGAACAAATCCAGCAGGCTCGCGCCGACGCCGAGTTATTCGTCCTGCACGATGGCCCGCCCTTTGCCAACGGCGACGTCCACATGGGCACCGCGCTGAACAAAATCCTCAAGGACCTGGTCGTGAAATCGAAGACGATGCTCGGTTTTCGCGCGCCTTTTGTGCCGGGCTGGGATTGTCACGGCCTGCCGATCGAATACAAAGTCGTGAAGGAAACGCGCGGCCTTTCGCCGCTCGAAGTGCGCCAGCGCTCGGAGGCTTTCGCGCGAAAATTCGTCGACATCCAGCGCGAGCAATTCAAGCGGCTCGGCGTCTTCGGCGACTGGGAGCATCCTTACCTAACGATGAATCCAGCCTATGAGGCCGAGATTCTGCGCGCCTTCGCGGTCTTGGTCGAAAAGGGTCTCGTCTATAAGTCGCTCAAGCCCGTTTTTTGGAGCACCGGCGCGCAGACCGCGCTGGCGGAAGCGGAAGTCGAATACCAGGATCGGGAGGACCCCGCGGTCTATGTTAAGTTCCCGATTCCGTCGGACGAGGCGGCCCGGTTTGGTTTGCCTAACGACAAGCCGGTCAGCCTTGTCATCTGGACGACGACACCCTGGACATTGCCCGCGAACCTCGCGCTCGCGGTCGATCCAGAAGCTGAATACGAAATCGTCAGCGATGCGAACGAGCGCCTGATCATCGCGCATAAGTTATATGACTCGTTTCGCGAGCGCGCGAGCTTCCGCGCGCAGGAAGGCCTGAATTTCCGGCGCGGTCGAGACCTGGCCGGCCTGGAGGCGCAACATCCTTTTCTCGAGAGAAAATCAACCGTGCTCGCGGCTGACTTTGTCACCATGGATACGGGCACGGGCATCGTCCATGTCGCCCCCGGCCACGGCGAAGATGACTATTCGTTAGGCAAAGCCAACCAGCTTCCGATTCTTTCCCCGGTCGACGATCATGGCCGTTACACGGACGCCGTCGGCGTGCCGGAGTTAGTCGGCAAATATGTCTTCGAGGCCAATCCTTTAGTCGTTAGGCTGCTGCGCGAGCGCGACATGCTGATCGCGGAAGAGACTTATCAGCACTCCTACCCTTACTGCTGGCGTTCGAAAACACCGATCATCTTTCGCGCCGTCGAGCAATTCTTCATCTCCATCGACGATCTCCGCGCGCGCGCCCTCGACGCAGTAACGAAGGTAAACTGGCTCCCGGCCTGGGGCGAAAATCGCATCGCCGGGACCATCGTCGCCCGGCCGGACTGGGTCATCTCTCGCCAGCGCAGTTGGGGCGTTCCCCTGCCGGTTTTTTATTCGGCCGAAAACGAGGCAATCCTGAATCCGGAATGGATCCGCAGCCTCGCCGACCTTGTCGCGAAACGCGGCTTCAATGTCTGGTTCGAGCTCGACGATCAGTCGCTCGCGCGCGAACTCAAACTGCCGCAAGGAACGCGTCATCGCAATGACACGATCGATGTTTGGATCGACAGCGGCGTTTCCCATCTCGCCGTTTGCGCGACGCGACCGGAGCTGCGCGACCCTGCGGACATGTATCTCGAGGCGACCGATCAGCATCGCGGATGGTTTCAGTCGTCGCTCATGACCAGCGTCGCGTTGCACGACCGCGCGCCTTACCGTAGCTGCGTCACGCACGGCTTTGTCGTCGATGTTGACGGCAGGAAAATTTCCAAGTCGAGCACTTATAACAAGCCGATGGACGCGGGGCATTTCGTCAGCCGGCACGGGGCCGATATCGTCCGCTTATGGGTCAGCAGCGTGAATTACACCGATGACGTTCCATTCTCGGAGGAAATGTTCACCCGGCTCGGCGACACCTACCGCCGCATTCGGAACACGCTCCGCATTCTCCTCGGCAACCTGCATGACTTTCAGCCTAACGACCAAAGGACCGACACGGCTGCTTTTCCCTTCATCGACCGGTGGATTTTGGATCGGCTGCAGAAAGTCATAACGGAATGTCGCAGCGCCTACGAAAGCTACGAGTTCCACAAGGTCTATCATAGCCTGAACCAATTTTGCGCTGTCGATCTCAGCAGTCTTTATGTCGATATCACGAAAGACCGCATGTACTGCGACGCGAATAACTCGCCCCGGCGCCAGGCTACGCAGGCGGCCATGGAAGAAATCTTCGAAACCCTTTGCAAACTGCTCGCACCCATTCTCGTCTTTACCGCGGAGGAGGCCTGGCGGCAGCGCGGGCACGCTAACTCCGTGCACCTGGAGAGCTTTTCCGAGCCGCGCGAGTCGGCCAGAGATACACTCGTTAGGGCGCAGGTCGAAGAACTGCTCGCCCTCCGCGGCGTAATCGGTCAGGCGATCGAGAAAGCCCGGCAGGAAAAAATGATCGGCAACGCTCTCGAAGCGGCGGTCACGCTGCACTGCGGAGAACATATCGCGACATCTTTTCCACGAGAGGAACTGGAGGAGTTTTTTGTCTTGAGCGACCTGAAACTTGAACTCGGCGATGAAGTCGCGGCAACGGTCACCCACACGCCAAACGAAAAGTGCGCCCGCTGCTGGCGTCATCGCGCGGCAGTCGGCAAAATCCCGGCGCATCCCGACCTGTGCGAGCGCTGCGTCGCGGTCATCGGAGCGCGCACATGAGGTTGTTTATTTTCCTGACGCTTCCTTTTTATCTGCTCGATCAGGTAACGAAGTATCTGGTCCTGCGCTCCATCGATCCGCGCGGCTCATTCACCGTCATTCCTCACTTCTTTTTTCTTGTAAACGTGACTAACAGCGGTGCGGCGTTCGGTTCTTTCGCAAATCGAAACGGCTTCTTCATCGTCTTATCGTTTGTCGCACTGATTATTGCTCTCTCTTTACTCGTTAGGCATCGGCTCGGCGATTCATGGAACCGTTTTGCTCTCGCGCTGCTCCTCGCGGGAATTCTTGGCAATCTGACTGATCGCTTAATCCACGGCAACGTGACTGATTTTCTGCTCTTCTATCTGCCCAATCCTTTCGGGCATCCCTACCCCTGGCCGGCCTTTAACGTCGCCGATTCCTGTATTTGCATCGCGGCGTCTGGCTTTGTCATTCATTCCTTCCGGCAGCCGGCGGCCAAGCGCGAGACTTAGAAGCCTTATGAGTGGCGAACAAAGCGCCCGCGCCGTCGTGATGATCCGACCGAGTCGCTTCTATCCAAATCCGGAAACCGCGGCGGACAACGCTTTTCAGGGAGAGGAAACGAACGAAGAGCTTTACTCGTTAGCCGCGCGGCATGAGTTCGACGAGGCCGTGCGAGAACTGCGCGCAGCCGGAATCACGGTGCACGTTTTCGAAGATGACTGCACTCCGGCGAAACCGGATGCGGTTTTTCCGAACAACTGGTTTTCGACTCATCACGACGGCCGGGTTGCCCTCTACCCGATGTGCATGCCATCGCGACGAAGGGAACGTCGCGCAGACCTGATCGATGGGTTGCGCGAGTTTTACCAAGTCAATGCGATCGTCGATTACACCGATTTCGAAAAGCAGGGCTTGTATCTCGAGGGGACGGGCAGCCTTGTTCTCGATCACGAGCACCATCTCGCTTACGTCGCGCTTTCCGGCCGTTCGCACGAAATGCCTTTGCGGAAATTTTGCGCGGACTTCGACTATGAGCCGGTCACCTTCGCGGCGGCGACGCCTGACGGCCGCGCGATCTACCATACGAATGTCATGCTTTGCGTCGGGTCCGAGTTTGCGCTTGTCGGACTCGACACCATCACTGATGCGAAGGAGCGCGAGCTGATTTGCCGGAAGCTGGACTCGAGTGGCAAGAGAGTGATTGAACTCGGCCACGACCAAATCGCGAACTTCGCCGGGAACGCCCTCGAACTGCAGACGACGGAAGGGAAACTGCTCGTTCTCTCCCGGCGTGCTGCCGCCGCTTTGACTAACGAACAAAGGAGCGCGGTTGAAAGCTCAGCGCATCTCCTGACGTTGTCATTACCCACCATCGAGCTCGCCGGAGGAAGCGCGCGTTGCATGCTCGCGACCGTTCACCTTCCCTCGCTCCGGCATTCCCCTAACGAATAAAGGACAGACCAAGTCCGCTCGCAAGCCTTCTCAGGAACACAATTTACTTTCTCTGCCCGCCGTCCTGTTTAAGCTTGGTTTATGCAAAAGACGATGAAGGCGCTGGTGAAGAAGGAAGCGAAACCGGGGCTTTGGCTTGAGGAAGTTCCTGTCCCGCTGGTGGGCGACGACGACGTGCTCATCCACATCAGAAAGACATCGATCTGCGGCACCGACGTACACATTTACAACTGGGATGCCTGGTCGCAAAAGACCATCCCGGTGCCGATGGTCGTCGGGCACGAGTACGTTGGCGTGGTCGAAAAGGTCGGCGCGCGCGTGCAGGGATTCGCGCCGGGCGATTTGGTCACGGGTGAAGGACATATTGTGTGCGGTCATTGCCGCAATTGTCTCGCCGGGCGCCGGCATCTTTGCCCCAACACAGAGGGTGTGGGTGTGAATCGGCAGGGCGCCTTTGCCGAGTATCTCGCCATCCCGATGTCCAACGCCTGGCATGCGGATCCGAAGATTCCGCTGGATGTGCTTTCCTGCTTTGACCCGTTAGGCAACGCGACTCATACCGCGCTTTCCTTCGATCTTATCGGCGAGGACGTTTTGATCACTGGCGCAGGGCCGATCGGTTGCATGGCGGCGGCAATTTGCCGACATGCCGGAGCGCGAAATGTCGTGATCACCGACATTAATCCTTATCGGCTCGAGCTCGCGCGAAAGCTCGGCGCCACGCTCGCGCTCGACGTTCGGCAAGCGACGCTCGCCGACGCGATGCAGCAGCTCGGGATGAAGGAAGGTTTCGATGTTGCGCTCGAAATGTCAGGCAGCCCGAAGGCCATGGCGGACCTGCTGCCGGCGATGTTTCACGGCGGGAAGATCGCGTTGTTAGGCATTATGCCGGATACGGCGGCGATCGACTGGAATCTGGTGGTGTTTAATGGCCTAACGATTAAAGGAATCTACGGGCGCGAAATGTACGAAACCTGGTATAAGATGACGGCAATGATTCAGAGCGGGCTCGACATCTCGCCGGTCATAACTCATCGCTTTCCCTATACCGAGTTCAAGGAAGCGATTGAGCTCATGAAGTCGGGTAACTCCGGCAAGATCGTGCTCGATTGGAGCAACGCCTAGGTCAATTTGGCCGGGGCGCGATAACCTCGCTCATCGATCGTCACTTTCTCATAACCAAGACCGCGCAGAGCTGCGCACAACGATCGCGAGACTCCGTCGAGCCGCGGCATCTCATCGGGCAGAATCTCCAGCCGCGCCTGTGGCCGGCCGCCGAGCACGTGATGTCTCACGCGAAAAACCCGGAAGCCAGAATTGCGCACGACCGTTTCCGCACGTTCGATCATCGCGAGCGCCGTTTTCGTCACCGGAGTGCCGTGGGCGATGCGGGAACTCAGACATGGCTGAGCGGGGATGCTGGCCGTCGGCAAATGCAAGGCTCGCGAGAGTTGACGAATCTCACTTTTCGCCAGACCCACTTCTCTCAGCGGAGCCAGCACCTGAAATTCGGCCGCCGCTTCACGGCCGGGACGCACCTGGCGTGCGTCATCCGCGTTTTCGCCGTAGGCGATGGCGCGGAAACCACGGTCGCGGGCGATAGCCCGCAGCTTTTGGAAGAGTTCGGCCTTGCAAAAATAACATCGGTTGATCGGATTGCTCGCGTAATTGGGATCGCTCAATTCGTTTGTCGGAATGATTTCAATCCTCGCGCCAATCGAGCGCGCCAGATCGATCGCGTCCTGCAATGACTGGCGCGGCAGGCTGGGACTGTCGGCAATCACTCCCAGGCATTTTTCGCCGAGAGTCTCAGCGGCGACGGCAAGAAGCAGGGAACTGTCAACGCCACCGGAATAAGCGACGAGCAAGGGCGTCTGAAGGAGCAAGAGTTCACGCAAGGCCTCCAGTTTCTTCGTCGCGCGATCAACTTCGCTCACGCGCAAAGCTAGCGTCGCCTGCCCCTGGCGACAAGTCAGGCCGGGTTCTCGCCCTTTAGGACGCCAAGCTGAGTTTTTAAGTTGGCGTTGCGCTCGTTTAATTTTTGCAGTCTCAACTGCCAGCGGTGAATTTGAATGTTCAACTGATTGACGTAACCGGTGATCTCCTTTAGCTGCGATTCGTTCTCGACGATTTGACGCCTTAGCTCTTCCTCACGGGCGACGAAGCCGGTGGGGGAAGATTTCGACACCGTCTCGTGATCACGCTGTTGGGTTTCTTCGGCAGCGCCGGACTCGAGAGTCAATTCGCCGGCGGATTGAGCACAAACCGGATGTGACTTCTGTTCTCCAACTGAGAAGGGATCGTTTGCCGATTCGGAAGCCTCGTGCACGACCCTCTAAATAAGCAGCCTTCATACCACCCTATTGCGAGACTCATTGTCCCTCAGCCACCGGGAAACGCGATATTTGTTGGGACAAACGGTCTCTTTCACGAAACCATTCTTCTAACGGCGATTCCGTTTACATCCACATTCTCAACAACTTGAGATCTACACCCTTTCAAGGAACGAAGTTTGCTAAAGGGAAACGACAGAAAGAACTGTAATCTAATGGCAAAAGTTTTAGGTATTGATCTAGGCACTACTAACTCCTGCATGTCTGTGATGGAAGGTGGCGACCCGGTTGTTTTGGAAAATAGCGAAGGCGCCCGGACGACTCCTTCGATTGTCGCGTTTGCGAAAAACGGCGAGCGCCTTGTCGGCCAGGCGGCGAAACGCCAGGCCGTGACGAACCCGGCGAACACGGTCTTCTCGATCAAGCGTTTTATGGGCCGGAAGTTTGACGAGGTGCGCGATGAAGAACACCGCGTGCCATACAAAATCGTCAAGGCGGCGAACGGCGACGCGCACGTGCAGGTGGAAGTGAACGGCGAGAAGAAGAGTTTCTCGCCGCCGGAAGTTTCGGCGATGATTCTCGCGAAGCTGAAGGCCGACGCGGAAGCAAAGTTAGGCGAGAAGATCACTCAGGCAGTTATAACTGTCCCGGCTTACTTCAATGACTCGCAGCGCAACGCGACCAAGGACGCCGGTAAGATTGCGGGCTTGGAAGTGCTGCGCATCATCAACGAGCCGACTGCGGCTTCGCTTGCTTACGGCCTTGACAAAAAGAAGGACGAAAAGATCGCGGTCTATGACTTGGGCGGCGGCACCTTTGATATCTCCGTGCTCGAGATCGGCGACGGCGTTTTCGAAGTCAAGGCGACCAATGGTGACACGCACCTCGGAGGCGATGACTGGGATAACGTCCTGGTCGATTGGATAACTAACGAGTTTAAGAAGGAGACCGGCATCGACCTGACGAAACAGCCGGACGCGATCCAGCGCATCAAGGAGGAAGCTGAGAAGGCGAAGATCGCGCTTTCGTCCTCGCAGGAATACGAAATCAATCTGCCGTTCATCACAGCGGATGCGAGCGGGCCGAAGCACATTCAAAAGAAGCTCACTCGTTCGAAGCTGGAGCAACTCACTGACTCACTCTTTCAGCGCACCGTTAAGCCGGTGAAGGATTGTCTCGCGGACGCGAAGCTTTCTGAGAAAGACATCAACGAGTTAGTGCTGGTCGGCGGTATGACTCGCATGCCGAAGGTCATCGAGACCGCGCGCGATCTCATCGGCAAGGAACCGCACAAAGGTGTTAACCCTGACGAAGTCGTCGCTGTCGGCGCGGCCATTCAGGGCGGCGTTCTCAAGGGCGACGTAAAAGACGTGCTCTTACTCGATGTCACTCCGCTAACTCTCGCGATCGAGACCGCGGGTGGAGTCGCTACGCCGATGATTCCGCGTAACACCACGATTCCGACGCGCAAGTCGCAAATTTTTTCCACTTACAGCGACAATCAGCCAGGCGTCGAAATCAAAGTGCTGCAAGGCGAGCGGCCACTTAGCCGCGACAACAAAAATCTCGGCACGTTTCATCTCGACGGCATCCCGCCGGCGCCGCGTGGCGTGCCACAGATCGAAGTCATTTTCGACATCGACGCGAACGGGATTCTTCACGTCTCAGCAAAAGACTTGGGTTCCGGCAAGGAACAGAAGATTTCCATCACTGGCAGCTCGGGTTTGAGCAAGGAAGAAGTCGAGAAGATGCAGCGCGACGCCGAAACTCACGCCGAGGAAGACAAGAAGGCGAAGGAAGCGATCGAGATTAAGAACAACGCTGATACTCTCGCTTACCAAAGCGAGAAGCAGCTCAAGGATCTCGGCGACAAGGTGCCGGCCGACAAACGCAAGACGGTCGAAGACGCGATCAAAGCCGTCCGCGATGCGATCGAAGCGAACGACACCGACGCGATGAAGCGCACTTATGAGGACTTGCAAAACAAGTTCCAGGAAATCAGCGCCGACCTTTACAAACAAGCTGCCGCCAGCGCCGGTCCTACGCCGGGCGCGGAAGCCGGCGGACGTCCCGGACCTCAGGCCGAACCGCAAACCGACGGCCCGCGCAAAGACCAGGGCGACGTGGTCGATGCGGAGTTTGAAGTGGTCGACGAGAACAAGAAGTAAATTTAATGGTTGGCCTAACGAGTCAACCTAACGAACACAAGATTTACCGGTCGCTGGATGCAGGTGCATCCGGCATTTCGGTAGTAAACCAAAAACAAGGAGTAAGTCACACATATGGCAATTAATGTAAGACCTCTCGGCGACCGGGTGCTGGTGCAACCGATCGAAGAGAAGGAAACCAAAAAGGGCGGCATCATCATTCCCGATACCGCCAAGGAAAAACCGCAGGAAGGCAACGTCGTTGCTCTCGGCACTGGAAAAGTCGATGACAACGGCAAGAAAGTCGAGTTCACCGTGAAGAAGGGCGACAAAGTCCTGATCTCAAAATACGGTGGAACCGAAATCAAGGTCGACGGTGAGTCCTATCTCATCATGCGCGAGGACGACATCCTCGGCATCATCGGCTAAGCCTTAGCCTAACGAATAAAGGAACAACCAAACAGAAAGTAACAGACACTTATGGCAGCTAAACAATTACAATTCGATGAGAGCGCGCGGCACGCGTTGCTCCGCGGCGTCGAGAAACTCTCACGCGCCGTCAAAGCGACGCTCGGACCGAGCGGCCGCAACGTTATCCTCGACAAGAAATTCGGCAGCCCCACGATCACCAAGGATGGTGTGACTGTGGCGAAGGAAATCGAGCTCGAAGATCCTTACGAAAACATGGGCGCCCAGCTCGTCCGCGAAGTCGCCTCCAAGACTTCCGACATCGCTGGCGACGGCACCACGACCGCGACCGTCCTCGCCGAGTCCATCTACAAAGAAGGTCTCCGCAACGTCACCGCCGGCGCGAATCCCACTTCGCTCCAGCGTGGCATTAACCAGGCCGTCGAAGCCGTCGTCGCCGAGCTGACGAAGATCTCGAAGAAAGTCAGCGACCGCAGCGAGATCGCGCAGGTTGCGACCGTCTCGGCCAACTGGGACAAAACGATCGGCGAGATCATCGCCGACGCGATGGACAAAGTCGGCAAAGACGGCACCATCACGGTGGAAGAAGCCAAGTCGATCGAAACCAGCCTCGACGTCGTCGAAGGCATGCAGTTCGACAAAGGCTATCTCTCGCCCTACTTCGTCACCAATGCCGAAGCGATGGAAGCCGTGCTCGAGAATCCGTACATCCTCATCCACGAGAAAAAAATCTCGAGCCTGAAGGACATGCTCCCGCTCCTTGAGAAAGTAGCGAAAGCCGGTCGTCCGCTCCTCATCATCGCGGAAGACGTCGAAGGCGAAGCTCTCGCGACCTTGGTCGTGAACAAACTCCGCGGCACCTTGCAGGTCGCAGCGGTGAAAGCTCCGGGTTTCGGCGATCGCCGTAAAGCGATGCTGGAAGACCTCGCGGTCCTCACCGGCGGCCAGTGCATCACCGAAGACCTCGGCATCAAACTCGAAAACGTGAAGCTCGAAGACCTCGGCCGCACGAAGAGAGTCACGATCGACAAGGAAAACACCACCATCGTCGAAGGCGAAGGCAAGCAGTCCGACATCCAGGGCCGCGTCAGCCAGATCCGTCGCCAAATTGAGGAAACCACCTCCGATTACGATCGCGAGAAACTCCAGGAACGCCTCGCGAAATTGGCCGGCGGCGTAGCCGTCATTAACGTCGGCGCCGCGACTGAGACCGAGATGAAAGAGAAGAAAGCTCGTGTCGAAGACGCGTTGCACGCCACTCGCGCCGCAGTCGAGGAAGGCATCGTCCCTGGCGGCGGTGTCGCACTCATCCGTGCGCAGAAAGCGCTCGATCATCTCAAGCTCGAAGGCGACGAAGCCGTCGGCGTGGCGATCATTCGCCGCGCGATCGAAGAGCCGCTCCGCACCCTGGCCGATAACGCCGGACAGGAAGGCGCCCTGATCGTGCAGGAAGTGAAGAAGCGCAAAGGCAACGAAGGTTACAACGTCGCGACCGAGAAATACGAAGACCTGGTCAAAGCCGGCGTCGTCGATCCGACCAAAGTGACCCGGAGCGCGTTGCAAAACGCGGCCTCGATCAGCGGCCTGCTCCTCACGACCGAAGCAGTCATCACCGAAGCGCCTGAGAAAGAAAAAGGCGGCGGCGGTGGCGGCATGCCCGGCGGCATGGGCGGGATGGGTGGCATGGGCGGCATGGATTACTAAGTCCAGGAGCTACTCGCTAACTCTAACAATCAACCGCAGCCGGGCTTCGCAAGGAGCCCGGCTGTTTTTGTTTGAAGCGGCACGCTTTTCTTTGCCGCGGCTTTGGCTTGGTTGAGCGCACCGGTCCAAAGCATATTGGCCTGTTTAGAAACAAGTCTGGAGACTGACTATCGCTGCCTGCCAACGCTCCATCGCTGGTTACAAGGCAAAAAACTTGGTTAAGGAAGCCATCGCCTTAACCAAGGTGATCGGAAACTTGGGCAAGGTAATCGGCTTTTTGGACAAAGTCGGCAGCGCGGGGGCAGCTCACTCCCGTTTGCTCTTGATGGCGGTATTGTCAACAAGTTGCCGCCGGAAAAAATCTGCTTGCCTAACGAGTATAACCCCTATCTTGGAAGCCAATGAGGACCCTTGGCATTATCGGCGGGATCGGGCCGGAGACGACGGTTGAATATTACCGACGGCTGATCGCGGCTTATCGCCCACGGCAGCCGGAGCGGCGCGGACCGTCGGTGATAATCAACAGCATCGATAACAAGCGACTGGTCGATCTCGTGGTCGCCGGCGCGTTCGCGGAGTTGACCGATTTTTTGGTCGAGGAAATCGAACGCGTGGCCCGCGCCGGGGCCGGTCTCGCCCTGATCGCGGCGAACACGCCGCATCTCGTGTTCGACGACGTGCAGGACCGCGCGCCGATGCCGATGTTGAGCATCGTGACGGCGACGCGCGACGCGGCGGCGGCGAGAGGGTTACGGCGGCTGGCGCTTTTCGGGACGCGTTTCACGATGGAGGCGAGGTTTTTTCCGGATGCGATGCAGGCGCGCGGGATCGCGGTCGTGGTGCCGAACGAGAAAGAGCAGGCTTACATTCACGACAAATACATGAACGAGCTTTTCGTCGGCACGGTGCGGCCGGAGACGCGAAGGCGCTTGCTCGAGATCGCGGAGGCGATGCGGACCCGGGAAGGCGCCGACGCGCTCGTGCTCGGCGGGACGGAGTTGTCCCTCATCCTGCGCCGGCCGACCGCCGCCGGCCTCCCGGTGCTCGACACGACTCAAATCCATGTCGAGGCCGCGGTCGAATGGCTCCTCGCCTGAGGAGCACGCCTAACGAGTATAGGTCTGGCGAAGTTATTTCCTGGTCCGCGGGGCGCTGATCGAGTAACCGACGTAGCGCTGGGTCTGGATGAGGGGCTGGT
Source organism: Chthoniobacterales bacterium (assembly GCA_036490335.1). Classification (GTDB taxonomy): domain Bacteria; phylum Verrucomicrobiota; class Verrucomicrobiia; order Chthoniobacterales; family UBA10450; genus Palsa-1392. Next base: position 132,656 of record DASXEB010000017.1, read on the forward strand.
CGAACTCGGAGTCGATCTTTTTGCGCAACCGGGTGATGAAGATCTCGACCGTGCGGGTGTCGTACTCATGTTCGCGCTGCCAGATTCTTTCGCAGAGTTCCGTCCTGGAAAAAACGCGGCCCGGCTCTTCCATCAGGACCTGGAGAACGTCGAACTCGCGCGGCGAAAGCAGGATTTCCCGGCCCGCGCGCATGACGTGGCGATGCTGCACGTCCATTTGCAGGTCGGCGACTTTCAAAAGGTCGTGCGCGGTAGGAGTGGAGGACCGGCGGCCGACGGCTTCGACGCGCGCCATCAGCTCGTTCATCGCAAACGGCTTTGACAAGTAATCGTCGGCGCCGCCTTTCAAACCTTTGACTCGGTCGTCCACGTCGCCGCTGGCGGTGAGGATCAGAATGCGCGCGGTCGAGTGCGCTTTGCGCAAGCGGGCGAGGACTGAGAAACCATCCATGCCCGGCAGGTGAATGTCGAGCACGATGAGGTCGGGCGGATTGAAAAGCGCGGCTTCCAAACCTTGCGCGCCGTCGTTGCAACCGCTCGCTTCGTGATTGGCGCGCTCGAGCTCGCGGGTGATTTGGCGCACGAGGCGGGCATCGTCGTCGATCACAAGAACACGCATGCCTTAGCTGAGCGAAAAATCATTTGCGCGCAAACGCCAAAGCCGCGCGAAAAGTTGAATCCAATTTTGCGGTTGCATCCATCTTATTCGACGGCAGCTTCCACTTCCAATTCATTGTTCTTATGAAATCTCTCTCTCGTTTCTTCGCCTTCTTCATTCTGGTCGCCACTCTGACCGCGGCGCGCGCGCAGGAATTGCCCAAGACGACGCGGCTCCTGCGTTTTCCGACGACCAATGACAAGCAGATCGTCTTTTGTTACGCCGGTCAGCTTTACACCGTGGATAAGGATGGCGGGACGGCGCGGCGGCTGACGAGCGGGCCGGGTTATAGCTCGTTCCCGCGCTTTTCGCCGGATGGGCGACAGCTCGCCTTCACTTCGCATTACGACGGGAACACCGAGGTCTATGTCATGCCCGGCGAAGGCGGCGCGCCAAAACGGCTGACCACGACCGCGACTCTGAGCCGCGACGACATTTCCGATCGGATGGGTCCGAATAACATTGTCCTGACCTGGGAAAACACGAAGCCGCTGGTCGTTTTCCGCTCGCGCAAGGACTCGTTCAATTCCTTCAACGGCCAGCTCTACACCGTTGGGATGGATGCCGATCTGCCGACGGAGCTGCCGCTCCCGCGCGGCGGTTTCGCCTCCTTTTCGCCCGACGATTCGAAGATGGCTTTCAACCGCATCTTTCGCGAGTTCCGCACCTGGAAACATTATCGCGGCGGCATGGCCGACGACATTTGGATCTACGATTTCAAGAGCAAACAAACGACCGACCTGACGAACGACCCGAGCCAGGACATCTGCCCGATGTGGGGCCCGGATAACAAGGTTTACTTCCTTTCCGATCGCGACAACCGGATGAATCTCTACTCGATCGACCTAACGAGTAAAGAAACCAAGCAGCTAACTCATTTCGACACTTATGACATTAAGTTCCCCTCGATCGGCAAGGACTCGATCGTGTTCGAGGAGGCGGGTTATATCTGGCGCTACGATCTGGCGAGCGAGAAAGCCGTGCCGGTGCCGATCGAGATCAAGGAGGATTTTGACGATGGCCGCTCGGGATTGGTCGACGCCTCCAAGCATCTCGAGTCCGTCGCGCCCGCGCCGGATGGCGAAAGAGTCATCGTCGTCGCGCGCGGCGATTTGTTTTCCGTCCCGGCAAAGAATGGAACGCCGCGCGACCTGACGAAGACTTCCGGCGCGCACGAGCGCGACGCGGTCTGGTCGCCCGACGGCAAATGGATCGCTTATAACTCTGACGCGACGGGCGAGAACGAGTTATACATTCGTTCCGAGGACGGCAAAGGCCAGCCACAGCAGGTGACGAGCAAGGCTGACACTTATTACTATCACGAGGTCTGGTCGCCGGACAGCAAGAAGCTGCTGTGGAGCGATCGCATGCAGCGCCTGCGCTACGTCGATGTCACGAGCAAGGTCGTGACCGAAGTGGATTACGACAAATATGGCGAGATCGGGTCCTATGACTGGGCGCCGGACAGTCAATGGATCGCCTGGTCGCGTCCGGAGGAAAATGGTTTCGAGAAAGTCTATATCACTTCCCTAACGAACAAAAAACCGATGGCGGTGACGGATGACTGGTATGACGCCGGCCGGGTCAGCTTCAGCGACGACGGCAAGTATCTCATGCTCTCGTCGAGCCGCGATTTCAAACCGACCTTTGGCGAGGAGGAGTTCGAAAACGTCTACGTCGACATGCAGCGCCCCTATCTCGTCACGCTCGCGAAGGACACCCCATCGCCGCTCGCGCCGCGCAGCGACGAAGTCGGCAAAGGCGACAAGAAAGACAAGGACTCGGCCGACAAGGGCGAGAAGAAAGGCCAGCCTAACGAGAAAAAGAGTGACAAGGAAGCGAAGAAGACTGTGGTGGTGAAAGTGGACGCCGACGGGATCCAGAATCGCCTCATTGCTCTCGACGTTATGCCGGCTGATTACCGCGATTTCCGGTTAGTGGACGGTCGGGTTTTTTATCTGCGTCACACCGCGGCGGAAGACACCGGCGGGGACGATGAAGGTCCGGCCAATCCGAAGTTTCACCTTTGCTCGTACAGTTTTGAAGACCGGAAGGAGACCGTTCTGGGCGATGTCGGGAGTTATGAGATAACGGCGGACGGGAAGAAGATGCTGGTCAAGGTGGACAAGGATTACGCAATGATCGACCTGCCCAAGGACAAGGTCGAAACGAAAGACCACGTCATTAAACTCGAAGGCCTCGACATGCAGCTCGATCGCCACGCGGAATGGCGGCAGATTTACTTCGAGTGCTGGCGCCAAATGCGCGACTTCTTTTACTCGCCGACGATGAATGGAGTCGATTGGAAGGCGATGCGCGATAAGTATGCCGCGCTCCTTCCCTACGTGAATCATCGCAACGATCTGACCTATCTCATCGGCGAACTGATCGGTGAGTTGAACAACGGTCACACTTATGTCGCCGGCGGCGAGCGTCCGCCCGCCCCGCGGATCAAGTTAGGTTTGTTAGGCGCGCAGTTATCGCGCGACCCGTCTAGTCGCGACTACCGGATCGATCGGATTCTCCCGGGCGAAAACTGGTCGGACGATACTCGTTCTCCGCTGACCGAGATAGGTCTGAATGTGAAGGCGGGAGATTATATTCTCGCGGTCAATGGCACACCGGTCTCGAGCGTGCCTAACATCTACGACACACTTATCGATACCGCCGGCAAGCAAGTTATCCTGAAAGTTAACTCCAAACCGACCGACGCCGGCGCGAGAGATATAACTGTTGTTCCGACCGATGATGAGTCACCCTTATATTATCTCGACTGGGTGCAGCATAACATCGCCGAAGTAGCAAAGCGGACGAACGGCGAGGTCGGCTATCTCCACATTCCAGACATGGGCGAGCCGGGCCTGAATGAGTTTACCAAGCTTTTCTTTCCGCAGGTTCGCAAGAAAGGACTTATCGTCGACATCCGCGGAAATGGCGGCGGCTTTGTCTCGCCGCTCGTGATCGAGCGCCTGCGCCGCGCCCTTGTCATGGTCGACATGGCTCGTAACATGACGGTGCCGCAGCCTAACCCGCCGCAGACTTTCCTCGGACCGATGGTGGGTCTCATTAATGAGTTCTCCGCCTCCGACGGCGATATCTTTCCTTACCGCTTCAAGACGCTCGGTCTTGGCAAGCTGATCGGTAAGCGGACCTGGGGAGGAGTTATAGGTATTCGTAACCCGCTCCCGCTGGTCGATGGCGGCCAGTTCTTCAAGCCGGAGTTCGCGCCTTACTCGAAGGATGGCAAAGGCTGGATCATCGAGAGTCATGGCGTCGATCCTGACATCGTGGTCGATAACGACCCGGCGAAAGAGTACGAAGGCGACGATCAGCAACTTGACCGCGCGATCGAAGAGATCCAAACCGAGCTCAAGACCAAGCGTTACGATTTGCCGCCGGTTCCGCCATTTCCGAATCGCAATCCGGCCAAGAAGAGTTAGGCGCAGAGTCATAACGGGTATAGCTCGTCTCGTTGATTCACGTCCTCGACACTTTGCATCTCGGACGGGCCGGGATCATCGCTGCGACGCTGGTTGAGACGCGCGATGGACTGGCCCTCTTCGATACAGGCCCCGAATCGACTTTTGATAACCTTGTCGGTGCGCTTAAAAAGAGAAACTTTGCGCCTAACGAGATTAGGAATGTCTTCCTAAGTCATATCCATTTCGATCACGCCGGCGCGGCCTGGCGCTTCGCGGAGCTAGGCGCTAATATTTACGTGCACCCGCGCGGCGCGCCTCACCTCGCCGACCCGCGCAAGCTCGTCATGTCCGCCGCGCGCATTTTTGGCAATGACATGGAAAGACTCTGGGGCCGCATCGCTCCCGTGCCGGTGGCGCGGCTTCGGGTCCTGGAGGATGGAGTTATGACTCAGGTTGGTGAACTCTCAGTGCGCGCGCTAGCTACTCCGGGTCACGCGAGTCATCATCATGTTTATTCTTGGGAAGACAATCTGTTTGGCGGCGACGTTGCCGGAGTTCGGATAGGTCATGGCCCGCCGATTCCGCCTTTCGTCCCGCCAGAGTTAGATATCGAAGCATGGCTGCAATCAATCGACAAGATGCGCGGACTGCCAGCTACAAAGCTTTATCTTCCCCATTTTGGAATGATCGCCGGTTCGATTGAGTCGCATCTCGACGCGCTCGAGCAATGCGTTCGACGTTGGGCCGACTGGTTGCGCCAGCGCATCAGAGAAGGTGAAGACAAGGAGCAGCTAACTCGGGCCTTTGCCAGCTTCGAAGCTGCGGAGCTGCGCCGCGGGGGAGCGACAGAAGAAGAGACCGCCGGCTATGAAGCGGCCGATCCAGGTTACATGGCCGTGATGGCTGCGCTTCGTTACTGGGGTCCGCGCGAGTAAGTCTAACTGTAACTCACGATTCAGCTCCGGTTTCGATGGCTAAGGGAATAACGAAGGAAAAGGAGCTGCCGAAGCCGAGGCGGCTCCGCAGATCGATGCGACCACCGTGCGCCTCGACGACGCGTTTGCAATAGGCCAGTCCTATCCCGCTGGAAAACTCTGGACTGGCATGATGGTCAAGCCGGCCGCCATCCTGGAAAAGCTGCGGAAGATCCTGCGGCGCGATGCCAATGCCTTCGTCGTTGACCGAGAAACGAATCACTGGGTCGTCGATGGCCTCCTCGACTTCCACCGTTACGCCGCGACCGGTGGGAGTGAATTTAATCGCGTTGGCGAGCAGATTCACTAACACTCGCACGAGCGCGTCCTTGTCCGCCTGCAATGTAACTGCGCGACTTATGACCCGGTTGAGAGTTATAGTTATCCTCGCGCGATCTGCCAGCGGAGTTATCTGATCGAGAGCGCGCTCGACTAACTCCATCGCCGAGCAAGTCTCGAGAGTAAGACTGGAGTCGGCTTCGAGTAACTCATTAACGAGGATGCGCAGAGAATGGGTGTTCGCTTTCGCCAGTTCGAGAAATTGCCGCTGCTCCTTATTAAGCGGGCCGGCGGCTTCGACGGCTTCGAGCCCGAGCATGATGGCGGTCGCCGGCGTGCGCAGGTCGTGCACATTCTGCCGCGCGACAAGGGTCTGCTTTTCGATCGAGTGACGGAAAGTTTCCAAGTCATCCTGTAACTCACCGAGCCGAAGACGGAGATTGATTTCGATCATCGCCTGATCGGCGAGAGTATGCAGTATCTCCAGATCGCGCGCCGTCCAGTTGCGCGGTTTGACGTCGATCGCGCAGAACGAGCCAAGGGTGCGGCCATCGGCAGTCATGAGCGGGACGCCGGCGTAAGCTGTGACATTGAGATCGCGGACGGCGAGATTGTCGCAGACCAGTGGTAACTCGTGCGCGTTGCTAACGACGAGCGGCTGATCGGACGCGACGACATATTGGCAGAAGGAATACGAGAGCGGGGTCTCGCGCTTGCCGGCCCATTCCGGCGGCAAACCGGTCTGGCTTTTGAAAAACTGCCGGTCGCTATCGACCAGCGAGAGGAGTGCAACCGGCACGCCGAGCGTCTTGGCGGCGAGCCTGGTCAGACAATCGAAAATTTCTTCCGGCGGCGAGTCGAGCAGGCCGGTGCGCTGAAGGGCGCGGATGCGCGCTTCCTCTTTTACGCTGCCAGACGGTGGGTCAGTTGGCATGGCGCAATTGTAAACGGAACCGCGCGGCGAGGCGAAGATTTTCCGATTTTCTTCGCCCAATCTGTGAGCAACAACGTCATCTTCGTCTCGTGCCGGGATCAAAGTTGCCTAACGAGGAAAGGTGTCTGAGCCGCGCTCGCACTGAGCCCGATTTCGCCGCGCGCCGCCCACTCGAGAACAACCCAGGAAACCCCACGCCTAACGAAATCGAAACGGCCGGTTTTCGCGCGCTTACATCACTCCGGAGTGGACAAATCTTTTTTTGCTCGGGATGATGCAGCCTGCATGTCCGAAATTGCTGAGCGCGCTCCGGTGAAACCGACCACGGCGCGCCTCACCTTTGTCCTCAGGTTTGCGAGCACGATCGCGCTCTGGTCGGTCGCGCTCCTGATTATTTTTTCGGGATACGAGCTGGCCTTTTACGCCCTCATCAGCGTCGTCGGGATGATCGCGCTCTGGGAATTTTACGGCATGCTCGACCACAAGGGTCTGCCCAATTTCAAAGTCACGGCCATGATCTGCGGCGCGATCATGCTGGTGGGGAGTTTCTATTACTTTTCCCATTACGGACCGGCGCGTTCCTACGACTTCGAAATGGCGGTGCTGCTCTTTTTTCTGCTCACCGTTTTCACCCGGCAAATGTTTGAGAGTCTGCGCGACGACGCGCCCTTGCGGACGATGGCTTACACCCTTTTCGGCCTCCTTTACGTGCTCTGGCTTTATAACTTCATCACCAAGATCGTCTATGTCACTCCGCGGGCGCCGAACGGAGCCGTGACCGGCCAGTTCTATGTTTTTTATTGCATCGCGATCACGAAATTCAGCGACATGGGCGCCTATCTCACCGGGACCTTGATCGGACGACACCCGCTCGTGCCGCATATCAGCCCGAAAAAAACCTGGGAAGGTTTTGTCGGCGCGCTCGCCTTTTCGCTTCTCGCCAGCGTCGGCCTTTACGAGTTAATGCCGGGACATCTCTCGGTCCTGACTTTGACTCACGCGATCGTGCTCGGCCTTTTGTTGGGCTTCGCCGCCGTCATCGGCGACCTCGCGGAATCGATCGTGAAACGGAGCACCGGCGTGAAGGATTCGGGCAACATGCTGCCGGGAATCGGCGGCGCGCTCGACCTCATCGACAGCCTGCTCTTCACCGTTCCGCTGCTCTTTTTCTATCTCCGCCTCGTCATTCGCGTCCCGTAGAATGAAACGCAAACGGGTGTTGGTGCTGGGCGCGACCGGCTCGATCGGCGAGAACGCGCTCAAGGTCGCGCGCGACATCCCGGAGCGGATGGAAATCGTCGGCCTGGCCGCGAAATCGAATGCGCAGAAGCTGGCGGCGCAGGCCAATCTCGTCCGGCCGGAAGCCGTTTGCCTCGTCGATGAATCGAAGCTCGCGGAATTATGCGCGCGGCTGGAATATCACCCGAAAATTTTCGCGGGCGAAGACGGCCTCGAGGAAATTTCGCGCCTAACGAGTGTAGAACTCGTCCTCGTCGCGGTCGTGGGCACGGGAGGCTTGCGGCCCGCCCTGGCGGCGATCGAAGCGGGCAAGGACCTGGCGGTCGCGAGCAAGGAAATCCTCGTCATGGCGGGCGAAGCGGTCATGTCCGCGGCCGCGCGCAAAGGCACCCGCGTGTTGCCGGTCGACAGCGAGCACAACGCGATCTTCCAATGCCTTGAGGGCCGCGAGCCGGAGAGCGTCCGCCGGATCATCCTGACGGCCTCGGGCGGACCTTTCCGCGCCTTGCCTAACGAGCAGTTCGCCGCCATCACGCCGGAACAGGCCTTGAAACATCCGACCTGGAACATGGGCCCGAAAGTGACGATCGATTCCGCGACGCTTTTCAACAAAGGCCTCGAAATGATCGAAGCCCACTGGCTCTTCGGCCTCGAGATGGCGCGAGTCGAAGTCGTGATCCATCCACAGAGCATCGTCCACTCGATGGTCGAATTCGTTGACGGCTCAGTCCTTGCTCAACTCTCGCACTCGGACATGTGTTTCCCGATTCAATACGCCGTCACCTGGCCGGAGCGGGTCGCGAACTCCCTGCCGCCGCTCGATTTTGCGAAACTGCGCCAGCTCGAGTTCGAGGCCCCGCGGCGGGATCATTTTCCGGCGCTCGATCTCGCGCGGCGCGCCGGTGAAACGGGCGGCACCCTGCCCGCGGTGATGAACGCCGCCAATGAGATCGCTGTCTCAGCTTTTCTCGACCGCCGGATCGGCTTCCCGCGCATCTGGGGATTGGTCGAGGACGTGATGAATCGCCACCGCTCCGTTGCCAAGCCGACCCTCGATGCCATATTGGACGCCGATCGCTGGGCGCGCGAGACCGCGGCCGGACTCATCCAGGACCACTCATGATTTCGCACGTCGCCCGCATCGTTCTCCTCGTCCTCGAGGTGGTGATCCTCTTCAACCTCCTCATCGCGGTGCACGAGCTTGGGCATTTTCTGGCCGCGAAATGGAGAAAGCTCTACATCGAGCAGTTCGGCATCTGGTTTGGCCGGGCGCTCTGGCAGAAGAAAATCAACGGCGTCCTATATAGTATAGGCAGCATTCCGGCGGGCGGCTTCGTCAAGCTCCCGCAGCTCGCGCCGATGGACATCATCGAGGGCGAAGCCGACGTCGATCGCGCCAAGCTGCCGCCCATCTCCGCGCTCGACAAAATCATCGTCGCAATTGCGGGGCCGGTCTTCAGCACCCTGCTCGCGCTCGTTTTTGCCTGCATCGTCTGGACGGTCGGGAGGCCGGTTGGCGAATCGGACGCCACCACCGTGATCGGTTACGTCATGCCGGATTCCTCCGCGGCGAAAGTCGGCCTGCGGCCGGGCGACAAGATCCTCGCCGTTGACGGCCACAAAGTCACCCGCTTCACCGGCATGAACGACAGCGTCACCTGGAGCGTCGTGCGCAGCGAAGGCGACACCATTCCCGTCACCTTCGAGCGCGCCGGCGTCGTCCGCACCGTCCAGGTCGTGCCCTACAAACCGAAGACCTCGGGCTGGCATCGGCAGAGCACGCGCGAGCTGCTCGTCATGCCGGCGGAAGCGGCCGTGATTGAAACAGTCGAGCCGAAAACCCCCGCTGCCGCCGCCGGTTTGCAAGCCCACGACATCGTCACCGGCTACAACGGCACCGTCATCTACAGCCCGGTCGCGCTCGCGGAATACATCGAGAAACATACGAAAGAGAAACTCGCCGTCCAGGTCACGCGCGGCCTGCAAAACTTCACCGTCAACGTCACCCCGGTCCTCCTCCCGACCGAGGGCCAGATGAAACCGCGCATCGGCATCGGCTGGGACGCGGAAGGCCGCACCTTCATCGCCCACACCAACCCCTTCGAGCAGGTTTACCAGAGCGTCACCGGCACCCTCGAGACCCTCGGCGCCGTCGCCTCGCCCAAATCCGACGTCAAATTCCAGCACATGAGCGGCCCGATCGGCATCGGCCACGTTTACTACGAGCTCTTCGAGAACGAGCGCGGCTGGCAGCTCGCCCTCTGGTTCAGCGTCATCCTCAACGTCAACCTCGCCATCCTCAACATGCTCCCCATTCCCGTCCTCGACGGCGGCCACATCGTCCTCGCCATCCTCGAAGCCATCCGGCGCAAGCCGATCAACATCCGCATCCTCGAATTCGTCCAGACCGCCTGCGCCGTCGTCATCATCGGCTACCTTTGCTACGTCAGCTTCTTCGACATCGGCGACTTCTTCGGCTCGCGACGCGACGCCGCCCTGCCGAAACCCACGCCGGCCGCGAAACACTAGCGAGCGTTGCTCAAGCGAAGACGATCCGTTATATTCCGGGCCGTGAGGATCGACAAAATCCGAAAGCTAAAATGGGCGGACCCTTTCCGGCCCTTTGAGCTGATCGCGCAGACCGGCGACGTCATTCGGATTGAACGCTCCTCGGCGATCGCGCTGGCGCCGAACGGTCTTTCCGTTGCCGGTTTCGATCCGATTGGCAAATCCTTCTACCTCCCTCTTGCCGAGCTTTCCGCGGTGCGTCTCAGCCGCCTCAAGCGCTTGCCCCGCGATGAACGCAGGTAAGTTTTTCGACTTTTGCGAAGCGGCGCCTTTTCGCCCTTTGCAAATCTTTTTGAATGACGGGCGCAACTTCGCGGTCAACCACCCGGATTACCTGGCCGTGAACGTGACCGAGGTTACCATTTTCGACGAGCATTCGAATTTCGCCGAGACAGTCGATATTTCCGCGATCGTCTCGGTCCGGTATGAGGTGGTGGCCGTTTGAACCTGGAAAAGAAATCATTCGTTAGGCCGCGCCGCCGCACCCGGGAAGTGATGGTCGGGCGCGTCGGGGTGGGCGGGGACAACCCGATCCGGGTCCAGTCGATGATCACCTGCGACACGATGGACACCGAGGCTTCGATCGCGCAGACGATCGAGCTGGCGGAGGTCGGTTGCGAGATCGTGCGCATCACCGCGCCGACGGTGAAGGACGCGGCCAATTTGCAGCACATCGTGCGGGGGCTGCGCGAGCGCGGGTGCGAGGTGCCGATTGTGGCCGACATCCATTTCAAACCGGAGGCGGCGATGGAAGCGGCCAAGTGGGTCGACAAAGTCCGGATCAACCCCGGCAACTACGCCGACTCGAAAAAATTCAAGATCATCGATTACACCGACGAGCAATACGCCGCCGAGCTGGCCCGCATCCGCGAGCGCTTCGCCCCCCTCGTCCGGCTCTGCAAAGAGCGCGGCATCGCCATGCGCATCGGCACGAACCACGGCTCGCTCAGCGACCGGATCATGAACCGTTACGGCGACACCCCGCTCGGGATGGTGGAAAGCGCGCTCGAATTCGCCCGGATCGCGCGCGACCTCGACTACCACGCGCTCATTTTCTCGATGAAATCGAGCAACCCGAAAGTGATGATCGCCGCCTACAGGCTGCTCGTGGCGCGGCTCGATGTAGAGCAAGCTTCCAGCTTGCAGGGGGGGAACGGCAAGCCGGAGGTTTGCGCCACCTGGAATTACCCGATTCATCTCGGCGTGACCGAGGCGGGGGAAGGCGAGGACGCGCGGATCAAAAGCGCGATCGGCATCGGCAGCCTGCTCCACGACGGGGTCGGCGACACCATCCGGGTGTCGTTGACCGAGGACAGCGTGCACGAAATCCCGGTGGCGCGGGCCCTTGTGGCCTGTTTCGGGGCCGCCGCGGCTAGTCGGAGTGACGGCGCCGCTAGTCGGAGCGGTGGCGTCGCTCCACCTAGTGGTGGCGTCGCTCCACTCCGGGACGGCGTCACTCCACGGAGCGGCGAGATCCCTCCACGGAGCGGTGACGCCGCTCCATGGAGGGGCGGGAGCGCTCCACGGAGTGGCGGCATCACTTCCCCTCGGGACGGCGTCCCGGAAGCTCCGGCCGCCCCGGCCTGGGCTTTCGACCCCTTCGCCTACGAACGCCGGCCTGCGTTGGCGGTTGCGGCGGGGGAGGTTCGCGCCGGGGGCGAGGAAACGGTGCGGGTGGCGATCCGGGAGGAGGCTTTTGCCAAAATCGCCCACAAAATCGACCGGATGGGGGATTACAAGCCGGAGTTCGTTTACGAAAAAGCGGGCCTGGCCGAGATCGATCCGTGCGACGACGAAGCGGTCGCGGAGTTGAATGGCCTGGCCGAGCCGCGCCTGGTGACGGTGCGCGACGGGATCGACCTGCCGGTGATCGCGGCCTTTCGGCTCCTCGCCGCGAAGCTCGTGCCGCGGCACCCGATTTTGCTCAAGGACAGCTTCGCGGTCGCGCAAGACCCGGCGGCGGATTTTCTCGACACCCTGCTCCGGGCCGCGACCAACATCGGCGCGCTCCTCTGCGACGGGATCGGCGACGCGGTCCTCGTGCAAGGCGAGCACGGGCCGGGACAGGCGATGCGCCTGTCCTACAATATTCTCCAAGCGGCGGGGACGCGGATTTTCAAGACCGATTACGTGGCCTGCCCGAGCTGCGGGCGGACGCTCTTCAACCTCCAAACGACAACCGCGCGGATCAAGGCGGCGACGCTGCACTTGAAGGGCGTCAAAATCGCGATCATGGGCTGCATCGTGAATGGGCCGGGCGAAATGGCGGACGCGGATTTCGGTTACGTCGGAGGGGCGCCGGGGAAGGTGAATCTCTACGTCGGCAAGACGGCGGTGAAGTTCAATATTCCCGAAGCGGAGGCGGTCGAGCGTTTGCAGGACCTGATTCGCGAACACGGGAAATGGGTCGAGCCTAACGACGCCGCGGCGCTGGCTCCGGCGGGGTGAGGTTCGTTAGGCGGGACGGATTCGCGCGCTCGTTAGGCATTGTTAGGCGCTCGTTAGGCAGGGCCAACAAGTTTCGCGGCGGGGACGACGCCGGGCGAATGGGCTCGCGATAATTCTCCGCGGGCGGGCGATTTTATCTTGCCCCGCCGGACGCGATTTGCCATACTTCGCAGCCGCTGGAGTCCCTCAACTCCGGCCAACTTCCGGCTGCCTGCAGGCGCGCCGCCAAACAACCAAAAAATAATCATGAAACTTATCTCTCACTTCTCACCAATTCGAAATCTGCGGGGCCTGAGCGCGCTCGCGGTCTCGTTAGGCATGGGCTTTCTCGTCGCGTCCTCGCAGGCGCGGCCGGTCCCGCAAAATCTCGCCGGCGGCCTCGGCGAACTGGTCGCGAGCAACCTCGCGGTGAAGGGCGGGGCGCAGCCGGCCTTCGACGGTTACACGACGCGAAGGGCGGCGAGCTACGCCGGGCTCGCGATCCGCGACCAAGCGACCGGTCGTTTCCTGGTCGATATTTTTCCACGCAGCCAGAACATGAAGGCGCCGCAGCTCGCGACGCTGCTGGCGAGCAAGTTCAGCTCTTTTACCCTGACGGCGCTGGACAAGAATTATCACGGCGTGGGCATGGTCGAGGGTTATGTCTCGCTCGACGATGTGCCGGCGGTGGGCAACATGCGCGAAGTGCGCTCGGTCATTCTGGAGATGAAGCCGATGGTGAACAAGGCGGTCTCGCCGCTCGAAAGCGGGACCAGCATTCAACCGGGAACGACCGTGCCGCTGCTCGGGACGGCGTTTGACCAGGGCGTTTATCAGCACCGGGTCGATCAGATCAACAAGTTTTACAATTCGAAGGCGGCGCTCGATTACGAAGGCAAGGGGATGAGCATCGGCTGTCTCTCCGACAGCTATAACTCGCCTTCCTTTAACGGCAGCGCGGCGACGGACGTGGCCAATTTCGATCTCCCCGGCGCTTCGAGCAACCCGGTCAACACCCAGCCGGTTGTGGTGCTCCGTGATGTCACGAACGGCACGAACGAAGGCCGCGGCATGGTGCAGATCGCCTACAAAATGGCGCCGAAAGCGCGGCTCGCTTTTGCCACCGGCGATACGGGCGAGGTGGGATTCGCGAACAACATCCGGGCGCTGGCCGGCCTCGCGGGTTACACCTACCCGCCCGATATCCAGCAGGGTTTCGCCGCGGATACGATTTGCGATGACTTGGGCTACGACGACGAGCCGTTCTTCGAAGACGGCATTATCGCCGCCGCGGTGGATGATGTCTTTGCCGCGGGGGTGAGTTATTTCTCCTCCTCAGGAAACGATATTGGCACCTACGACTACGACTCCGAGTATCGCAATGTGCCGAACACCCCCGACGCGCTCAACGGCACGAACATCAATCTGACCGGAGTGCCGTCGAATTTGTATCAGGGCGGCTTCCATAATTTCAACAACAACCCGGGCCAGCAGGACATCGCGCAGACCGTCCACGTGATTAACAATTCGGAGCTGCCGGCGACGAATTTCCAGTGGGACGATCCTTACAATCAGTTGCCCGATTACGATCCGACCCCGATCTTTACCCAGCACTCGGTTTACGCGGGCACGCCGCAGACTTTCACCACGCCGTCGCTGACTGCGGGCAACGCTTACTTCATCACGGTCGTGGCCGATCAGGGGAGCGCCTTCGACGCGATCGTGACGGTGAAGGATCCGAACGGCAACGTGATCGTGAATATGCAGGACACGGGCACGGATGAGTTCATCACCATCACGGCTCAGGTGACCGGCGATTACACCATCATCGTGTCGGCTTACGGCGGCACGACCGGCGGTTACACGGTGAGTGTCTATAACATCAAAGATCTGCGCGTGATCTCGACGGATTTCAATCTTCTCGTCTTCGATTTGGAAGGCAATTATCTCCCGGACAGCTCGCTCGTGGCGGATAACTATGCGACCAACAGCCCGTTCGAGTACGGCCTCACGCCTCCGAAGCTCGGTGAGAACGAAGTCCAATACGTGATCGCGCGGTCAACCATCCCGACCGATCCGCACCCGGCGCATCACGTCCGCTGGATTATTCGCGGCAACGGGCTGAGCGGCATCGGGCCGGCGGAGTATCTCACGATTAATACTCCAAACACCAAAGGCCACGCGATGGCAAACGGTTCCAACGGCACGGCCGCTTACAGCGTCTTCCGGCCGAGCATTCCGGAGTTTTACACTTCGCCCGGTCCGGCCACCGTTTACTTCGATAACGAAGGCCGGCGCCTGAAGACTCCCGAAGTGCGGCTCCAGCCCGGCATCGCGGCGGCCGACAATGCGAACACTTCCTTCTTCGGCGGCGACAGTTCGTCCGACATCGATACCAAACCGAACTTCGGTGGAACGAGTGCGGCGGGACCGCACGCCGCCGCCATCGGCGCCCTCGTGCTGGAAGCCCACGGCGGCCCGCACAGCGTGACTCCTAGCCAGATGATGAACATCCTTCATAACAGCTGCTTCAGTCACAACACGCACCCGAACCACGCGTCCGCTTTGGCGACAACGACGAAGGGCGGCCAGATTCGGATTTCGATCGACTACGACTACGGATTAAACCCGAGTTCCGGGACGAACAATCCGAACTCGATCTTCGTCAGTTACCACGGTCCGGGCACGGTCAGCACCCTGGTCTTTAACCAGCACGGCACGGCCGCAGACGCCGGCAACCCGACTGGCGGCAACAACGGACTTGACGCGACCAACACCTACTTCAGCAATCTTTATCCGGGTCTCATCTTCGCGCCCGACTCGAAGCCGTTTACCCTCGGCGATTCGGATGTGCCGCTGAGCGCCATTACCGTCGGCTACAGTCACCAGGCGCCGCTTCCGTCGGTCAAAGGTCAGTTCTGGACGATGAGCTTGACCTTCTCGAACGGCCGCTTCGCCTCGGGGGACATCCTTCGCTTTACCGTCGGTCACGGACCGCAGCATAATTCGCAAGTCACAAACGGCACCGACGCCGATGGAGGCGCTACCTCAACGAGCCTGACGCAAGCGGATCTCTTCGGCGGCATCACCTTGTTGCCCGATGGCTCGTCCAGCCGCCGGGGAATGCAATTCTCCGGCACGATGTCGGACGGAAGCACCTTCCAAGGCACGATCAACACCCCGTTGAGTCATGGCTGGAGCCCGACTGATGGCTACGGCTTCATCGACGCCGAAAAAGCGGTTAAATAATTCCGGCAACGGATAAGCAGTCAACGAAACGGCAGGTCGGCGACGGCCTGCCGTTTTTGTTTTTCCGAAAACCATCTCCCGCTCGCGCGGACTCCGGCGACGGTTGACGGCATCGAGGCTCGCATCCATATTCGCGCTCCTTTTTCGAGCGACCTCGCCGCGATCCGGAAGATCGAATTCGCCATCGTTAGGCGCGCGCGGTCGGGCTCGGACTGATCCATGGATAAAATCCGCAACATCGCCATCATTGCCCACGTCGATCACGGCAAGACCACGCTCGTCGATCAACTGCTGCGGCAATCGGGCACCTTTCGCAGCAACCAAAAAGTCGAGGAGCGCGTCATGGATTCGATGGATCTCGAGCGCGAAAAAGGGATCACGATTCGTGCCAAAAACGCGGCCTTCAACTGGAACGGCTATCGCATCAACATCGTCGACACGCCGGGCCACGCCGATTTCGGGGGCGAAGTCGAGCGCATCATGAAAATGGTCGACGGCGTGCTGCTCGTCGTCGACGCGCACGACGGTCCGCAGGCGCAGACGCGTTTCGTTCTCAAAAAAGCGCTCGAGAACAAAGCCAAGCCGATCGTCGTCATCAACAAAGTCGATCGCGAAAACGCGCGCCCGCACAAAGTCCTCGACATGGTTTTCGATCTCTTCGTCGAACTCAAGGCGACCGACGAGCAGCTCGACTTTCCCGTCATTTACGCGAGCGCGAAAAATGGTTTCGCGATGCGCGAGCTGCACGAGAACAACGAAGACATGACGCCCCTTTTCGAAGCGATCGTCAGGCACATTCCGCCGCCGACAATTGCAGCCGAGCCTTATTTTCAAATGCTCGTCTCGAACCTGCACTACAGCGATTACCTCGGCCGCATTGCGCTCGGGCGCATCGTCAGCGGCCGCGTCGCGGTCGGCGATTCGATTGTGGCGGTTCATCGCGATGGCCGCCGCGAACGCGCCAGCGTCACCGCGCTTTTCACTTACGCCGGCCTTGAACAGGTCGAAACGGAACACGCCGCCGCCGGCGACATCGTCGGCCTGACCGGTTTCGAGGAAGTTTACATCGGCGAAACCTTGACTGATCGCGAGGAACGCACGCCGCTCCAATTTGTCGACATCGATCCGCCGACCATTCGCATGCGCATTCTCGTCAACGATTCTCCCTTCGCGGGTCGCGACGGGAAATTCGTCACCGCGCGCCACGTCCGCGAGCGACTCGTTAGGGAAACGCGCGGCAACGTTTCATTGCAGGTCAGCGATACGGAAGCGGCCGGCGCTTTCGAAATCAACGCGCGCGGCGAAATGCAGATTGCCATCCTCGTCGAACAAATGCGGCGCGAAGGCTACGAAGTCATGGTCTCGCGCCCGGAAGTTATTTTTCAGCGCGACGAAAACGGCGCCCTGCTCGAGCCGCTCGAGACTCTTTACGTCGAAGTGCCTAACGAAAACCTGGGCGATGTCCTGCAATCAATCGCCGGCCGCAAAGGCGAAGTCGTGAGCATGGATCATCACGCGACGCGTGTTTCGGTCGAAGCGATCATCCCGACGCGCGGCCTGATCGGTTTCGAAACCGACCTCGTTAACCTCACCCGCGGCGAAGGCATCATGAGCCACCTCTTCCACGAATACGCGCCGTTCAAAGGCGAAATGGAAGGCCGCAATCGCGGCGTTCTCGTCTCGATGGAGCCCGGCCTCAGCACCGCCTACGCGCTCAACAATATTCAGGCGCGCGGCAAACTCTTCATCGGCCCGCAGGAGGAAATTTACGCCGGCATGATCGTCGGCGAAAACGCGCGCCCCGACGATCTGCCGGTCAATCCCTGCAAGGCAAAACATCTCACCAACATGCGCAGTCAGGGCGACGGCAAAGGCATTCAGCTCGAGGCGCCGCTGCGCATGAGCCTCGAGCGCGCGATCGAATACATCGGCGAAGACGAATACGTCGAAGCCACGCCGAAATCGCTCCGCCTGCGCAAACGCATCCTCGACGCGACCGCGCGCAAACGCGCCGCCAACGCCGCTGCCTAACGACTTGCGATGTCCTATGCGCGCGACCTTCGCGACCTGCCGAAGCCGGAACTTTATCGCGAGCTCGCCGCGCAGTTGCATGCGCTGATCGAACATGAACCCGACCGCGTCGCAAACCTCGCGAGTGCCGCCGCGCTGCTCTTCCATTCGTTAGGCAATTTGAATTGGTGCGGCTTCTATTTGCTGCAGGACAACGAACTCGTCGTCGGTCCATTTCAAGGCCGACCCGCCTGTGTTCGCATTTCGTTAGGCCGCGGCGTGTGCGGCGCGGCGGCCGCGCAGCGAAAAACATTGCGCGTGCCTGACGTGGCCGATTTTCCCGGCCACATCGCGTGCGATCCGGCGTCGCGTTCCGAGATTGTCGTTCCCTTGCTGCGCAAAGATTCATTGTTAGGCGTGCTCGATCTCGACAGCCCGCAGCTCGATCGCTTCGATGCCGAAGACGCGCGCGGACTCGAGGCGTTCGTCGCCATTCTCGCGCCAAAAATCTAGCGCCTTTTCCAAATTCGCCGATAATCCGGCAGAGAAAGGAGCGCCATGAAAATCGAAATCCGAATCGAGTATTGCGTGGTCTGAAACTACACGCCGAAGGCCGTCAGTTTGGCGGCGAAAATTCTTGAACTCGGCGAGCGGATTGCGTCGCTCACGCTCGTGCCCTCGCGCGGCGGCGCTTTCGAAATCAGCGCCAATGGCAAACTCCTTCATTCCAAACTCGAAACCGGCGAATGGCCGGACTTCGACGCCGTCGTTAGGCAAATCAAAAAAGTGGCCTAACGAAGGATTTGGAAACCAGAACGCCAGAAAATTATTTTCCGAGCCTCGTCTCTTTTCCTGGTTTCCTGATTTCCAAATTCCTCCCTTTTCTTCGTTCCTAATTGATTTATTCGGGAGAGTGATGGGTGCCTGGTGGCCCTCGCGATCTTCAAAATCGCCGTCGCGCGCGCGCATGCGCGAGCGAGGTAGGTTCGATTCCTATCCTCTCCGCCTACCGAATTTGTTTGCGCGATGATCAAGCTCACTTCGCTCTCTTCCTGCGCCGGCTGCGCCGCCAAGCTTCCGCAGGACGCGCTCCGCGAAGTGCTGCGCAACCTGCCGCAATTTCGCAACCGCAATGTGCTCGTCGGCGCCGCCACCGCGGACGACGCCGGCGTTTTTCGCATCGACCGCGATCGCGCGCTTGTGCAAACGGTCGATTTCTTCACTCCGATCGTCGACGATCCATTTTTTTACGGACAAATCGCGGCGACAAACGCGATCTCCGACATCTACGCGATGGGCGGCCGGCCGATCACTGCGCTGAATTTGTTAGGCATCCCGGCCGACAAAATTTCACCGCGAATCGTGCAGCAGATTCTGCGCGGCGGAGTCGAGAAAGCGCAGGAAGCAAAATGCGTCGTCCTCGGCGGCCACACCATTCGCACGCCCGAGCCGATTTACGGGATGGCGGTGACCGGTTTTGTCTCGCCAAAAAGAATGCTGACGAACGCGAAGGCGCACGCCGGCGATTTGCTTTGCCTGACGAAGCCGCTCGGCACCGGCATCGTCACCACCGGAATCAAACGTGGCCTAACGAGTCGCGTCCTCGCGCAAAAAACGATCGCGCTCATGAGCACGTTGAATTCGTTAGGCGCCGAAGTCGCCGAGCGCGGACTTGTGCGCGCGGCTGTCGATGTGACCGGTTTCGGATTGTTAGGACACCTCAGCGCGATGTGTCGCGCGAGTGAAGTCAGCGCAGAAATTTTCGCCGTTAAAGTGCCCGCGATCAGCGACGAGATTTTTTCTCTGATCGAGCGCGACTGCATCCCAGGCGGCAGCGCCCAAAACCTGGCGACCGCCAACGAAAATGTGGAGTGGAATAACACGCCGCAGCGGCTTCGCGATCTCCTGACCGACGCGCAAACCAGCGGTGGTTTGCTCCTTTGTGTGCCGCCGAAAAATCTTACCGCAACGCTGCGCCTCTTAAAGAAATTCCGCGCCCCCGTCATCGCGCAGATCGGAAAAATCGTCCGGCGCCGCGCCGCGTTCATCTCGGCGCGATGAGCGGGCCAGATCGTCTGCGGAAATCTTCCCGTCGGGCGATTCCCGCAGTTGGAAAATTTCTTCAGAAATTCGCCGCCACCGATCTCCCGCGTCCACTCGTAACGCAAATCGTCCGCCGCGAAGTCGCTCGCGAGCGCTCCGGCCTAACGAATGAAGATTTGTCGAAGCGCGTCGCAAAAGCGCTCGAAGAACTGCGGCGAACCCGGCTTCAACCGGTCATTAACGGCACCGGAATTTTGCTTCACACCAATTTCGGCCGCGCGCCTTTGCCGGAGTCTGCGCTCGAGATCACCGCGAAGATCGCCACCGGCTACAACAATCTCGAATTTGATCTCGCGAACGGCACCCGCGGAGGTCGCGGCAGTTATTGCGAGCGAACGCTCGCGCTGCTTTGCGGCGCCGAAGCTGCGCTTGTGGTGAACAATTGCGCGGCCGCGCTGGTTTTGATCGCGCGTCATTTTACGCGTGCGAAACCGGAGATTATCATCTCGCGGGGCGAAATGGTGCAGATCGGCGGCGAATTTCGCGTCGGTGAAATTTTGCTCTCGTTAGGCGCGAAACTGCGTGAAGTCGGCGCGACGAACAAAACCGCGCTCGCCGATTACGAGCGCGCGATCACGAAAGAGACCGCGCTGATTTTGAAGGTGCATCGCAGCAATTTTTTCATGGACGGTTTCGTCGCGACTCCTTCGCCTAACGAACTCGCACGGTTGGCGAAAAGAAAGCGAATTCCGTTTGTCGAGGATCTCGGCAGCGGCGCGATTCTCGGGACGGAAACTTTTTCGCTCGGCGCGCACGAGCCGACGCCTAACGAATCGCTCCGCGCTGGTGCTGACCTGGTTTGTTTCAGCGGTGACAAATTATTCGGCGGACCGCAGGCGGGGATCATCGCGGGCAAAGCGCGCTTCGTCAGGGTGCTGCGGCGCGATCCGCTCTTCCGCGCGCTGCGCTGCGACAAATTGATTCTCGCCGCGCTCCAGGCAACCACGGAGCTGCATCTCAGGCGGCAGTCCGATTGCATTCCGCTCTTCCAGCTGATGGGAACTCCGTTCGGCGACTTGCAAAAACGCGCCCGAAAAATCATCGCCGCGTTGCGTCCAGGAATTGAAACGACCATCGAGGAAACTGAATCGGAAATCGGCGGCGGCGCTTTGCCCCGCGCGCGGATCAAATCGATCGCGCTGGTTTTTCGTCCGCGCGATTTTTCCGTCGACGAGCTGGCGACGCGGCTGCGCGAGATGAAATTGCCGGTAATCGGTTACGTCGCGCGCAAAACCTTTCGGCTCGATCTGCGCACGGTTTTTCCCGAGGAGGACGCGAGTCTCATTGGGGCGTTGCGCGCCGCGTTTGCGTGAGCACACGGAATTTAATTCTCGCCACGGCTGGTCATGTCGATCACGGCAAGACCGCGCTGATCAAAGCGCTCACCGGCATCGACACCGACCGGCTGCCGGAAGAAAAAAAACGCGGGATCACGATCGATCTCGGTTTTGCGCATCTGGCGTTGCCCGGCTTTTCGTTAGGCGTGATCGATGTGCCGGGACACGAAGATTTCGTGCGCAACATGATCGCGGGCGTCGGGTCGATCGATCTCGCACTGCTCGTCGTCGCGGCCGACGACGGCTGGATGCCGCAGGCCGAGGAGCATCTCCAGATTCTCGAATATCTTGCCGTGCGGCACGGCGTCGTCGCGATCACGAAATGCGACCAATTTGACGGAGAAAAGGTCGCCGCGGACGCGCGTGAGCGATTGCGCGGTTCGTCGTTAGGCCAGGCGCCGATTGTTTTCACGTCGGCGCGCGATTCGTTAGGCACCGAGCAACTCAGGACCGCGCTGATTGAAGAATGCCGGCGAATTCCCGAGGCGCGCGATCTCGCCAAACCACGCCTGTTTGTCGATCGCGCGTTCACAATTCGTGGTTCGGGAACGGTTGTAACCGGCACTTTGACCGGCGGAAAATTGGCGCGCGGCACGAGCGTGTTATTGCAGCCGCAAAATCTGCGCGCGCGCATTCGCGGGTTGCAGAGCCACAATCAACCGGAAGAAATAGCCGAGCCGGCGACGCGCGTGGCGCTCAATCTCGCGGAAGTTCGCGTAGAGGAGATTCCGCGCGGCACGATTGTAACGGCTGAGTCGCTGGCGAAAACAAGTCGCGCGATTGATCTGCTCGTTAGGCGCTCAGCGAGATTGGCGGCCACCACGCCGCCGCTGAAAAGCAGCGCCATCGTGCAGGTGCACTACGGGAGCAGCCGGCGCGCGGCGCGGATCGATTTGCTGGATCGCTCGGAATTGTTGCCAGGCGAGGGAGCGATCGCGCGACTCCGTTTTGCGACGCCAGTTTTTTGCTTTGTCGGTGATCGTTTGATCTTGCGCGATTCGTCGCTGCGCCTAACGACGGCCGGTGGATTGATTCTCGATCCGGATGCGGCCGGGAAAAAATTTCGTTCTGTCGCACAAGGGGAATTTCTGCGCAGGCGGGCGGAGGCGCCTGACGATCTGGCGAATTTGGTGTGCACGCAGTTGCGGCGCGACCAGACGGCGCCTCGCGCGGGACTTTTGCTCAAGTCAAACTTCAGCCGGGAGGAAATCGATGCGGCGCTTGCCGAACTCGTTAGGCAGAACACGATTTTTCGCGGCCGGGAGTTTGTCGCCGATGCGGGATGGTGGCAATTGCTTCTCGTTAGGGCCGCGGAAGCGATCGACGCGGCGCACGAGACCGCTCCGCAGGTTAGCGGGCTTGAGCTCACGCAGTTGCGCGCGCATCTGCGGATTCGGGCGGCGGGTTTGTTTGATGAGCTGGTTGCCGGCCTTTGCGAAAACCGTTTCGCGCGCGAGGGAAATGCGATTCGCCGACGCGATCATCGGCCGAGTTTGCCGGCGCAATTGCGAGGTGCAGCCGAGAAGATCCGCGCGGCGCTGGCGGCGCGGCCGTTGGATCCGCCGGCCCGGAAAGAATTGATGACTGACGCGGCGTCGCGCGAAGCCTTCCGTTTTCTCTTTGCAAACGGCGAGATCGTCGCACTGAATGATGATGTTGCGCTGAGTTCCGCGGCTTTTGCAAAGATGCGCACGGAGGTGGCGCAAATTTTGGGTCGGCGCGGCGGAGCGACGGCGAGCGAGTTGCGGCAGTCGTTAGGCACGACGCGGCGCGTGCTCATTCCGCTGTTGGAATATTTCGATCGGATTGGCCTGACGAAACGCGAAGGCGATCGTCGCGTCCTGCGCGAACGGGCCGCGGCGGCTAAATAGCGTTGTCGGCGCTGGCGATGTGCTCGGCGTGCGCGATCGCGGCGACGATCGATGAGCCGCCGATGATGTTGCCGAGCAGAATCGGAAGCATGTAGGAGAAATATTCGGCGAAAGTTTTCGCGCCGGACGCGACGAGAAAAAAGCCGTCAACCGAGCCGGCGACAACGTGCGAGAAACCGCCCACGCCGACGATGTAGGTGATGATGATGATGACCCAGACGCGTGCCGTTTCCGCAAACGGCAGGAGCCAGACCATGAGCGCGATCAACCAGCCGGCGAAAATGCCGCGCAGGATGAGCGTGCCAACATCGTGGCCCATGCTTTCGTAGCCGAGATTTTTCATCGCCGCGAGCACGCCGGGATCGAGCGCGTTCGTCTTCGCGACGAGCAGGGCGAAGAGAAATGCGCCGACCAGATTCGCGCCGAGAACGATCGACCAAAGCCGAACGACGTTGCCAAATGTGCGCAGATCGCGTTTGCGCAAGAGCGGCAAAATGACGGTGAGCGTGTTCTCGGTGAAAAGCTGTTGCCGCCCGAGGACGACGACGAGAAAACCGATGCAGTAACCGAACTTCGCGACGAGCGGCCGCCACGGCGCGTCGGGAAGATGGCTGCGCAAAAGGCCTTCGCTCAAGAGGGAAAATCCCATCGACAAACCGGCCGCGAGCCCGGACCAGGCGAGCCCGCTGTTCGAGCGCTCGAGTTCGTCGTGGCCTTCTTTTTCGACCGCTTTGTAAATGATATGGCCGCCGGGCGACGAGCGCTCTTCGACTTCGCGCTCCTCGATTTTTTCTTTGTGCGCCTGTTCTTTTTTCGTCGCCATTGCGCGTGATTCGCCGCGCTATTTCTGTGACGCGAAAACGGCTTCCGGATCTTTTCCGGAGACGCGGCCGGCGGCGATCCAGCCGAAGCGGCTGAGAAATGCGCCAAGCAAAAACGAAATCGCGGCGAGCGGAATCAAGTTCGTTAGGCGAAAAATAATCGGCAGCGGACCAGTGAGAATTTCGCCGCCGCGAATCAGCCAGCCGCTGCCGCCGTGATGGAGCGCGCGATCGGCCGCGTCATGTTTGTCGATCTCGAGCCAGATCCACAAAATCGTTTCGATGATCGCGGCGAGCATTCCGATCATGAAGAGCGGACGAATTTGAAAACCGAGCAGCTCGAGAATTGCGGCCGCGCAGCCGAGGCCGGCGGTGCCGAAATGAATCGGCAACAGCGTTCGATGCAAAAACCAGGCCGGGATCGCGGTCGCGCCTAACAATACGCCGGTGTAAGTGGCGAGCCCGAGTCCGAACAAGGCCGCGCCGGCGCAAAGCAATCCGCAAAAAATCAAAACGAGCGGACCAATCGAAGGCGCGAAGGCGTTGTGCAGATACATCTCGAGAACGATCCACGCCGGGACCGCGAAGCTGCTGAAGAGGGATAGAATCCATGCCCCGACCGACATCGGCGACCGATGTTTGAAAACGCGCAGCATGTTGAGGAACATCGCGGGGCGGCCCAGATCCATGATGAGAAGAACGGGCGAAAGAATCGCGCCCGCGGCCGCGATCCAAAGCGCGCCGCGCGCGAGCTCGATTTGCCTAACGAGAAGTGCGGCGAGCGCAATCAGCGGCGCCGTGCCGGCCGCGCCGCCGACGAAGAAATAAACCGGAATTTCCCAGGTCCAGACGGGTGGCCTAACGACCGCTTCGCCGTAGTAGCCGGGATAACGCGGGATCGGACCGCCGGCGACGTCGACACCGCGGCCATGCACGACGTCGCCGTGCTTCGCTTCCTTGCGCAGCGTGTCGAGACGCTCTTCGAAATTTGGCGCTTCGTTAGGCATTTAGAAAAGCGCGAAGGCCAGACCGACTGCAACGAGCGCGCCCAGCGCAGCGACGAGGGCGGCGGTCCAGGATGATTTCAAATAAATCGTTGGAACCTGCGGTTTCGGCGGAAGGCCGTAAGCCTCGGCTTCGCCTAACAATAAAAAGAAGGCGTGAATACCGCCGACGGAAGTTTCCTGCGGGTCGTAAAGTTGCGCGTCGCCGTAGCCGCTCGCGCGCAAAGTTTCCACCCGCTCGCGTCCACGCGCGCGGAGATCGTCGAGCCGGCCGAAGACGATCGATTCGGTCGGGCACACCTTCGCGCACGCGGGTGTGAGTCCGCTCTTTTGCCGGTCGTAGCAGAAGGTGCACTTGAACGCGCCGCCGTGATCGGGAAGCGGTTTCGGCCGGCGATCGACGACGCCAAACGGGCACGAGACGACGCAATAACCGCAACCGTTGCAGACGTCGTTTTGCACGAGGACGGAGCCGACTTCGGTGCGCACGATCGAACCGGTCGGACACGCTTCGAGGCAGCCGGCGTTCTCGCAATGTTTGCAAACGTCGGAGAGAAAGATCCAGCGAAACGGATCGTCGTCGTAATTGCCTAACGAGTCGCCTAACGAACTCGCACCGACGATTTGGTTTCCTTTCGGTCGATCCTGTTCGACGAACATGACGTGACGCCAGGTCGAGGCGCCGAGGTGGCCGGTATTGTCGTAGGAATTGCCGGTCCAAGTGTAGCCGTCGTCCGGCACGTCGTTCCATTCTTTGCATGCCACCTCGCAGGCTTTGCAGCCGATGCAGACGCTCGGGTCGGTGAAAAAGCCGACCTCGACGCGATCGGCGACGAAGGTGTGCCGCCGCTGATTCGAACTCTGAACGCCTTCGCCGATCATGAAGAAGAATGAATCAGGAAAGCCGGAATGCAGGAAAAAAGGCGAAAACTTTGGAGGCGTTGCGTGCGCGGAATTCTTTTCCTGTTCTCCTGCTTTCCTGATTCACAAATCCTCATTCCGACTTTCCGTGCTGGCCGTGGCCGGATTGATGTTTGCCGCCTTCGGGCGCGCCGGGCGGCGGTTGCTCGGGATGCAAATTTTCCGGGCCGGTTTGCGGCGCGTGTTTGTTGAGAAATTCCAGATACGCTTTACCGGTCGGCAATTTTCCCGGCACGATGTTGCAGACGAGCGCCTTCGTTTCCATGATCGTGACGTTCGGCTCGCCGGAGATCGCCATGAGATCGTTTGCGACGTCGCCCCGCACCGGGCCGGCCGACCCCCAATGAAACGGCATGCCGACATGATGAATGATGCGGCCGTCGATTTGCATCGGACGAAAGCGGCGACTGACGAGCGCACGGGCGCCGATCGCGGCGCGCAGATTCACGACGCAAACGTCGTCGCCGTTTTTGATCCGAAGTTCGGTCGCAAGCTCGGGTGAAAGTTCGACGAACATCTCCGGTTGCAGCTCGGCGAGGTGCGGCAGGAAACGGCTCATGCCGCCGGCGGTGTGATGTTCGGTCAGGCGATAGGTCGTCAAAATGTAGGGAAAACGCGGGTCGTTAGGCGGCGCGAAACGATTCGTCTGGCGCGTGAACCAATCGACCACCGGATTCGTCTCGCGCGCGTAAAGCGCGTTGTGCATCGGCGACTCGAGCGCTTCGAAATGCGTCGGCATCGGGCCGTCCTGCAAACCTTTCGGCACATGCAGCCAGCCGAGTCCGTCCTCGTGCAAAATAAATGGCGCGTCGCCGGGCTGCGCGGCGAGGCCTTCGCGGTTTCCGTTAGGCTGATAATTTGGCGCTTTGTCTTTTTGGAAATCGGGCACGTCGAGGCCGGTCCACGATTCGTTAGGCGCGTCCCACCAGACGAGTTTTTTGCGTTCGCTCCACGGTGCGCCGGCGGGCGATGCGCTCGCGCGATTGTAAATGATGCGGCGATCGGCCGGCCACGCGAAGCCCCAGCCGTGTCCGAGATAATCGCGCGACTTGCGGGCGAGCGCCTTGTTCTCGCCGTCACTCGGGAAAACGCCGGAGTAAATCCAGCAGCCGCAGGCGGTCGAGCCGTCGTCTTTCAAATCGTTGAAATTATCGACCTGCGCGTGAACGCCGTAGCGGAAAATCGATTCGTTAGGCTGCGGCGTTTCGGGAATTTTCCAGCCGTTAATTTCCGCGAGGACGGCTTCCATTTTCGGTTCGCCATGTTCGTCCTCGGGATACCACCAATCGAGCGCGCGCAACGGCTCGTCGAGCGGATCGCCGCTGGCGTGCGCTTTGGCGATGAGACGTTTCGCGAGATGATGCATGAACCAGCTTTCGCTGCGCGAAGCGCCCGGCGGATCGACCGCTTTTTCGCGCCATTGCACGAGGCGCTGCGTCTGGGTGAAGGAACCTTCTTTCTCCGCGTGACCGGCGACGGGAAACAAAAAAACTTCCGTCTCGATTTCTTCGGTTTTGAGTTCGCCGCGATCGATCTCGGGCGAGTCGTACCAGAAGGACGCGGTTTCAATTTCGACAAGGTCGCGCACGACGAGCCATTTCAAACGCGCGAGCGCTTTGCGTTCGAGCCGCGCGTTCTGCGCGCCGACCGCGGGATTTTGGCCCATCACGAGCATGCCTTCCATTTTGCCGTCGAGCATGTCGTAGAGAAATTCGTAGAAGGAATGATCGCCGGTGATCTTCGGCATCAAATTGTAACAATAATCGTTACTTTTCGTCGCGTTCGCGCCGTAGTAAGCCTTGAGCAGGCTGACGTAATACTTCGGATAATTTGCCCAGAGCCCGGTCGGCTTGGTGTTTTTCTTGAGGTGCTCGTCTAACGAATGCTCGTCCTTCGAGGCGCTCGGCATGTTGAGGTAGCCGGGCAAAATGTCGTAGAGCGTCGGGATGTCGGTCGAGCCCTGGATGGAAGCGTGACCGCGGAGCGCGAGGATGCCGCCGCCGGGCCGCCCGATGTTGCCTAACAATAACTGCAAAATCGCGGCTGTGCGGATGATCTGGACGCCTTTGGAATGTTGCGTCCAGCCGACGGCGTAGCAGATGGCGGCGGTTTTTTCCGGGCCGGAGCAACTCGTTAGGCAATCGGCGACTTTGCGGAAAAGTTCCGGCGGAATGCCGCAAATCTTTTCCACCATCTCCGGGGTGTAGCGCGAGAAATGGCGTTTCAGTTTTTGGAAAACGCAGCGCGGATGTTGCAGCGAAAGATCGCGCTGTGGCGCGCCTAACGAGTCGTCGTTTTCGTAGAGCCACGTCTTGCTATCGTAAGAACGCTTCGCTTCGTTCCAGCCGGAGAAATAAGCGTCGCCGTTGTCTTCCGTGTCGCGAAAATCTTCGCGCAAAATGCAGGAAGCATTCGTGTAATGGACGACGTACTCGCGGAAGAATTTTTCCTCCTCGAGAATGTGCCTGACGAGTCCGCCGAGAAAAGCGATGTCGGTCCCGGCGCGGATCGGCACCCAGATGTCCGCGAGCGCGCTCGTGCGCGAAAAACGCGGATCGACATGGATGATGGTCGCGCCTTTTTCCTTCGCCTTCATGACCCAGCGAAAGCCGACCGGATGCGCCTCGGCCATGGACGAGCCCTCGATCAATATGCAGTCCGCGTTCGCCAGATCTTGTTGCGCGGTCGTAGCTCCGCCCCGGCCGAAGCTGGTGCCCAGACCGGGCACCGTGCTGCTATGTCATATCCGGGCCTGGTTGGAAACGCACACCATTCCCAGGCCTCCGGCGAAAAGTTTTTTGATGAGATAATTTTCTTCGTTGTCGAGCGTTGCGCCGCCGAGATGCGCGATCGCTTTCGTGTGATTGACGACGATGCCGTCCTGCTCGTGAACGAAGGTCCGTTTGCGCGATTCCCAGACACGATCGGCGACCATCGACATCGCGCGGTCGAGCGAAATCTCGCTCCACCCTTTCGCGCGCGGGGCGCGATATTTCACTTTCAATTCGCGCCGCGAATGCGTGAGCAATTGAAACGAGGCTGCGCCTTTCGGGCAAAGATTTCCCTGCGAGATCGGCGACTCGGGATCGCCCTCGATGGAGACCAGCTTGCCATCCTTGTGATAAATGAGCTGTCCGCAGCCCACGCCGCAATAAGGGCAAACCGAGCGCGCGACCTGCGCGTCGTCGATCCGCGCGTGCAGGGCCTGCGTCTTGTCCGACATCGATTCGATGCCGGTGCCGTCCTTGCGCTCGAGAATTTGCCTAACGAGCGGCCACTTCAAGAATAATTCCGCCGGCGACGACGATTCCACAAAAGAATATCGCGCGGAACGCTAATCCCGCGCGATAAAATTTTGCGGCGCCGCGATTTTTTCGCCTAGAAAATGACCTGCATGCGCAGGAGCAGTTCGTCGAAAGTATCGTCGCCGTAGATCGGATTGACCTCGCGAAAATCCGACCAGGTGTGCACGTAATCGGCCATCAGCTTGATGTTATCCGAGTGAATGTAGTAGTTCAGGCCGGCGGTGATCGAGTGGATGCCGTCGTCGCCGAGCTGGCCGGGGTTGAACGCCTCCCATTTCACGACCGCCTGCAATTTTTTCGGAACGATGAAATAGCCGCCGGTGATGTAGAAGCCGTTGGTCGTGAAATTGGCGAAAGGCACCACGCCGTTGACTTCGCGGCCGTCGACATGCTCCTCGAGATATTCGCCGATGAGATCGAACGGTCCGAGCTTCAGCCAGGCGTCGAAGCTGAAGGCGTTCCGCTCGTCCGCGCTCGTCAGCACATACGAAGTGAGCGAGCCGTCGGGATCGACGCGCAGGTTGAGCGCGGGCGAGATGTTCGTGCCGGCGTCGTCGCGGCTGTAGAAATAATCGCCGCTGAGTTTGAAGCTCGAATCCTGGCCCATGATGGTGCCTTTCCACGGCTGAAGCTCGAGGCGCGCGACGTACATGAATTCGTTGTTGTCGTTGTTATTAAAGTTGCGGCCGTTGCCGTTGAAAACGCCGGCGTAATAGGTGATCCAATCTTTGTATTCGGGTGCGGAGTTGGTCAGCGGTTTGCCCCAGACCATCGCGCCTATCTGCCGCTCGGGCGTGATCGCGCCCGTCGGCAAGCTGCGCTCGATCGTGTAGATCAAAGTGTCGGGCGTGAGCTGCTCGAGGCCGAACGGCGCCTTGTATTGACCGACCTTGATGTTCGCTTCCGGAACCGCGTGCCAGTTGATGAAAATGTCCGTGCCGGAAAATTCCGTGCGGCTTGAATTGCTCGTCGTCGTCGCCACGCCGGTGACCGGATTGATGCTCTTGATCGCGGTGATCGCGGAATCGCTCTGCTCGAAATCGCCTTCGATCTTGAAATCGAATTGATCGGCAAAATCGCCCGTCAGATTAATGCGCGCGCGCCGCAAACGGAAGCGATCCTTCAGCGCCGTCTCGCCGAATCGGCCTTCAAAAGCGGAGACGTCGCCATCTTCAAAATTCGCCTGGATGTAACCGCCGAGCGTCAGCTTCGTCTCCGGCCCGCCCGGGTGCACGTTGACCAGCGGCGGCGGCGGCGCGGTGAAGATAGTTTTGTTATCACTGCCCGCGACCGGCGCGGCTTCGCCCGGCAGCATGGGCGCGAACTGGCCTTTGCCCTTTAGTTGTTGCACCTGATTTTCGAGATCGGTGTTGCGCTGCTGCAACTGACGCACCGCCTTCTCCAATTTTTTCAAACGTTCGTTATCCGAAGAGCTCGCGTCCTGCGCGTGCGCGGGCAGCGAGATGAGCGAGAGCATTCCGACACCAACCAGGTTAAGGATTTTCATAAATTTTGTTTGGCGATTCGTCTTTTACCGAGCGCGAGCCGGGCGGTAAATGAATTTTTTGTTACAATTTGATTGCAAACAGCTCGCTCGTTAGGCCAGATACGATTCATTAACGCTATGGGATTTTTCGATCGAGAACGAACTGTCGCCGGCCCGGGATTCAGTCGCTGGCTCGTCCCGCCTGCCGCGCTTGCCGTCCATTTGTCCATCGGACAAGTCTACGCCTTCAGTGTTTTCAAAATTCCCCTAACGAGACTGATCGGCATCACCAAATCCGCGCCTAACGACTGGACGCAGCCGCAGGTCGCCTGGATTTTCAGCATCGCGATTCTTTTTCTCGGCGCCTCCGCCGCGATTTTCGGCCGCTGGGTCGAGCGGGTCGGCCCGCGCAAAACCATGCTCGCCGCCGCGCTCTGTTTTGGCGGCGGATTCGTCGTCGCGGCGATCGGAGTTTTGACCCATCAACTCTGGATCATTTATCTCGGCTACGGCGTCATCGGCGGCTGCGGCCTCGGGCTCGGCTACATCGCGCCGGTTTCGACCCTGGTGAAATGGTTTCCCGATCGGCCGGGCATGGCGACGGGAATGGCGATCATGGGTTTCGGCGGCGGCGCCTTCATCGGCTCAAACCTGAGCGTCCTCCTGATGAATCATTTCAAAACCGCGGCGAGCGTCGGCGTCGGCCGGACCTTCATCGCAATGGGCATTATTTATTTTTGCTACATCATGTTTGGCTCGCTCATCGTTCGCGTGCCGGCGCAAAATTGGCGCCCGGCCGGCTTCGTGCCCGCGACCCATTCGCACGGCCTGATCACCTCCGGAAATGTCGCAGTCGACCAGGCATTCCGGACGCCGCAATTCTGGCTCCTCTGGGTCGTGCTCTGTCTCAACGTCACCGCCGGCATCGGCATTCTCGAACAGGCATCGCCGATGATTCAGGAAATGTTTCCAACCGCGCCCGGCGGCGCGATCGGCGTCACGGCTGCGGCCGCCGCGGGCTTCGTCGCGCTGCTCAGTTTGTTTAACATGGCCGGCCGTTTCGTCTGGTCGTCGGCGAGCGACTACACCGGGCGCAAAGCGATTTACGTCGTCTATTTATTGTTAGGCGCGATCCTTTATTGCCTCATCCCGATCGCGGCCAAAAGTGGGAGCGTCATTTTCTTCGTCTCGATTTGCTGCGTCATCATCAGCATGTACGGCGCGGGTTTCGCGACCGTGCCGGCGTATTTGAAAGATCTTTTCGGCACGATGCAGGTCGGCGCCATTCACGGGCGGCTGCTGACCGCGTGGTCGGTCGCGGGCGTGCTCGGCCCGGTCCTGGTCAATTACATTCGCGTCCACTTGAAAGGCCAGGGCGCGAGCGGCGTCGCGCTCTACGCGCCGACGATGTATCTGATGGCCGGCCTGCTCGTCATCGGGCTGATCTGCAACCTTTGCATTCGGCCGGTCGCGGACCGTTTCTATTTCCGAGGCGATGTCGCCGCGGTGCGGGATTAATCGGAGAAAATTATGGCTGAACAATCTGGCGCGGGCGGAAACGCCGGCATGCTTTTCATCTCGTGGTTAGTCGTGGGCGTGCCGCTGGTCTGGGGCGTTTACAACACACTTCTGAAACTGCCCGCGCTCTTTCATTAGCGAGTCGTTAGGCAAAACGCGCATTCCCTCAGGCCGAGGCCTGCGCGGCGTGGAATTCCTGCAGGCTTTTCACCGTCATCGGACCTTTTTGCAGCGAGCGAATTCCCTCCGCGCTTGCTGCCGCCGCCCGCAGCGTGGTCATGATCGGGATGCGCTCGCCGAGCGCGGCGGTGCGGATTTTCACTTCGTCTTCGCGCGGGATTTTGCCGCTCGGCGTGTTGATGATGAATTGAATCTGGCCGTTTTTCACGAGGTCGAGAACGTTCGGCCGGCCTTCGCCGATTTTGAAAACCTTCAGCACCTCGATACCGGCCGCGGCCAGGGCCGCCGCCGTTCCGGAAGTCGCGACGATCCCGAAACCGAGCTTCGCATATTCACGCGCGACCTCGATCACGCCCTGCTTGTCGGAATCCTTCACGCTCACGAAAACATTTCCCGCGCGCGGGAGCGGCCAGTTGCTCGCGAGCTGTGACTTCGCGTAGGCGAGACCGAGATCGGCGTCGATCCCCATCACTTCGCCGGTCGATTTCATTTCCGGGCCTAACGAAATGTCGGCGCCTTCGAAACGCAAAAACGGAAAGACCGCTTCCTTCACCGAATAATGTTTCGGCAAAATCTCCGCGGTGAAACCAAGCTCGCCTAACGACATTCCGGTCATCACTTTCGCGGCCAGTTTCGCGAGCGGCACGCCGATCGCCTTGCTCACAAATGGCACCGTGCGCGAGGCGCGCGGATTCACTTCGAGCACGTAAAGTTTCTCATCCTTGACCGCGAACTGCACGTTCATCAGTCCGCGCACTTGCAGCTCGCGCGCCATCGCTTTTGTCGCGGTCGCGATCTCATCGAGAATTTTTCTCGACAAGGAAAACGTCGGCACCGCGCAGGCGCTGTCGCCGCTGTGAATGCCCGCTTCCTCGATGTGTTCCATGATCGCACCGATGACCGCAATTTCGCCGTCGGCGATGCAATCGACATCGACTTCGATCGCGTCTTCGAGAAAACGATCGACCAGCACCGGCCGGCCCGGACTGACCGCGATCGCGTTCCGCATGTAGCGCCGCAAGTCGTCCGCGTGATAAACCAATTCCATCGCGCGCCCGCCGAGAACAAACGATGGCCTAACGAGAACCGGATAACCAATTCGCTCCGCAATCGCGACCGCTTCCTCTTCGCTCGTCGCCGAACCGCTCGGCGTTTGTCGCAAACCAAGACGATCGAGCATCTCCGCGAAAAGTTTTCGGTCTTCGGCCAGCTCGATGCTTTCCGGCTGCGTCCCGATGATCGGAACGCCCGCCGCTTTCAATCCCGCGGCCAGATTCAACGGCGTCTGCCCGCCGAACTGCACGATCACGCCTTCCGGTTTTTCCTGCTCGAAAATGTTGAGCACGTCCTCGTGCGTGAGCGGCTCGAAATAGAGTTTGTCGCTTGTGTCGTAATCGGTCGAAACGGTTTCCGGATTCGAGTTCACCATGATCGTCTCGATCCCGAGCTCGCGCAGGGCGAAGGCCGCGTGCACGCAGCAGTAGTCGAACTCGATCCCCTGCCCGATGCGATTCGGGCCGCCGCCGAGAATCATGATCTTGCGCTTTTCGTTAGGCCGAATCTCGTTCTCCGAGCCGTAAGTGGAATAATAGTACGGCGTGTAGGCCTCGAACTCGGCCGCGCAGGTATCGACGAGGCGATACGTCGGCACCACGCCGGCGGCGATCCGTTCGGAACGAACCGCGCTTTCGCTCTTGCCTAACGAATGCGCGATTTGCCGGTCGGAAAAGCCCAGGCGTTTTCTCGCCCGGAACTCTCGCTCGCGCCCATCGGCTTCGACGATCTGCGCGATGTTCTGCAAAAACCAGCGATCGATTTTCGTCAGGCCATAAATCTCCTCAATCGTCAGGCCGTCTTGAAAAGCCTGCGCCAAATAGAAAATCCGCTGGTCGTTAGGCACGCTCAGTTTTCGCCGCAGCGTCTCCGCGTCGACGCGCGTCTCGTTGCCGTCGCCGCACAAACCGAAACGTTTGATCTCGAGCGACCGAAGCGCTTTTTGCAGTGCCTCCTTGAACGTCCGCCCGATCGCCATCGCTTCGCCGACGCTTTTCATTTGCGTCGTGAGCGTCGCGTCTGCTTCGGGGAATTTTTCGAAAGTGAAGCGCGGGACTTTGACCACGCAATAATCGATCGTCGGCTCAAAACTCGCGGGCGTTTCGCGCGTGATGTCGTTGCGAATCTCATCGAGCGTGTAACCGACCGCGAGTTTGGCTGCGATTTTCGCGATCGGAAAACCGGTCGCCTTCGAGGCGAGCGCGCTCGAGCGCGAGACGCGCGGATTCATTTCGATCACGACCATCCGTCCGTCCTCCGGATCGACCGCGAACTGAATATTCGATCCGCCGGTCTCGACGCCGATCTCGCGAATGACCGCGAACGACGCGTCGCGCATCGCCTGATATTCGCGATCGGTCAGCGTCTGGGCGGGCGCGACCGTTATCGAATCGCCGGTGTGCACGCCCATCGGATCGAGATTTTCGATCGAGCAAACGACGACGCAGTTATCGGCGCAGTCGCGCATCACTTCCATTTCAAATTCCTTCCAGCCTAACAATGACTCCTCGATCAAGACTTCGCGCACCGGCGAGAGCGCGAGCCCGCGTGTGACGATGCGATCGAGTTCTTCGCGGTTGTAGGCGATCCCGCCGCCCGAGCCGCCCAAGGTGAAGGCCGGCCGGATAATCAGCGGAAAACTTCCGATTTGTTCGGCGACGCGTGCGGCATCTTCGAGCGAACGCGCGATCCCGGAGCGCGGCACGTCGAGACCGATGCTCAACATTGCTTCCTTAAAAAGCTGGCGGTCCTCGCCTTTGGCGATCGCGCGCGCATTCGCCCCGATGAGCTTGACGTTGTGCCTAACGAGCGCGCCGTTGCGATTTAATTCCATGGCGGCGTTGAGCGCGGTCTGGCCGCCCATTGTGGGCAGAATCGCGTCCGGTTTTTCGCGCGCCAGAATGGCCTCGATCACCTCCGGCGTGATCGGCTCGATGTAGGTGCGGTCGGCAAATTCCGGATCGGTCATGATCGTCGCCGGGTTGGAATTCACGAGCACGACTTCGTAGCCTTCTTCACGCAGCGCCTTGCACGCCTGCACGCCGGAATAATCAAATTCGCACCCTTGCCCGATGACGATCGGGCCGGAACCAATGAGCAAGATTTTGTGCAGCTGATCGTTCCGCGGCATGCGCAGCGGGAGTGTAGGCGACATTCGCGCGAGGTCGAGAAAATCGCCGCCTTCGCGTGGCCGTGTTACTTTGCCTAACGATGAAATCGAAACGCGCGAAACCGGTTGCGAAACGACTCGGCTGGCGCCGGCTGAAAACGAAGATCCGTTTCAAGAATCGCGTCTTCAAACTGCGCGAAGACAAGCTGAAGCTGCCGGGCGGAAAACGAAAAAGGCTCGCTTACCTCGAGCGCACCGATGCAGTCATCATTGTGCCGATCACGGGCGCGGGCGCGATGGTTTTGATCAACCAATATCGTTATTCGCTCGACCAATGGTGCCTCGAAGTCCCGGCTGGCGGCACGCACGACAAGCCTAACGAGTCGCTTGCCGAGGTCGCGCGCGACGAGTTGCGCGAAGAAGTCGGCGGCTCGTGCTCGGCGCTGACTTATGTCGATTATCTTTTTTCGGCGAGCTCGCTGACGGATGAAAAATGCCACGTCTTCCTCGCGGAGAACGTCGTTCTTTCCGAACACGACCGCGAAGTCGGCGAGAAAATCCAGATCAAACTGATGCCGGTCGCAAAAGCGCTCGCGCTCGTGCATCGCGGTGAGATGAAGGATGGCCAGTGCGCGCTGGCGATTCTGCTTTGCGAGCCGCTCCTGCGGAAAAAAGGCTATCTCAAGACTCGTTAGGCGACCTTGGCGCGCTGTCGGCCGAGATAAACTTTGCAGATGCTCTTGATCCGCGTGAGCACGTAGTAGGTCGTCTGGCTGCGCACGCGGACGAGCTCCGCGCCGACAATGCGGGTGACGAAATCGCTCGCGAGATCGAGAATTTCCTGCGGCGTCGCGTCGTCGAGACCTTTGCAAAGGATCGATGTCATCGCACGGGTGAGGGTTTGCACTTCGGGGCCGAGCGTCATCCGCAGATGGGCGCCGCCATTGTCGTCGACCTGCAAATAAACGCCCACCTTGTCGGCGCATTCTTCGTCTTTGCGCACATCTTCGAGGTCGAACTTTTCGTCAGGCCGCGGTTCCTGTTTCGGCGCGCTCTCGGCGTAATTGACGAGCGTTTCGCGCCGTTCGACTTCGGGCAGCGTCTCGAAAAGCTCGATGATGTTCTGCAGTTTCGGCGGATAACTCATCGTTAGGCGCGCTCGATCGGCGCGCCGACTTTGTTGCCCCACTCGGTCCAGGAGCCGTCGTAATTGCGCACGTTATCGAGCCCCAGCAGATAAGTGAGGACGAACCAGGTGTGGCTCGAGCGCTCGCCGATGCGGCAGTAAACGATCGTGTCGGTCTCTGCGTTGACGCCGCATTGCTCGAAATAAATCTTCGCCAGTTCGGCGGCGGATTTGAACGTGCCGTCGTCGTTCGTCGCGGTTTTCCACGGCACACTTTTCGCGCCGGGAATGTGGCCGCCGCGCAAAACTCCTTCCTGCGGATACTCGGGCATGTGGGTGATCTCGCCTTTGAATTCGCCCGGCGAACGGACGTCGATGAGCGGCTTCTGCGCGCGGCTTTGGGCGAGCGCTTCGTCGGCAAAAGCGCGAATTTCCTTGTCGCGGCGTTCGTTAGGCACGAGATAGTCCACGCGCGGATATTTTGGGACTTTGCGCGTCATCGGACGGTTTTCGGCTCTCCATTTATCGCGACCGCCGTTGAGGATTTTGACGTTCTTGTGCCCGAAAAGCCGGAAGGCCCAAAGTGCGTAGCAGGCCCACCAGTTCGCCTTGTCGCCGTAAAAAATGCAGGTCGTCTCCGGCCCGATGCCGTTGCGGCTGCAAAGCTCGGCGAATTTTTTCGGATCGATGTAATCGCGAATGACCGCGTCCTGCAAATCGGCGCGCCAGTCGATGTGGACCGCGCCGGGAATGTGGCCGGTGGCGTAAAGCAAAATGTCTTCGTTCGATTCGACGATGCGAATGTCTTTGTCGTCGAGATGCTGCTCGAGCCACTCGGTTTCGACGAGCGCTTCCGGATGCACATACTCGGTTGGGTTTGCGTTCATGGGAAAAGATCGACCGCGCTCCCGAGGCCGCAACTCGATTCCGGCATTCGGGCCGCCCGGCCTTTGACTTTCGCGGGCGGCAGCGCGGTCGTTAGGCTTGCCCGAACCAAGGAAGAATGTCATCTTCCGCTCCGCGTTTTTTCGCGCCGAAGTAGCTCAGTGGTAGAGCAACGGTTTCGTAAACCGTAGGTCGCGGGTTCAATCCCCGCCTTCGGCTCCGGTTGCGGCCGGCCCGGCAGTGGCCTAACGAGTAAAGGACTTTCCGCCTAACGAGCGAGGATCGCCTGTTTTTTATTCCACGGATGGCGTCCGCCGCAATGCGGGCAGGAGACTTGTTTCGGCTTCAGCTTCGCGTCCGGGAAAAGTTCTTCCTCGATCACCAGCCCGGTGACGTTGAGTTTTTTCGTTATCGGACATCGCACCAGGATTCGCTTGATCACGCGCGGAATATCTCACAGCTTGCGCTGTTTTGCGCGGGAAAAATTCGCAATTCGTTAGTCCGGCAGAATCGCGAAGACGCGCGCCGGAAAACCGGAGCCGCCTTTCGCTTTCGGAAAAGTGGCGAAAATAATCGCGCCCGCTTCCGGCACCCGGTCGAGATTCGCGAGCAGCTCGATCTGATAATGATCGTGCGCGAGGACGTAGGTCTCGAGCGAGTAGTCATCCTTCGCGGTCGCGAATCCCGGGTCGGTGTCGGTCGTTTCGTGGCCGTTGACGGTCGCCTTGCGCTCTTCGTAAAGGAATCGCAACGCCGCCAAACTCCAGCCCGGATAATGCGGCGCGCCTTTTGCGTCCTTGTTTTGCATCGCGGCGGCATTGGGCCAGCGCCGCGACCAATCGGTCCGCATCGCGACAAACGCGCCCGGCGGAATCGGCCCGTGTCGCGTCTCCCATTGCCTGATCCGCTCGACCGTGAGGGTATAATCGGGATTGCGCGCGCATTCGGCGTGCACATCGAAGACGACCAGCGGCAGGATCATTTCCTGAAGTTTTATTTCGTCCACCGTGCGGCCGCCTTTTTTGAAATGCGCCGGCGGATCGACATGCGTTCCCCATTGTCCGACATGAGTGAAAACCTGCGCAAAAAATCCGTCGCCCATCATCCCCGGTTTTTTGTCGTACCAATAAATCGTCCTCACCTTTTCGTCGGGAAAACCGGGCCAGTGCGGAATGCCGGGCGCGAAAGAGTGGGTGAGATCGACTATTTTCCTGGCGACGAGCTCGCGTTGCAGCGGCCAAAGCGACGGCTCTTTTTCGGCCGCGGACACGTTTGCCAGGAACGCGGCCAAGAGACAAAAACTCGCGCCAAAAATTTTCATCCGCCTGCTGTAAACGATCGACGAAAAAGAAGCGAACAACTTCGAGCAACATCGAATAACGGCGCCGTTCGCCATCCGCGGGCTGATTTGTAGCTGCCGATGAAAGATGTTATCAACACCTCCACCAGCGCCGTTTCACGATGTAAAAACGGGCGACCACTTGAGTTATTCAGACGTAGAAGAAGATGAAATGAGTTTCGGTCCTGAAGATTTAAATCATAAACCCTCCAATAACTGTTCTTCGCCGGACTCGCCTCGCGTCGGCCGAGTCGCGGAATAATCGCCCGCGCCCGCCATCTAAGTTCTGCATGAGCCACGTCGCGCGAGAATGGACAACATCCATCGAGCAAGCCGAGAGCGATGCTAGGACGCCGATGCCAAACAAACTCGCCCTCGAATCCGTCGTCGCCGAAAGGCCGCCTTTATCGCGACCGCTCGTTCCCGCGCTCAACGGCTATCCGCCGCGTGATCAGAGCGACAGCCTCTTCGAGCAGGTCGCGTGGCTCTACGTTTTCTGCCGTGAAAAACTTTTCCGCGACGACACCGAGCGAATGAGCGCGGCGCTTTGGCCACATGAACCGCCGCGCTCCGGCACGCGCATGCTCGAGCTTGGTTGCGGGCCGGGATTTTATTCCGGCCGTTTTGCGGAACGCTATCCGCAATTGTCGGTCGTCGGCGTCGATCGTTCCGAGCGGCAGCTTGCCTGGGCGCGTCTGCGCGCGGCGAAACGCGGCTTGCAAAACTGCCGCTTCGAACGCGTCAACGTTCTCGACATTTCCTGCGACGACGCGCACTTCGACATTCTCATCGCCTCGCGGCTCTTCACCGTTTTGCCCGAGCGCGAAGAAGCGGTGGCGGAAATGTTTCGCGTGCTTCGGCCGGGCGGACGTTGTCTCATCGCCGAGCCGCGGCACGCTTTTCGGGCGTCCGTTCCGCTCCTCGCGATGTGGCTGCTGGCTCGCGCGACGCATTTTCACAATGGCTACCGCGAGCCGCACAAGGCCGCCATCCTCACGGCCGAAGAATTTCGCCGGCTTTTCGCGACGCAACCGTGGCGGCAATTCAAATGTTGGGAAGACGGCCGCTACCAGTATGCGCTCTGCGAGAAAGCATGAGCGGCGCGCACCGCGTCCTCCAGCCTGACGAACTCGAACCCGCCGCCGAGGGTCGTTGCGCGCTCGCGATCATGACCAAGGCGCCGCGCGCCGGCCGGGTCAAAACGCGCCTCACGCCGCCGCTCACGCCTGCCGAATCGGCTGGGCTCAACGCCTGTTTTCTGCGCGACACCGCGGGGGCCATCGCCGCGGCTGGGGGGTGCGCGCAAGGCATCGGTTGTTACACGCCGGTCGGCGAGGAGGAAATTTATCGCGACATTCTTCCGCCGGATTTTTTTCTGATCGCGCAACGCGAAGGAAATTTTGGCGAACGGCTGGTCGGCGCGCTTGCCGATTTATTTTCGGTTGGTTTTGGGGCGGTTTGCCTGGTCGATTCCGACAGCCCGACGATTCCGGCGACAAGTTTTGCCGAGGCCGCGCACGTTCTTCTTCAGCCGCACGAACGGATCGTGCTCGGACGCTCCGACGACGGCGGCTATTACTTGATCGGCATGCAGCGCCTGCGCCGCGAGATCTTTCAAAACATCGACTGGAGCACCGAGCGTGTCCTCGAACAAACCGAGGAGCGCGCCGCGGCCGCCGGGCTCGCGGTTCACCGGCTGCCGGTTGGCTACGACGTTGACGATCGCGCGACGCTGCGCCGACTGTGCCACGATTTACTGGAGCCTGACGACTCCAATCTCGCGCCGGCTTCGCAAAAATTTCTGCGCGAACTGCTCGGCCGCGAGGGAGAGGCGCGCATCCTCGCGCCATGAAACGCGCCCTTGTCACGGGCGGCGCGGGGCTGATCGGTTCGCACGTCGCCGATCTTTTGCGGCGCGAGGGCTGGCGGGTGCGGGTGCTCGATAATCTCGAGCCGCAAACGCACCGCCGCGGTCGGCCCGACTGGATGTCGCTGGAGAGCGATTTTGTCGAAGGCGACCTGCGCGATCGGGCGACCATGGCGGCGGCATTGCGCGACATCGACGTCGTTTTTCACCAGGCGGCCTACGGTGGTTACATGCCCGAGATCGCAAAATACGTGCACGTGAATTCGTTTGGCACCGCGCAGATGCTCGAGATCATTCGGGAGGAAAATCTGCCGATCAAGAAAATCGTCGTCGCCAGCTCGCAGGCCGTTTACAGCGAAGGCGCGGCCATTTGTCCGGAGCACGGTCTGGTTTTTCCGCCCGTCCGTCCGGTCGAACAACTCGAGCGCGGCGACTGGCAGGTGCATTGCCCGGTTTGCGGCGCGGTCACGACGAGCGCGCCGACGCCCGAGCACGCGCCGGTCGGCGGCGAGACGGTTTACGGCCTCACGAAAGTCGACCAGGAAAAATTGGTGCTGCTCTGGGGCAAACAGGTCGGCCTTCCGACGGTCGCGCTGCGCTATTCCTGCACTTACGGGCCGCGCCAGTCCATCTTCAATCCCTACACCGGCGTGATCGCGATCTTCTGCACCCGGCTGCTCAACGACCTGCCGCCGGTGCTTTACGAAGACGGCGAACAGACGCGCGATTTTTCCTTCGTCGAAGACATCGCGCGCGCCAACCTGCTCGCGGCGGAGACCGACGCGCTCGATGGACTGCCGGTGAACGTCGGGAGCGGGCGAGGCGTGACCATCCGCGAAGTGGCGCGGCAGATTTCCGACTCGCTCGGCATCCCCATTCCGCCGGAGGCGAACGGCGAGTTCCGTCCCGGCGAGATGCGCCACCTCAGGAGCGACACCGCCCGCATTCGCGCGGCCGGTTACGCGCCGCGGGTGGAGCTGGCGGAAGGGATCGGGCGGTATCTTGATTGGATCGGGCGGCAGGGCGACGTGAAGGATTACTTCAGCGAAGCGGCCGACATTTTGCGCCGCAAAGGCATCGTGCACCGGGTAAAAACCGCGCGGTGAAGTGGTTTTACCGCGCGGTGGAATGAATTTACCGCACGGTGGAATGGTTTTACCGCACGGCGAAATGATTCTACCGCACGGTGGAATGGTTCCACCGCACGGTAAAATGCCGCCACCGCGCGGTGAAAAGCTCCCGCCGCGCGGTGGGAAGGCTCCGCCGCGTGGCTGGACCCCTCCGCCGTGCGGTAAAAGTCCGCACCGGCCCGGAAAATGGCCCGGGCGGCAAGAAAATGAGGGTCGGCAAAGATTTTTTGAAACAATGCCGTGCCATTCCCGTATTGAAATATGGAGACCAATACGATTATGCCTAAAGAAGACCCAATTAAAGACAACAACGCGGAGTTCAGCGGACAACTCCAGACCTTCAAAAACAACGTGACCGATTACAGCGCAGTGCTCGGCCTGAGCGCCGGCGCGGTCAGCGGCCAGGCGGCGGACGCCGATTACATCCAGTATTGCGTCCTCTGTCAGAACATCGCGCTGCTCTATGGCCGGCAATGGACGGCGTGGTTGCGCGGGGTCCGTTCCGGCCACGGCGTCGCCGGGAGCGGTGCGCCGGTGGCGCCGACTCTGCCGACCGCAGTGCCGGCGGTGAGCTGGGGCGTGGAAGCGCGTTTCCGCGCCCTGCGCCAGAATGTTCTCGACAGCAGCGGCTACAATCCCCCGATCGGGGAAGCGCTCGGGGTGATCGGCGCGGAAATGACCCGGCCGGATTTCGGTGCGTTGAAGCCGCGGCTGAAGCCGAAGGTGAGCGGGAACGCGGTGCTGGTAGGCTGGAGTTGGGATGGCAACGGGGCGTTTCTCGATATGATCCGGCTCGAGGTGGACCGGGGCGATGGGAAGGGATTCGTGCTCCTGGCGATGGATACGACGCCGAATTATACCGACACGGCGCCGTTCCCGGCGACGCCGGCGAAGTGGACCTACCGCGCGATGTATTACGTGGGCGACAACGGCGTGGGCCAGTGGAGCGACCCGGCGAGCGTGATGGTGGGAGCTTAGAAATCGAAGGAAGAAGGTAGGAGGAAGAAAGTAGAAGGAGGCGGAAAGCCAAAATCGTTCCCCTCCAATCGACGCGCGGGGGCGAGTGGGCGACGTTGAGCGGGATGGGAGTTTCCGTTGTGATTCCGGCGCTGAACGAGGAAGAGCCGATCGCCGGGGTGGTCCGCGCTTGCCTGACGACCGGTTTGCCCAGCGAAATCATCGTGGTCGATAACGGCAGCGCCGATCGCACGGCGGAGCGCGCGGCGACCGCGGGCGCGCGGGTGGTGACGGCGCCGCGCGGTTATGGGCGAGCCTGCGCGGCTGGCGTGGCCGCGCTCGATCCGCAGTGCGAGATCGTGGTTTTTCTCGATGGCGACGGGAGCGATTGCCCGGAGTTGATGGAGCGACTCGTCGGGCCAATCGTCGAAGGCAAATACGATTTCGTGATCGGCTCGCGCACGCGCGGGCGGCGCGAGCGCGGGAGCATGAATTTGCAGCAGATCATTTCGGGACGGGCGGCCGGCTTTCTCTTGCGGTTAATCTACGGCACGCGCTATACCGACATGGGCCCGTTTCGGGCGCTGCGGCGTGCGAGTTTCGATTCGTTAGGCATGAAGGAGCCGACTTACGGCTGGAATCTGGAGATGCAGATGCGCGCGGCGCGCGTGGGCCTGCGCATTCTCGAAGTGCCGGTGGATCACCGCTGTCGCACGGGCGGCGAATCGAAGGTCTCCGGAACATTGCGCGGGACTTTCGTCGCGGGCGCGCGCATTCTTGCGACGCTTTTTCGGGTCGCGCTGGAGCGCGCGGAATAAAAGGCCGCGATCGGCGCTCTGTTTTTTATGAAAAGCCAGCCGGACAACAGACAACGGGCGGTCGCGGGACTTTTGGCGGGTGCGGTCGCCGGCGTCGTGATGACGCTGGTGATGCTGCTCCTCGCCTGGCTCGCGCAGGTGGCGACGCCGCTCGTCATCATCGGCGATCGGCTTTCGGTTTTTATTCCGCCGGGGCCGTTTCTCTCGATCATGGGCCGGGTCGGCGGCTACACCCATCTCAAAGAACTCGGCGTCGGCTCGACCATCGCCGGGCAGATCATCGTCGGTTCGTTAGGCGGATTATTGTACGGCCTGACGATCGCGCGGCGGGAGAAGGCGGCGGCCTTGTATTCGTTAGGCATTTTTTTCCTGCTCCCGCTGCTTGTCTCCATCGCGGTCCTCTGGCTGGCTTTGGGGACCGGCTATGCCGGCTGGCCGATCCGGCCGGCGATCTTGATCAACTGCCTCGGGCTGGCGATCGCGTTTCTCGCTTTCGAACGGACGCTCGTTCTCGGTTTTCGCTTTCTCACTCGCGCGCCGGCTGCGCCCGACGATCTCGCGTATTCGCCGCCAATCGGCCGCCGTGCGCTCGTTCTCGGCGGCCTCGGCTTGCTCGCGGCGGGCGGCGGCGCGGCGATCATCCGGCGGCTTTTTCAGGTGGCGAGTTTCAGCTACGACGGCACGCAATACAAAGGTCCCGACGTGCAGGGGATCACGCCTAACGATGAGTTTTATTGCGTAACGAAAAACGTCATCGATCCGCGGGTCGATGAATCGCTCTGGCGTCTCGAGATCACCGGCCTGGTGAAAAATCCGCAGACCTACAAACTCGATCGCCTGAAATCGCTCCCCGCCGTCTCGCAAGAGACGACCCTGATGTGCATCAGCAACGGTCTCGGCGCGGGTTTGATGAGCAACGCCCTCTGGCGCGGCGTGCCGATGCGCGAGTTGTTAGGCGCAGCCGGCCCGCTGCCGGGGGCGGCGAAAGTGCGGCTGCACGGAGTCGATAATTACACCGACACTTTTCCCCTAACGAAAGCGCTCGATCCAAGCACGCTCGTCGCCTACGAGATGAACGGCGCGCGGCTGCCTGATCGCCACGGCTTTCCGGCACGCGTCGTTGTCCCCGGCTATTTCGGCGAGAAAAATGTCAAATGGCTGACGCGCATCGAGCTGACCGGCGCGGATGCGGAAGGCTTTTACGAAAAGCAGGGCTGGGGGCCGAACTTCATCATCCCGACGCGCTCGCGCATCGATCAGCCTAACGAATGGGAAT
Organism: Chthoniobacterales bacterium; assembly: GCA_036490335.1. Classification (GTDB taxonomy): domain Bacteria; phylum Verrucomicrobiota; class Verrucomicrobiia; order Chthoniobacterales; family UBA10450; genus Palsa-1392. Next base: position 177,523 of record DASXEB010000017.1, read on the forward strand.
GGATCAGCCTAACGAAAAGCGGCGGCAGCGTTCCGATGAAAGGAATCGCCTTTGCCGGCGATCGCGGCGTGCGCAAAGTCGAGGTCAGCGTCGATCACGGGCAGAGCTGGCGGGAAGCAAAAATCGATTATCCGGGAACGAAGTTGACCTGGGTGCTCTGGAGTTTCGATTGGAAACCGGAGGGCCCGGGCGAACACAAACTGAGCGTGCGCGCGACTGACGGCACCGGCGCGGTGCAGCGTCTGGAAAAGGAACGCGGGCCGTTTTCAGGCACGACCGGTTTGGACGAGATCACCGTTTACCTCGCGGCCTAACAAACACTTCCGCGCTGGCATTTCGCGCACCACGCCGTCGTCCGCCCGCCGATGGTCGCGCGCCGCAACGTGCTGCCGTCGCGCGGACATTTGCCGCCGGCGCGCCAGCGTTCGTGCAGCAGCCAGTTTTTCGGCGCGTCGCTGTCATCACGACCGATTGTGCGCAGCGATGCGCGCGCGACAAAACGCGTTTCGCGCCAGAGGGCGTCAAGCTTCGACGTGGTGAGTTTGCCCGTTTTGGTTTTCGGCGCGATCCGCGCGCGCCAAAGAATTTCGTCCGCCATCCAGTTGCCGATGCCGGGAAAACCCTGCTGCAAAAGCAGGACGGCTTTGATCGGCGCGCGCCCGTGACGCTGCAAAAACTTCGCCAGCGCAGCCGGCGTCCAGGCGCGCGAAGTGATCTCCGGCGCGCTCGCCTGCCACCAATCGGGCGCCTCCGCGCCGTGATGAAAACGGACCCGCCCAAACTGTCGCGCATCTTTGAAGACTAATGATCGCCCGGCTTGCGCGAGGACGAGATGATCGTGTTTTTCGGGCCGAAATCCCGCGCGCTCGACGCGCAAATTTCCCGTCATGCCAAGATGGATCCCGAGCCAGTTCCCGCCGGAAAATTCGAAGAGCATTTGTTTCCCGCGCGCGGACGAGCGGAGCAATTCTTGCCTAACGAGTCGCTTCCGCAGCGCCCGCACATCGCTCCCGCGAAAAACCCGCTTCCCCGCGTGCACCTGCACCCGCCTAACGACATCGCCAACGCCCGCGTCCCAGCGTTTGCGAAAATATTCGACCTCGGCGAGCTCGGGCATGCGGCGAGATTAGATGGGTTAGCGGCTCCGTGCTACTCTCTGCCCTCGTGGAAAAAGTGATCATTGTCGGGAGCGGCTGCGCGGGCCTCACGGCCGCGATTTATGCCGCGCGCGCCAATCTCAGCCCGCTCGTGCTCGAAGGCCGGCAGCCTGGCGGTCAACTCTCGACCACGACGCTGGTGGAAAATTTCCCCGGCTTTCCGGATGGAATCGATGGCCCGCAACTGGTCATGAACATGCATCGCCAGGCGGAAAATTTCGGCGCGCGTTTTTCCTATGCGGAAGCGACCGATTTGGAAATGAACGAGCGTTCACTTCGCTTGCGCGCCGACGACGAATGGATCGAAACCGAGTCCCTCATCATTGCGAGCGGCGCCTCGGCGCGCTGGCTCGGGATCGAGAACGAAGAGAAGTTGATCGGTCACGGTCTGACGAGTTGCGCGACGTGCGACGGCGCATTTTACCGCAACGTTCCGGTCTGCGTGGTCGGCGGCGGCGATTCCGCGGCGGAAGAAGCGCTTTTTCTCACCCGGTTCGCCTCGAAAGTTTATCTCATTCATCGGCGCGATCGTTTGCGCGCGTCGAAAATCATGGCCGATCGCGTCCTCGCCTGCGAAAAAATCGAGCCGATCTGGAACACGGTAGTGACGAAATATATCACTGACGAAAAAGGCGAAATGTCTGCGGTGATGTTGCGCGACGCGGTCACAAACGAGGAGCGGCAACTCGAAATCGCCTGCGTTTTTGTCGCGATCGGGCACGATCCAAACACGAAGGCGTTTGCCGGAAAATTGGAGACCGATCCGGAGGGCTACCTCCTCGTCCGGCACCTGGCCGAGAGCAAACATCCGGGAATTTTCATCGCCGGCGATGTCGCCGATCGCGTTTACAAACAGGCAATCACGGCCGCCGGTTCGGGCTGCGCGGCCGCGATCGAGGCGGAAAAATATCTGAGCGGTTTGCACGGTTAGGCTGAACTGCGTTCGTTAGGCGAACTTCGTTAGGCAGACTATTGCGCGTTTGAAAGTTTGCGACCTGACGCAGTTTTATTCCCCGTTGAGCGGCGGCGTGAAACGCTACGTGCACGAGAAGATTCGGTTCATCCAATCTTTGCCTAACGATGAGCACATCCTGATCGTGCCTGGCGCGAAAACCGAAATGCGCGAGACCGAGCGCTCGCGCATTTACACGATCGCGTCGCCGCTCCTCTCGCGCACGTCGCGCTACCGCGCGCTGCTCAATCTGCGCGCAATCGAAACCATCCTTGAGCGCGAGCAACCGGATCTGATCGAGTCGGGAGATCCTTATCAGGTCGGTTGGAAAGCAATCGCATCCGGCGTCGGCCTCGGGATTCCGGTCGTCGGTTTTTACCATTCGCATTTTGCCGAAGCGTATTTTCGGAGCAGCGAACGTTTTTTTGGCCACACCGCGACGGAGTTTTTGATCGATGCCGCTCGACGTTACGTGCGCAATCTTTACAATCGTTTCGCGGCCACGCTTGTGCCTTCGGCGCGGCTCGGCGCGCTGCTCGCGGATTGGGGCGTGGAAAATGTCCGTGCAGTCGACCTCGGCGTTGATGCGGAAATTTTTTGCTCGCAGCCGGACGACGCGGCCGCGACCCGCGACTCGTTAGGCATCCCGCCGGACCGATTTTTGCTCCTTTACGTTGGTCGATTGGCCAGGGAAAAAAATACGCAAACACTCTTCGCAAGCTTCCAGCTTCTCGTTAGGCGAGATCCGGCGCGTTATCATTTGCTCGTCGTCGGCGACGGTTTGCAGCGTCCGCAGTTGCGTGAGCTCGAAGAATCGACCGGTCGCGTGACCTGGCGGCAATATTCCACCGAGACGTCGGAGCTCGCCCGATTTTATCGCGCGGCGGATCTGCTCGTTCATCCCGGCGTGCAGGAAACTTTCGGGCTGACGTCGCTGGAAAGTCAGGCCTGCGGCACGCCGCTGGTCGGGATTCGCGGCAGTTACATGGACCGAATTATTTTTCAAGGCCAGGAATCGTGGGCGACGGAGAATTCGCCGGAGGCGCTGGCCGAAGCGATCGAGGAATCGAGCCGGCGCAAATGGGATACGGCGGCGAGTGCGCGCAAGGTGCGAGAACTTTTTGCGTGGCCGCGCGTTTTCAGTCGCGTTTTTGCGATTTATCGCGCGGTGATTGCGCAGAGTTCGAATCGAGCACGGACATGAATCCGCCACTGCCGCCTGACGAACTGGCCGCGCCTAACGACGAAGTTCTTCGGCGCTTTGCAATTTTTGCCTGCTCGTCGAAACTCCCGACGAAGTTTTCGCCATGAAAGAGCCCTCGCACATTATTCGACCATTTCTTGCGTCGGATCGCGCGGCGGTGCGACGGCTTTGCTGCCGGACCGGTTTTCTCGGCAACGCGATCGATCCGGTTTATCAGGATCACGAGTTGTTCGCGGATTTTCTCACGACCTGGTACACGGATCACGAGCCGGAGTCCTCGTTCGTTCTCGAGATCGACGGCGAGATTTGCGGCTATCTGCTCGGTTCGCGCAAGCCGTTCTTGAACCAGCTTTATTCCTTCCAGCAAAACGTCGTGCTCTTCCTGCGCGCGATCGCTCGTTATGCGAGTTACAATCCGAGCTCGCGGCGTTTTATTTGCTGGATGATCATGAACGGCTGGCGCGAAGTGCCGGCGGCGCCGCGGCGGACTCCGCATTTTCACATCAATCTGCTCCCGGAAGCGCGCAAGATCTCGACGACGCGCGCGCTGATGAGCGCGTATCTGAGTTACCTCTATCGCTGCGGCGAACGGCGGGTCTACGGGCAGATCGTGACCTTTGAAAGCCGGCGCGGCGAGAAGATGTTTGAGCGCTATGGATTCAAGGTCATGAACCGCGCGAGGATCACGAAGTATCGTGCTTACTACCCCGAATCGGTCTATCTCAGCACGGTAATTAAGACGCTCGAGACCGCCGAGCCACTCTCGGCTTACTCAAGGAGTGAGTTATGATCTTTGATGATGAGAGTGATGAGATCAGCCCTTTGAAAGGGGTGATCGCTGGAGTAACCGGCGGATTACTCGCTTCCTTCCTGATGGAACAATTTCAGACGGGCTGGAGCGCGATTGCGACCGCGCTGCAAGGCGAAAAGAAACGCGGCCGCGGCGCCAGGTCCGAGCCGGCCACAGTCAAAGCCGCGAACGTGATTTCGCAAAAAGTCTCCGGTCGCAGACTGCCGAAAGAATATCGCGAACTGGCCGGCGAAGTCGTGCATTACGGCGTCGGCGCCAGCTCCGCGGCGATCTACGGATTGCTCGCCGAGGTCGCGCCGATCATTACGATCGGCGATGGCCTTGCGTTTGGCGCAGGTGTCTGGCTCCTCGCTGACGAAGTGGCCGTGCCCGCGGCAGGTTTGTCGAAAGGTCCGTGCGAGATTCCCGTCACGACTCATGTCTATGCTCTCGCTTCTCATCTCGTCTACGGGTGGCTCACGGAAATCGTCCGCGACGCGGTTCGGCGGGCTTTGTAAGGCAGCTTTTCTCGTTAGGCTCGGGCGAGTTCGGTCCTTTGTTCGTTAGGCAGCGCTTTCAAGGCGGCTTCATCTGGTTTGCGAGCAAGCCCAGGGCGTGCGAAGAAAATCACCGCGCCGGCATAGCTCAGTGGTAGAGCAGCTGATTTGTAATCAGCAGGTCATCGGTTCAAGCCCGATTGCCGGCTCGCTCTGACTCGTTCAGTTCAGCGAAAAGTTCTTCGGGCGCCAACCGTTCGAGTCGCGCCCATTCCGCCGCCAGCTCCGCTTCGCCGTAGCGGACGAACTCGCCGTTCGCTGTCGAATAAAGCGCCGCGCTGACTTGATGGCCGGTGATTTCCATCACGACCTGACGATAAGCCGCGAGCTGTGGCCGATATTGCGCGCGCAATTCCTCCAGTTTATTGCGCGCGATGCGATTCGTTTTCCAATCGATAATCAACCAGGCCTTGGCCGCGGAGTCGAAAAACGCGAGATCGATCACGCCTTCGAGACAGCGATCGTCGCGCATTTTCCAAAAGAATGGCCATTCCGCGCGCATCATCGTCGGCGCTTGCGGCCAGTTGCCGGCGAACTCGGAAACGCGCGGAATGCGATCGCGCAAGAGCCGCCATTCGCGGGCCGCGCGCGACGGGTCCAGAGCATTTTCGCGCTCTAAATCGAAGACTTCGTTCCACGTCGCCGCTTCGGCGAGCCAGGGGATTTGCCTGACGAAATCGTGCCACCAAACTCCGTAGCGCGTTGCCGGATTATCGATTCGCGGCGGGCGCAACTCCGGCTCGACTTCGAGCCAGACATCTTCAGTCGTTAGGCCAGCGGATTCTTCTATCGGCGCGAACTTGCTCGGGCTCACCGTGCGACAAAAACGAGCCGCGTGCTGTCGCGCGCGATCGATCCAGCCAAGCTCCCGCTCGCCAAAATCCTCGTGCGTGTCCGTGCGGCCGATCATTTGCTGCCGCGCGCTCGTTTCCGCGCAGGCGGTCGGTTCGTCGGGCAACGATGAAAAAATTGATTCGTTAGGCTGATCCGTGTCGGCACAAAGCCAGCGCAGTTGGGTGTGAGAATGAATCCCGCCGTGCAGTTTCTTTTCGAAAAAGCGGCGATCGGCGGCGAGGACGAGCGTGTGTTTGGCCCGAGTCAGCGCGACGTAGAGCAGGCGCTCCATCTCCTGGCGCTCGGCCCGCTCGACTGCATCCTTGTGTTCGTCAGCGTCGCTTTTATCGAAGACAATCTGTGGTTCATCCGCTTCGGGCGATTGCAGAAGCCGCGGGTAACGCAACGCGGGCCCGAGAATGTTGCGCGTGAGAAAGGGCACGATCACCGCCTGCCATTCCGAGCCTTTCGCTTTTTGCGCGGTGATTAATTGGATGGCGTTCGCGGTCGGCGGATTGCTCTCGCGGACTGTGCGGTAATTCGTGCGCAGATGGTGCGCGAACCCGGCGAGCGAATCTCCCCGCGCTTCCGCCGTCGCCGCTGCACTGAGCAGCTTTTCGAGGTCCGCGGAAAGTTCCGGAAAAGTTTCCGGCGGGAGCGTGCGCAGCCGCTCGCGCAGTTGCGTCATACGCACCACCTCCTGGATCGCGCTGAAGAGCGGCTGTTGCGCGATCGTTAGGCGAATGCGTGCCAGCCTGTTCAGCAGATCGGGCACCGGTCCGCGGCCGCTGGTTTTTTCCAAAACCTGGAAGCGCGATCCTTCGCCTTCCGCAAAACGCGCCAGCTCCTCATCGGAAAGGCCGAAAACTTCGCGAAGCACGCCGACGATTTGGTAGCTCGCACTCGGTTCCACCATGATGGCGAGCAGCGCGGTCAACCAGGCGTAGGCCGGATTTTCCGCGCGCATTTCGGCTTCGGAATGCACCTCGACCGGCAGCCCCTCGGCGATGAGCGCGTCGCGCAATAATCGCAGCCACGCTTTGCGCGGCGCGAGGATGGCGACATCGCGCCATAATTCGGCGCGGAGCTTTTCGGGACTTTGTTTGCGCAGCCATTCTGCCAACAAGCGCGCGGCTTGGGTCGCACGCTGCATTTCGCGCAGGTTGAGATCGACTTCGCGCTCGAAATCGAGGCCAATAACCTGCCCCGGCAAAATCCCGGGACGCGCGTTGAGCTCGACAAAATCGACCTGATCTTCCTCGCCGTTCAGCACCGCCGGAAAGGTTTGGTTAACGAATTCCAGCTGCGCCCGATCGAGCCGGAAGGTGACGGAAAATTTCAACTCGTCAGCCGCGCCCTGCGCAATGAGCAAGTCGTGCAACTCGCGATAACGCGCGAGCTCCGCCGGCTCGCGATAAATCGATTGCTGGAAATCACCCACCATGCAGAAATGGCCCGGCCGCGGCGGCGCGCCGAGCTTGTCCCGCCAGATTCCACTCGCTTCCGGCGGTCGCGTGATTTCGAGGAGGACGAGAAACTGTTGCGGATCGGTGTCCTGCGCTTCGTCGAGAATGACGCGATAATTTTTCTCGCGAATCCGCCTAACGACTTCCGGCCGCCGCAGCAACTCGACCGCGAGCGAGATCTGATCGGCGTAAGTGACGACGCCGCGCTCGAAACGAAAATCGCGATAAGCCCGCTGCACTTCCGCGGCGACACAAAGCGCGCAACGGTTGACCCATTCGCGCACGGGGCGAAAAGCGTCGCGCCAGCGCCTAACGAACTCGCCCGCGTTGCTCGAGCGCGGCGGCCAGGGCGCAAACTCAGCCGCGCCGCGCCAGCGTTCTTCCCAGCGGCGCAAATTCTCCTGATCTTTCGGAATCGTGCGCGTCGCCGCGCCTTTCGCGACGGCGGCGTGGACTTCGGAAAAATCGGTATCTGGGCAACAGCAATCAGGCTCGACCGCGCTCAGCTCGGGCTCACATTGTCGGGCCAATTCCATCAACTGCCGGACCTGGACATGACGCAAAAGCGCGCGCCGATTTCCGCCTAACGAACGACCGACCGTGGTCTGCTGCTGGACAAATTGATTCCACAAATCTTCGTCGTCGGTCATCAGCTCCAGATTCCCAGGCAGACCAAGATAATGCCCGTGGGTCGCGAGGAGTTTGACGCAAAAACTGTGGATGGTGCCGAAGAAAGCGCGGTTGAATGCTTCGACGATCTCGAGCGGCAGCCCGGCTTCGAGAATGCGCTGGCGCGTCCGTTGCTGCATCTCGTCGGCGGCGCGGTTGGTGTAAGTGACGACGACCAGTTGCGGCAGCCGCTCCATCGCGCCGGGCTTTTGCGCGAGCTCGACGATGCGGTCGGTAATCGCGCGGGTCTTGCCGGAGCCCGCCGAGGCGACGACGGAAAAGTTTTGTTCGAGGTCTTGCGCGAAACGATCGCGCGCGTCGGCGTCGGCGATTTTATTCACGCTCGAAGTCCTCCGTTTCGGTGGCGAACGCGGGATGAGTGAGCACCCATTTTTCGTGCAAGAGATCGGGATCGATCGGCAGCGTCGCCAGCGGATAGCTGCGGCCGTAACCGAAAATCTGGTGAACCTGGCCGAGCATTCCGAAGACGCCGGTCTCCTGCATTTCGTGCAGGGTGAGCCAGAACTCTTTTTGCGCGAGCGCGTCGGCGAGTTTGAATTGCGGCTCCAAATCTTCCGCCACCGAGAGGAGGGTGAGACGAGCGTCGGATGCGCCGAGCGCATGCGCGGCCAGCGCGTAGAGCGCGGGCTGCACGCCCTTGCCGTCGACCAGTTGTTTTTGAAAGCGCTCCTCGGCCGATTCGCTGCCACGGCGCGCGCGCAGATCAAAACCGCGCTGCCGGCCGGTCTTGTAATCGACGATCCAGAGCTCGGGAAAACCGAGGGCGCCTTCGCTCTTTTCTCCGCGGGCGAGCACGAGATCAATGCGACCGCGCACCCGGAGCGTTTTATTTTCGCCTAACGAAATAACGGTTGGGGAATCGAGCCGCCACTCGGCCGCGATGTGCGACCAATCGGAAAGTCCGGAAAGTTTTTCGGCGAGGATGTCGGCTAAATAAGCCGCATTCTCCCAGCCGGAGCGCCACCAATCCGGCAGCGCTTTCGTGCAGGTTTCACAAATCGATTGCACCTCGGCGTGAGTGCGGCGGGCGCTTTCCAGGAGACGTGTGCGGATTTCCGCTGGCTCGGGAATTTTTGCGAAACGATTCGTCTCCGCGCTGCCGACACTTTCCGCGAGCCAGCGATGAATCCACTGGCCGGAGGAAGCGGCCCAAATGTTGCCGTTTTCCTCGTCGTCCTCGACGCCGAGGAAGCGCTTCATCCAGACGATGGCGGGAGAGCGAAGCGCTTGTTCCCACTCGGTCACGCGAAGTGAGATCGGTCGATCGGGCGGCGTGCGCAGTGCGAATTCGTATTCGCCGGCGGCTCGTGTTTGCCGCCGCGCGTCGTAGGCGTAACGGGTGCGGCCGAGGCCAATCGAATCGATTTTTTGCGCGTCGATCGGCGCCCAATCCTGTAACCAGGCGCTGGTTTGTTTCTCGAGCGCCTGCAGAGTTTGCTGCGAAACGCCTTTGCCGCGCGCCGAAAGATAAAGACGCGAAAACAACTCGCTCGGATTGGCGATACGGCTCGGGGAAGATTCGGAATAAAGATTGGCTGTCGCGCCGATGCCTTGGGTGGCGGATTCGATCAGGTTGCTCAACTGGCGGCGGCGGATTTGCCGGCGCTCGCTCGCGCCGAGCAGCAGTGTTTTATTTTCGCGCACGCTCCATTGGCCTTCGCCCTGCCCGCCGCGCTGCACGGCGCGACGATTCAGGATTCGATTTTGCTGATTGAATTCGTCGATTTCCTGTTCGCGCACGAAACCGATCTCGTCGTCGAGCGCCGGCCACGCTTCTTCGTTCAGCCCGGCGAAAATGAGATGCGACCACGCCTGCCCTTCCGCCTCCGCATAGGCCAGCAACTGCACGCGGCTGTAAGGATGCGAGCCGTAATCGTCGCGGTGCAAGGCCGGCGCGCCGAGCACTTCGCGCAGCCAGCGCAGGAAAAGATTTCGCGAAAAAGATTCGGCGAGCCGCTCGGACCAACTGCGCGTGAGGCGGTCGATTTCGCTCGCGTGCTGTTTCCAGCCGAGCGCGAGAAAGATCGTCTGCGTTTGCGTGAGAAATTCGGCGAGCGTGGCGCGCGTCGGCAGGAACTGAATTTTTTCAAGACCGCGCACGATCGCTGCGTGACGCTCCGAATCTTTTTTGCGCCGACAATATTCCGCGAGGATCTCAATGTTATCGATGAGCACGTCGGAATAAGCTCGTCGCAAAGTGTCTTCCACTTCCGCGATCGACAGCTCGTCGAAAATCTTCGCGCTCGTCGCGCGCAAAAATTGCAGGAGCACTTTGAGCCGTGGGCTTTGTTGCAGCTCGAGCCAGGCGCGCCACGCGTCGTCGTCAAACGTGCTCGGGCCGAAATGCGCGAGGCCGTCGTTATGCGCGATCTTCGCCGATTCGAAGAGCCGCGCGACGGTTCGCGCGAGCGCGCCAGGACGCGGAAAAAGAATGCCGATGCGCTCGCCATTTTCCTCCAGCAAAAATCTTGCGGTCAGCGCGACGATCGCTTTCGCCTGCTCGGGAGTGTCGCGCCCGACGACGAAGTGAATCGCGGAGATCGGATGTTCGGCGCGCGCGTTTTTTTCCGACGAAGTTTCGGGAAGCCGCAAATTTTCCAAAACCGAAATAGTCGCGCTCTCGGTCTCGGCGATCGGTTGCGCGGCACCGAAATTTTCCTCCCACGTCCCAACCCAGGTCTCGTCGAGATCGCGCGTCTGATCGCGCGGATCACGCAAAACCACAGTCGCGTGCGCAGCCGAACTCGTCGCCGTACGCAACAACGGCCAAAGCGGCCAATGCGCGCCATCGAATCCGAAAAGGAGCAACCGGTCGAAGCTCGGCGCGCTTTTCGCCGCGTCGGCAAGCGCGGCGCGATCCGCTTCGTGAACAAATTCAAAACCGCACCCGTGGACGATTTTTTCGAAAACTTCCGCGACCTCGCGCAGACCCGGCTCGGCCAGCTCGCGCGACGTCCAGCCAGCGGCGTTCAGTTGATCGATCGCGCGCAAAAAATGATCGGGATCGCGCTCGATCGATTTCGCGACGAGCACGGTCGCGTCGTCGTCCGCGCGCGCAATGACACTCTGGGCCGCGATCGCGAGGAGCAGCCGCAAATGTTCGCGCAACGGAATCCCGCGCCGGCCGCGCAACAATTTTTCCCGCAGTTGCGCCGGAGAAAGAAATTCCAGCCCGAGCATCGAGAGGTCGCGCGCGAGCAGACGGCTGCGCAGAAAATACGCCTGGCTCCGAAACGGCGTGAGCACCGCGCTCGGCGTCGAGGTCGGCGGCAGGCGCGCGACACTTTCAAACCACGGCAGCAGAACGCCCGTCCACGCATTCGCGAAAGAGGAGCCGAGATGCAGGCTGACCTGTCGCTTGTTCGCGCGCGGGTCGGAATGTCTTGGGGTCATCGCTGCAACTTAGCGCGATCCGCTTCGTCGGCACAATTTCGTGCAGGTTGCGCGCGCGAAAATTATCCAAATGCGCCCGCTACAAATGTGCCTCATTCTCTCGCCATGCTCCGCAATCTGATTTTGAATTGGTCCGGCACGCTTGTGGACGATCTCGGTCCGTTCGCCGAAATCATCGACCCGACCTTTCGCGATTTCGGAAAACCAGAGCTCGTCCTGGAAGAATTTCGGACGCGCTTTCGCTCGCCGCGCGATTCCGTTTATCGCGAGCAACTCCCGGAGATCGAGCTGGCCGCGGACTTTGCCGAGCGAGCGGGAAATCTCGTGCTGCTTCCGCACGCGCACGCTTTTTTGCAATTTTGCCGCGACAGCGGACGCCGACTTTTCCTGCTGAGCGACGCGCCGGAAACTCAGCTCGCGCGCTTCGGCGTCGCGGAATTTTTCTCCGGGGCTTTCGCTAAATGGACCGACATTCGTGAGATTTTGGTCACGCAAAATCTTCGCGCGGACGAGACCGCGTTCATCGGCGACGGCGCGCAAGACGTCGAGGCAGCGCAGCGCTGCGGCATGACCGTGATTGTCACGCTGTGCGCCGCGACGCGGAGCCGTGCGCAGCCCGACGTGATCGTGCGCGACCTGAGCGAATTGCAGACGTTGCTCGAGAACGTTTCGCCTAACGATGAAATTTTGATCGAGGATCTGGAGCTTTTCGCGCGCCTCGGCGTGCCCGACGAGGAGCGGAGCGAAGCGCAGCGCCTGACGATTTCCCTTCGCCTGGAATTGCGGCACGACTTCGGCGCGCTCGACGACGAGCTGGGCCGGACGGTCGATTATGCAGCGGTTTGCGCGGAGCTGCGCGACTTCGTGCGAACGCGCGAAGGCCGCCTGCTTGAGACGCTCGCCGACGCGCTGGCGGAACATTTGCTCGCGCGTTTCGACCTCGCGCGGGTCACCCTCGAGCTGCGCAAATTCATTCTTCCCGAGACGAAATACGTCGCCGCGAAAGTGACACGCGCGGCCGCGCCGTCGGCCTAACGATTCGCTTTTCGCGGGGCCATCCCTAACTTCCCCGCGTGCAAAAAAGCAACCTTGTGCACGATGGCGACGGATGGAAAACCGTGGCGAGCGAGAATCATTACCGCACTCCGCACCTGTCCGTCGCGACCGACGAGGTGCGCACGCCGAACCGGCCGCAGCCGCGCAAATGGTCGGTCGTGCATCGCAAACCCGCGGTCGTGATCGCGCCGCTCACGCGCGAAGGAAAATTCGTCCTCATTCGCGAGGAACGCATTCCCATTCGCGCGGCCATCTGGTCGTTTCCGGCTGGCCAGATCGATGATTCGCTCGAGCCGGATGAGGCCGCGATCGCGGAAGTCGCGCGACGGGAATTGCGCGAGGAAACTGGTTACGAGCTTGCGCAGGGCGCGCAGTTGGTGTCGTTAGGCTACTTCTTCACTTCACCAGGACTGACGGATGAACATTGTTACCTCTTCCTCGCCCAGCCGGTCGAGAAAAGTTCCGGCGGCCCGCAGCATGACGACAGCGAATCGATTGTCGATTGTCGCGAATTCAGCCCCGATCTCCTCCGCCAGATGATCACCGCGGGCGAGATTTGCGATTCAAACACCCTCAGCCTTTGGGCGCGGATGGTCGCGCGCGGCGATCTTTTTCCCTAACGAATGAAGCTGAGCAATCTTTTCTCCTTTCGCGACCCGCCGGAGAGCGAGACCTCGAAGCCGTTCCTCGAACACCTCGAAGACCTGCGCTGGGCGATCGTGAAAATGGCCATCGCGCTTTCGGTCGCGATGTTCGCCTGCTTCGCCTTTCGGCAGCGCCTCGTCGTCGTGATGCAGCGGCCGCTCTACGAAGTCGGCGCGCAGGCGGGCACCTTGCGCGCGCTCGGCATCACCGACTCGATCACGATCTCGTTTCACCTCGCGTTTTATGCCGGGATCGTGATCGCGTTTCCGCTCCTGCTTTATTTCATCGCCCAATTCGTCCTCCCGGCGCTGACCGCGGTCGAGAAACGTTTTCTCTTTCCCGCCATCGGCGTCAGCTTCGGGTTGTTTCTCATCGGCGTGGGCGTTTGCTACTTCTGGCTCCTGCCGAAAACGATTCTCTTTTTCTTCCACGACACCCAATCGTTAGGCTGGATCCCGACCTGGACGGTGGAGGAATATTATTCCTTCGTCACCCGCTTCGTCCTCGGATTCGGGCTCGCCTTTGAGCTGCCGGTCGTCGTCCTCGCGCTCGTCCGGTTTAATCTCATCACCTACCAATTCATGCGGCGGACGCGGCCCTACGCGATCGTCCTCATCTTCGTCCTCGCCATCATCATCACGCCGACGCCGGACGTCCTCACCCTCGTCGCGCTGAGCATGCCGATGTGCCTGCTTTACGAGAGCTGCATCTGGATCGCGTGGTTCATGCAGCGCCGGGCCGCGCGCGACACCGCCGCCTAACGAGTGGACACGCCGGCGGCTTACGACTGGCTTTTTCGCGCCTTCGCCTTTGTCCTGGGCGCGGCGGTCGGGTCGTTTTTGAACGTCTGCATTTACCGGCTGCCGCTCGGTCTTTCGCCTAACGAGCCGCGCCGCTCCTTCTGTCCGCAATGCAAAACCCCCATCCCGTGGCGGCAGAACATCCCGCTCGCGAGCTGGCTGTTCCTGCGCGGGAAATGCGCGCGTTGCGGGAGCCGGATCGCGTTTCGGTATTTCGCGGTCGAATTGCTCACAGCGCTGCTCTTTCTCGCCATCTGGCTCGTGTTTTCGTGGGAAACCGCGATCGCGTATTGGGTCTTCGCCAGTCTCCTCATCGTCGCCACCTTCATCGACTTCGAGCACTTCATCATTCCGGACGAAGTCACGATTGGCGGCACGATCGCGGGGCTGGTCGCGAGCGTCGCGCTGCCCGAATTAATGGACCAGACCGCGCGCCTGCGCGCCTTTTGCTTTTCGTTAGGCGCGGCCGCCCTTGGCTACGCGCTTCTCTGGCTCGTGCTCGAAGCGGGCAAGAAAGCCTTCGGCAAAAAGCGCATCCGGCTCGACGCGCCGACGCCCTTCACCTGGACGCGCGCGGGCGACGAGGCCGAGCTGATCGTTGGCGAGGAGCGCAGTCTCTGGAGCGAACATTTCTCCCGCGAGAGCGACCTCATGCTGATGTTCTGCGAGAGCGCCGCGGTGGACGGACGGAGCTTTGAGAAGGCCGAGCTGCAACTGCGCTTCGACCGGCTCACGATCGGCGACGAAAACTTCCCGCTCGACCAGGTCGATCGCATCACCGGCGTCGTGCGCGAGCTGCAAATCCCGCGCGAAGCGATGGGTCGCGGCGACCTCAAATTCCTCGCCGCCATCGGCGCCTTTCTCGGCTGGCGCGCGGTCCTCTTCAGCGTCTTCGCCGGCTCGCTCGCCGGGTCGGTCGTCGGCTTGGGCGCGCTCGCCATCGGGCGGCGGAGCTGGTCGGGGCGGATTCCGTTTGGCCCTTACCTCGCCCTCGGCGCGCTCGGCTGGATGTTCTACGGGCCGGCGCTGGTCGGGTGGTATGCGGGGTTGCTCGCCCGTTAGCCGCGCGATTTTCCTGCGTTTGCAAACGCGTTTCCGGCTTTTGCACGCGCCCGCCCCGGTTCGACAAAACGGCTGCCCGGGCTGGCGAAGGCGTCGCCCGGTTTGGCAGATGCGCTTCCCGGTTTTGCAAAAGGAATGCCCGGTTCGACAGATGCGATGCCCGGTTTTGCGGAGCCTCGCCGCGGTTTGGCAGCGGCGCTCCCCGATTTGGCAAAAGCCTGCGCCGCTCGGGCAGTCCGGCCGCGCGCTTCCGCGAACTCATTTCCCGGAAAAAAATTCTACTTTTCGACTCGACGGCCTTCTTTCCTCCGCTCAATCTCGCGCCATGACTACGCCACTAACCTTCAAATTCGGCCTCCCGCTCTTGAACCGGGAAGGCGCTCTCATTCTTAATGCCTACAAAACCAACCACGCGCCGATGGACGCCCGCCTCGGGGCGACCTTTTACGACGACGCCGTGACCGAAAAGAAAACCCTCTTCGGCGACACCGACCCGATCGATCCGAGCGACCCGAGCGCGCCGCCCGGGACCGATCCCGGCGGTTCCGCTTCCGCGCAGGCGCATGCGAAGGCCGATTTCAGCGATCTGACCGAGGCGCAAGACGCGGCTCTCGGCCAACTCGAATTGCTCGTCGCCGCCGCGCGCAAAATCGCCAAGCGCGCCTTCAAAGGCGACGCGACCAAGTTGCACGACGATTACCAGGTCGGCGAACACGAGAGCCGCACCCTGCCCGACGTGCTCGATCGCGCGAACAAAGTCGCCTCTTCCTGCCAGAACGACGTCGTTGCCATGCAGGCCAAGGGCTGGGGCGCCGCCGACACGGCGAAATTGCGCAGCGCCATCCAGGTGCTCGGCGGTTCCGATACGAGCCAGGTCTCCGGTTTGGAGGACCAAAAGAAAGCGACCGGGGTCAAGAACCAGCAGGCCAATCAATTCTACGAAACGCTCCTCACCATCCAGGCCGCGGCCAACGCCGAATGGCTCGAAGGCACCGGCGCCGACGACATCCGCGCCGCCTTCCGCCTCGGCTTCTTCCCACCGCACGAGCCGAAACGCAAGCCGCGCCCGAAGAGCGAGGATGCGAAAAAAGATGGCGGGACCGCGGGCGGCGGTGGCAAGTAAGGTCGCACGGAGTTCCTCCGCCGACTTATACTCGTTAGGCGGGCCTAACGAGTTTAAGCGGGAGAAGGATGAGGCGAAAAAACGACGCGGAACGGTGGGCGAAGAAGATGTTCGGTATAAAATGTGAGCGCTTATCCCGCTCCGTTGGATGCAGGGGCAGACGCGGCTTCCTCCTCGCCCTGGTCACGGCAGCTTTTTTCGCGAGCTCCGCTTTCGCTGCGAACCCGTCGAAATTTTCCGCAGACTAGACCGCGCGGCTCGCCGACAGCAAGGCGCAGAGCGCAGGCTACGATCTGAGCTTGTACGCGCGCGGCACACCTTTGTATGATGGGACGGATGACACTTGGGGCGTCATTTATCGCCAGAAGCTTCGTGGTGGCGTGGCCTTGCCGTAAGCGTCGATAACACGACGGGTTTTGTTTCTTTGCAGCCCCTGCCGGCTCGGGCCCCTGTCACGAGCGTTCCCCGACAGTCTCCGTCGTGGATTCGAATGGTGCTTCTCGCGGCTGGTGGTATAGGCGCGCTGGCCCTGTTTCTCTCGCCTTGGTCCAGCCGGCCCTGGAGATTTGCGCCGTGGGTTCGCTGGGCTTTTTGGATGCTCGGCCCCATCGGTTGGGTTTGGAGCGCGCTAGGCTTTCTTCTCCTCGAATCGTCCTCGGCATTTTCAGCAAGTGCTCGCGAGCTGATGATGCACGCGCAAACGCTTTTGTCAGGGGCCGGAACGGCGATCGCGTTGCTTTGTATTGTTTCCGGCGCGCTTTTTCGGCGTGATCCTGCGTAGCAGCAGTCTTACACTCGTTAGGCGTGAGACCCCTCGATTGACCGAAGTCGAGAAAATCTACGTTGCGAATTATGAAGGGCGAATTTACCGCGATCATCGAAGCTGCGCCCGAAGGCGGTTATTGGGGCTCTGCCCGGAAGTGCCAGGCACCAACGGCCAGGGCGAAAACATCGAGGAAGCGAAAGAGAGTCTGCACGCGGCGATTCAAATGATTCTGGCCGATTGTTAGGCGCCGGATATTTTCGATGAGGGCGGACTATGCGTCCGTCAGGCTGGCGCAGTAGGTGGCCTGCATGGCGTTGCTCACTTCCACGAGGCGTTCCTGGATCTGGGTGAGGTATTCGTGGAGGCCGAAGTCGAAGATTTCGCCGATGGTGACGTAGTCGACGTCGGAGCGGAGGCGGCCGGAGAGGCGCTCGGCTTCGTTGGCGAAGCGCGATTCGTCCACCCCGGAGATGCGGTGGAGGGCGCGGTCGAGGGAGTCGACGCAGTAGCGGATGGAGCGGGGAAATTCGCGGTGGGTGATGAGGAATTCGGCCACTTTCCAAGGGGCGACCTGGCTGACGTAGAGTTTGCAGTAGGCTTCGAGGGCGCTGACCGATTTGAGCACGGCCATCCACTGGATGGTGTCGACGTTGCCGCCGACGTCTTCGCCCGAGGGGAGGAGGATGTGGTATTTGACGTCGAGGACGCGCGAGGTCGAGTCGGCCCGCTCGAGGAAGGCGCCAATGCGGATGAATTCCCAGCCTTCGCCGTGGGTCATGGTGGCGTCGGTGATGCCCTGGAAAAGGTGGGAGCCGTTGATGACGCGCTTGAAGAATTCGTGCGGGCTCGCGCCGAGGAGCTGCTTCGCTTCGTTGCTCTGGACGAAAAGGTAGAGGCGGTTGAGCTGCTCCCACATTTCGCTCGAGATCTGTTCGCGGGTGGTGCGGGCGTTTTCGCGCGCGAGGGTGAGGCAGGAGGAGATGGAGTTGGGATTTTTGCCCTGCAAGGTGAGGAAATCGGTCACCGAGCGCTCGTCGGCGGCGGCGTAGAGGGTGTCGAAAAGGTCGGTCTCTTCGAGCGAGGCGATGATCGGCGTCCAATGCTGCATCGCGTCCGCTTCGCCGCCGAGGTCGAGGAGGAGCTGGAGGTTGACGTCGAGGAGACGGGCGTCGTTTTCCGCCCGCTCGATGTAGCGGCTCATCCAATAAAGCGAATCAGCGACGCGGCTCAGCATGACGAGTCGAGATCGCGAGCGGGATCAAGGTTGGCCGCCAGCCGGAAGGAGGCTCGCGTTTTCAATTTCGTCATCGATCACCCAGGTGTCCTTGCTCCCGCCGCCTTGGGAGGAATTGACGACGAGCGAGCCGGCGCGCAACGCCACTCTTGTTAGGCCGCCGGGAATGATGGTGACCTTCTCGCCGTAGAGAATGTAGGGCCGCAGATCGACGTGCCGGCCTTGCATCGAGTCGTCGCAAAAACTGGGCGAGCGCGAGAGGGCGACGATCGGCTGCGCGATGTAATTGCGCGGGTCGGCCTTCAGGCGCGCGGCGAAATCTTCGCGCTCGGCCGCGCTCGCCTGCGAGCCGATGAGCATGCCGTAGCCGCCGCTTTCGTTGGCGGCTTTGACGACGAGGTCGGGGAGGTGTTCGAGGATGAACTTCAGGTCGTCCGGCTGCGAGGCGAGATAGGTCGGGACGTTTTCGAGGATCGGATCTTCGTTTAGATAATAGCGAATCATTTTCGGCACGAAGTGATAAACCACCTTGTCGTCCGCGACGCCGGTGCCGATGGAATTGGCGAGGCTGACACAACCGCGCCGATACGCCTCAACCAGCCCGGGCACGCCGAGTCCGCTGTCTTTGCGGAAAACGCGCGGGTCGAGAAAGTCGTCGTTGATCCGCCGGTAAATCACATCGACCCGCTTCAGGCCCATCGTCGTCTGCATGTGCACGCAGCCATCCTGCACGACAAGGTCGCGGCCTTCGACGATCTCGATTCCCATCGAGCGGGCGAGGAAGGAATGCTCGTAGTAAGCCGAGTTAAAAACTCCCGGCGTGAGCAAAACGACGTTCGGCGTCTCCGCCGATTCGGGCGCGATGTAGCGCAGGACGTTGAGCAATTCCTGCGCGTAATTCTCCACCGGCCGCACCCGATATTCGGAGAAGAGCGGCGGGAAGATCCGCTTCATCGCCTGGCGATTTTCGAGCACGTAGGAAACGCCGGAGGGACAGCGCGCGTTGTCCTCGAGCACGAGATATTTCCCGTCGCGATCGCGGATCAGGTCGGTGCCGCAAATGTGAATGTAGATGTTGCGCGGCACATCGAAGTGCATGAACTCGGGGCGAAAATTCGTCGCTTCCCAGATGATCTGCTTCGGGATCACGCCGTCGCGCAGGATCGACTGCCCGTGATAAATGTCGTGCAGGAAAAGATTGAGCGCCGTGATTCGCTGGATGAGGCCGCGCTCGAGCAGCTCCCATTCGCGCGCCGGGATGATGCGCGGCACGAGATCGAAGGGAAAAATGCGCTCCGTCCCCTGGTCGTCGTTGTAGACCGTGAAGGTCACGCCCTGCTGCAAAAACGAAGTCGCCGCGAGCTGGCGTTTGCGAGCGAAATCGGCCGCGCCCATTTCCTTGAAACGCCCGAGCAACCTGCTGTAATGCGGCCGCGCCTCGCCCGGCGCGGCAAACATTTCGTCGAAGAAATGCTCGACCTTGTAATCGGAAAAAAGGTCGCTCATTTGCAGAATTTAGTCTGTCAGCGCAAAAGAGCCACGCAATGAAAAACCGGAAGGCCGACGCGGAACACGAGCGCGCCTGCGCCCGCGTCACGCGCGGTTTTCGGGAGCGCTGGCTTCGCTTTTACGCCGGGCGAAAACTGCGGAGCGACCCGATTTTTCCGGCCGCGTTTGCATTGTTAGGCGAAACGCGCGCGCCGCTCGTCGATGTCGGCTGCGGGGTCGGATTGCTCGCGTTTTATTTGCGCGAGCGCGGATTTCGCCAGCCGATTTTTGGGCTCGATCGCGACCGGCGAAAAATCGCGCGCGCCCGGGAAGTCGTCGGGCGCGCCGGTTATCCCGACCTTCAGTTTCTCGAGCAGGATGTGACCGAAAGCGCAGTCCCAACCGGCAACATCGTCCTCTTCGATCTGCTCCATTATCTCGCGCCTAACGAACAGACGCGGCTGCTCGAAAGTCTGGTCGCGCGCGTCGCGCCCGGCGGCCTGCTCGTCATCCGCGATTGCCCGCGCGACCACAACGTCCGCTTTTGGCTCACCCATCTGGCCGAGCGTTTCGCGCAGACGACGACGTGGAATTTGCGCGCGCCGCTCCACTTCCCGACGCGCGAGAAAATTTGCGCGCCGTTTTCGCCTAACGAATTCGATTCCAGCATCGAGCCGCTCTGGGGCCGGACGCCGTTCAACAATCATCTCTTCATTTTCCAGCGGCGCGCGGCCGCAACTGTTCCGGCGTAGGCAGGACGCAGCGATAACCGCTTTTCGTTAGGCCGGCGAGGGTCAGCTCAAGACAGCGCGGATGAAAATCCGGATCGGTCGCGAGGCGATGACCTTCGTGCAAAAGCACGATCGCGCCCGGCCTTGCACCGCGCAGAATTCGCTCCGCCACTCCCGCCGGATCGCTGCTCAAGGTGTCGAGTCCGCGCACCGTCCAGCCGATCAGCCGCATGTCGCGCCTAACGAGAAGCGGATGGAGGAACCAATTTTTCAAACCGGCCGGCGCGCGAAAAAACGGCGAACTTTCCGGTGAACGATCGATCTCGCTCGCGATCCGCGACGGCGGCAAGGCCCAAAAAGTTCCGCTCGGATGCGAGAAGGTGTGATTGCCGATGCCGTGGCCGGCTGCCCGAATGCGCGCGAGGTCGTCAGGCAATTGTTCGGCGAGTTTTCCGATGACGAAGAACGTCGCCTTCGCGCCGAAGCGCTCGAGCAACTCGAGCATGCGAGGAGTGTGAATCGCATCCGGTCCGTCGTCGATCGTGAGCCAGACTTCGCGCGACGAAGTCTCGAAACGGGTCGCAACCGGCCCCCACCACTGACAGTTCGCGACCAGCGTCGGGTAGAGAATCAAGAGATGCGAAAGAAAAAAAACCGCGCAGGCGAGCAGCGGATGAAACCAGATTTCGCCGAGAAAAAAGAGCGCCGCAAAAATTGCGAAGCCAAGAATCAGGCGGCGGCTCAGATCACTCTTCATGCCGGATTTTCAAGACGAGCAGGGCGAACAATTCCAAGCCGACAAGCGCGCACCAAAAAATGCCTAACGACCGCAGCCACACGCTCGCATCGCCGATCAAGCGCGCGGCGCAGAGCGTCAGGACCGCGATGATGACGACGTGCTGCAACGGGTTATTCGTCGGCGCGGAATAAAGCCCAAGCCGGCGCAGCAATCGCGCGAAGAGCGAGTTCACGGAATAAAGAATCAGCAGCGTGATCCAAGCGCCTAACGGCAACACGATGACGAAAAGCAACTGTAACCACCCCGGCCTAACGAACGTCCAAAGCGCGCGACCGAGGAGAACGCAAACCATCGTGAAGACAAGCATGCCGACGCCGTGCGCTTCCGCGCCGCTGAATTCCGCGCACCGCGCTTTGCAGCCGAAGACGCGCGCAAGCAGCCGCGGCAACGCGAAAAAATAGCCGCGCTCGCCGTTTCTCATCGCGCGGGAAAGATCGGGACGAGCGAAAACCAGTGCGACCAATTTGGCCTGACGACGTGCTCGAGTGTGCGGCACCAGATGGCGAGTGCCGCTTCGACCGCAGCCTCGCGCGATGCGCCATCGCGCCGGCAATGAATTGGCGCGCCGGCGAGAATTCTGTAGCGATGAAACGCGCTCCGCCAGATGAAGAGCGGATAAATCGGCACCTCCGCGACGAGGGCGAGAATGAATGGCCCGTCCGGTAGCCTAACGACTTCGCCAAAAAGCCGTGCCTCGCGCTGCGACACGCCCGCGATCGCGCGATCGCCCTGGATCGAGACGATTTCCCCCGCGCGCAACGCGTTCAAAAGCTCGAGCGGCAGCGCCGTCGCGGAAGTGTTGTAGGCGACCTTGACCGCGCCCACGCCCGCGCGCTCGAGCGATTGATCGAGATGACGCGCGGTCGCGGGGTCGGCTTCCGGCGCGCGCACCATGTGAATTTCGCGCCGGTAACGTTGCGCAAAAAGCGCCGCGCCGAGATCGTAATTTCCCATGTGCGCGGTGAGCACGATCGCGCCGCGCCCGCGTGCGAGCTGTTCGAGAAATTCCTCGCCTTCGACCGCGTAAACAAATTCGGTCTGCGCGAGTTTGTGATCGGCCGCGTCGGCAATCGTCCAGGCAAAATGATAAAACGTCAGCCAGGCGCGGGCGTACTTCGTGAGACGGGATTCGTTAGGCAAAATCACCGCGAGATTGCCCAGAATCGCGCGACGCGCGCGGGTCGCGATGAGGAAAAAAAAGTTCGACCACAAAAAAATCATAACCGCGCGCAGATAGATCGGCACGTTCGTGACTCCGAAATCGAGATAGCGCCGCCAGAAAACGCCGCGAATCGCAAATTGACGAAACCAGCGCCGGACTTTCATGCCGGCGCAATTATGCTCAGGCGCATGCTCTTCACCAACGGCCGTTTCATTTTTCCCGATCGCGTCGCGGAAGGCGTCTCGCTGCGCGCGGACCATGGGAAAATCGTCGCGCTTGGCGGGAAGATTTCGCCGCGGCCTAACGAGGAGCTGATCAATCTGCGCGGGGATTTTCTCGCGCCCGGTTTCATCGACCTGCACGTGCACGGCGCGGTCGGGCGCGACACGATGGAGGGAACAACGGAAGCGTTTCGCGCGATTTTCGATTATCACGCCGGCGGCGGCACGACTTCGCTTTGCCTAACGACGGTGACGGCGCCGCTCGATGAGATCGTGCGCGTCGTTAGGGCGATCGAGAATGCGAGGGCGGAAATTCCGCAACTGCGCGGCGCGCATCTCGAGGGGCCGTTTATCTCGCGGGAAAAAAATGGCGCGCAGCGCGCGGAGTTTATTCTCGAGCCGCGCCTTGAGTTCGTTAGGCAACTTTTCGCGGCGAGCGATGCAATCTCGCGCGTCACCCTTGCGCCGGAGCCGCCGGGCGCGCTCGATTTGATTTCGCGCCTAACGAAAAGTGGAATCGCGGCGAGCGGCGGGCACAGCGCGGCCTGGGATGACGAGGCGCGGGCCGCTTTTGCGCGCGGGATGCGGCAGGTGACGCACACTTTCAATTGCATGTCGTCGATGCGCCGGCGCGCCGACGCGCGCGTGGCTGGTTTGCTCGAATTCGCGCTGAGCGAGCCGGAAATTTTTTGCGAGTTGATCGCGGACGGGCATCACGTTTCGACCACGCTGATGCGGATGTTGTATCGCGCGAAAGGCGCGGGCGCGATCTGTCTCGTGACCGACGCGACGGCGGGAGCGGGTTTGCCTAACGAGTCCCACTTTTCGTTAGGCGGGGCGGATTGCGTGGTGCGCGACGGCGCCTGCTGGCTGGCCGACGGCGCGGCGCTGGCGGGGAGCGCGGCGCGCATGATCGATCTCGTTAGGCAAATGATCGATCAGGTTGGCGTGCCGGTTTGGGAAGCGATTCGGATGGCGACGGAAACGCCGGCGCGCGCGATGAGCTGGAAAAACAAAGGCGCGCTCGCGCCGGGAATGGATGCGGATCTGGTCGTGCTTTCGCCGCGGTTTGAAGTGCGGCGCACGTTCACAGCTGCGAGCGGAACGGCAGCATGAGCCAGTCGGTCGTTCGTTCCCAGAGCGAACGATTCCTAAATTCCTCGAGCGTGTATTCCTTCGAACGGCTGAGATCTTTTTCGAAGATTTTCTCCATCTCCGCGCCGAAATTTTCATCGTCGATCGCAAGGTCGAGCTCTTCGTTGATCTGCGATGAGCGCGCGTCAAAATTCGACGAGCCGAAAAGCACGAAGCGTCCATCGACCACCATCGACTTGGTGTGAATCATGGTCGGCTGATATTCGAAAATGCGCACGCCGCCTTCGAGCATGCGGCCGTAAGCGGCGCGGCCGGCGCTTTTCGTCAGCGGCTGGTCGTCGTTCGGGCCGGGCAGAATCAATCGCACATCGACGCCGCGGCGGACCGCGCGGACGAGCTGATCGACCTGGTCGTCGGTCGGGGTGCAATACGCGTTCGCGATCCAGATGCGGCGATTCGCGGCCGCGAAGGCGACGGCTTGCGCGAGCGGCACCGGCGCCATCGAAAACGAATGCGACTCGATCGTTTGCGCGCGCAGATTGCCGGCGGCCGCTTCGGCGGGAAACTGATCTGCGCCGCTTAGCGTCTCGCCAAAAGTTTTGATCCAGTGTTCCTCGAACGCGTTTTGCAATTCGCTTACGAGCGGACCTTCGACCCGCGCCTCCATGTCGCGCCAATGTTTCGCGTCCTGCGCGTGGCCCGACCATTCGTCAGCAAAACCAATCGCGCCGGTGAAGCCGAGCCGGCCGTCCACGACCATGACGCGGCGATGCGAGCGCCGGTTCGTGCGATCGATCCGCCAGGAGAGGAGCGGATGATAATAGGCAAATTTGCAGCCGGCGTTTTTCAGCATTTGCACGTCGGAATTATCGAGCTTCCAACTCGAGCCGATGCCGTCGAGGAGCACGCGCACTTCGAGGCCGGCGCGGGCCCGTTCGCAGAGCGCGTCGCGGAATTCGTGGCCGATTTTGTCGGAATAAAAAATGTAGGCCTCGAAGTTGATCGTGCGCCGCGCGGCGCGGATCGCGGCGAGCATGGCGGGAAAATATTCGTCGCCATTTTGGAGCAGCTCGATTTTGTTTCCGGGCAGCGGAACCGGATCGGCGAGGGCGAGCGCGGAGCCGAAAAATTCCGGATCGTTGACGCTGAAAGTGTGGCCAACGTGATAGGCGATGACGTGACGGCGAATGAAAAAAACGCAGAAGACCGCGACGATGCCGAGAAAGGCGATCACGATCGCGAGCCACTCGAGCGTCTCGAACTCCCACCATTTCGCGTTGTGCCGCCTCCGCCGCATGATCGCGGAGCGTGCCGGAGAAAGCACGCGCGCGTCAACCGGAACGCGGGAAATTTGCAGCGCGAAGCGGCGAGCGTTAATTGAAGGAGTCGCACTCTCGTGCGCGACTGCGTTATGGCTTCGAGCAATCTCTCTTCCGTTTCCGCGCCTGAAAATGTGCTCGAGCTGCGCGCGCCTAACGAGTCGCCAGCGAAGCCCGATTTCGCCGCGCCGGCCAACTTCATCAATCGCGAGCTGAGCTGGCTCGAGTTCAATCGCCGCGTCCTCGAAGAGGCGCAGGACCCGACGCAACCGCTGCTCGAGCGGGTGAAATTTCTCGGGATCGTGAGCTCTAATCTCGACGAGTTTTTCGAAATCCGCGTCGCCGGCATCAAGCAACAAATCGCGAGCGAGACGAGCGACGTCGGGCCCGACGGGATGAGCCCGACGGAAACGTTCAACGCCATTCAGCGCGTCGCGCACGAGATGGTCGCGGCGCAATACGCGCTCTGGAACAAGGAGATCGTGCCGGCGTTGCGCGAGCAGAATATTCGCATTCGCGAAAGCAGCGGGCTGAGCACGAAACGCGCGGCCTGGGCGCGGCGTTATTTTCGCGAGGAAGTTTTTCCGATGCTGACGCCGCTCGCGGTCGATGCGAGTCATCCCTTTCCGCAACTGCTGAACAAGAGCCACAATTTGCTCGTCAGGGCGCGGACGAAAAAAGACGGCGAGCCGTTGCACGCGATCGTGCAGGTGCCGCGCGCGGTCTCGCGTTTGATCCTCATGCCGCGCGGCGAGAAGGGCGACGAGACGTGGAATTATTTGTATCTCGCGTCGCTCATCAGGGACCACATCGCGGAGCTTTTTCCCGGGCTGATCATCGAAGGCGCGCACGCCTTTCGGGTCACGCGCAACAGCGATCTCTACGTCGACGACGAAGAGGCGGATAATTTGCTCCGCAGCATCGAGCAGGAACTTCGCCGGTCGAGTCGCGGCAACGCCGTGCGGCTCGAAGTCGAGGCCGATTGCCCTAACGACTTCTCCGATTTGCTCCTCGAATTTTTCCAACTGACCGAGGCCGATCTTTACAAACTCGACGGGCCGCTTTCGATGACGCATCTCGCGCCGCTGGTCGGGAACGATGCCTTCGCGAAGTTGAAGGACCGCGTTTTTCAACCGGCGCGCGATCCGGCGCTGCCGCCGCACGCGGACATTTTCGAGGCGATGCGCAAGCAAGACATCTTGCTCCATCACCCGTACGAAAGTTACGACCCGGTGGTGGAATTAATCGAGAGCGCGGCCACCGATCCGCAGGTCCTCGCGATCAAGATCACGCTCTATCGCACGAGCGGCGACTCGCCGATCGTCGAGGCGCTGATCACCGCCGCCGCCGCCGGCAAACAGGTCACCGCCCTGGTCGAATTGCGCGCACGTTTCGACGAGGCGAACAACATCCAGTGGGCCCGCCGCCTCGAGGAATCGGGCGCGCATGTCGTTTATGGCGTCGTCGGTTTGAAGACCCATTGCAAGGTCATGCTCATCGTTAGGCGCGACGCCGACCGGCTGCGGCAATACGTCCATCTCGGGACCGGAAATTACCACACGAAAACGGCGCGCATTTACACCGACTTCAGTTTGTTCACGACCGCGCCGGAATTGACCGAGGAAGTCGCGATCGTCTTCAACACCGTGACTGGACTCGCCGGTTACCCCGGCTTGAAAAAGCTGCTCGTCGCGCCGTTCGACCTGCACGAGCGGCTCATCGCAATGATCGAGACCGAGCGCGACCACGCCGCCGCGGGCAGGCCGGCGCGCATCATCGCGAAGCTGAATTCGGTCGTCGATCAGGAGGTGGTCGAGAAACTTTACGAAGCCTCGATCGCGGGCGTGAAGATCGACCTCATCGTTAGGGGAATTTGCTCGCTCCGACCGAAGATGCCGGGCTTGAGCGAGAACATTCGCGTCATCAGCATCGTCGGGCGTTTTCTCGAGCACAGCCGCATTTACTACTTCGAGAACGGCGGCGAGCCGCGCGTTTATCTCGCGAGCGCGGATTGGATGCCGCGGAATTTCTATCGCCGGGTCGAGCTCGCCTTCCCGATCGACGCGCCGGTCTTGCGCGACGAAATCATCCACGAAGTGTTGCCGCGTTTCCTCACCGACCACGGTAAGGCGCGCGAGTTGCAGGCGGACGGGAGTTACGTCCGTTTGAAACCCGAGGATGGCGAAAACCCGGCCCAGGCCCAGGCCCAATTCCGCGAGCAATCGCGCAAACAGGCGAAGAAGCTGGCCGAGAAACAGCGCGAAGGAAAACTGCGCCTCATGCCCATCCGCAACCTGCCCCACACCCGCTTATGAACCGCAAGATTCTCGTCGTCGACGTCGGCGGCACAAACATCAAGCTCATGATCTCGGCCGAGGACAAGCGCCGCAAATTTCCCTCCGGCCCGAAGCTCACGCCGGCCGACGCGATCGCGCAGATCAAGGACGCGACGAAGGATTGGGACTACGACGCCGTCTCGATCGGCTTCCCCTCTCCGGTGCGCGAGAGCGCGATCCTGAAAGAGCCGAACCATCTCGGCAAAGGCTGGGCCGGCTTCGACTTTGCCAAGTCGTTAGGCAAACCCGTCCGGGTCGTCAACGACGCCGCCCTCCAGGCTCTCGGCAGTTACGAAGGCGTCAACCGCATGCTCTTCCTCGGTCTCGGCACCGGCCTCGGCTCCTCCCTCATCTGGCCCGGCCACGTCCTTTCGCTCGAACTCGGCTTCCTTCCTTATATAGATGGCGGCGTGCTCGAGGATCAGCTCGGCGAGGCCGGCCTCGAGCGGCTCGGGAAAAAAGCCTGGCGCAAGGAAGTGGCGCGCGCGGTCGAGCAACTCCGCATCGCCTTCATCGCCGACCGCATCGTGCTCGGCGGCGGCAACTCCAAGCTGGTCGAAGAGGTCCCGGCCGAGACCGTCATCGGCGACAACCGCAACGTCTATCCCGGCGGCGTCCGCTTGTGGGAAACGGACGCGGCCGGCAAGCCGAAATGGCGCTTTCTCTAGTTCGTTAGGCACTCGTCAGGCCAGATGCGCCAGTACCTCGACCTTCTCCGGCTCGTCCTCGAAAAGGGCCGGCCGCGCGAGGACCGCACCGGCACGGGGACGATCGCCGTCTTCGGCGCGCAGGCTCGCTTCGACCTGCGAGAAACCTTCCCGCTCCTCACCACGAAAAAGCTCCACCTCAAATCCATCATCCACGAGCTCCTCTGGTTTCTGCGCGGCGAGACCAACGTCCGCTCGCTCCAGGAGAACGGCGTCACGATCTGGAACGAATGGGCCGACTCGAGCGGCGAGCTCGGGCGCGTTTACGGCGCGCAATGGCGCGACTGGCGCGGGCCTAACGACGAGCGCATCGACCAGATCGACCGCGTCATCGCGCAAATCCAGCGCAACCCCGACAGCCGCCGCCTCCTCGTCACCGCCTGGAACCCCGCCGAAGTCGACGCCATGGCCCTGCCCCCGTGCCACGCACTCTTCCAGTTCCACGTCCAGGACGGCGCGCTCAGTTGCCAGCTTTACCAGCGCAGCGCCGACCTCTTCCTCGGCGTCCCCTTCAACATCGCGAGCTACGCCCTCCTCACCCTGATGGTCGCGCAAGTCTGCGGCCTAACGAACGGCGAATTCATCCACACCTTCGGCGACCTGCATCTTTATAAGAACCACCTCGAGCAGGCGCGCGAACAACTGACCCGCGCGCCCCGCCCGCTCCCGGTCATGCGCTTGAATCCCGCGGTCAAAAACCTCCACGACTTCCGTTACGAAGACTTCACCCTCGAAGGCTACGACCCGCATCCCGCGATCAAGGCGGCGATCGCCGTCTGAGCCGCGCCTAACGAACTCGCCTAACGAGTGGGGAAGTCCGCCGACACGGCGGACGCTACAGCCGCCTAACGACCGCCTAACGAACTCCCGCGGCCCGCAAATTCCCATTGACCGCCGCCCGCGGCCGCCGCTATTCTGCGCGCAAATGAAAGCGCTCCTCGGCTCGCTCCTTTGCCTCGTCCTCTTCGCTTCCGAATGTTTCGCCATCAAAGGCGGGCCGGTTTATCCGACCGGGTCGATCGTCACCACCGGCAACTACGCCGGCGTCCTCTACCCGCCGGCCAATGAGAACTCCCTTGGCATCTTTGTAGTGACGGTTCCAACAACAGGTATTGCTACTGGCACCGTCGCTTTCTTCAGGAATGGTTACTACTACGCAGGCACCGTTCAGGGGATTGCTGATCCCGACTCCGCCATGTTCATCGGTGTGGCCGATGCGACTCTCAGCATCACCTTCGCGGGCTCATCAACATCGACCTCGAGCTCGTTCCTCGTCGTCACATTCAACGCTAGCGGTGATATCTTTGCTAAGATCGCGGCTGATCCAAACAGCTTCAGTTCCGTTAGCGCGCGACTCAGCGGCACCGCGGGTATTACTTATGTCGTTGTAGATCCCCTCGATCAGCAACAAGCCAATGCGGGCGACAGCAACGGCCCGATCAACTACATCGTCGATGGCTTCAAGCAATCCGAGATCGGCGGTTAGCCTCACGCCTAACGATCGCCTAACGAGTCGCGCCACTCGTTAGGCCCTAACGAACTCGCCTGACCGAGTGCACCGCCGACGCGAACGCGCCTTCACCCTCCTCGAGCTCGGCATCGGCATCGTCATCATCGGCATCCTCGCCACCATGCTCCTCCCCGTTTACGCCGGGATGCGGGCCCGGGCCCAGCGCATCCAGTGCGTCGCCAACCTGCGCAACCTCTACCTCGCCGCCGACCTTTACCTGCAGCGCAACGGCTCCTGGCCGCAAATCGCGCGCACCGGCGGGAACAGCGGCGGCACCGACTTCGCCAACGCCTGGATCGACGCCCTCGCCCCCTTCGGCCCGACCCGGCGCACCTGGATTTGCCCGACCGAAGAAGAGCTGCTGCACAACCCCGACTACTCCCAGCCTAACGACGCCCGCCTCGACTACATCCCGATGAGCTTCGACGCCAAACCGACCACCCCCCACCAATGGCCGCACCAGCCCTGGTTCATCGAAGCGGCCAACGTCCACGGCAACGGCAACCTCATCATCTTCACCGACGGCAGCATCACCGAGACCGGCGCGCTCCAATCCCCCTGAGCCCCGATCACCCCCAAAAAAAATCTTAAATAAGTCTTGCATCCTCGCGCCCCGGTCCCCAAAAATCCCCCCATGTCCTTTACCTACTTCATCAAACCGAACCTGCCGAACTCAACCCATCCCTTCAGCGCCGGCGCCACGCTGCAGGACTTCGTCGAGGAAGACGAATTCCTCGCCTACATCGCGACCGACTCCGGCGTCGCCCAGGCCGACGTCGAGAAAGTCCTCAAAAGCCTCTTCAACGGCCTCGCCAACTTCCTGCGCGAGACCCGACCCATCGCCAGCATCCTTGGCCTCTTTCGCGCCAAGCCCGCCGTCGGCGGCAGCTACGACACGGCCGACCCCGACGCCAACCTCATCCGCGACAACTGCGACTACCACTTCACCCCCACCCCCGCGGTCAAGGCCGCCTTCCGCCAGGGCCTCTCCGTCCAGAAAACCGGCGAAGTCGGCCCCGCCATCCCGACCGTCAGCAGCGTCATCGCCATGCCCGGCGGCCAGGTCAACTCCTACCAGGCCGGCGGCGTCCTCGAAGCCCGCGGCTCGCGCTTCCACAGCGACAGCCCCGGCGCGCCCATGCCCACCGCCGTCCTCATGAACCCGGACGGCTCCAGCCCGGTCAACCTGACCGTCTTCGACGGCAGCGACCGGCGCGTCATGATGCAGGTGCCCGCCAGCGGCCTCCTCGGCCCCAAAGTCCTCGAGATCACCCAGGATGGAAAAAGCGGCCGCTCCGTCACCCTCACCCAACTCTAGTGAACCGCGCCGCCCATCTCCCGGGCCCACGAACCGGTCTGCGGCTTTGGCAGATCAATCAAACGAAACGCGAGATCAACCAAACGAAGTGCGGGATTAACCAAACGAAACGCGAGATCAATCAAACGAAGTGCGAGATCAACCAAACGAAACGCGAGGTTAATCAAACGAAGTGCGAGACGCTCGCCGGTGCGTTTGCCTGGATCGATCAATACGGGGGCTGGCATTATTACTAAGCCGCCGCGGTCTCGGGCGGGAGGAGGCTGCGGTAGAGGGCTTCGTATTCGCCGGCGGCGTGGGGCCAACTGAAGTCGAGGAGCGAGGCGCGCCGGGCCATGCGTTCCCAGGTGGCGCGGTCGCGGTAGATTTCGCGGGCGCGCTTGATCGTGTCCCAGAAGGCTTCGGGGCCGTATTCGTAAAAGAGGAAGCCGTGGCCGGTGTCGGTCGCGGGGTCGTAGTCGGCGATGATTTGCTCGATGCCGCGGGTGCCGCGGGCGATCGGGAGGACGCCGTAACGCAGGCTGTGCATGGCGCTCTGGCCGCCCGGTTCGACCCGGGCCGGGATGAGGGCGATGTCGCTCCCGCCTTCGATGAGGTGGGCGAGGGCTTCGTCGTAATCGGCCCGCCAGGCGAGCCGCTCGGGGTAACGCCGGGCGAGGATGCCGAGGGCGGTGGCATAGGCCGGGTCGCCTTTGCCCAAAATAACGAGGCGAACGTCGGCGCCGAGGAGCCGGTCGAGGACGGGGAGGAGGATGTCGAAGCCTTTGGCGTCGGCCAGCCGGGTGACCATGCCGAAGACGGGCCCGCGCGGGGCCGGGGCGAGGCCGAGGTCGGCGAGGAGGGCGGCGCTGGAGGCGGTTTTGACTTCGAGGGAGCCGGGGCCGTAACGCATGGGGAGGAAGGGGTCGGTGGTGGGGTTCCAGCGTTTGGTATCGGCGCCGGGCAGGATGCCGCGGATGCGCCAGCTCTCGGCGCGGAGGAGGCCGTCGAGGCCCTGCCCGAATGCCGGGGTCTGGATGTCGTGGGCGGAGGCGGCGCCGGGGAGGACGACGCGGCCGGCGAAGAGGATGCCGCCTTTGAGGAGGTTGAGGCGGCCGTGGTATTCAAGGCCGTTGATTCCGAAATAGCGCGGGGGGAGGCCGGTGAGGGCGAAGGTTTCGGCCGGGAAGTCGCCCTGCCGGTCGAGGTGGTGGATGGCGAGGACGGTGGCGAAGGGAAGCCCTTGGTCGTGGACGAGGACGGGGACGAGGGCGGCGGTCCAGTCGTGGGCGTGGAGGATGTCGGGGGACGGGGTCATGCGCCGGGCGAGCTCGAGGGCGGCTTTGCTGAAGAAGATGAAGCGCTCGGCGTTGTCGGGGTAGGGTTCGCCGTTCTCCTCGTAAAGGCCGGGCCGGTCGAAGAACGGGTCGCAGCGGATGAAGAAGATTTGCAGGTCGTCCGGGGTGCGGGCTTCGAGGATTTGGGCGTCGTAGGTCTCGCCCCCGAGGGCGATCGGGATGCTGACGGGGAGCGGCTCGGTGGCAAGG
The DNA here is from genome assembly GCA_036490335.1 of Chthoniobacterales bacterium. Taxonomy (GTDB): domain Bacteria; phylum Verrucomicrobiota; class Verrucomicrobiia; order Chthoniobacterales; family UBA10450; genus Palsa-1392. Next base: position 209,464 of record DASXEB010000017.1, read on the forward strand.
CCGGAGTCTTCCGCCAGCTCGCGGTAATACGGCATGGTGAGGGCGATTTCGTGGCCGCGGGCCTGAAGTTCCCGGGGAAGGGCGGCGAGGATGTCGGCGAGCGCGCCGGAACGCGCGAGGGGCCAGCCTTCACTGCTGATCATGAGGATTTTCATTCGATGGCGAGGGTCCTGATCCATTCAAGCGCTTCCTCGCGGTTGCGCAAGGCGCCTTCGAGCTGCCGGGTCTGGACGGCTTCGAGGATTTCGCCGAACCGCGGGCCGGGTGCGAGGCCGATGGCGATGAGGTCCTGGCCGTTCACGAGCGGCGGCGGGATGATCGGCTCGTGGGCAAATTCCTCCTGCTTCGCGCGGAGCAGCTCGTAAACGTCGAGCATGCCGTGGCTGCCGAGGCAATCGACGCGGTGGAGTTGCAGCTCGTCGGCGAAAGTGGGCCGGGCCATGAAGCGCTTGAGCCGGGCGAGGCGCATGTTCGGCGTGTCCTTGAAGACCATGTGCTGACGGACGGCTTCGACCGTGGCGTCGATCTCGGCGCGGGAGAAGCGGAGGCGTTCCATCACCCGCTCGGTCATTTCCGCGCCGAGCTTGTCGTGGCCGTTGAAGCGAATGCGGCCGTTCGCGTCCACGGCCGCGGTGGCGGGCTTGCCGATGTCGTGCAGGAGGACGCTCCAGACGAGCGGGAGGGAGAGGTCGTTAGGCAAGAGCGAAAGCATCAGGCGGGTGTGGCGGAAGACGTCGCCTTCGGGATGGAACTGGGGCGGCTGCTCGCAGCCTTTCGTCGCCTCCAGCTCGGGGAGGATCGCGGCCAGCAGTCCGCTGCGATCGAGCAGGTCCCACCCGCGGACGCGTTGCGGGGAAAGGAAGATGCGCACCAGCTCTTCGCGAATTCGTTCCGCGCTGATCTGGTTGATCGTGCCCGCCGCGCTGGCGAGCGCGTCCCATGTCGCGGGCTCGATCTCGAACTCGAGCACGGTGGCAAACCGGACCGCGCGCAAGAGCCGCAGGCGGTCCTCGGCGAAGCGTTGCGCCGGGTCGCCGATCGCCCTAACGATCCGCGCCGCGAGATCGGCGCGGCCGTTGACGAAGTCGATCACCTGTTCGTTAGGCGGATCGTAAAACATGCCGTTGATCGTGAAGTCGCGCCGGCGCGCATCCTCTTCCGGCGAGGAAAAGTGGACCGCGTCCGGCCGCCGGCCGTCGAGATACGCCCCGTCCGAACGGAAGGTAGCGACCTCAACCTGCACGCCGTTCTCGAGCACGACGATGACCCCGAAATGCGCCCCGACCGCGAAGGTGCGCGGGAAGATTTGCTGCACCTGCTCCGGCCGCGCGGAGGTCGCGATGTCGAAGTCCTTAGGCGTTTTGCCTAACAATAAGTCGCGCACGCAGCCGCCCGCGAAAAAGGCGACGTGGCCCGCCTCCGCGAGACGGCGCACCATCCCGCGGGCGGCGGTTTCCATCGGCGAAAAGTCTCGTGCGCTCACAACTGCGGCACTGTCGCGCCGGGTCGCCGCGCTGTCGAGCCGGGTCGTTAGGCAACTACTCCGCGCGCAAGGCCACCATCGGGTTGACCCGCGTCGCGCGCAGCGCCGGCACGAGGCACGAGGCCGCCGCGACGAGGATGAGAAGCATGGCGACCGAGCTGTAAATGACGGGGTCGTGCGCGTCCACCTGGAAGAGGAAGTTCTGCAACCCCTCCTGCCCAAGCGCGCCGAGAAGCAGCGCCGCGCTCCCCGCCCCGAGCGTGAGGCCGATCGCGACCTGCCACGCGCCTTGAGTCATGACGAGCCGTAGAATCCGCCGCGCGTCGGCGCCCAAGGCCATGCGGATGCCGAACTCCTGCGTCCGCTGGTTGACCGAAAAACTCATGACGCCGTACAAACCGACCGCCGAGAGCACGACCGCGACGAGGCCGAAGATGGTAAATAAATTCGCGATCAGCCGATTGCCGACGAGGAATTGGGCGTGCAGCACCGCCGGGGTGCCGCCGAAATAAACCGGCAGATCGGGATCGGCCTGCGAGACCGCGTGGGTGAGCGCGGGCGCGAGGGTCGCGGCGGCTTCGCCCGGATGCGGCCTCACGATCACGGTGACGAACTGCGGCGCGATCGCCGCACCGAGCAGCGGGACGTAAAACCCGCCGCCATCGGTCTGCTGGTTGAAGGGCCCCTGCATCAGCGTGTCGGGCACGACCCCGACGATCGTGCGCCACGGCTGCGGCTGGGCGGGATTGAAGATGCGCACCCGGCGGCCGAGCGGGCTCGAGTTGCCCCAATACTTGCGCGCGAACTTGGCGTTGACGATCGCGACCGGCTGCTTCGCGTCGCTGTCGTCGATCGTAAAGTCGCGGCCTTCGAGAATCTTCAGGCCGATAGTGGCGAAATAGTTGTCCGAGACCGATTCGCTGTTGCCGAAGGGCCGGTCGCGATCGGTCACGTAGGTCTTCCCATCGACCTCGTACTGGCCGAAGTTGGCGAAGGTCATCTGGAAACGGTCGCTCATCGCGGCATCGGCAAAGGCGGGATCGCTCCGCACCTGGCGCAGGACGCGTTTGTAGAACTGCCGGCGCGCTTCGACGCCCGGGAAGCTCCCTTCGAAAAGCGCCATGCGCGCGGAGTAGACGCCGTTCTCGTCGTAGCCGTAGTTGAGGGTGTATTGGTTGCGGATCGACTTAATCTGGAGCGTCGCCGCGATGAGGAGCGCGGCCGTGACCGCGATCTGGCCGACCACGAGCACCCGGGTGATGACCTGGACGAGCCGGCTGCTGTTGCCGCGGCCGCCTTCCTTCATCACCTCGGCGGGATTGGCCCGCGCGCTCAACCACGCCGGGATGAAACCCGAGAGCAACGTCGCGAACACCGTCACGCCGACAGTGAAGAGCAGCACCTTGCCATCCATGTTGAACGACACCCAGTAAGGCATCTGGAAGGCCGGGTTCGACGTCACCCGGATGAGCTGCCCGATCGCGAGATGCGCGAGCGCGATCCCGGCCCCCGCGCCGATCACGGCGATGAGCATGCTCTCGGTCAACATCTGGCGCACGAGACGCCAGCGGCTCGCCCCGAGCGCTCCGCGGATGGCCAGCTCCTTGGCCCGGAGCGCGGCCCGGCCGAACTGCATATTCATGACATTAACGCAGGCGATCACGAGCACGAGCAAGACCGCCCCGAGCATGGCGTAAAGCGTGGCCCGCAGTTGCTGCCCGGTGAAACTATTGATCAGCGGCTGCACCCTGGCCGAGACGAGCTGCCCATTGGTCTTCGGGTAATCCTTCGCCAGCCGCCGCGCCAGCCCCACAAACTCCGCGTTCACCTGGTCGAGCGTCACCCCGGGCTTGAGCCGGCCCATCACCTGCGGGCCGCCGGGGCCGTTCGGGTCGCCCCGCGGCGTGACCGGGTATTCGCTGAAGAGCGGCACCCAGAGCTGCTCGGTTTGCGGGAACTTGAACCCTTCCGGCATCACCCCGATGACCGTGGCCGAGCGGCCATTGATCCGGATGGCCTGCCCCACGATCTTTGGGTCGCCGCCGAAATCCCGCTTCCAGATCTCGTTCCCGAGCAGCGCCACCTTCTCCGCCCCGGGCCGGTTGTCCGCCGCGGTAAAGTCGCGCCCGATGATCGGCTGCACCCCGATGATCTTGAAGAACTCATCCGTCACATAAGCCCCGGTGTAACGCTGCGGCTTCGCCTTGTAGGTCACGTTAATGGTCGAGCCGTTCAGATACGCCGCCATCATCGAGAACGACTTCGTCGCCGACCGCAGATCGACGTAATCCGCCTCCGAAGGGATGAACCCGGCCCCGAAGTTATTCTGCTGCGGGTTGGCCTTGGGATCGACCAGCCCGATGGCCACGAGCTGCTCCGGGTGGGGGAAGGAAAAGCCGCGGAGCATGAACGCGTTCACGATCGAGAACTGGGTCGTGACCCCGCAGATGCCGAGGGCGAGCACAGTCACGGCGAGGAGGCAAAAGGTCTTTTCCTTCCAGAGCACCCGCAGCCCGATGCGCACATCCTGAAAAAACGAGTCGAAGATCATAAGGTGGAGATGCGGCGAGGGCGCGGTTTGGATTCAAGAAATTAAACGCCGCTGATTGGGATTTTTGTCTAACCGGGTCTGGAGCGTCCTCGGTCCCGGCGGACCGGGCGAGCGCGCTCCCTAAACCGGTGCGCTGAGACAGCGCACGCTACAGGCGGAGGGGGGCGGTCGGAGACCCTCATGGTCACAGCCGCTGACCCTCATGGTCTCGGGCGTTGACCGTCATGGTCTCGGGCGCTGACCCTCATGGTCTCAGGCATTGACCATCATGGTCTCGGGCGTCGACCATCATGGTTTCAGGCATCGACCCTCATGGTCTCAGGCGTTGACCATCATGGTAACGGTCGGAGACCATGATGGTCGCAGCCGTTGCCCAATAAGGAGAGAGCTGTTCTCCAATAAGGACACGAAGTTGTGCAAGAGGGAGAAGGGCGTCCCCCCAACAAGCAGCACGGCAGCCTGCAAGGCCCACCCGGCCACTCCCCGTCCTTACTGCGCTCTTTTTGCCCCGGCCGGCGCCGCCGGCTCAAGGGAGGCGACGATCTTCTCGAAACGCGGATCGCCCCGGAGCGGGTCCCATTGCGGCATCTTCTTCAGCTCGCCGTAAGTGATCCCGCCGGGCAGCGCGGCCGAGCGGGCCAGTTGGTCGAGGGCGCGGTCTTTCTCGCCCGTCCAGGCGTAGATGAGGGCGAGATTCGTGATGTAGGAAGGGCCGTCGAGCGCGTCCTTCGCGACCGGGAGCAGCTCGCAGGCGCGGAGACCTTCCCGCTGCGCTTCGTTGTTCCGGCCAAGGCCGGCGTCGATCAAACCAAGCCGCGACCAGGCCGCGGCATAGGCCGGCTCGGCCTGGACCGCCTTTTCCTCGATCGCCCGCGCTTTGGTGAAGGCGGCTTTCGCCCCGGCGGCGTCCCCGAGCGCGCGCGCGGCCAGGCCGATAAACCATGGGCGCGAGTAAAGCGAGTTGTTATAAGGATCGCGCAGGCCGTCGGGCCGGATCGCCTCGATCGCGCGCCGGAGGGCGTCGCGGTCGCGTTCCGCCAGGGCGCAGTTGAAGAGGCTGTTCGCGATCGTGGTCGCCGAGGTCGGGTCTTCCGCCAGGACGCGATCGATCTGGGCCCGCCAGAGCGGCAGGTCGGCCCGCGCGAAGAACTCGATCTCGGCGAGCTGGGTGCGGGCGAAGTAGTCCTGCGGAGCGACGGAAAGGGCGCGGGTGTAGGTTTGCGCCGCCTCGGGGAAACGGCGCAGGACCTGGTAGGTAAAGGCGGTCTCGATCAGGTAGCGGAAGTTCCGCGGGTCGAGGCTGACGCCTTTCTCGAAATCCCGGAGCGAGGCGTCCCAGTGGCCGAGACGCCGCTCGATCGTGGCGCTGCGGATGTAGATGACTGCATTGTTCGGCATCGTCTTCCGGGCGATGAGCAGCTCGGCCTGGGCGGTGTCGTAATCGCGAAAGGCGACGTAGGCGTAGTCGCCCTTGACGATGTGGACCGAGCCGGCGTCCGGCGCGATCTTCTCCGCCTGTTCGATGGTCGTGCGGGCGAGGGCGAGCCGCGCCGGGGTGTGGTCAAACCCCTCCCAGTAAAGATCGAGATGCGAGGTGGCGAGGAGCCCATAGGCCTGGATGAAATGGGGATCGCGCGCGATCGCTTCCTCAAGCAAGACGACGGTCTTGAGCAACGGGGCTTTGGCGTCGGGATTGGAGGCAAGCCCGCTCTCTTCCAACGCCTGGCGGTAGAGCCTCTCGGCTACGAGGTCGGTGGTGGAGGCTTGCCGGATGGCCGCCTTTTCCCGGGGCGAAAGCTTGGCCTGGAGCTGGTCGGCGATGGCTTTGGCGATCTCGCTTTGAATGGCAAAGATGTCCTTGAGATCGCGATCGTAAACCTGCGCCCAAAGGTGCGCGTCCGTCCGGGCGTCGATCAGTTGGGCGTTGACCCGAATGCGGTTGCCGAACTGCTCGACGCTGCCTTCGAGCACGTGGGCGACGCCAAGCTGGCGGCCGATCTCGCGGAGGTTGCGCGCGCGAATCGTCTTGTATTGCATCACGCTCGTGCGGCTGATCACTTTCAGGTCGGCGATCTTCGCGAGGTCGGTCAGGATCTCGTCCTGGATGCCGTCGGCGAAGTAGGCCGTCTCCTTGGCCGCGCTCAGGTTCTCAAAGGGGAGCACAGCGATGCTCTTTTCCGGGATCGCCGCCAGCGAAGGCACAGTCGGCGCCGCCGAACCCGCCCCGCCGCGCGAGTCCCGCGACGGCGGATGAGTGAAGAACCAGATCACCGCGAGAAGCGAGACGCCGGTGAGAAGAAGCGACATGAACGAAGTCGAAGGCCTGCTCGCCGGGCGGTCGACCCGGCGCCGCCGCGAACGGCCGGAGACGCGGGAGTGCGCGAGTTTGGCCGGAGGGGCGGAGTTGCCCGCCGTCTCGGTGAAGAAATTGACGACCGAGATAATCGCGCCGTGCTTCGCTTCGTAATCGCCGAGCGGATGGAGATGCGGCTGCCAGCGGACGTAATGCTCGAGGTCTTCGGCGACGTGTTTGGAAAGCAGAATGTGCCCCGCGTCGCCGCAATCCATCACCCGCTGCGCGATGTTGATGCCGGCGCCGGCGACATTCGCGCGACCGTCGACGTCGATCACTTCATTGACCGGGCCGCTGTGAATTCCCATTCGCAACTCGATGCCTCCATGCGCGCGGAGCGCTTCGCCGATCTCGATCGCGCAACGCAGCGGCGCTTCCGGGCTGTCGCGAAAGACGAGCACCATGCCGTCGCCGGTCGGGAGGCGGAGAAGCTTCCCGGCGGCGTTGGCGGCGCGAAATTGCGGGGTCGCGCGCACGATTTCGTTCAACTGCTGCAGCAGCTCGCTCTGCGCGTGAATGAGCAGCTTCGAGTAACCGACGACGTCAAGGAAGAGGACGTGCCCGATCTCGATCTTGAGCTCGCGGTCGTTAGGCGCGGTCGGCGCGTTGGCCTCGTCCGCGCGCACAACTGTGAGGCACGCTTTCTCGTTTTCGAGCGGCGGTGGTTCGAACGCGTGGGTATTGGCCATGGAAATTCTACGGACGGAAGGCGGCGCCTGCGCGCGCCCGCATTTTTTGGAGCACGTCCCGTTCCGCTTCGCGCGCGAAGTGGCGCGGATTTAGCTTTTGTAGTGGATTGGCCGCGCGCGCGAGATGGCGCGGGCCGATCGGATGCTCACTCGTTCTTCAACGCCCGCGGCAGTCGCGCAATTTTTTCGCAACCGACTTTTCGAGGGGATCGATCGCGATCTGCTCGAAAGGATCGCAGGCGAAATGCTGGTCTCGTCGTTCGCGCGCGAGGAAGTGATTTTTCGCGAAGGCGATCGCGGCGACGTGCTCTATCTCGTCGGCGAAGGCGCGGTGAAAATCTCGAAGCGCGGCCGTGGCGGACAGGAGGAAACGCTCGGCTTTATCGAGCCGGGAAATTTCTTTGGCGAAATGTCCTTGCTCGACGGCGAGCCGCGCTCGGCCACCGCGGTCGCCGCGCAGCCGACGCTGCTCGGCTTGTGAACGCGGAGAATTTTCAACGCATTCTCGAGATCGCGCCGAGCCGATTACACTTAAATTTTCTGCGTTCGGTCACCGCGCGATTGCGGCAGATCAATTCGCATTTCATCAGCGAAATGATGCGGGCGGAGCGGCTGAGCATGGTCGGCTCGATGGCGAGCATGATCATTCACGATCTGAATAATCCGATCAGCACGGTGCGTTGCTGCTGCGATGTGATCGCGCGCGAGAGCAACGATCCGACGTTGCGCGAAGCGATCGCGCTGCTCGACGGCGCGGTCAACGGCATGCTCGCGATGACGCAGGAGCTGCTCGATTTTACCCGCGGTGCGATCGCGCTCGAGAAGGAGACGATTAGCGCTGCGAAGTTTCTCGAGGAAGTGGCGGAGCAATCGGCGCCGCAGTTGCGCGAGAGCGACGTGCAACTTGTCCTGCGCGCCGATTGCTGCGGTGAGATCGAAGTGGATGTGAATCGTTTCCGCCGCATGCTCGGGAACCTGATCAAAAATGCGCGCGAAGCGATGCCGACCGGCGGTCGCCTAACGATCGCGTGCGAGCCGCGGGCGGACGAAATCATCTTCCAAGTCGCGGACACCGGAGTCGGAATTCCGCCGGAGATTTTGCCGCAGATTTTCGAGCCGTTTGTGACTCACGGAAAAGCAGGCGGAACGGGTTTGGGAATGGCGATCGCGAAGTCGGTTGTCGACGCCCATCGCGGCAAGATTTCTGTCGCCAGCGAAATCGGCTTGGGCACGACGGTGGAAATTCGTTTGCCGACGAACGTGGAAACGGCCTGACGAAAGGCAGACGTTTTTTGCGAGCTCTTCGCATCGCGGCATCGTTAGGCCGCGCCAGGATCGTCGCGCAAAAGGGGCCACGCGACTGACGACCATTCGTTCCCGCCTTCGTCGCTCGAGCAAGATTCCAACGTGCCGAAAGAAGCGCGGCACGCCATCTGCTAATTACCATACTTATAATAATCATGAAATTTGACAGTTCTCTCATCTGGTTCGTCGTTTTAAGCTTCCTTTGTGTGTCCCTCGTTCCGGTCAAAGCCGCGACAAGCGCCACTCTTTACTGGGATAAGAATTCCGAGCAAAACATCGCCGGTTATCGCGTCCGCTACGGTCCGCCGTCGGATCCGGATGCGCATCTGCTCAGTGTCAAAACCAACACCGCCAGCGTGCCCGGTTTGATCGCCGGGACGACCTATACCTTTTCGGTCAGCGCCTATAATACAGAAGGCGTCGAGAGTCTTTACTCGAACCCGATCGCCTACACGGTGCCCTCCGGCGGCAGCGGGCAAATGGTGACGCTCGATAATATTTCGAGTCGCGGTTTTGTGCAGACGGGTGAGAACGTCATGATCGGCGGGTTCATCATTCAATCGAGCACGCCGAAGACGGTCGTGCTGCGTGCGCTCGGGCCGTCGCTCGCGCAGGAGGGCGTCGCGGGCACGCTGAGCGATCCGGTTTTGGAATTGCACGACGCGTCGGGAAAACTGATTGCGTCGAATGATTCATGGAGCTCCGGAAATGCGGCGACGCTGACCGCGCTCGGTCTCGCGCCGACTGCTCCAAGCGAAGCCGCGCTGGTGGCGACTTTGCCGGCGGGCGCTTACAGCGCGGTCGTGCACGGAAAAGGTTCGGCGCAGGGCGTCGCGCTTTTCGAACTTTACAATCTCGACCGGACGCAGGGCAGCGTGGCAAATATTTCGACCCGCAGCAACGTCGAGACCGGCGACCGCGTGCTCATCGGCGGTTTCATTGTCGGAGGCGCGACGGCGACAAAAGTGATTGTGCGGGCGATCGGGCCATCGCTCGCCGCCTCCGGCGTCTTGGGTGCGCTGCAGGATCCGACGCTCGATCTTTATAATGGCGACGGCGATCTCCTTTCTTCAAACGACAACTGGCGGTCCGACCAGGAACAGGCGATCGTCGATTCGAAAGTGCCGCCGTCCGACGATCGCGAGTCGGCGATTGTCGAGACGCTGCCGCCCGGGAATTATTCCGCCGTCGTCCAGGGGAAAAATAATTCGACAGGCGTGGCGTTGTTTGAAGTCTACGCGCTTTCGCAATAGCGCTTTTCGTTAGGCAAAGCTCGTTAGTCGTTAGGCTGGCGCGGCTGATTCTTGAGACTTGCGGGCAGAGTCATGTGCAATTCTTTGGTGAGAAACGCCCACCGGTCTGCGATCTCGTCGATGATCTTGCTCGTTGGTTTTCCGGCGCCGTGTCCGGCCCGGGTTTCGATGCGAATCAGGATCGGCGCGGGCCCCGCCTGGTCGGCCTGCAGAGTGGCGGCGAATTTAAAACTGTGCGCCGGGACAACGCGATCGTCATGATCCGCGGTGGTGATGAACGTCGCCGGATATTTCGTTCCCGGCGCAATGTGTTGCAGCGGAGAGTAGGCGTAGAGATAAGGAAAATCTTCGGCATTATCGGAGTTGCCGTAATCCGAAGTCCACGCCCAGCCGATGGTGAATTTTTGGAAACGAAGCATGTCCATCACACCGACGGCAGGCGCGGCCGCTCCGAAAAGATCGGGCCGCTGGGTCAGGCAGGCGCCGACGAGCAGACCGCCGTTGCTGCCGCCGCCAATCGCGAGTTTCGGCGTGGAAGTGTAATGGCTATCGATCAGGTATTGCGCCGCGGCGATGAAATCGTCGAAGACATTTTGCTTCTCGTGTTTCATCCCGGCCTCATGCCATTTCTCGCCGTATTCACCGCCGCCGCGCAGATTCGCGACCGCGTAAATGCCGCCCATTTCCATCCAAACAATGCTCGATGGGCTGAAAGTCGGCGTGACGGAAATGTCGAATCCGCCGTAGCCGTAAAGATAGGTCGGGTTCCGGCCATTTTTCTTGAGGCCTTTCTTGGAGGAGATAAACATCGGCACTTTCGTGCCGTCGGCGCTCGTGTAGAAAACCTGCTCGGTCGTGTAATCGCTCGGATGAAATTTCAGCTTCGGGACGAAAAGCGGCGCGCTTTTTCCGGCGTCGAAATCGTAGCGATAAATCGCCGGCGGCGTCGTGAAACTGGTGAAGGAAAAAAATGTTTCGCGGTCCGCCCGCTTGCCCGTGAAACCTTCGACCGTTCCCAGACCCGGCAGCGCGATCTCGCCGTCGGGCGCGCCGTCGAGTTTGAAAAGTTTCACCGCAGCGTGAGCGTCCTGCAGATAGACCGCGACGAAATGTTCGCCGACCAAGCTGACGCTTTCGAGCTCGTCACCTGATTCGGGGACGAGCTCGTTAGGCTGAACGGGCGCAGGCCGTGACGTTTCGACGGCGACAATGCGGCCAAGCGATGCGTTCTGGTCGGTCCGAAACCAAAACGTCGCGCCATCATTTCCGATGAAATGCCACGCGGCATCGCCATTCGCCAGCAGCTCGATCACTTTCGCGTTGGGCTGCGACAAGTCCTGGTAAAAAACACGATTCTTCGGGCTGGTGCCCTGATTGACCTCGATGATTAGGTAGCGGCCATCTTCGGTCACTCGCTCGCCGAAGAGCCAGTCCTTGTGATCGGAACGCTCGTAAACCAATTGATCCTGCGATTGCGGCGCGCCGAGAGTGTGGAAATAAACCTTCTGATTGAAGACCTGCGCGCGCAGCTTGTTCTCGCCTTTCGGTTCGTCGTAGCGGCTGTAGAAAAATCCGCTGCTGTCTTTCTTCCAGGCCGCGCCCGAAAACTTCACCCACTTCAAATCATCCGACGTGTCCTTGTCCGTCGCGACATCGCGCACTTTCCACTCCTGCCAATCGGAGCCGGCGGTCGCGAGCCCGTAAGCGAAAAACTTCGCATCGTCGCTCACCGCGCTGCCGCCGAGCGCGATTGTCCCATCTTTTGAAAGTTTGTTCGGATCGAGCAATTCCTTCGCCGGTTTCGAAAGATCCTCGGTCGTGTAAACGACGCTCTGATTCTGCAGTCCGGAATTTTTTGTGTAGAAGAAGCGCGATTGTTCCTTTTCCGGCACGCCAAACTTTTCGTAATCCCAAAGCGTTTTCAGCTGCGCCTTGATTGCGGGGCGGGCCGGAATTGTGTCGAGAAATTTGAAGGTCAGTTTGTTCTCGGCCTCGATCCATTTGCGCGACTCCGGCGAGTCCGGGTCCTCGAGCCAGCGATATGGATCGGCCACCTTCGTGCCATGATAGTCGTCAATTTGGTCACCCTTGCGCGCGGGCGGATAATGAAGGCCTTTCGGCGCGCCGCCGGCGAGCGCAGAACAAAAAGTGAGCAGAAGAACAAGAGGTACGGCGGGCCGCATCATCGGCCGAGGATAAATGATTCGCCCAGTTTGTCCACGGCCTCGTCGTCCGACCTTTCGCGCCTAACGAGTAAAGGACTTGGCGAAGCCCCGCGAGACTTATGCTCGTTAGGAGGGGAGCTTTCCGATTGACCGCGGAACGTGGCGAAGCTAGGCCTTTAACCAATGGACTTGCTCGACCGGCTCCAGGATCATGTGCTTTGCGGCGACGGTGCGATGGGCACGATGTTGCTCGACGGTGGAGTTCCGCTCGAACGTTGCTTGGAGGAACTCTGCCTCAGCGACCCCGATCGCGTCCAGAAAGTGCACCAGGACTACGTCGCGGCCGGCGCTCAAGTGCTCGAGACGAATACTTTTGGCGCCAACGCGGTCCGGTTGGAACGATTTGGTTTTTCCAACAAGGTCAGCGAGATTAATCGCGCCGCGGTCAAACTCGCGCGCAAGTCCGTCGGCGCGAAGGAGGTTTGGGTAGGGGGAAGCGTCGGACCGCTTGGCGTCTCCCGCGATCAGGCCGAGGAACGTAAGATCGATCGCTCGGCCGTCTTTGTCGAGCAAATCGAGGGATTGCTGGATGCAGGTGTGGACGCGATTTTTTTTGAGACCTTTCTTGATTACGAAGAGCTCGCGCTGGCTCTCAGCGAGAAGGTGAAGCTGTCTGAGACGCCGGCGATCTGTTCGCTCGCCTGCGGTCCTCAGGGACGGCTGCGCTCGGGTCTGCTTTTGGTTGAGGCATTCCGAAAATTAACTGCCCTTGGCGCAGATGTGGTCGGCGTCAATTGTTTGAATGGACCGCAAGCGATGCTCCATGTGCTCGAGGGAATACCGCTTGAATTTATCCTCTCAGCGTATCCGAATGCTGGTTACCCACAGTATCATGAGGGCCGGTTCCTTTATCATACCGCACCCGATTACTTCGCGCGCCTGGCGCTGGAGATGGCGGCTCAGGGCGCGCGCCTCGTCGGGGGATGCTGCGGGACGACTCCGAGAACGATCGCCGCGATTGCGGAGGTGTTATCTGGATCAAGGCCGGTGCGCACGAAAACGGCGCGCGAATTCGTCGAGCGAGACGATGCGCCTTCGGCCAAAGCGATCGGGGCCGAGGAACGGAGTCTCGCCGATGCCATCAAAGCTGGCGAGCGGGTGATCATTTGCGAGCTGGATCCGCCGAAGACGCTCGCTCTTGACAAATATTTTGCCGGCGCGCAAGCGCTGGTGGCCGCCGGTTGTGATGCGATCACGCTTGCCGATAATTCTCTGGCGATTTTGCGTGTAAGTAATCTGGCCGTGGGCGCAATGCTAAAAGAGCGGTTTGGGATTACTCCGCTGCTCCATTTGAGCTGTCGCGATCGAAACCTTCTCGGCCTCCAGAGTGAATTGCTTGGCATTGCCGCGCTCGGGATGCGACACATCCTTCCGCTCACGGGCGACCCGGCGCGCGTCGGAGATCATCCCGGCGCCGCCTCAGTCTACGATGTGAATTCAATCGAGTTGATTCGGATCGCGCAACGAATGAATGAAGGATTCAACCACGCGGGCAAGGCCCTAAGCGGGGGGACGCATTTTGTCATCGGCTGCACGTTTAATCCCAACTCCAAAAACCTGCCAGCACAGGTTTCGCGGCTGGAACGAAAAATTTCCGCCGGCGCACAATTTGTCATGACCCAGCCGGTTTTCGATTTAAAAATTTTAGACGCGATGGAAAGGGAAACGCGTTTATTTGGAGTGCCAATATTTGCCGGCGTTTGGCCGTTATTGAGCGGACGGCAGGCCGAATTTTTGCATAACGAAGTGCCTGGAATTGTCATCCCTGACGAGGTGCGACGACAAATGGCGAATCAACCGGGCGCGGCAGGCTTGGAATGCGGTTTGGAAATCGCCCGACGGATAACGCGATTCGCGTTGGAGCGTTTTAAGGGGGTTTACCTAATCACTCCGTTCTTAAAATACTCGGCGACCGTCGAACTAGCGAAGTATGCGCGCTCTCTTTCCTGAGATAGAATAGGCAATGACAAGAATTCGCCGCGCGGCCTTTATTCAAATTGGCGGTCTCATCCTCGTCTGTGCAGGAATGGCGGTTGCAGGCCACTTTTTTCCGTTGGCTGACTGGCTGGCAGATATCCAGCGAAAGGTGATGGATCTTGGCGCATGGAGTGCAATTTGTTATCCGGTTCTCTACGCGTGCTGCAATGTCCTGCTTTTGCCGGGTGGGTTGCTCAGCGTTGGCGGCGGATTTTTCTTTGGCCTTTGGTGGGGCTTTTTTATCGTGCTAGTTGGCAATGTCGCTGGAGCTGCCCTCGCATTTTTTATCAGTCGCTGGTTTGGTCGCCGATGGCTCAAGAAAGGTTTGATGCGCAATCCGACAGTGAAAGCGTTGGAGCCAGCTGTGCGGCGTGAAGGCTGGAAGATAATTCTGCTCAGCCAGTTACATCCATTATTCCCAACGAGCCTGCTAAATTATCTTTACGGTTTGACCACGTTGCGTTTCCGCACTTGTATCCTGTGGGTCGCGATTGGCCAAGCCCCTGGACTTTTCCTTTACGCATATATTGGTACCCTAGGGCAATTTGGCCTGAATTTAATACGGGGCACCAACCATCCAAAAGCGGTGGAGTACTGGATTTGGGGTGGAGGGCTGCTGTTATCAGCGGTAATTTTGTTAATTCTGGGTCGGATAGCATTGCGCTTGCTACAGGAGGCGCAGGAGAGGTCTGTGAAGGGGAGCTCGAAGATTGATCAACCGAAGTACAATAACCGGATTACCTATAATGCGCGGTGAAATATGGTCGGTTAGCGAGTTACTTGGCGAAGCCTGGTCTGCTAGAGAACGAGCAGTTGCGCTCTACTCGCAGTTCAAAGTCGGTGCGGCAATCTTGACGTCAAGCGGTGATATTTTTCGTGGCTGTAATATCGAAATTGCAGCGTTCGGACTGACGATGTGCGCTGAGCGGTCCGCCGCGATTTCGGCCTGCTGCGCGGGGCAGTGTTCGTTTATTGCGCTGGCAATCGTGGCGGACATTAAGCCGGCAATCTCGCCGTGCGGAGCATGTCTGCAATTTCTTGCGGAGTTCAGCCCGGACCTGGAAATCGTCAGTGAAGGGATTGATCGCGTTACAACCAAGTGGACCCTATCGAAATTATTGCCTGTTCCGTTTACGAAAATATCTATCCCATGAAGGACATTTGTCTGCCAGAAGAATATGACGTCATCGTAGTCGGCGGCGGGCATTCCGGAATTGAAGCTGCGCTCGCGTCCGCGCGGCTTGGGGCGGCGACGCTTCTTGTAACGCAAAACCTCGATACGATCGGTCAAATGTCATGCAATCCTGCGATCGGCGGCTCGGCGAAAGGACAAATGGTAAGAGAAATCGACGCGCTAGGTGGAGCGATGGGCCAAAATACTGATGCAACTGCTCTTCAGTTTAGGCTATTGAACCGGTCCAAGGGAGGCTGCGTTCATGCCCCACGAGCACAGTGCGATAAGAAGGCATATCAGTTTCGGCTGAAATGGACTATCGAGCGCCAGGAAGGGGTCGATGTTAAACAAGGGGATGTAAGAAATATCCTGATCGGTGATGGCCGTGCACGTGGAATCATAACAGATTATGGTGTCGAGATAGGGGCTAAATGCGTCATTTTAACCGCTGGCACGTTTCTTCGAGGCACTTTGCATATCGGTGCCCATGTAGGTATGGGGGGTCGCATGGGAGATAAGGGATCGCGGCTGAGCGAAACCTTGAGGGACGCCGGATTTTTAACCCGGCGGTTTAAAACCGGTACGCCCTGTCGACTCAGCGCTCGGTCCATCGATTTTGAGCGATGTGTCCGCCAAGATGGGGATTGCCCGCCGACGCGATTTAGTTTTCTTCCGCTCGAGCGCGACATTGAAATGGGCATGCCAACGAAAAAGCGAGGCCGCGAGTTCCACGTGGAACAACTGCCCTGTTGGATTACCGGAACGAATGAAACCACGCACCAAGTGGTGCGGAACAACCTCCACCGGTCGCCGCTCTATTCCGGTTCAATCGTCGGCACCGGGCCAAGATACTGTCCCTCTCTCGAAGATAAGGTTGTCCGCTTTCCCGGGCGTAAGCATCATCAATTATTCTTGGAACCCGAAGGCCGGGAGACCGAGGAGATATATGTGAATGGCGCGTCAACCAGCCTCCCTTACGATGTCCAACTCCGATTTTTACGAACTATTCCGGGGCTTGCGCACTGTGAGATTATGAGGCCCGGATATGCTGTCGAATACGATTATTTTCCACCGACTCAACTGCAACCAACGTTGGAATCCAAACTCATCGCTGGCATTTACTTTGCCGGGCAGGTAAATGGAACGTCTGGATACGAGGAGGCAGCGGCACAGGGCCTTGTCGCCGGCGCCAACGCGGCACTGCAGGTCGCTAGAAAGCCTAAATTCATATTGGATCGGAGCGAAGCGTATATTGGCGTGATGATCGACGATCTGGTCCATCGGGGGATTACTGAGCCGTATCGGATGTTCAGCAGCCGCGCGGAAAACCGTTTATATCTACGCCACGACAACGCCGATATACGATTAACTCCGAAGGGAATTACGAATGGACTCGTATCATCTCACCGTGAAGCAATTTTTAGGGAGAAACTTCGAGCGATCAAGGAAGGCAGTGACCTCGCGCATGCAGGGCGGCTCGATGGCTGCACTATTTGGCATCGCCTAAAGCAAAGCGATTTCCACATAAGAAATCTCCCAAGTGAGATTCTTAATCTTGTCCCGATGGAAGTTTGGAGCGTTCTTGAAACGACTGCGAAATACGAAGGATATATTCGGCGTCAAGAATACCAGAATGATCGGATCAATAAAGGCAAATCACAGATGATTCCGCTAGGATTGGAATATGCGGCGATCCCAGGCCTCAGGACGGAAGCGCGCGAAAGACTCGCATTTGCGCGACCAAACACTATCGGCGATGCATGTAGTCTCTCCGGAGTCACCGCGAGCGATGTCTCAATTCTTAGTGTTTGGCTTCGCAAAAACGGCTGAACTTTGTCTGCAGAAATGGCTTACGTCTTGATTATTATTGTCAGTTATTTCCTCGGCTCCATTCCGAACGGTTACCTTGTCGGGCGGGCACGGGGAATCGATATCCGCACACTTGGAAGCGGAAATATCGGTGCAACAAACGTCCTTCGCCAGCTCGGCAAGAGTTGGGGCTATCTGGTATTTTTTCTGGACGCGCTTAAAGGTATTCTGGCGGTTGCCATTGCCATGGCTGTTGCTCACAGTCGCCCGGTGGATTTGTATCCGGAACTCTTAGGTATCGCGGCAGCACTCAGTTGCATTCTTGGTCATACTTACCCGGTGTGGCTGGGTTTTCGCGGAGGGAAGGGCGTAGCAACATCCGCTGGGACATTGTTAGGACTAATGCCGATAGCCGTAATTTCTGTGCTTATAATTTGGGCAACCATTTTTTTCTTAACACGTTATGTCTCACTGGCGTCGCTCGTGGCGGCGTTCTCATTACCAATTTTTGTAGCTGCCTACTTGCATTACCGATTCTTGCACGGCTTTGGCCTATTGCCTTTTTCGCTACTCATCGCGGCGGTCGTGATCTGGCGTCATCATTCGAACATCCGTCGGCTACTCCAAGGCACGGAGCCATCATTTAATTCGAAACGGTGAAAGTAGCTGTATTAGGAACTGGTGGCTGGGGCACGGCCTTGGCTTTGCTGGCGGCTAGTCAAGACAACCGCGTTGTCCTCTGGGGTCACGCTTTCGATCGGGTGCAGGAAATTCGCCGTACACGGGCAAACTCGGGGCACCTGCCTGATATTATGTTACCAGCGGAGATCCATCTAACAAGCGCGATCGAGGATTGTGGGAAGCAGGATCTAGTGATGTTCGTCACGCCGTCCCTTGCGCTCCGCGAGGTCGCCCATCAACTTCGGCCTGCATTAAAGAATGCCCGGACGATCCTCCTCAGTTGCACAAAAGGCATAGAGCACGGAACCGGAATGCGCATGAGCGAAATCCTTGCCGAACAATTCCCGGGCAATCCCATTGCCGTGCTCTCCGGGCCCAATCTTGCGATCGAAGTGGCGCGAGGCCTGCCAACCGCGACCGTCCTTGGAAGCCGGGAACAGACTGTCGCGGCAAAGTTGCAACAGGCGCTCGGCGGTCCCCGTTTCCGCATCTACACCAGCCATGAGATCGTTGGCATCGAACTCGGCGGCGCATTGAAGAATATCTTCGCCGTCGCGGCTGGCGTCAGCGACGGGTTTCGACTCGGAGATAATTCCAAAGCTGCACTCGTCACGCGCGCACTCGCGGAGTTGATCCGGCTCGGAGTCGCAATGGGAGGTGATGCCCGCACCTTCCAGGGTCTAAGTGGTGCCGGCGATCTGATGGCGACCTGTTTCAGTCCGCACAGCCGGAACCGTCGTCTCGGCGAACAACTCGGCCACGGCAAAACGCTTGCAGAAATCACCAGCGGCGCTCAAACCGTTGCCGAAGGGATCCCGACCGCGCGTAGCGCATTCGAATGCGCGCGTCGCCTGAGTATTGAGACGCCGATCATCGATCAGGTTTATGCGGTGCTTTACGAAAAGAAATCGCCGGCCCAAGCAATGCACGATCTGCTCGAGCGAGATCAAAAATCCGAGCGCGGCTAATTTCTTTCGGCGGAGAATTCCCTCGCGAGCGCAGCGACAACTTCAGGAAAAACCTCGCGTTCTGCCCACTGAATCCGGCGATGCAATGATTCGGCGGTGTCGTTAGGCAAAATCGCCACCTCACGTTGCGAGATGATTTCGCCCGTGTCGATTCCGACATCGACATAGTGCACGGTGCAACCAGTTACGCGCTCGCCAGCCGCTAGCGCTTGCGCCCACGCGTCGCGTCCAGGATATTTTGGAAGCAGCGACGGGTGCACGTTGATGATCCGGCGCGGGAACGCGTCGAGCATTGGCCCTTTAATAATGCGCATGAAGCCCGCGAGCACGACCAACTCCACGCCCGCATCTTTTAAGTGCCTAACGAGTCGCTCCTCCGTCGCCGGCTCCAGTTTCGTCTGCCATTTACCCGGCTCGAGATAAATCGCCGGCACGCCGAATTCCTTTGCGACCGACAAAATGCCCGCGTCTTTCACATCCGAGCCGACGAGCTTCGCCTTCGCGCGCACCTTTCCCTTCTGAATCGCCTCCAGAATCGCGCGGCAATTTGAGCCCTTGCCCGATCCGAGAATTCCGATGCCTAACGAGTCCATCTTTCGTCGTCGCGAAGTTTTTTCACGATTCGCGAAGTCGATTTTCCGAGCACAATTGGCAGGATCTCAATTCGCGCACCGACCGATTTCAGCGCCGCCACTTCCTCGGCATTCAGATCGTCGATCGTGTAATCGCCGCCCTTCGCGTAGATCGCGGGACCGACAGCTTCGATCACTTGCGTTGCGCGCGGGCCGGCAAAAATATTTACAAAATCGACACACTCGAGCGCGGCCAGAATTTCCGCGCGCTCCTCCGCCGGCGTGATTGGACGCCCGGCGCCCTTCAGCTCGCGCACCGATGCATCGTCGTTCACCGCGACGGCGAGAAAGTCGCCCAGCGCGCGCGCTGCTTCGAGATAACGCACATGGCCGACATGCAGCAGATCGAAGCAGCCATTGGTGAGAACCAGGCGGTGATTTTGCTCGCGAATCGCACGCGCACGTTCCGCGAGCTCGGGCAACGATAGAATCTTTGTTTTCAAAAATGATCCGCCACCTTTGACGCAAACGTCATCTTCGGCAGAGCATCTTTCCGGTCAATGTTTCGCGCGCAGCAAACGCGCTTCCGGTTCGGCGAAAGGATCACCCGCGTCGCCGCCGAATCGCTTCTCGTTAGTCGAAAGCAGCAACTCCCATTTGTCGTCATCGCGCAAAGCATCCGCGTGCCCGCCGACCAGATCGGCCAGGAGCAAACATTCCTCTCCGCTTCCTTCACCGAAAATCAGCCTAACGATTCCGCACTTCGGCTCAAGCACGCGCCAGCGGCCCCGCGCGCGATCGCGCAAAGCCGGCAACGAGCGCCGCAGTCGCAGCAATTCTTCGTAAAGACGAAACGTCGTCTGATGCGAAGCCTGCTCGATTTCCTCCCAGCGTAATTTCGAGCGCAAGAATGTTTCGCGCGTCTGTGGATCGGGAATTCTTTCTCGCATCTTCGCATCCCGAAACGCTGGGAAGCCACGGAATTCCTCGCGCCGGCCTTGCGCGACGCGGCGCCCGAGCGCGGGCTCGTGGTCGGTGAAAAATAGGAACGGCGTCGAAGCCGACCACTCCTGTCCCATGAATAACAGCGGCGTGCACGGCGCGAGCAAGAGCAGCGCCGACGCGGCGCGATACGCGGCCGGCGAAATCTTTTGATTCAATCGCGAACCGAACGCTTCGTTTCCGATTTGATCATGATTTGAAATGCAAAAAATAAATTGCTCCGGTGCCAGCGCCGCGCATTCGCGCATTTCGTCCGCGCCTTTGCGCTGCCGCTTCCTGCCGAAAAGCAGCCAGCCGTCCCGCAGCGTCTCGCTCAATTCTTCGGGCGTGCCTTCGTAAGATTGAAAATATCCTTCGCGCTCACCGGTCAGCATCACGCGCACGACGTGATGAAAATCATCCGCCCAGCAGGCATCGAGACCGATCCCGCCGCGCGTCGATGGCTGTAGCAATTTCGGCTCGTGCCGTTCGTCTTCCGCGGTGATGAATCCGCCTAACGAATGAATCCGGTCCGCGACTTCGCTCAAAAAATGGTGCGGCGAGCTGTCGACAATCGCGTGCGTGGCGTCGAGCCGGAAGCCGTCGATGTGGAATTCGCGCCGCCAGTATTCAGGATTCTCGGCGAAAAATTCGCGGACCGGTTCGAGCTCGAAATCAAAACCATCGCCCCACGGCGTTTTGTGCGTCCGATGAAAATATTCGCGGCTGAAATACCCGAGATAATTTCCATCCGGCCCGAGATGATTAAAAACGACATCGAGAATCACCGCGATCCCGTGCGCATGCGCGGCGTCGACGAGCGCGCGGAAGTCGTTAGGCGCACCGTAAGCGCGCGCCGGCGCGTAAATCAGCACGCCATCGTAGCCCCAGTTTCGTTCGCCTGGAAAATCGGCCACCGGCATGATCTCAATCGCGTTCGCGCCCAGCCTAACGAGATGGTCGAGCCGCTCGATTGCGCCGCGAAAAGTGCCCGCGGACGTGAACGCGCCGAGGTGCAGCTCGTAAATCACGAGCTCGGAAAACGGCGGACATTTCCAATCGAGATCGCGCCATGAAAAATCATTTGGATCAACGACCTGAGACGCGCCGTGCATGCCCGCGGGATTGAAACGCGCCGCCGGGTCGGGAAAATCGCGCCCGTCGAAATGGTATTTGTAAAGATCGCCCGCCTCGCCGCGCGCATCGACCGCGCTGAAATATCCAACCGGCTCGGCGCGCAATTCGACGCGACGCGCGATCGCGCCTTTTCCGTCGTAGATCAGCGCCTCGACATTTTTTTTTCCAGGCGCCCAAGTACGATAGCGCACTCCGCCATCGATCAAATCCGCGCCCTGACTTCGTCGTGCCGTGTTTTTTTGCATCGCAAAAATCAATCGTTACCGGCGAAGCGACCGCGCTGCGGCGCGCAGCCGTAGAAATGAGGCAGCATCTTGCATTGCATGAAAAAACCAAAGGAGCGCGGTCCGACGCCAGCGGAAAAGGCAAAAAAACGCTCGGGCCAAAATTGAATCGCCCGTTCAAGCCGCCGCCACCGCCGCCGCGCGCCGGACGGAAGAGCTTGCCGTAGCGCTCGGAAAAATGTTATAAGCGCGCCTGAGGCATCCTATGAGCGCAGAACCATCCCACGATCCCGTCCACGTCATTTTCAATCCGGAACGCGGCGATGAGGCGACGGACGAAGCGAGCAAGGTCGATCGCATTCGCGACATTCTTTTCGGCTCGCAAATGCGCGATTACGACGGCCGCTTCCAGCGGCTCGAGGAGCGGGTCGCGCACGAGTCGGCCGAGGCTCGGCAGCAGGTGCAAAAGCGGATCGAAGGTCTGGAGAATTTTCTCAAGGGCGAAGTGCAATCGCTCGTCAATCGTCTCAACGCCGAGCAAGGCGAGCGCCGCGGCGCGATCGAAAAGCTGGCGCACGATCTGGCCGAAACAGCGCGCGCCTTTGAATCGAAAATCAAAAATCTCGACGAACGGATAGCGGGCGAAATTCACAATCTGCGCGAGCAATTGCTCGAACAATCGAAGGCACTCGGCGCCGAAATAAAAGAGAAGCACGAGCAGATGCTCGGTCAGCTTAATCATGAAACCGGCCAGATCCGCCACGCCATGACGGGCCGCGAATCGCTTGCCGAGATGCTGAGCGAAATCTCGCTCCGGCTCAAAAACGAGTTCAGCGTTCCTGGCGCCTAACGAACAAAGGCCGATGCGCCGATCGCCTGCCAAAGCGGTGACGGAATACGAGGAGCTGCGCCGGCTGCTCGTGAGCCGTGAGCGCGATGAATTGCGCGAACTCCGCGACAAGCTCGAGGACAAGGAGCGGCGCTCGCGCGAAGTCGCGGCCGTCTTGCCGGTCGCGGTAAAACTGAGCGGTGAAAATGGCGACAGCCTATCCGCTGCGCTCCGTCCCGCGGTCGAGCGTTCGGTGCAGGAATCGATCGAAAAACAGCCGGACACTTTCGTCAACGCGCTCCATCCGATCATCGGGCCGATCGTTAGGCGCTCGATCGCGGAAAGCCTGCGGCGTCTTTTGCAATCGCTCAATCAAACGCTCGAGCACACTTTTTCCTGGCGCGGTCTGAAGTGGCGTTTCGAAGCGTTGCGCACCGGCAAAAGTTTTGCCGAAGTCGTGATGCTGCGCAGCCTCGTCTATCGCGTCGAACAGGTTTTTTTGATTCATCGCGAAACCAGCGTCGCCTTGCTCCACGTCGCGGCCGATCCGTCGCAGGCGCAGGAGATCGAGATGATCGCGAGCATGCTCAGCGCGATCCAGGATTTCGCGCGCGATTCTTTTCGCACCGGCGCCGATTCCGCGCTCGAGGAATTTCGCGTCGGCGAATTGCAGGTCTGGATCGCGCCCGGCCGCTACGCCTATCTCGCGGCAGTGATTCGCGGAAATCCGTCGCGCGAATTGCGCGCCACGCTCGAGGAAACGATCGACAGCATTCGTGTCCTGAAAGGTTCCGCGCTCGCGAAATTCGATGGCGACACAGCCACGTTCGAGTCGCTCCGGCCGGAACTCGAGTCCTGTCTGCGCGCGCAGTTCAGCGAGAAAAACGCGCAACGCCAACCGACCCGCGCGTGGTTTATTCTCATCCTCATCGCGGCTCTGTTCGCGGCCGCGATCATCGTTGCGGCGGAAAAAAAAGCGCGCTGGTCGCGATTCGTCCGCGATCTGAACGCGCAATCCGGAATCGTCGTCACCTCCGCGCACAAAGGCTGGATTTCGCATTCGCGCATCAAAGGTTTGCGCGACGCCGCGGCGGCCGATCCGGCCGTGATTGCGCGGCGCGACGGGCTCGATCCGTCGCAAATTATTTTCGGTTGGAAAAATTATCTCGCGCTCGATGACGCGAGCGTGCGCCGCCGTTTCGAGAAACGTTTCGGCGTTCCCGCGAAGACGCAAATCAGCCTAACGAATGGCACGTTGACGTTGTCCGGCTCGCCGCCCTACGAATGGATCGAGCGCGTGCGGCGCGAAGCGACGTCGATTCCTGGCATCGTCGCGATCGCGGACAAGAGCGCGAAGATTTTCTACGATCCGAATCTGGCGCAGGAACGTTTCGAGGCGCGCTTCGGTTTGCCCGACAGCGTGAATGCGCGCCTAACGAATGGCGTCCTCACGCTTTCCGGCGAAGCGTCGCATCGCTGGCTCACGCGCGTGCGCGCGGAGGCGACTTTTCTGCCCGGGATCAACAAGTTGAACGATCGCGCGATGGTCGATCTCGACGAGCGCACTTTCGCGGAATCGAAATCGATCATCGAGCACGCTTTCGTTTATTTTCTGACGAACAAGGACAACATCGCGACCGAAGGCTTCGTAGCGCTCTCGCGTTTGCCGGATGAAATTCGGCGTTGCCAAAGTGCGGCGCAAAGATTCGGGCGCGAGATTTCGCTCGAGATCGACGGTTATGCCGATGCCGTCGGCGACGAAACAAAAAATGCCGATCTCAGCCGACGCCGCGCGGAGAAGGTGCGCGACTTTTTGCTCTCGTGCGGTTTTCCCGCGGAGATGCTGCATCCGGTCGCGATGGGAAAACAGCCGGCCGCCGCGGAAGGCAAGCCTGCGCCCGAAGAAGCCGACCGGCGCGTTGCGCTCAAAGTAACGACGCGCGCGTCCGCGGTGGCGCCATGATTCAAAAAAAAGTCTGCATGATCGGCGCGTCCGGCGTCGGCAAAACGAGTCTGGTCGCGAAACTTGTCCACAGCATTTTCTCCGAAAAGTATCTCACCACCGTCGGCGTGAAGATCGACAAAAAAACGGTCGCGATCGACGGCGCCGAAGTGGTGCTGATGATCTGGGACCTCGCCGGCGACGATGATTACCAGCGGCTGCAAACTTCCTATCTGCGCGGCACGAGCGGCTACCTGCTCGTCGCCGACGGTACGCGCGCGATCACGCTCGATCAGGTCCTTGAAATTCAGACGCGGGTCGCGGCCGCGGTCGGCGACGTGCCGTTTTTGCTCGCGCTGAACAAAGCCGA
Organism: Chthoniobacterales bacterium; assembly: GCA_036490335.1. GTDB lineage: Bacteria > Verrucomicrobiota > Verrucomicrobiia > Chthoniobacterales > UBA10450 > Palsa-1392. The sequence goes on from DASXEB010000017.1 coordinate 233,987, forward strand.
CCTCGCGAACGAGTGGGAAATCGACGACGCGCGCCTAACGAGTCTCAACGAGCGCGGCTGGAAAAGTTTTCGCACCAGCGCGAAGGAAGGCGCCGGCGTCGAGGAAGCTTTTAGCGAACTCGCGCGCCGAATGATTCAGCCGAAATAAAATGGAATCTCCGGCGAGCGCGCTTCTCGAAGCCCTCGGCTACGCGCTTTTCCTGCGCGATGAAACCGGCGCGTTGCGATTGCAGGGCGCGCCGCCGGATTGGTTAGGCAAGCTCTGGCCCAGCCTAACGAAAAGCCGCGACGCTCTGCCGCTTGAGCAGGCTTCGCCGTTTCTGGAAAATTTTCTTTTCGATGCCGCCGAATGCTGGTCGGCCGGCGGCGAGAAGCGCGCGCGTTCCGGCCCGTGGGTAGAGCCGGGCGACGGCGCGGAAGTTTCGCTCGAGGCGACTGCCCTCACCCTCAACCAACAACCGGCGCTGCTCCTCGAAAAACTCGGCGCCGTTTTCGAGGAAAAAAAGTCGATGCTGCAAAAGGCGCGGGAAACCGTCATCGCCTATCAGCGTCTGAATTCCGAGACGCAGAAGAAAGAAATTTTGCTCAACTGCATCGCCGAGGAAATGAACACCGCGCTGGCCAACGCGATCACCTCGCTGCGCCTGATCGAGCTGCAAAAACATTCGCCGCGCACGCAGCAACTCCTCGCCCTCGCGATGCGCGCGACTGAGGAACAACAGGCGCTCATTCGCAAGGTGCTGCACGTTTTCGCGGCCGAGCTTGAAGTTCTTTACGGACGCGACGGCGGCGCGGCCGCGGACGCGTCGTTAGGCGAAGCGATCCAGGCTGCGGCCGATGTCGTCGCGGAATCGTTTGCGGAAAAGCGGGTCGAGCTGCGCCTAACGAAAAACGAAAGCCGCGTCGCGATGAACGTGGATCAGCTCACCCGCGTCATCGTCAGCCTGCTCGAAAATGCGCTGCGCCATTCGCCCAACGACTCCGAAGTTTCGCTCGAAATCGAAGAGACGAGCGAGGCGACAACCGTGCGCCTGCTCGATCTCGGAGCGGTCTTGCCTAACGAGATCGCCGACAATTTTTTTGCGCGCGGCGTCGCCGCGGATGAGGACGCGCCGCCGCAGTTGTCGCTCCAATTTTGCCGGATGGCGGTCGAGAATTGCCACGGCGAAATCGGTTGCACGCCGCGCGCAAACGGACGCGGCAATTGTTTCTGGATTCGCCTTCCGAAAGTGGGCGCGCAATGAAGACGCTCGTCCTCATCGACAGCGATTCGCTCACCCGGGCGCTCGTCGCCGAGTGCCTCGCGGGAAAAGATTGGCGCGTTTTCGAAGCGGAAGACGGCCACGCCGGGCTCGACCTCGTGCTCAAGCATCGGCCGGCTGCGGTGGTCTGCGATTTGCGCACGCCGCGGCGCAACGGCTTTCAGGTTTGCCGGACTATCCGCGAGCAGCCCGCGCTCAAATCGACGCGGGTGATTTTGATGACGGTGAGCCGTTTCGCCAACGATCGCGAGACCGCCTTCGCCAGCGGCGCGGACGATTACCTGACGAAGCCGATCATGCCGGCCGAGCTCTTGCGCATGCTCGCCGCCGCCGGTGACAACGGCGCCGCGCCTAACGAACAACGGGCCGCGCCCGCGATCGCGAGCGGTCCGACCCTGATTCGCTTTTGGGGTGTACGCGGCTCCATTCCTTCGCCGGGAAAAGAAACGTCCGGCTACGGCGGCAATACTTCCTGCGTCGAGGTGCGGGTTGGCGACCAGATCATCATTCTCGACGCCGGCTCGGGCATTCGCCGGCTCGGCCAGTCGCTCATGAAGGAAATGAACGAAAACGGCCTTAGCCTAACGATGCTGATCAGCCATACGCACTGGGATCACATTCAGGGTTTCCCGTTTTTCGTTCCCGCTTATCATCCGCGTGTCAACATTCGCATCCTCGGTTACGAAGGTGCGGTCCGCGGTTTGCGCGGCGCGCTTTTCGAGCAGATGCAGACGGCGTTTTTTCCGGTCGGGCTGAATCAAATGGCGACGCATCTCACCTTCGAGGAAATGGGCGACATGCAATTCGATCTCGGCGGCGCGGTTAAAGTGCGGACGATGTTTGCCAATCATCCCGGCATCTGTCTCGGCTATCGCCTAACGACTCCGAACGGCGACATCGTTTACCTGCCGGACCACGAAGCCTACGAGCGCTGCGAGATCGAGCGGCAAAAAGCGGAGCGTGAGAATTCCAGCACCGCTTTGCAATACGCGAAAGTGCAGGACGAAAAAGTGATCGAGTTTTTGCGCGACGCCGCGGTCGTCATCGCCGATTCGCAATACGACGCGATCGAATATCCGACGCGTCGCGGCTGGGGTCACACCTGCGCCGACGACACCGTGCTGCTGGCCGCGCGCGCGGGCGCGAAAAGGGTTTATCTTTTTCATCACGATCCCGATCACAGCGATGAAAAAATCGAAAAGATGGTCGAGAGTGCGCAGCGAGCGGTCGCGGAAATTGCGCCGATCAAAGTCGCGGCTGCGCGCGAAGGCGAAACGTTGATTCTCGGCGCCTAACGAAAAACAAAAACGATGAAAGCGATCTGGCACGACAAAACTTTGGCGGAAAGCGACGACACCGTGGTGGTCGAAGGCAATCATTATTTCCCGGCCGATTCCCTCCGGCGCGAATATTTTCGCGCGAGCGACGAGCATTCGCACTGCCCGTGGAAAGGCGAGGCGAGCTATTACGATGTCGTCGTCGACGGCGCGACGAACGAAGCCGCCGCCTGGTTTTATCCCGAGCCGAAACCGGAAGCGGCGAACATCAAGGACCGCGTCGCGTTTTGGAAAGGCGTCGTGGTTGAGTGACGCGCGCTCGCGCACAAGCGCGGGGCTGCTCATGTTTCGCCGCGCGTCGCGCGGGCTTGAAGCGCTCCTCGTGCATCCGGGCGGTCCTTTTTTCGCGCGCAAAGATGCCGGCGCCTGGACGATTCCAAAAGGCGAGGCGGCGCCCGACGAGGATTTGCTCGCGCGCGCGAAAATTGAATTTGCGGAAGAGCTTGGCTTCGCTTCGGCCGGCGATTTCTTTTCGTTAGGCGAAATCAAACAGAAAGGCGGCAAGACGGTTCACGCCTGGGCTTTTGAAGGGGATCTGCCGTTGAATTTTGTTTTGCGCTCGAACGAATTCGAAATCGAATGGCCGCCGCGTTCCGGAAAGCGATCGCGCTTTCCCGAAGTTGATCGCGCAGAATTTTTTCCGGAAGAAATTGCGCGGCAAAAAATCAATCCCGCGCAAATCGATTTTCTCGACCGACTGCGCGAGCAATTGCGCTTGTGACTTCGGTTCGGGAAGCGTTTACTGCACCGCTTGAACGACGCGCTAACACGGAACAACACCGCCGCGGGATCTTCGCCTGATCATCGCTCGCGCCTTTTTCGCGTTTCGGAGAAGCCGGTCATCCGCGGCGATGCGCGCGAAGAAATCGGCGTGAAAAATTTTCCTGCTCTCCCCGAATTGCCCGATACCTACGGCGTCGATCTGCTCTACGTCATCGCGCGCGATCCGAACTCGCTCTTTCTTTACTGGGACCTCGACTGGGATCGCGTTTTTTCGGAGGCCGCGCTCAGTCCGCGCGAAATCCATCTGCGCGTTTTGCGCGAAGACGGCACGGAAGAAACGACCGTCGCGCTCGATCCGGAGGCGGGATATTTTTTTACCGACGTTGCCGCGCCCGATGCTCGCTACGTCTGCGAGCTCGGCTGCTTCGACGGCGCCGAATGGAAAAGTCTGGTTCGTTCCCCTGCGAACGCGACGCCGGCTGCGGCGGCCTCGCGTAATCGCGCGGCCGACTTCGCCACGCTGCCATTTCATCTCGCGTTTCAACGTCTGCTCGAAATTTTTCGTTCGACCGGAGTGCAGCGGAAAACGCTCGCGATCGCGATTTCCGAAATGCAAACCGAGGCGCGCGCACTGCAACAAACGATGACGCCCATGGAATGGACGAATCTTGTCGAAATGGCGATTTCGTCGGTCACGGCCGAGTCGGATTTTGCGGTCGCGAAAGTGCAAGCCGCAGAACTGGCATCGCTGCTCCCGGCAGCGGAGCTCGAGCAAAATGATCGCGCGACTTCGCCTGAAATAACGGAGCGCTGGGAGCGATTCGCGGAGCGTTTCACCGGCTCGAGCTCGGGCGGCGCAAGCAGCCGGCCTAACGAACTCGCCTAACGAATCGTCAGGCGCCGCCGAGATATGCGCGCTTCACTTTTCGTTTGCGCGCAACGCGTCCGACCGGTCCTGCAGGATTATTTTTCCGGTCTCGACTGGGCGAGATTGGTGGAAATCGCTGCTGCCTTGGTTAATGAAGAGGCTGCCTTTAGCTTAGCCGGAGTAGACTCAGCCGACTTTGCCGCATTCCTCCTGGCGGAACCCTCCACCCGAAGCGAAGCACACACCTTCAGTGGCAGCCTTGGAACAATGGCGGCAAATCGGCGAAAGCTTCGCCAGTTCGAGCTGGGGCGCGGCGAGCGGCAACGGCTTCGGCGGTAGTAGCCCGTCCTAGTCAACAGCACCCATCACGGGCGGCCCGGCCGCATCGATCCCGCGCTGGACCTTACTGTGGTGTCGGCCATAGGTGAAATAAATCACCATGCCGATGACAAGCCAGATGATGAGTCGGATCCAAGTGTCCGAAGGCAACGCCGCCATCAGTAACACTGCTATAATAATGGCCATGATAGGAGTGAACGGCATCCAGGGTGTGCGGAAAGGCCTTTCCAGGTCCGGGCGGCGTTTGCGCAGAATCATGACTCCGATACTTACAATGACAAACGCGAGCAAGGTCCCAATGCTAACTAACTGTCCCAGGATGCCGATAGGAATGACCGCGGTAAAGAAGCCAACGAAAAGGCCCATGATGATCGTACTTTTCCACGGCGTCCGAAAGCGTGGATGAATCTCACCCGCCCATTTCCAGAGCAAGCCATCATGCGCCATGGAATAGAAAACGCGTGTCTGCCCGAGCATCATGACCAACATCACTGTGCTCAAGCCGGCGATTGCGCCCGCATTCACCAAGATAGAACCCCACTGAATCCCGATTTGCTGTAGAGCTAGTGAGACCGGGGCGGCAACATCGAGCGACGGATAATGCACCACGCCCGTGAGCAAGCCGGCGACGATGATGTAAAGCACCGTACAAACGCCTAACGAACCCATGATACCGAAAGGCATGTCCTTCTGCGGATTTCGAGCTTCCTGCGCCGCGGTCGAGACTGCGTCAAAGCCGATATAGGCAAAGAAAACAACCGACGCAGCGCGCGCGATGCCCGACCAACCGTAGCTGCCAAAGCTACCCAGATTCGGCGGAACGAACGGCGTCCAGTTAGCTACTGCTTGCGCTCGATGAGTTAGCACCCACCGGCCTGCGATTCCGATGAAGATCAGCACCGCGGCCAGCTTCACAAACACAATCGCGGTATTGAAGTTAGCCGATTCCTTGATCCCGACGACTAGGATAACTGTCACAAGCATGATGCCGAGAAAAGACACGATGTTAAACAAGCCAGTCACATGTGGCAGGGCGGCGAGCGCGGTAGCAGTTGTCGGTAAGTCTGGCGCGCCGGCTTGCTGCCAGATGTTATGAAAGAAGTAGAGATCGGTTCCAGGCGTGGCCGTTAATCGAGGCGGAAGGTTAATGCCAAAACTTTGCAAAAAGAAAACTATCGTTCCAGCCCAACCTGACGCGACCGTCGCCGCACCAAAGGCATATTCGAGGATAAGGTCCCAGCCGATAATCCAGGCGAAAAGTTCGCCTAAGGTCGCATAACCATAAGTGTAGGCCGAGCCGGCAATAGGAATAAGTGAGGCAAACTCCGCATAACAAAGCCCGGCGAAGAAACAACCCAGGCCCGCGAGCATATAGGAAAGAACAATTGCCGGCCCGGCATATTGCGCCGCCGCGTTTCCAGTTAGGACAAAGATCCCTGCGCCAATAATCGCACCGATACCGAGAGTCACCAGATTCACCGGACCGAGGGCGCGTTTTAAGGTGTGCTCGCCCGTTTCCTGCGCTTCCGTCATTAGTACCTTGAGCGGCTTGGTCGCGAAGAGTTTGTTCATGCTGATTCTAGCTGAGGTTACCTAACGAGTATAAGTAGCGCTCGATCTTTTCCAGAGAAAATAAACCGGCACACCGGCGAGCACGATAAGCAGACCTGGCCACGATGTCTGTGTCCGGTAAACCGCCAGCACGAGTAGGATCACGGTCGCGACGATAAGATAGAGCGCCGGCAAAATCGGATAACCAAAGGCGCGATAAGGTCGCTCGGCATTCGGTTGCGTCCGGCGCAGAACGAAGACGCCAAAGATCGTCAGCACATAAAAGATCAGCACCGCAAAGACGACGTAATCCAGCAACATTCCGTAAAGGTTCCCATACTGCTCGATGCCAGCCGCATTCACGATCGGCGCGTTCGTGATCGGATCGCGCAAGCGCGTGCGCGGCAGAACTAACAACACTGTCCAGAGCCCTTGCAAAACCAGCGCCACCGCCGGCACGTGTTTCTTGTTCAGCTTGCCGGTCGATCGGAAGAACAAGCCGTCGTTCGCCATCGCGTAATAGACGCGCGCGCCGGCCAAAATAAGTCCGTTGCTGCATCCAAAAGTGGATACCATAATCGCCACGGCCATGATAGCCGCGCCGGCTCCTCCGAACATCACTGCCATGGCCGCCGTCCCGACGCGATCGTCGGGCGCATGTTGAATTTGGCCTAACGGGAGAAGGAACAGGTATGCGACATTCGCGAGCAGATAGAGCGTAATGACAAGGCCGGTCCCACAAGCCAGCGAGAGCGGCAAATTGCGCCGCGGATTTTTCACCTCAGCCGCAGTGAAGGTGACGTTATTCCAGGCGTCCGCCGAAAAGAGCGAGCCGACCTGCGCGACACAAATCGCGATCAACATCCCGATCACGCCGCCTTTCGCCGAGACCATCCCGATAAAACCAAGATCGGATTTGATCGGCGTGACCACGCCCGGCGTCCAGGCATGGGCGAAATTCGCGCTCAGCGCCGCGGCGTTGCGGCCGACGAAAATTCCGAGGACGATCAAGGCGAGGAGCGACAAGGTTTTCGCCGAAGTGAAAACATTTTGAATCCATTTGCCTAACGAAAGACCGCGCGTGTTCACAAAAGTGAGCAGGACGATGATGAGAATCGCGACGACCTGCTGCGTGGAAAGACTGACGGCATAATTGCGCGAAAGAATGATCGGCGGTACGACCCAGTTCGTGGGCGAAATACTGGGCGCGAGCACGCCGAGAAAGCGCGCAAAAGCCACCGCGACCGCCGCGATCGTTCCGGTTTGGATGACCAGAAAAAGCGTCCAGCCGTAAAGAAAACCCCAGAGCGGGCTGTAAGCTTCGCGCAGGAAAACGTATTGCCCGCCGGCCCGCGGCATCATCGCCGCCAGCTCTCCATAAGTGAGCGCCGCGATCATCGTGAGCAGGCCCGTCACGCCCCAAACCACGAGCAGCCAACCGGCCGAGCCGACCTGCCGCGCGATATCGGCTGAGACGATGAAAATTCCTGAGCCGATCATCGAGCCGGCCACGAGCATGGTCGAGTCGAGCAACCCGAGTCCGCGAACGAACTTATTCTCGTTAGGCGGTGATGATTCAGGCATGGTGCTGCGAAGAGAGATGCGCTGGCCTAACGAATCGAAAGACGGCAGCGGAAAGAATGCTCGGCCCCATAAAGACCCGCTCCGAATAGCGGTTGCGGCAGATTGAAGCAAGCGTTTTCGGCCCGGCGGCACCCGTGCTATCCTCGCGCGTGAAAACCTCCGGCGCCCGCTGCCGCTGGCCGCGGCTCTTGTTCCCGGCGCTGGCCAGCTTACTTCTCGCTGCTCCGGTTCCCGGCGCCACTCCCGAGAATCCGCAATTCCAAACCCTGCAGCTCGAGCGTTCCGCGCAGAATCACCTTCTCGTTAGGGCACGAATCAACGGCAAGCCGGCCATCCTCGGCGTCGATACCGGCGCGCCTGTGAGCGCGATTGCGCTGAAGCGGAAAAAACATTTCGAGCTCGCCGCGTTGCCCGGTTCTTCCGATTTGCCGCCGCGGTTGCGGATCAATGGCGGATTCAGTCGGGTGGTGATTGCGCATCGGTTGCAGTTTGGCGCGCTCACTTTGCTCGATGAGCCGATGGTCGCGATCGACCTGAGCGGGCCGGCGCGCGCGGCGCGTGAGTATGAGGAGGAAAAACTCGACGGTATTCTCGGGGCGGACATTCTTTTTCCGACCGAGTCGGTGCTCGATTGTCACGCGCAGTTGCTGACGATGAAATTGGATCCCGATCTGCCAGGGACGGTGCCGGGGATTAATCATCGCGGCTGGCGCGGGGTGCCGATCCGGGTGACGAAGGGATGGAATTTGTTTGTCGACGGCTCGCTCAACGGGCACGCGGCGCAACTGATGCTCGACACCGGCGCGTTCACGACCCTGATTCATCGCGCGTTCGTTAGGCAGATGCGTCTGCCGTTGCGCGACACGCCTTATATTTCGGGCGCGGTCAATCTCGATGAGCGCGGGTTGCAGCTGGCCACGATCAACCGGTTCGCGGTCGGCTCGTATCTGGTGAAAAAAAAGGAGGTCGGGGTGATGAATCTTGGCGGTTTGATTCGCGACGAGTTGCTGCATGGCTCGCCGCCGGTCGTGGGATTGTTAGGCTCGGAATTTTTGCGACGCAATCACGGGATCATCGATTTCGGGACGCGGATGCTTTATTTGAAAATGTGATGTGAGGCGGAGGCGGCGCGATTTCCGTTCTCGTTAGGCAAAAAAAAGAGCCCGCGCATTTCTGCGCGGGCTCGACTTTTTTCCTAGGTTCTAACCGACTGTTGTCAGTCGACTATTGAACCGAGAAGGCGCCCGGGTTTCCGGTCGGCGCGACGGAATAAGGAGGCGGCGGGTTCGTGAAGCTGTAACCCTGGTCGCCATCATACGTACCCCACCAGACACCGGTGAAGTCGCCCGAGGCCGAGGCAGACTCGCAAGCCACCCAATAACGGGTGCCCGCGGTGAGCGACGGACCTTTGTTCTTCTTGAACTTCAACACCGCCGTACCGCAAGGAGCGGACGGAGCTTTCACTTTGCCGGTGGCAAGCGCTTTGCCCGTCGGGCCGCAACTGTCGGCATAGAGTGAGATCACGAACGTGTCCGAGGTGCCGACGCAGATGTTGGCGTCTTCTGTCACCGCAACCGTGATCGCCAAGGCTTTGCCGCTCTTGGCCGCGGTAAAGGACCAGGCGATATTCTGAGCCGCTCCCGAGCCGAAGCAGTTGCCCGGATCGAAGATGAAGAATCCATCACCATCGTCGTACGTACAGCCGTCGCCGCAAGTGTTGGTTGCGTCGAAGTTGTTGTAGAAGAAGCTGCCGGCATTGCCGACCGAACCATCGATGCGATATGGCACCGTGGTTCCGCGATAGGCCGGAGCTTTCATTGGAGCCGCGAACGCTGTTCCGCACAGCAGTGTCGCGAGGACCGTGAGGCTAACTTGTATAGTTTGTTTCATGAACGAAGATTTGGCCAGCTTTGGGTGCTCCTGTCAATTCTTTTCTCTTCCCCCTCTTTTTGCTGGCTGGAGACATCCTTCCGGCTTGACAAGCGCCGCCTGAAACGTCAGGGCGGGAAAAAACGGGTGCGGTCGGCTCGCATCCGTGCCACTGGTGCGAAGATGAAACTGACTTTAATCTGCTGCTGCCTGCTTGGCGGCGCGCTTTGCCTAACGAACGCGCGCGCCCAGACTGCGACGCCACAGACATCGCCGAAATCGGAGGAGAATAACAATATGGATGCAAACAACACCGAAGTGGCCGTGCTCAAAACCAGCGACGGCGAAATGGTGGTCAAATTTTGGCCCGACGTCGCTCCGAAAACGGTCGAGAATTTCAAAAAACTGGCGCGCCAGGGCTTTTACGACGGGACCGCATTCCATCGCATCATCAAAGGCTTCATGATCCAGGGTGGCGATCCGAACACCAAGGACCTGACGAATGAAGATCGCTATGGCACCGGCGGACCCGGCTACAGCATTCCGGCGGAATTCAACGACCGTCCGCACGTCCGCGGAGTCATCTCGATGGCGCGCTCGTCGGATCCGAATTCTGCCGGCAGCCAGTTTTTCATCTGCCTCGGCACCGCCAGCTCTCTGAACCATCAATACACAGCCTTCGGCGAACTCATCAAAGGCCTCGATGTGCTCGACAAAATCGGCAACACTCCGGTCGCGCCGAGTTCGATGGGCGAAATGAGCAAGCCGACCACCCGCGTCGCGCTCGAGAGCGTGAAAATCGTCCCGGCCGACTCGATCAAGAGCGACGCCAGTAGTCCCACGGCCACGCCGTCGGCTTCGCCGTCACCCTCGACCAAGTAAGAATGCCTGACGACAGTTCGCGCGTCGCGCTTGTGCAGATGCGTTGCGGCGCGGAGCCGGCGGAAAATCTGGCCAAGGCCGTTGCGCGCGTGCGCGAAGCGGCCGGCGACGGCGCCCAAATCATCTGCCTGCCGGAACTTTTCCGCTCGCAATATTTTTGCCAGACGGAAAATCACGACAACTTCGCGCTCGCCGAGCCGATTCCCGGGCCCTCCACGGAGTCGTTAGGCGCGGTCGCGCGCGAGACCGGCGCGATCATCATCGCTTCGCTCTTCGAGAAGCGCGCCGCCGGCCTTTATCACAACACCGCCGCGATCATCGGCCCGGACGGCGCATTGTTAGGCAAGTATCGCAAGATGCATATCCCCGACGATCCGGCCTATTACGAGAAATTTTATTTCACTCCCGGCGACCTCGGCTTTCGCGCTTGGACGACGCCGCATGGCAAGATCGGTGTCTGCGTTTGCTGGGATCAATGGTATCCCGAAGCCGCGCGCCTAACGACGCTGCACGGCGCGGAGATTCTTTTTTATCCGACCGCGATCGGCTGGCATCCGTCGGAGAAAGCGAAATACGGCTACGCCCAGCATTCCGCTTGGGAAACGATGCAGCGCAGCCACGCGATCGCGAACGGCTGCTTCGTCGCCGCGGTCAATCGCGTTGGTCACGAAGCGCCTGCGGGCGGCGACGGGATCGAATTTTGGGGGCAAAGTTTCATCGTCGCGCCGAGCGGCGAAATCCTCGCGAAGGCGAGCGTCGACCGCGAAGAAACCGTCTTCGCGGACGTCGAATGGAAACGGGTGAACGAGTATCGCACCCACTGGCCGTTTCTGCGCGACCGTCGCATCGACGCCTACGCCGGGCTCGAACAACGGCTGCTCGACGAATCGCCTAACGAATAAAGCAGCTCGGCAGCCGACGGAATCGTTACGTCGCGTCAGTAACGCAAACGATATTCCGCGAAACATTCGTCGCCGATGGTGCGCATCGAGACTAACGAACAACGGACGCTCTTCGGGAGAAAATCGCCGCTGCGTCCGGTTAACGTCGGCGCGTCGCTGCCGCCGAAAATGTAAGGCGCGATCGTCAGGTTCAGCCGATCGACCAGTTTCAACTCGAGCAAACTTCGGAACAGCTCCGCGCCGCCTTCACACGCGACCCGCCGCACGCCATATTCGCTCCGCAACTGTTCCAGCATTCGCTCCAGATCGACCGCGCGCGTCTCGCTCAGCCGCAGCGTCGCCTTTTTGCGGAGCGCGAGCTGAAATTTTCGCGGCATGCGCGTGGTCGAGAAAATGATGATGCGCGAAAAATCCGTTTTGAAAATATTCAGCGCCGGATCGATCCGGCCCTCGTTCGAGACGATCACGCGCAGCGGATACGGCGCCTGTCCGCGCGCCTCGCGGGCCGCGCGCATTTTCGGATCGGGGAGGCCGAGGCGCACGTTGTCTTTCGTCAGCGTGCTCCGGCCGATGAGGACGGCGTCGCCTAACGAGCGCTGTTGCAAAAGGTGAAGCTTGTCTGCGCGCGAAGTGAAATCGACCGGAGTAAAGGCGCGCGTCGTGATTTTGCCGTCCACTGTCATGGCAAAAGTGGCGACGACGAGCGGACGCCGTCCTTTACTCGTTAGGCGTGACTTACTCGCTTTCGGTGATCTCATGCTCGAGCGTCGCGACCTTCTCGCGCATCTCGCTTAGCTTGACGTGGCCCCGCTGGCCGCTCGGTTTATAGAAGAAATAAACGATCCCGCCGGGCGCGGAAGAGGCGAGCATGACGAGGAAACTCATCGACCCGATCAGGACCGCGACCGCATCCGGCACGCCGCAAAGTCCGTGGAGCATGATCTGGAAGATTTTTTCGCGCAGACCGACGCCGGCGAAACTGATCGGGAGCGAAGAAATCGTGCGCTCGACCGGCATGATCGCGAAAAAATCGATGACCGCGACGCGGGCCCGAAAACCGTAGGCGACGCAGAGAAAAGTGGCGAAGGTCGAGAGGTGGGCGATGATCGAGGCCCCGAACGCGACAAGCGTTGCGCGCCAGTGATGGGCGTACAAATGATAAGCGGCCGAAAGTTCGATCAACTTGTCGCGCGCGGGCGCGCGGGCGGGAAGTTTGTGGACGAGGTTGAAGCCGCTGAGGACGAAGGAAGTCAGCAGCATCAGGACCGCGCCGCCGAGGACGACAAAGAGTCCGTGGACGAGCAGTTTTGTTTCGGGAAGCTGTGTCAGCCAGTTGTAACGCAGGCCGATCAGGATGCCGGTGATCGTGATGAGCGCGATCAAGCCAATGAGACGATCGAACACAACCGCGAGCAACGCGGCGGTCCCTTTGCCCGGAGTTTCCTTGAGCAGGAAGTAACTCTTGATGATGTCGCCGCCAGTGCCGCCGGGGAGAAATTGATTGTAAAACATGCCGATGAGAAACAGACCGGCGACACGCGAGTTGCTCAGGTTGATCCCCTGCACGCGAAGCAGGACGCGCCAGCGCAAGGCGGCCGCGACCTCGACCGCGATGTAGGCAAAAACCGCGGCGACGATCCATTTGTAATCGGCGGTGCGGAGGGCGACCGCCATTTGCGCGCGTTTGTGCGGATCGTGAAAGACCCAGAACAAAAGCCCGATCGTGACCGCGATCTGGCCTAACGAGAGAAGGAGTTTTTTCATTCGCCGTAATGTTCCTTCCAAAGCGTCACGGAACGGCGGATCTCATCCGCGGTTTTGCGCGGACTCATCTCCCAGACATACAAAAGATCCGGCGGCAAAAGCGGGACCAGCTTCGCCAGATCGACGTCGCCCGCGAAGGGCGGCTGATGATCCTGCGCCGGCCAGATGCAGTCCTGCAAATGACACCCGAGCGTGCGCGGACTGATGCTCGTCAGCCATTCCGCGTGGTTGAGAAAACCGAGGTTTTCCTTGATCTGCAAATGTCCCATGTCGTGCCAGTATCCCACGTTCGGCGCGGCCAGCTCCTCGAGCAGCCCGGGCAGCTCGCGCTCGCTTGGAATTTCTTCGTAGCCGCGCCGGCCTTCGATGCCGAGACGAATATTTTTCGCCGCGGCGTGCTCGATGATCGGTTTCAAACATTCCTTGACCCGCTGCAGGTAAACGTCGGCGTGCGCCTCGCGTTTTGCGACCGCCGCGACCTTGCGCCGGACGTATTCGCGCGAAAACATTTTCCCTTCCTTCGCCAGCGCGATGAGCGGATCGGTCACGGGCGCGATCGGCACTTTGCCGCAATGCAAAACCACAAACGGCGCTTCGAGCCGCGCCGCGAAATCGATCGTTTGCAGTGTTTGCTTGACCGCGCGTTCCCGTTCCGGCGCGGTCCGCGCGGAAAAGGTGTAGCAATCGGGCGACGCGCCCATCACTTCGACCGGCAGCGGACAAAAATTGTGCAGGCTGCTGAAGCGCACTTCGCCGCTTTCGAACATTTTTTGAATTCCGGGCATGAGCGAAATGCGGATGCCGTGGCCGAGCTCGATCAAGTCAAAACCAAGCTCGCCTTTGATCTCGCGCAGCATCTCATCGCCGGCGGTGTGACGGCTGGAATTCCAGCAGGTGGAAAACGAAATCATCCTTCGCCTAACGAGTCTCAAACCGGCGCGGCTTCCGGCGCCACCTCGGCGATTTCGGCGTTTGGGTGCGGCGTTTGATTCAGGCGCGAGCCGATCCAGGCCAGAATGCCGAGCGAGCCGATCGCGTAAAGAATCGAGGAGGCCGCGAGCGCGGTGCGCATGCCGATGGCGTCGGCCAGACTGGTCACGCCGAGGCCGGCGAGCGGCATTAATCCAAAAAAGCTCAACCCCATCACCGCGGAAACGCGGCCGCGCAGATAATTCGGCGCGCGCTCCTGCACGATCGTGTTGGAAAGGCCGAAAATGAGCGACAAGCCTAACGACGTCACCATCAGCGCGAGGAAAGCGAAGGGAAAATCGTGCACCCGGCTCAAGCCAAACACCGCGCAAGAAACCGCGACCGTCGCCGTCGCCATTCCGCCGGCGCGATGATGGCGCGGGATCATGATCAAGATAATCGCGCCGCAAATCGAGCCGCCGCCGGCCGCGGCCATGATGAAACCGAGTTTGTCCGGCCCGAGATGCAGGACATCGCGCACGTAGAGCGGCATCATCACCGACACCGTCGGGAAAATGCAGATCGTCATGACCGCGATCATGCCGACCATCGCGAGACTGGGCGGATCCGCGCGCACGTAGCGGAACCCATCCTTGATCCCGCTCGCGCGTTTCGCCTCTTCCTCCTTGCTCCCGATGGCGCGCGCCGGGAGCGAGACGAGCGCGACGATGAAAGCGATAAACGAAAAGGCGTTGATGAAAAATGCCGAGGCCGTTCCCCAGGCCGCGACCACGATTCCGGCGATCGCCGGACCCATCAAACGCGAGCTGTGAAAGACCGCGCGATCGAGCGCGACGGCGCTCGCGATCTCATCGTGCCGCACCAGTTCGGGGACGAGCGCGGAGAGCGACGGCATTTCAAAAGCGAAGGCGATGCCTAACAATGCCGCGACCGTGATGATGTGCCAGATCTGGATCTTGTGAGTGAAAATGAGCCAGCCGAGCACGAGCGCGAGCCCGATCTGGACGACCTGCGTCGTGACCAAAATCTTCCGCTTGTCGCCGCGGTCGGCGATCGCGCCGCCGATCATGGTCAGGAAAATCATCGGCACGCCGGAAGCGAAATTGACCAGCCCGAGCATGATCGCCTTGTTCGTCAGCGTGCTCATGATCCAGCCCTGCGCCATCAATTGCATCCAGGTGCCGGTGTCCGAAATGCTCGTCCCGATGAGGTAGCGGCGAAACGGTCCCGCGCGCAAAAGCGCGAGCGTTTCGCGTCCCCAGGGTTTGGCCGGCGCGTTCATCGGATGCAACTGATACGCGGTGAAGGTTGGAGCCGCAACGCGCGCCGCGACTCGTTAGGCAAACTTCGCCTAACGAACCGATCTGCCGCCCGCCTTTGCCTAACGACGCCCCCCGCTTCCTCATCTCCGGGCATCCGCCAGCCTCTTCAATTTCGATATTTCTTACACTATGAAACTTAAAACAATCGCATTCACGGTAGGGACGGCGGTCGCGCTTTGTGCTCCCTGGCAGCAATCTTTCGCAGCCGACGAAGCCAGCGGCCACGCCACCTCGATGGAGAAAATGTTCGTCAAAAAAGCAGCCGACGGCGGCATGACCGAAGTCGAGCTCGGCCACCTCGCGGCGGAGAAAGGCGCGAGCGACGCGGTCAAGGATTTCGGCAACCAGATGGTGACCGACCACAGCAAGATCAACGACAACCTGAAGGAAGTGGCCGGCAAAATGAACGTGCAGCTCCCGTCCACCATCAGCAAAAAACACAAAATGGTCATGGATAAACTCACCGGCCTTTCCGGCGCGGCCTTCGACACCGCCTACGTCAAGGAAATGGTCAAGGACCACAAAATGGACGTGGCCGAGTTCGAGAAAGCGGACAAGGAAGTGAAGAATCCCGACCTGAAAAGCTTCATCGACGACAGCCTCCCGACCTTGAAAGACCACCTCGCCAAGATCGAGAAATTCGACCAGGCGAAGTAGGGCCAGGATTCAACCACGACGGTTCGAAATGGCGGATTCCACACCGGGATCCGCCATTTTTCTTTCGCTACTGCACGACGGTGAGAGTGAGATCGTTCCCGTCGCCGCCTTCGTAGCTGGCTTGGAGCTTGGCGTTGCCGACGGTGAGAACGGCGCCGTCGGCGAGATTGGCGAAGGTGCCGCTGATCGGGGTGCTGGCGGTGTTGCTCAGGACGGTGAAGCTGGCGCCGGGTTTGAGTTTGCCCTGCACTTTGGCCACGAGGTTGAATTGCGCTCCGCTCTGGATGGTGACGCCGTTGGCCACCACTTCGTCCCTGGCTGCTTTCTTCCTGCCGGCCTGCAAGGCGCAGGTGTAGGTGGCGTCGGAGTTGAAGATGAGGGTGCTGGCCAGGTTGAGGGTGGCCGGTTGTTTCGCAGCGGCGCTTGGGGTGAGGAAGGCTCCGCTCCCGCTTCCGGTGCCCATGGTGACCGGGCCGGAGATCGCGCCTTCGCCGCCGAGCGTGCCGGCGTTTACGTTCACGTTTCCGGTGCCGGTGGCTGATCCGCGCTTGTTATCGGTCACGAGCACGCCTCCTTTCACTGCCGTCAGGCCGGTGTAGGTGTTGTTGCCGCTTAAGGTGAGTGTGCCGGTGCCGCTTTTGGTCACGCCGCCAGTGCCTGAGATGACGCCCGAAAAGGCGGTGCTCTGGTTGTTGCTCCCGATGGTGAGGGTGTTGGCTCCCAGCAGGACGGAGCCTTTGCCGGCCAGCGAGCCAATGGTTACTCCCGGCGCTTTGTGGCTGCTGATGTCCAGTTCGGCGTTGCCAGTGAGACTAATGCTGGCCGTGCCGCCGGTGGATGTCTTATTGAAGATGATTGCGCCACCTTTCGCCCCATCCTTGCCCCCCTTGGCGGTAATCTTAGCCGTCGCCGCCGTGCTCGTGTCGTAAAAGTTCAAGGTTCCGGGGGCCAGCCCGGCCCCCATCGCTCCATTGATGACAAAGGTGGCGTTGTCCGCCGTCGTATATTGGTCAAACTCGACAAAGCCACCTTTCTCGCCCCTCGTGCTTCCCCCGAAAGCCGTGAAGCTGCCTTCGCCCGCGCTGGCGAATTCCTGAAATAAAACATAGGCCCCAAAATACTGGTCGCCCCCAATACAATTACCGGTCGCGTGATCAGCGTTGGACTCCTGCGTAAAGATGACGGAGGCCTCGGTCGTGAGGTTAAAGGTCGCGTTGCCACCAGTCGATGCGTCAAAGAACCCAATGTTGGCGCCTGCGCTCGCACTAATCGTGGCCTCTGCCGCCGTGCTGTTCACAGAGAAGGACATATGAGCCTGATACATGTTGTCGGTCAGATCAATGGTGGCCGAGCCGGCCGAGGAAGTGTCCTCAAAGGCAATGAAGTCTCCCACGTTGGTGAAGCTTGTCATGTTCCCTGCAGTGGCGCTGTTAAAGAAAACGAATGTGCCGGCCACAAAAAACTGTGTCGTGCCGGAGTTATTTACGATGCCCGCACCAGACAGTTCTATGTTGTCCAAGTAGGCACTAATTGTGTAGGAGGGTGCGCCAGGATTAAAGACCAGGCTGTCCACATTGACGATCGTATTGGAATTGAAGACCTCCGTCACCTTCGATGCACCGAATGTGGCCATGTCTGAGGTGCCATTGGGCACCGTGTTCGGCACCCAGTTAGTTGCGTCGTTCCAGTCACCATCGGAAGGATTTTTGCTCCACATAGCACTTCCCGCGAGAGAAGGCCGCTGCGCGGCTAACGACAGCAGCGCAGCGGCAGCGAGAAAGATAAAGGTCTTTAACTGAGCCCTCATAGCTATCGAGATGCTAAGGGTGTGTTTGCAGGAAGTGGATAACTTGATGGCTGACGCAGTCGGACGCCTCTGTATTATACGTGTGCCAATAGTCGAAAGCATGCAAGTCCGTGTCGTTGAACGGAGCATATTCCATAAATTTCCCCGGCGGATTACCAAACTGAGTTGTCAACGCAGTATACATCTTGTTCGCCTGCTGGTAAGGCACAGGGTCGGACTTAGTGCCAAATAGCATAATCGCCGGGCTACTTGTGGCGAGGGGAACAAGAGTAATTGGAGACGCCGCTTCCAGGACGGGATAAGGATTGTTCGTCGCAGTGTAATATCCTGAGTTGGTATAGTTCACCTCTTGGTCAATGAAGTGCCCTGTCGACGCTCGGATCGTAGTCGCTCCAATCGCCGAGATCCGTTACCCCGGAGAGACTGACAACCGCCTTGATCTTTTGGCGCACCGTGTCATTCCAGCTCGTAACCGCCCCAGAAGTTCCGTCCAAGGCAACCCAAAGCGCATGGCATCCGCCGGCAGAGCCGCCCACAAGATAAATCTTTTGGTTACACTGGCTGTCGGCGAGCGCGGCGAGAATCTCGCGCTTCACGTCATCGGTCTGCTCGGGCGGCCGTCCCGAGGCGGGGTTGCCCAAGTGCGGAGGCTGGGTGTTTAAGAGGCCGGGAGGGGCAAGGCGATGTTCGATTTGGAAAACGAGAAAGCCAGCCAACTGCAAGTCGGTTGTCGCCACGCGCTCGCCGGGGACGCCCATGTCCTCGTATTGGTCTTTAAATTCGTCTGGCGGAATCAGCACCACCGTGGGGTAAGGCCCTGGGCCGTATGTCAACGAGTCCGGGGCAAAACGGTAGCGATACAGGGTGGTGCCATCTCCAGGCTGGAATTGGTCATCGAGCCTGTCTTCAGTCGATGATATTATTTGTGACCTGCTTGGTGTCCGGGCAGTCATCCGCAAAACACCACCGGTTCCCCAGAAGCAGCGCGGCGGCACACATTGCAAAGGCGAGTGAAGATTTTGAGAGATAGGTTTTCGTGAGCGCCGATGATGCGCGTAACTTTCCGCGGGTGTAAAGAAGATTTTTTTGCAAGGCGTCGCCTCAAGGTTTGCCTAACGAACAAAGGAAGACGGCCTAACGAGTAAAGGAAGGCCGCGGCCGCGCGCGAGGTGGCGGGAGGAGGGCAGCGGCAACCGGGGCGGTTGCCGCTGCAAGGAGGGGAAGGCGGGGCGCTTCGTTATTTGGCGGGCGTGCCGCTGCCGTCCTCTTTGGTTTCTTCTTTCCCGGTGGCGGGGTCGCTCTCGGCCGGGGGCGGTTTTTTCTTCGGGTCGCGCGCGATGTGGATGGCGCTTTTCCAGCCGCGCAGGGTCTCGGGGTCGCGGGTGTATTTGTTGTGCATGATGGCGTTGAGGTAGCGCACTTGCTTGGCCGCTTCGCCCAGGTCGGTTTCGATCGCCTCGGTGTCTTCGACGTTGCCGCGGCGCTTGGTTTCCTGCGCGCCGCTGGTCGGGCTATAGAGGTTGCGGTCGGCCCGCAGGTCGGTCACGAAGGTGCTGGGCAATTCCTTGGCCACGAAGCGGGCGATGAGAGCGGTCTTGGCCGCGGTCTGCCCGGCGGTGTCGCCGGGGGCGGCTTCGAATTGTTTCAAATAGGCGTCGCAGGTGGTGATGATGCTGGCGTCGTTGTGCTCAGCCGGCGGGAAGGGTTCGGCGAAGCCGGGCTCATCCTGGGCGATGGTGCCGGCGGTGCGATGGATGTTGCGGCAGTCGATGCTGATGGCGTCGAGGATGGCGACTTTGCTGGCGTTGCCGCCGCCCACCCGGTCGGCGCCGGCCGCGTCGGTGGCTTTAAGCGCGGTATCGAGGGCGGCGGCGTGGGTGTGGAAGTCGCTCGTGGGAGCGAACTCCCCGGCGTGGTCGTTGCAGAAGGTGCGGCCGCGGTCGTAGGCGTTGTAGCGGCGTTGGTCTCGGTCGTCCATGGTGGTGGGTTCCTTTCGGTGGTGGTGGCGGGAAGCGGGGCGGCTCTGGCGTGGTGCCGGGGTCCCTCGGTTTCCCTTGGTTGCCACGTAGTCTGCGGAATCGGGGCGGCGGCGCAACTTGTTTTTTTACAGTTTCTTGTTGGCAAAGCTTTCCTCGCGGCAGGTGAAGGCGGCGGCTTGCCGAGGCACGCAGGGCCGGCGTCCTCTCCGCCGCGGTAGAGAAAAAGGCGAGGCCGGTCTGGGTGAAGGGCAAGCGCGGTGGCAAACGGGCAGGTCGGCGGGCGAAAGAGGCACGGGATTTTGCCCAAAGGGAAAGCCTGGTCGGCCAATCCGCCACGCCGGTAGAGAAAAAGGCGAGCGCGGTTGGGGGAAGGAGGAGGCGCGGGGGCGAAGAAGGCGGGCCCGGTTCGTCCACGGGGAAGGGCGGTAGCGAAAAAGGCGTGCCCGGTAGGCAAAAGGGAACGCCCGGTGGTAAAAGAGGCACGCGCGGTAGCGAGGCAGGGAGCCGCGGTAATCGCGGAGGCAACGCCGGTAGCGGTTTTTTAAACCACGAAGGACACGAAGGGCACGAAGGAGGGAGAGGGTTTGTTTCCCCGGTCTGTTATTCTTTCCCCTTTGTGAACTTCGTGTCCTTCGTGGTGGTAAATCTGCCGCGCCGGGGGAGAGGGAAGATCAGGCGTAAACGAGCAGGTCGATCTCTTCCGGGAGCAGATCGGAGACGTCGCGGACGAGGTTGCCGCGCAGGATATTTGTCATCAAATGACGCCGCGGGGCGCCGAGGATGAGGCGCGAGGCGCCGAGGGTGGCGGCGATGTCGACGATGGTTTGCGAGGCGGAATCGCTCACCGCGTAGCAGAAGAGGGGCGGCTGGTCGGGGGAAAGGGCGCGCGCGTTTTCGAATATCTCGCGCGCTTCCGGGTCCTCCTGCCATTTGCGGCGCGCGTCCTGTTCGGTCATGAATCGCTGCTCGCGCACGAAGAGGAGATAGAGGCGGCGCTTCGTCTCGCGGGCTTCGCGGAGGGCGAAGTCGAGGGTGCGGCCGGTGCCGCGGATGGCGCAGAGCATGGCTTCGCCGGTCGGGATCTCGATGGGCGCGGCCGGGGCCGCGGGGGTGACCTGGACGGGAAGTTTCGCGGGCAGGGCGGCGGCGGCGTGCTTTTTCGCCCGGCTCTCCTGGACGAGGCCGCGCAGGATGAGGGCGACGGCGAGGATGGTGGCGACAAAGTAGCGGGCGTTGGGTTTGTCGATCAGGAGGGAGACTTCGATCGCGGCCATGACGGCGAAGGTGCCGAACATGAGGCTGCGCTCCCAGGTGCGCATGTGTTTTGTCCAATCGGTGGCGGTCGCGCCGAGGTTGGTGGCGATGGCGCCGACCACGCCGACAGCGTAAAGTTCGGCCAGGCCGGCGACGTCGTGCACGCCGATCACGAGCAGAATCGGGATGAGGGTGGCGAGGAGCATGCCGAAGCTGGGGACGCCCCATTTGTTCAACCGCTCGAAGATGTGGGGCATCTCGCGATCGCGCGCCATGAGGAATTGGATGGTGATGAGGGCGACGATCGAGGTGTTGACGGCGGAGAGGAGGAGGCAGCCGAAGACGATGCTGACGATGACGCCAAAGACATGGCCAAAGGCCGGCCCGATCGCGCCGCCGACGAAGTGCGCGCCCATATAACGAAGCATGTAGTCGCGCACGCCGGTGGCATCGGGGGCGTTGACCTGGTCCTGCACCACGCGCAGGCCGGGCAGGGCGTGCATGGCGAGCCCGAGGAAGGCGGTGAAGAGGCAAACTTCGACCATGACCCAGAGGAGCGCCGGGGTGGAGGTTTTGGTGACGGAGGGATTCGCCTCCGTGCTCCCTGGGTCGAGCCGCATCACGCCGGTGGCGTTGGCGATTGCCTCGACGCCGGAAAGGGCGAGGACGATGCCGACAAAGCCTTTCCAATTTTGCCAGAACGAGCCGTGCAACGGCTGCAAATTCGCGATCGCCGTGCCGATGTGCGGCACGCTGAAGGCGGCGAGCGTGATGACGACGAGCGCGGTCGGGACCGAGATCAGGAACGCGAGACCGCCGGTATGTTTCGGCCCGAGGAGATTGAGCAGGCCGATGATGAGGATGGAAATTGCGGCAAAGCGTTCCGGATGCGGCCAGCCGAGATATTGGAAAGCGGAGAGCGAGCTAATCGCCGCCGTCACGAGATAATCGGCAATGAGCAAAAACGCGCCGACGATCGAGATGACTTCCGAACGATGCCGCACGCTCGCGTAAACGCCGCCGCCTTCCGGATAGAGCCGGCAGACGATGATGTAGTTGATTCCAACGAGCGCGGTGAGGACGCACATCGCGGCGATGAGCCAGAACGATGCGTAGCCGCCGACCGCAAAGGCGAGGCCGATGACATAGGCCTTGCTCGTGCCCCAGTCGCCGTAAAGAATGGCGGCGGCGCGCGGAACATCGACGTTGCGCGGTCGCCTAACGTTGGTCGCTATCAGATTTTTTCAGACGAAGCGGTCTCGCGCGACGAGATCGTTTCTGCACTTTTAATGACGCTGACGAGGTTAACTGTCGGGCTCGAGCCATTAAATGCTCGCGAGGTCGCACCTCGTTCGCCCCGATCCATCCGGGGATGGAAAATCGATTCCCCCGTTGACTCGAAAACAGTCGAGCCATTTAGCAGTTACAAAGAACCGCGCAGATGCTGCCGCCGCCTAACGACGAAGTCAAGCTGGCCCGGCCGTCGCACGTTCGCGCGAAATGATCGGCAACAATTCTTATGAGCGGGAAAACAAAGATCATCATCGTCGGCGCCGGCGGCCGTCTCGGCGCCGCGCTCGCGCGCGAGTTCTCCGGCGATTGCGACGTCATTTCTTTCGATCGCGCACAGCTCGATCTTTGCGGGCCGGAAGAACTGCGGGAAAAAATCGCGCCGCTCAGTTTCGACGCGCTGATCAACGCCGCCGCCCTAACGAATGTCGATTATTGCGAAAATCACCGCGACGAAGCGATGGCCGCGAACGCGCGCGCGCCGGAAATTCTGGCCGCGCTCGCGCGCGAAAAGGACGCGCGCTTCATCCACATCAGCACGGATTATGTTTTCGACGGCGAAAAGCGCGAGCCTTACGACGAAGAAGACGAAGCGCGCCCGATCAGCGTTTACGGCGAATCGAAACGCGCCGGCGAAGTGCAGGTCTTGCGCGCCAATCCGGATGCGCTAGTCGCGCGCGTCTCCTGGGTTTTCGGACCGGACCGGTCGAGCTTCGTCGATGCGATCCTGAAAAAAGCGCGCACTGACGAGCAGATCACTGCCGTGGCCGACAAATTTTCCACGCCGACTTACACGCGCGACATCGCGGCGATGCTGCGGCCTCTGCTCGATCGCGCGGGCGCGCGCAGCCTCCTCCATCTCGCGAATCGCGGCGCGTGCAGTTGGCAGGAATACGCGCAATGGGCGCTCGATTGCTGCCATCGTTTCGGCGTGCCGATGCGGGCCCGCAGGGTCGGCGCGACGTCGTTAGGCGAGATGAAAAACTTTGTCGCGCGCCGGCCGGTTTACACCGTTCTCGCGACGGAAAAGTTTTCTCGCCTAACGAGTCGCACGCCGCGCGACTGGCACGAAGTGGTCGAGGAATACATCCGCGATCACTACGCCGGCAGGAAATTCTGAAGCGAGCGGGGTGAAAACGGACGGGCGCGAAAGTTGACAATGCCGAAGGGCTGGTTTTTCCTCGCGCGCACGTGAAGACGTTTTTTTCTGCCGGCATCTTTTTCCTTCTCACTCTTGTCCTCCGCGCGGGCGAGCCGGCCGCGCCGCAGTTGTCGCCGCAGCCGACGACGCCGGAGAGCGAGTTCGCGAAAGGCTCCTACGAATTTCAGAATGTCACGGGCGCGTTTCGCTTTTTCGAATGGAACGAAGGGACGAATAATCGTCCGTCGGTCGATTACGCGATCGACAGCGTGCGCATCGGCATCATGCTGAATAATCCCTACGATCTTGGTCTGCTCTCGGGCAACTTCGAATTTCTGGGCGAGCTTTTCGGGGGCGGGATCGTGCAAGGCCCGGGCGATGTGCTGACCGGCGCGACGCTCGTTTTTCGCTACAATTTCATCCAGCCGAGCTCGCGCATCGTGCCCTATTTTCAGATCGGCGCAGGCGGCGTCTACACCAACATCACGGAGAAGGATTCGCTCGGGCTCATCAGTCTGCCGGTGGAATTCAATCTCCAATCGCTCGTCGGCGTGCGCTATTTGTTGAACGATCGCTGGTCGCTCGTCGTCGAAGGCGGCTACCGCCATATTTCGAACGCCGGCATTCGTCTGCCCAACATCGGGATCGATTCTATTGGCGGAAATGTCGGTTTCGGTTTTTCATTCTAGATGAAACATCTCGTTCTCGTTTGCAGTTTGGTCGCGCTGCTCGCCGGCGGCGCGAGCGCGGCGCTGGTCTGGGAAAATCCGTCGGTCGATTTGCACCCGGCGGTCACCGACCAGACAGCGGTGGCGCATTTCAAATACAAGAATACCGGCAAGAAATCGGTCAAGATCACCGGGGTGCATCCTTCCTGCGGCTGCACGACCGCGGCGCTGTCCAAAGACGTCGTCGGGCCGGGCGAGAGCGGCGAGATCGTGGCGACATTTCATATCGGCGATCGCACCGGCTTGCAGAACAAAATTATCAGCGTCACGACCGACGCGCCGGACGCCAAGGCGACCGAGCTGAGCCTGCACGCGACCATTCCGGTGGTGCTGAATGTGAATCCCTACTTTTTGTACTGGCGCAAAATCGATCCGCTCAATCCGAAAACAATCACCGCCAAAATCGGTGGCGATTATCCGGTGACCAGTTTGCAGATCACCTGCACCGACAAGGACGTGAACACGCAATGGAAATATTTGCCGGACCAAAAGGCCTTCGAGATCATCGTCACGCCGCATCCCGGCGATCGGCCGGTCAACGCCCAATTGCAGATCAATCCCGGATTTCCGAAGGATAAGCCGAAACTTTACGCCGCTTATCTGCGGATCGACGCGCACCCGACCGGAGTCGAGCCAAGCAGCCCGGATGTGCCTCAACGCGGCGAACCCGCGGCGCCGCCCCCGGCCGCGAGCGCGTCGCCGAAGTAGTCGTGCGCGCGACATTGCTGCGGCAGATTCTGCTGCTCGTCGGGCTGGCCTTTCTCCCGGCGATCGGGCAGGCGCTTTATTTTCGCAACGATCCCGCGTGGCAGGCGCGGCCGTCCGATCAACAACCGGTCACGGTCGCGGTCGCGACCGGCTGGGGCGCGAACGCGCTCTGGCTCGACGCCCGGCCTAACGAGGAGTTTGAGCGCGGCCACGTGCCCGGCGCGATGTTGTTAAACGAGGACAACTGGAACGCGCTCCTGCCTGCCGTCCTCGCTGCCTGGTCGCCCGATCGCAAGATCGTGGTTTATTGCAGCCGGGTGACCTGCAACGCGAGCCACGCCGTCGCGGAACGATTGCGGCACGACGCCGGTCTGAAGAATGTTTATGTGCTGGAAGGAGGCTGGGAAGAATGGCAGAAGACTCATCCGTAAAAACGCGGCGCCGCACCGAGTGGGCTTTTCTCGTTAGGCGCACGCTCGCCGTTCTCGTCGGCGCGGTTTTTCTCTACGCCGGCATCGCGAAAGTGACCGACCCGATGCTTTTCGCGGGCGACATCGGCAATTACCAGATCATCCCCTGGACGCTCGGGGTACGGATCGCGTTTTATCTTCCGTGGCTGGAAATTTTCTGCGGGCTCGCGCTGATTTTCCATCGCCTTTTCTTCGGCGCCGTCTTCATCACGAGCGCCCTCATGATTTTGTTTTTGGGCATCACGATCTGGGCGCGCGCACATGGCATCGACGTCGCCTGCGGATGTTTCGGCAGCGCGGGCAGCAATCTTTCGCTCAACTGGCATCTCGCGCTCGATGTCGCTCTCCTCGCCGCGCTGGTTGCGCTTTGGTTCGGCCGCGAAGGTAACCGCGCGGTCGCGCGCTGACATTTTTCGCTGCGAAATATCTGCGCCTAACGTCGCGAGCCGACGGTCAAGCCCGCGAGCAGACCGGCTTCGTCCAGTTCGATTTCACCCAAATAGAAATGCATCGCGACCGCGCTGTTCTCGCCCGTTTGCACTCGCACCTCATCATTGCGCGGTCGGAGCACGACGGCCGCGACCGCGAAATCTTCCGATAACTCGACGCGCACAACTTCGAATTCCGCGATCAACTTCACGTGCATGTTCCCGTGTTTCGCGCCCGTCAGTTCCATCAACGCGCCGCCCGCGGCCGGCTCTGCGCTCACCCAATCGACATCGAAATTTCCGCCGCCAAACGCCGGTCGGAAAAACGGCGGAATCGGCACCAGCCGCACCGTCTCGATTCGGCCGTCCGGTGCGAGCGAGATCGGCCCGAGTTGGAAATCTTTTTCCAACGGCGAAGCGGTCTGGCCGTTTGCGCCATTCAACCTCACGACCGCGCTGCTTTCCGGTTTCAGCCGCAGCGCGCCCATTCGAAAATCCGGCGCCAACTGCACCGAGATCACTTCGCAGGATATCGTCGCGACCACGTCGCCGTGATCGGTCGTCAGCGTCGCCGGCATCTCGTTAGGCAACGGACGGGAAACGACCGGCGCTGCGGCCGCCGTCGGCGTTTCGACAAGCATGGCCGGAGTTGCCGGCGCCACGGCGGAGACATGGCCATTGCTGGCAGTCTTATGCTCGTTAGGCACAGGCGGGAGGTTGAAATTCGTCGCGGCCGCGTCCGTTTTCGGAGTGGGCGGCGCCGGAGTTGCCGGCGACGCGGGCAGCGGACCGGCGGCAAGGATTTTCTCGACCTCATTGATGAGCGCGCCGGAGAGAAACGGCTTCGCCAATGTCGCAACGACGTTGGGAAAATTTCTCGCGGTGTTTTCCAGCTCCGGCAGATGTCCCGACATCATGAGCACAGGCACGCGCGCGGTCGCCTCGTGCGCGAGCAGCGCGCGACAGACTTCCGCCCCCGTCGTATCCGCGAGGCAATAATCAAGCAGGACGAGATCGACGCTGTTCGTCGTCGCGAGCTGCAGACCTTCCGCCCCGGTCGCGGCGGTGAGGATGCGAAAACCTGGATCCGCGAGATTGAGCACGTCGGCGGCGAAAATGCGGAGCATCTCGGTGTCGTCGATGACCAGGATGGTTTTGCCTAACGACTCTGCCGCATTGGGCGGCGCGGGATCGTCGCCTAACGAATCCGCGTTTTCGTCCGGCGCGGGCAGAAGTTCGAGAAGCAAAAGTTGCCACGGCCGGTCGATTGTCTGCGGAGATTTCGGCGGCAGCGAGCCTTCGCGGAATTTTCCGCCGCGCCAGGAAAGAATTTCCTTCAACGCTGCCGCGCCGTCCTCGTCGTCGGTAAAGGCATGGCGAATTTCGCCGTGGCGAAAATGGACTTCGCCGATTTCGCCGGCCGGCGATTCGACGCGCAGAACTGCCGTCGTTAGGCAAAGACATTTCAATTGCACGAGATCGATCGCCTGCAGGTCGCGCAGAGTGCCGCGCGATTTTTTTCCCGACCTCGTCTCCCATGGACCGAGAAGCGCCTGCACGGCCGCGCCAAAATCGCCGAGCTCAAACGGTTTTTCGATGAATTGAAACGCGCCGCCAAAACCGCGCCCTGCGCTCAAATCGCGCGAAGCGTTAGGCGCGATCACGAGCACGCGGGTGTCGGGATGGAGTCGGCGCAGGCGATTAAAAAATTCCACTTCGCCCGTCGGCGGCGGATCGAGATCGAGCACGAATAAATCCGGCTTGATCATCTCCGTCGCCGGTTCGGCGTCGTCCAATGTCTGAGTCACGCGCAGCGCGTGATGGGGCGCGAAACGACGCAGGGCCGAGGAGATCGCGATGCAAAGCGCGTCGTAGGGTTCGACAAGAAGAATCCCGCGCACAAAACTCTTCGGCTTCGGCGCTGATTGATCTTCGGCCACGGTAAGAACGTTTTGCCGAGCGAGAATACACGATGCGCGTCGCTGTCAAAGCCTGCAAATTTCTCCGCGGCTCGGCCGATTCGTTAGTCGTTAGGCCGACTCGTTAGGCAATCCACTACTCGTAGCGCAGCGCGTCGATGGGATCGAGCGAGGCCGCGCGCCAGGCGGGATAAAACCCAAATCCGATCCCGATCGCGGAACAAACAAGCAGCCCGGCGATCGCCCAGCCGTAGGGAAAAATCAGGTCAACCTTCAACCAGGCCGCGAGCGCGTCGCCGCCGAGCACGCCGAGCAGGATTCCGAAAATGCCGCCGGCTTCGGAAATGAAAACAGCCTCGGCGAGAAACTGCCGCAGGATGTCGCGATTGCGCGCGCCGATCGATTTGCGCACACCGATCTCTTTCGTCCGCTCGGTCACGCTCACGAGCATGATGTTCATGATGCCGATGCCGGCGGCGAGGAGCGCGATCGTGCTGATGACAAACGCGCCGATCCGAATGACGCCGGCGATTGAGACGAACGCGCTCTTCAGCGAATCATTCGTGTAAATTTCGAAGTCGTTAGGCTGGTCCGCGCGCAGCCCGCGCGCGATCCGCATCGCGCCGATCCCGCGATCGAAAGCACGGTTGTAATCGAGCTGCGAGAACGATTGCGTCGCGATGTTGATCGTGCGATTGGCCGAGCCGAAGTCTTCGTAAAAGCGCGTGATCGGCAGGATCGCGATGTCGTCCTGGCTCATGCCAAACGCGGTCCCGCGCTCCGCCATTACGCCGATGATGGTGAACGTGTGCCCGCTCAATTTGATCACGCGATCGATCGGCGATTCGTGCGGGAAAAGCCGCTGCTCGATCGCGCGACCGACCACGAGCACGCGCCGGCTGAGCGCGACATCTTCTTCATTAAGATTGCGGCCGTAAGCGAGAGTGTAGGCGTTGGCGGCGAGAAAGCCTTTGTTCGTCCCGACAATCGTCAGGCTCGGCGTCGTCTTCACGCCGTTGTAAACCGCCTGCTTCCCGCCGTCGAAAATCTTGAAGCAAATTTCCGCCGCCTGGCCTTCCATCAATTCGGCGTAGCGCTGTGCTTCGCGATAATTAATGTCGCGCCGGTTCTCGTATTTTTTCGAATCCTTGCCGCCCGCATTCACGGTTACGGGATATTTTGCGAACTGGAAAATGTTCGAGCCGAAAAGTGTCAGGCCGGTTTCGATCGAAGCCTGCATCGCGCCGATCGCGGTCATGACCGAGATGACGGAAAAGACGCCGATCGTGATTCCGAGCATCGTTAGGCTGGAGCGCAGCTTGTTCGCGCCGACCGCGCTCAACGCCATCGTCAATGTCTCGCGAAAATCCATTTATTCGTAGCGCAACGCCGTTGCCGGATCGAGCCGCGAAGCCGCCCAGGCCGGCGCGATCCCGGAGACGAGTCCGGTAACGACGGAAACGATCATGCTCGCGACGACCAGGCCTAACGAAAAGCTGATCGGAAATGACGGAAACGCTTTCGCCATTCCGAAGCACATCAGGTAGGCAAGGGTCAGACCGATGAGGCCGCCGACAAGACAAAGCGCGGTCGATTCGATGAGAAATTGCAGCAAAATCGTGCGCCGCCGGGCGCCCAGCGCCTTGCGCGTGCCGATCTCTTTCGTGCGTTCCTTCACGCTCACAAAAGTGATGTTCATGATCCCGATCGCGCCGACAAAAAGCGAAAGCCCGGTGATGAAAAGACCGGCGACCGCGATAGTTGTTTTCACGCCGTCGAGCGTGCTTTTGAAAGCCTGCTGCTCGTTGATGCTGAAATCGTCGCGCTTCTCCGGCGCCAGCCCGCGCAATCGCCTAACGACGCCGGTGAGCTCGTCGCGCGCGTCGAGCATGTGGGTTTTGTCGCGCACTTTCACGCGCACGTCGGCTTCGCTTTTCGCGCTGAAATATTTTTTAAAAGCCGGCAGCGGGATGACGACGATCGAGTCGAGGCTGAAGAGCCCGAGAAAACTTCCCTGCCGCGTGAGCGTGCCGATGACTTTGAAGGCGTGGCCGTTGATCAGAATTTTTTTGTCGAGCGCGCCGCCGCCGTTGAAAAGCGCATCGGCCACGTCGTAGCCGACGACGCAATCTTCCGCGCCGCCGCGCGATTCGATGTCGTTGAAAAAACGGCCCTCCGCGCAATCGAGCGTCGAGATCGCGGTGTAATCCGCGGTCGTGCCGAGGATGTAAACGTTGTCTACGCTGTTGTCGCCGTATTTGACGCTGCGCACGAGGCTCATCGTCGGGACCGCGACGATCAGATTGGAGTTCGGCGTCGCCGCGATCGCGCGATTTATTTTGTCGGCGTAATCGGTCAGGATTTTTTTCCGGTCGCGATAATTCCACCAGTCGTTCATCTGCGTCCACGGCCGTTGCTCGAGGTAAAGAACGTCGTCGCCGATTACGGCCATGCTTTTGTCGAAGCCGGTCGAAATGCCGTTGATCGCCGTGCCCATCAAAGTGACCGCGACGATGCCGATGATGACGCCGAGCGCGGTCAGCATGGAACGCGTTTTGTTCGCGGCCATCTGGGCGGCGGCGATTTTCCAGCTCTCCGTGATCTCGTAGAGAAGGCGTCTCATGGCGGCTTTGAAATTACTAAACTGTAACTGTGTTCGTTACAGTTAAATTGTTCTCGTCGCTCTCGATCACGCCGTCGCGCAGATGGACGCTACGCCGCGCGTGCCGCGCGATGTCGGACTCGTGCGTGACGAGGATGACGGTGTTGCCCTGCTGATACAAACTCTCGAAAAGCGCCATGATTTCCTCGCCGGTTTTCGAGTCGAGGTTGCCGGTCGGCTCGTCGGCGAGAATGATCGACGGATTGTTGACGAGCGCGCGCGCGACCGCGACGCGCTGGCGTTGCCCGCCGGAAAGTTCGTTAGGCTTGTGATTCAGCCGGTCGCCGAGACCGACCGCGGTAAGCGCGGCCGCGGCGCGTTCTTCGCGCTCGAAGGGATTCACGCCAGCGTAAATCAGCGGCAGTTCGACGTTGCGCAGACTGGTCGAGCGCGGGAGCAGATTGAAGGTTTGAAAAACGAAACCGATCTCACGATTGCGGATCGCCGCGAGCTCGTCGCCATCCATGTCGGAAACGTTTTTGCCGTTGAATTCGTAGCGGCCGGAACTCGGCGTGTCGAGGCAGCCGAGCATGTTCATGAGGGTTGATTTGCCGCTGCCGCTCGGGCCCATGATGGCGAGATATTCGTTGCGATGGATCTGCAACGTGACGCCGCTGAGCGCGTGGATCGTCTCTTCGCCCATCACGTATTGTTTCGTGATGTTTTCGATGTCGATGACAAGCGGGCCGGGCGTCCGAATGTCGTGTGCGCTTCTCACCTTTGTTCGTTAGGCAAAGCGCCGGCGCTTATTTCGTGACCGGCTTTTCCATCTCGACTTTCGCGCTGTTTTTCAGCTTGCGGCTGATCGCGCTGTAACTGCCCGAGATCACTTCGTCGCCCGGTTTGACGCCGCTTTTGATTTCGATGTCCGAGTCGTCCGCGATCCCGGTCGTGACCCGGACGAGTTTCGCGGTCGAGCCCTCTTTCAAAAACACGACCTTCTCGAGTTTCTCGCGCTGCTCTTTTTGCGCCTGTTTTTCGACCCGTTCGTTCTGGACTTCGGCGGCGTTGTCGCCGTGATCTTTTGCGCTCGCGAGCTGCTGATTTTTTTCAATTTCTTCCGGGCTCAGGTTGGTGTCGCCGGTGCGAATGGTCACGCTTTGGATCGGCACCGCCACGACGTCGTGGACCGTTTGGGTTTGGATGTCGGCCGTGCAGCTCAATCCCGGGCGCAGGCGGACGTCGGGTTCGTCGAGCCGGATTTTCACTTCGAAATTCGTCACTTCTTCCTGCGTGCCGGTGCCGGTGGTCGTGCCGGTGTCGGCGATTTCCTCGACCGTGCCGGTGAAAATTCGGTTGCCGTAAGCATCGATCGTCACCTTCGCGGGATCGCCAAGTTTCACGTGCACGACATCGTTTTCGTTCACGTCCACGACGGCCTGCATGTGGTTGAGATCGGCCACGCGCATCACTTCCGTGCCGGCAAATTGATTCGTCGCCACGACCCGCTCGCCGAGCTTGCTGTTGAGCACGGTGACGACGCCGTCGAGCGGCGAATAAATCGTCGTCTTCGAAAGTTGATCGCGCGCCTGGCTCGAGCTCGCCTTCGCGCCTTCGATCCCGTGCATGGCGGAGTTGTACATCGCGACCGAGGAATCGTAGGTCGTCTGCGCGTTCGTCATTTCGGTCTGCGAGATGAGCTTTTTGTGATAAAGATCCTGCGCCTGTTTCAAGTCGTTCTCGGCTTTTGCCATCGCAGCTTTTTGCTGATTGCTGACCGCTTCCGCGGTGCTGATCGCGGCCTCTTCCTGGTCGAGAATCGCCTTGTAAGAATCGGGTCGGATTTTCAAAAGCAGGTCGCCTTTTTTGATTTCCTGTCCGTCAACCACCGGCAAATCGGTGATCTCGCCCGCGACTTCGGGTGAGATTTTCACTTCCGTTTCCGGCTGCACTTTTCCCGTCGCCGACACCGTCTCGACGATCGTCCGGCGGGTCGCTTTCGTCGTCGTGACCGGAATCGGCTGCTCGCGTTTGCCACGAATGATCGAGGAAATGATGAGGAGCAAAATGAAGCCGCCGATCCCGAGAAAAATGTAGAGTTTGCGGCGCGATTTGCGTCGGCGGCGCGGTGACGAAGGTGAGGCGACTGGCGCGGGCTGGTGCATCGGTGGCGAGTGGGTGAAAGATTTAATTGGGACTTTAGACCTTTGCAAAGGCTTTCCCGTTCAGCAGCTTTGCCGCCCGCGCGCGGAGATTTGCGCGATCGCCCAGCGTGCGTGCTCAGCGATGAGCGGCTCGGAGTCGTTCGTCGCGCGCTCGAGTGCGGGCAAATCTTCCTCGACGCCGACGTTGCCGAGCGCGACGCAGACGTTGCGCAAAAATCCGCGGCGCTTGATGCGTTTGATCGGCGAGCCGCGAAACATTTTGCGAAATTGTTCGTCGTCGAGCGCCAGAAAATCGCGCAACCGTTTGGTTGCATATGCCGGCCGCAAGGCAAAGGCGCTTTCGCGCGAGACCTGCGCGAACCGATTCCACGGGCAGACTTCGAGACAGTCGTCGCAGCCGTAAATCCGGTCGCCGATCAGCGGCCGCAACTCGAGCGGAATGCTGCCTTTCAACTCGATCGTGAGATAGGAAATGCAGCGCCGCGCGTCGAGTCGATGCGGCGCGGTGATGGCGCCGGTCGGACAGGCGGCGATGCAACGGTTGCAAGTTCCACAGCGATCGGTCTGCGGCGGATCAGGCGGCAATTCGAGCGTCGTCAAAATTTCCGCGAGAAAAAACCAGGTGCCTAACGAACGATTGAGCAGCATCGTGCTTTTGCCCTGCCAGCCGATGCCCGCCGCCGCGCCAAAATCGCGTTCCAGGACCGGACCGGTGTCGACGTAGTAGCGCTGACGGCCGCCGGCGTTTTCGAGGAATTGATTCAACTGCGTCAATTTTTTCTCGACCAGGTCGTGGTAATCATCGCCCCACGCGTAACGCGCGATGCGGCCGCCGGACTCGTCGTTAGGCGGGGCCGCGCCCTGCCAGTAATTCAACGCCAGCACCACGACCGAGCGCGCGCCCGGCAGGATGCGCTGCGGGTCGGAACGCTTTTCCGCGCCGCGCGCGATCCAGTCCATGTCGGCCGCCGCGCCGGCCGCGAGCCAGCCGCGAAATTCTTCCGCGTGCGCGGGCGGCGCGGCCGTCGCGATGCGGCAATCGTCGAAGCCAAGCTCGCACGCGCGGGTTGCTAGATCCTTCTTCAATTCAGCGGCGGAGTTGTAATGCATCGATGATCTTTCTTGCCGCGGCGTCCGGACCGAGTTTGGAAGTATCGATCGTCAGGTCGGCCGCTTCTTCATAAAATTTCCGCCGTCGTTCCAATAATCCATCGATCGCGGCGGCGCGGTCCCTCGGGCGCAACAAAGGCCGGTCATCGTTCGTCTCAAGCCGTTCCTGCAAAGTCTGGCGATCCGCTTTCAACCAGACGATCTTGCCTAACGAGTATAACTTTTCGAGATTCGCCCGCCGAAGAACGACTCCGCCGCCTGTGACGGTGACTGTGTCGCTGGCCGGGACGATGGACTGCAAAACTTCGCTCTCGAGATTGCGAAAAGATTCCTCGCCACATCGCTCGAAAACTTCGGCAATCGTCATTTGCGCCTTCGTTTCGACCATCTCATCGGTGTCACGAAACTGCCAACTGAGCGCCCGGGCGAGAGCGCGGCCGACCGTGGTTTTGCCGCTGCCCATAAAACCGATCAAAACGATCGCGCGAGGAACAATTCGCATGGCCGAGTATCTCTGCCCGCGCAGATCGGCGCAAACGGCTGCCTAACGAACAAGAAAGCGCCGGGCTGCCCGGCCGAAGATCTCGCGGCCGGCGCCGCTCGCCGCCAGTTCTACTATTTCGAGGATGCTGCCAGGAGTTGCGAAAGCCAGTTTCCGACTCGGTCGTCGACCGTGCGGGCCCCATCGGTCGTAAACCAGTATTCAAACGCGTGCAGACAGCCCGGCAGCAATTCGTATTGATAGTTCGTCACCCCGTGAGCGTCTAACGCATCTCTTAAGTCCTGGATCTGGCTCGGTGTAATCGGGTCCATCTCGGTCGCCAAAAGATAAAGCGGGACGACACTGTCCGCGGAAATGATTTGGTAGACCGGAGACGCGTTGTGCAAAGCAGGCGGCGGATTGTTGGCGTTAACATCGTTCGGATTGATGTTGCAGTATCGAGGAATGTCCGTCCGGAAGGATGAAGGCATGTTATCGTGACAACCGACGGTCACCGTGGCCAGAGATGCGCTGTCATCAAATTCATACGGGCCCGAAAGGAGAGCCGCAGCGTCCAGCTTATCTCGCCCGGGATTGCCAGTCAGTGCACACCAGCAGGCGTGCGCGGCTCCCGCTGAGCCACCCACGGCCCCGACCTTGCCATTTGTCCGGCCGTAGAGCGCGCTGTTTTGCACTGGAGTTCGCGCCGCAAGGATAGCTTTCTTCACGTCGCTAATCTGCGTCTGCGCCTCGCCGATATTCGGCGCGTAGGCCGGCGAAGCCTGATTCGGCAAATCGGAGGGCACAACGTCGAGACGATAATCAATCGTCGCCGCGATCACATTGTAGTTCACCAAATCCTGCGCGACCCGTTCCGGTCCGGGCGTCCCTTCCCTAAAACCGCCGATGTGGATCACGAGCACGACCGGCCACGGCCCGCGGCCTCGCGGCAGATACACCGTCCAGTTCAAAGGCGTGCCGTCGTCCGCGGTGGCAAATTGCTCCGTGATCTCGCCGTGCGAGCCATGCGACCAGGCATCAGGCGCGAGGGTGAGCGAAGCTGCGAGAAAGGCGAGAAAAAACGAGACCACTTTCACGCCGGCGAGAATAACGTACATCGCTACGGGCGAAAAGATTAAATGGTCGCTCGCCCGCGCGCGCACCAGCGACGAGGTTTTCTCGCTCGCCTTTGCCACGGGACTTTTGTATTTAGCGAGAGATGAAATTCCGTCGCCGATCCGTTTCGATCGTGATTCTTCTTTTCGCGCTCACCGCGAGCGCGTTCGCCGGTTCCTTCGACGGCCGGTGGGCCGTAACTTTGCAGACTCCTGAATACAAAGATCCGACCGGCGTCGTCGCGCTCGCCTACGCTTTTCAATTTTCCGCCGAGGTGCACGACTATTTGCTGCAAGGCGAGCGCGGCAACAAAGGAGAACCCGGCTGGCTCGAAATCTCGGGGAAAATCGACGCGGACGGCTCGGCCATGCTCCACGTCCGCGGCATCACCGGCCGGCGCGAATACAATCTCGGCCATGTCGCGACCGGCCGGCCCTACGAATACGACGTCAAGGCGCACTTCGCCGGGCCAGGCGGAAGCGGGAGTCGGATTGGCGGCCGCATCAGCAACCTTGCTTTTGTTAAAGACTGATTCTGCGAGCCGGCGCGAGGCGTATCCGGAAAAAAAGACGAAGGCCTGTCGGCTCCTTTACTCGTTAGGCAACTTCTCCCGGCGGAGTCTTACTCGAACAGACACATCTGCGCGCTCGGCCGCCGAAACGCAGCCGTCGAAAGCCGCACCCGCTCATTCATGCCCGCGCGTTTGCAGCCGGCTTCGAAAAGCGCGCGGATTTGTTCCGCAAAAATTCCTTCGCCGATCATCCGCGACTTGAAACGCGGATCATTCAAATGCTTGCCGCCGCGAAGATGGCGAATCCGGCCAAGCACTTTCTCTTTTCGGTCGGGAAAGTGTTCCGCCAACCAGCGCTCGAAAAGCGGCGCGACCGCAAACGGCAGCCGCACGACAGTGTAACCGGCCCAACCCGCTCCAGCATCCGCGCACGCCTGCAAAATCGCCGGAACTTCGTGGTCCGTCAGGCCGGGAATGATCGGCGCCACCATCACGCCGACCGGCACGCCTGCCGCGCGCAATTCCGAGATCGCGTCGAGACGCGCGCGTGGCGTTGAAGTCCGCGGCTCGAGAATGCGCTGCAATTTCGGATCGAGCGAAGTGACGGAAATATTCACCGCTGCCGCCTGGTGCGCGGCCAGTTCGCCAAACAAATCGACGTCGCGCGTCACCAGTTGATTTTTCGTGATGATCGCGACCGGATTGCGAAAACGCGCCAGCACTTCGAGACAACGTCGCGTCAATTGCAGTCGCCGTTCGACCGGTTGATACGGATCGGTCACGCCGCTCATCGCGATCACCTGCGGTTTCCAGCTCGGCTTCGAAAGTTCGGCGGCAAGAAGTTCCGGCGCGTCCTCTTTCACCATAATTCGGCTCTCGAAATCGAGCCCGGCGGAAAAGCCGAGATACTCGTGCGTCGGCCGCGCGTAACAATAAATGCAGCCGTGCTCGCAGCCGCGATACGGGTTCACGCTCGACTCGAAACCAACGTCCGGGCTGTCGTTATGCGCGATAATCGTGCGGGTAAAGTCGCGATAGAACCGGGTTGTCGGTCCAGTCCTTTGTTCGTTAGGCAAATCTTCCGGCTCGAGCTCGATCGCCAGTTCCTCGAAACGGTTCGCCGGATTGGCTGAAGCGCCGCGGCCGCGGATCGGCGGCGGGATTTGCGGCGTCATCACCGGCTCGGAAAATTCGTCGGCGAAATTTTCTCGCGGCACGCGATACGTTCGCTTGAACGCTCGCAACTGTCCAGCGTCCAACCTTGCTCGCGCCATCTCCGATGGCAAAATAGTGCGCCGCGCTTCTCGGAGAGGTGGTCGAGTGGTTGATGGCTCCGGTCTTGAAAACCGGCAGGGCGCAAGCCCTCGTGGGTTCGAATCCCACCCTCTCCGCCGCCTAATTTTCGCGCGCGAACAGCCAGTGCGCGCAAAGCCACGCGCAGAAAATTCCGAGGATCGCTCCGCAAATCACATCCGAAAAATAATGCGCCGCCACGAAAATGCGCGAGCTCGCGATCAGGATCGGGACGGGCAAAAGCAAAATCCCGAGTCGCCGCTTTGTAAATAGAATCACGCCGAACGCCGCCATCGTCACCGCCGCGTGGCCGCTCGGGAAGGAATTATATTTCGAGCGGAATCGCGATACTTCCGAAATCATCTCGCGGTGCACCGTCGGCCGCGCGCGCGCGGTTGCGATCTTCAAACAGCGCGCGACAACGCCTGCGAGCGCGAGAGCCACGATGATCGTTAGGCCGATTCGCATCCAGCGTTGGCTCCCGCACGAAAACGCGATCGCCGCAATGAGCAGGCCCGCCGCGACGTGCTCCGGCCAGTCGCCGAAACGACTCACGAGTCGCATGAATTGAATGAACGAACGATCGCGATGCGCCGCGACGAAGGCGCGCACCGGCGTGTCGCAATAAAAGGTCGCCGCGGCCGCCGCGCCGACGAGCAGGATGAGGACGAGCCATTTCGCGGCCGGCGTGATTTTGGTCATTGCAAATTGCCGGTTGTTTTTCGGCGGCCGCTATTTTTGAATCTCGCTCTTGTCGTCTGCAACCCGCAATTTCTCGCTCCTCTTTTTCGGCGCGCTGCTTTTTCATCTCGCCGGCACGTGGCTGATCCCGCTCGTCGATCGCGACGAGCCGCGGTTTGCGGAAGCTTCGCGCGAAATGATCGAGCGTGGCGATTACGTCGTGCCGTTTTTCAACGATCGCTATCGTTTCGACAAACCGCCGCTGACGTACTGGTGTCAGGTCGCGAGTTATCGATTGTTAGGCGAAAATGATTTTGCCGCGCGCCTGCCTTCTGCGGTCGCGGCCGCGCTCGTTGCCGTCGCACTTTTCGCCTGGGGAAAACGACTCGGCCTCGCGCGCGCGGGATTTTTGGCGGCGATCATCTTCAGCCTCTGCCTGCAGGTTTTCATCCATGCAAAAGCGGCGGTCGCGGACATGTGGCTCGTGCTTTTTGTCACGCTCGCGCACTGGGCCGGCGAGGAATTGCGTCGCGACCGTTTCGCGGGCTCGTGGCGGAGCGCGGTCTTTTTGCCTAACGACACGCGGCGCTGGTGGTGGATTTTGTATTTGTCGCTCGCACTCGGATTTCTGGCCAAAGGCCCGATTGGCTGGATGCCGTTAGGCACAGTCGCGATCATGCAGTTGTTGCGGCCGGTGCCGCAGTTCGGGCGACGTTTTCTTTTCGTTAGGGGAATTTTTCTCACGCTCGCAATCGTCGCGCTTTGGGGTGTGCCGGCGCTTCTGCGAACGCATGGCGAATTTTTCGCCGTCGGGATCGGGCGGCATGTCGTTGGGCGTTCGTTAGGCGCGATGGAAGGACATGGCTCGAATTCGATTCTTCTCAGCTTTGCGATGCTGCCGTTTTATTTCGTCACCGTCTTTCTCAGCTTCGCGCCGTGGTCGTTGAAACTGCCGTGGCTCACGCGCCGGCTCTGGAAAAATCGCGACGCGCTCGATCTCTATTTCATCGTCGGCATCGCGATCGTCTTCATCATTTTCTCGCTCGTGCGCACGAAACTGCCGCATTACACGCTGCCCGCTTTTCCGCTCCTCGCGCTTCTCCTCGCGCGGCATTGGATGGAAATGGAAACCGGCGTCGTTAGGCTGAAACGCTGGTCGATTGCGACCGCGGCCGTTTGGCTGGCGGTCGCGCTCGTCGGCTTTCCGCTCCTTGCGCCCTATTTTCCAGCTGCCGCATTGTTCAAGAAAGCTGAACCATTCCTCCAGCCGTCGATGGATTTTGCGGCGCGCGATTTCGAGGAGCCGAGCCTTGTCTGGGTTTTTCGCAGTCGCGTGCGCGGCTGGATGATTGATGATCGCGCAACGTCTCAACCGGACGAATTGCGAAAATTTCTCGCCGGGCCCGGCGCCCATTTCATCGTCGTCCCGACGGCGCTCGCGGATCGACTTTACCAACGCTTGCCCGATGGTTATCGGAGGTTTTCCATCCGCGGTTTCAACATTCCGAAAGGCCGTTGCGTGGAGCTGACTTTGATCCTGAAAAACGCATGATCACTTTTTTGCACGGCCGCCTAACGAGTGCTTTGCCGACCCAGGCGACGATCGATGTCGGCGGTGTTGGCTACGAAGTTTTCATTCCGCTTTCGAGTTATGACAAGTTGCCCGCGCCCGGCGAAAACGTGCGCATTCTCACCCATCTGCACGTGCGCGAAGATGCGCAGATTCTTTACGGATTCATGACCGCAGCCGAGCGCGATTTGTTTCGGTTGCTCGTCAATCACGTCAGCGGCATCGGGCCGAAACTCGCGCTCGCCGTCCTGAGCGGAATGAGCGTGAGCTATTTCAAAACCGCGGTCGTCAACTCCGACGTCGCCGCGCTTTCCAAGATCAGCGGGCTCGGAAAAAAAACCGCGGAGCGAATCGTGCTGGAATTGAAAGACAAGGTCGGCGTGGCCGCGGCGTGGGAAGCGGCGAGCGGTGCGCACGCGCCCACGCCCGAGGAGGAACAGGCGAACGAAGCCGTCCTCGCATTGATCGCGCTCGGCTACAAACAGGTCGAGGCGCACAAGGCCGTGCGCGAAGTGCAGCAGCAAAACAAGGAAGCGCGCGGCGCGGAGGAACTCGTTAGGCTGACTTTGCAGCGGTTGGTTTCGAGTCGATGAAGGCGCCGGAATTAAAATCGCATTACGACGTCGTCATTCTCGGCGCGGGCCACAACGGTCTGGTCGCCGCGACTTATCTCGCGCGCGCCGGCCTGAGCGTGCTCCTGCTCGAAAAAAACGATTATCTCGGCGGCGCGACCACTTCGCAGAAAATTTTCCCCGACTACGACGCGTGGCTCTCGCGCTATTCTTATCTCGTTAGTCTGTTCCCGGAAAAAATTATTCGCGAACTCGGGCTCGATCTCGAATTGCGGCGGCGCAAGACCGGATCGTTCACGCCCTACGAAAAAAACGGGCGCCACGACGGTCTGCTCTTGAGCAACGTCTCCGACGAAGTCAGCCGCGCCTCGATCGTCGCGCTCACCGGCAGCGATCGCGAGTTCGAGCAGATGAAAAAATTCTACGGACTTGCGCGCGTTTTCGCGGAAAACGTTTGGGACGGCTTGCTCGAGCCGCTCGTAAGCAAGGAAGAAACGCGTCGCCGCTTCGATCACGACGCGACTGCGCGCGAAGCCTGGCGCAGTCTCGCCGAAGAACCGCTCGGTCGCGCGCTCGAACGTTATCTCGAAAACGATTTGCTCCGCGGCCTCGTTTTCACCGACGCGAAGATCGGCGTCCTGACCGAGCCTAACGATCAAACATTGTTACAGAATCGCTGCTTCCTCTATCACCTCATCGGCAACAAAACCGGCGAATGGAAAGTGCCGGTCGGCGGGATGGGCGCGGTCGCGCGCAGACTCGAAACCGCCGCACTGACGAGCGGCGCGGTCGGCCTAACGAACGTCCTTTTGCGCCGGCTCGATCTTGGCGGCGCGAAGCAAACCATCGAATTCGAGCGCTCGGGGAAAATTCAAAACGTGAACGCGCGTTTTCTGCTTGTAAATTTGGGCCGCAACATTCTCGCGAAGTTGTTAGGCAAAACCTTTTCGCCTAACGATGACGACGAAGGTTCCGTTTTCAAAATCAACCTGCTCTTGCGCCGTTTGCCGAAACTGAAAGCGAAGCGTTATCCGGCGACGGAAGCGTTCTGCGGCACCTTTCACATCGACGAAGGCTACGCGGAAATGAACCGCAGCTACGCGCAGGCGCGCGCGGGCCGATTGCCGGAGCGGCCGCCATCTGAAATTTACTGTCACACCCTGACCGACGACAGCATTCTCGCGCCGGAATTGCGCGCACAAGGTTTCCAAACGCTCACGCTGTTCGGCCTCGACACGCCGTGGTCGCTTTTCGCGCAGGACAACCCGACGACGCGTCGGCAGGCCGAGGAAAAATTTGTCGCCGGGATCAATCGCTGGCTCGACGAGCCGCTCGAAGATTGTCTCGCGGTCGCGCGCGACGGCAGTCTTTGCATCGAAAGCAAAAGCCCGGTCGATATCGAGGACTCGTTAGGGCTTTTTCACGGCAATATTTTTCAAAGCGCGCCGACTTTTCCTTTTGCCGACGACGCGGAGCGGGTCGGCGCCTGGGGCGTCGAGACGGAATTCGAGAATGTTTTCCTCTGCGGCTCGAGCGCGCATCGCGGCGGCGCGGTGAGCGGCATTCCCGGTCATAATGCGGCGAAAAAAGTAATCGAGATTATTCGTTAGGCAGTTTTTTTCGCCGCGCTGGTGCGCGATGCAGGGTTCGAACCTGTACGACCTCCCTTGAACCTCAGGCAGTTGCGGCGACTGACACACAACTAGACGCACAAAAAATCCGGCACGGCTTCGAAATCTGTGAAGTGATCCGCTGCTGGCCGCTACTGCCCGCTATTTTGCAGTCCGCGGTCTTGGCGATCGTTAGACCCTATGCGCGAGACTTGTCCACAGCCGCCAGCCGGCAGGCGTTGACTGGTCGCCCGAGCCCCGAAGGGAAAGAGCTCGGGCGATCCGCGCTGAGCGGAAAGGAAACCGGGTGTGGTCAAGTCGGTCGTGAAACCTTTGAGCAACCAAAAACCGAAAGGAAAAATAAATGCAAGCCAAAGCGCAAATAATTAGTGAGCGTCACGAATCATACACAGGCAAGCGGGGAAAGGTCGAGCAGACGATTCTGAGCTGTCTCGACCTGGATGGAACGCATCCGTTTCTCAATACGTTCGACTTCGTATTTAACGAAGACGAAGCGAAAACGTACGGCGGTAAGCTCGTCGGAAAAACCGTCCAGCTTGGCGTCACCAGTTTTGAGCCGGCCTTCGGTGGTCGGCTGCGTGCGAAAGGACAGATTCTCGGCGTCGCAGGAAATGCGCCGCCGCGCGCTGCCTAACGCCTAACGAAAGTTTTCTTTGATGGAAGTTCCCGAGATACATGTACTGAACCGCGTCGGCTGGCAGTTCTTCGGTACGCTCACTTTCAAAAGTGAACGGCTGCCGGAGCGAGTCCGTGTCGGTCTTTACTTCGCGTTGCTCAGAGAGAGCAAAGCTGTACTCGGAGTGAAGTTCCCGTTTCTCCTGTGGTGTCTTCGGCAGGAGCAAGGCGAAGCAGGAGCGCGAAGACAGTTCCACTTCTTGTTAGCAGGCGCACCGGAGCGCACCGTAATTCCGACCACATGCTTCTGGCTCCAGGACAAATGGGAGAAGCTCGGGGGCGGAATGGCGCGCATCCATGTGTTCGATTCCAGACTAAATGCTGGGTCGTATCTCTTGAAACGAAGCGGATTCGATGAACGTGTCGGCGGTGATGCGTACGAGTCTGCAAAGTTTTCTAGTAAAGCCTGCGAGCTGATGCTCGCTGATCGCGTCTGGAAAGTGGCTAGATGGCGATCGGAGTACGAGACAGCACGTTTAGCACAGGCCCGGTAATCACCGGCAGCCAGTGAAGCTCAAAGGGTCCTGCAGAGTCCAGTTCTGTCCGGGAAATGCCTAACGAGTCAGATGGTGCGCGATGCAGGGTTCGAACCTGCGACTTCTTGCGTGTGAAGCAAGCGCTCTACCACTGAGCTAATCGCGCCGGATTTCGCGTGCGCGTAGAATTGCAGCCGACTGCGCGCGCGGCAACTTTTTTGATTCCGCTCAGGCTTCTTCGGCCGTCGCGGCGAGGGTGAGCGGGACGGGTTTTTCGCTCGTCGTCTCAAGGCGACGGCGCGGGAAAAGCGGCGCGCGGGTCGAGAGGATTTCGCGAAAATAAATCGCGACGCAGGCGAGCAAAATCCAGGAAGCGATGGGCTGCACGCGATTGAGAAAATCGATCGCGCTCAAAGTTGAGTCGAGCTTTTTGTCGATCATGAGCACGTGCGCGATCATGGCCGCGCTCATCGCCGAGAAAAGAAAATGGAGCACGCTCAGGCGCAGATTCACGCCGAGCGCGACGGCGCTGAGGACCGCGCCCCAGAGCAAGTAGCGCTCGTGCATTTGCGCGAGGAGCGCGAACATGAGAAGCCACGGCCCGGCGACCGCGATGAGCAGTCGCGGATCGCGCGCCCGAGCGTGACGCGCCGCGCCTAACGAGCAAAGGACGAGCGCGATCAGGTAGATGATGCGCAGGGTCCATTGCAGAGTGAAATCGAGATGGAACGCGCCGAGGTGCACCGACCAGAAAGGCGCCTTGAGCGACCAGTCGAGCCCGGCCATGAGGGAGGGCAAATTGTAGCAGGAGCTGATGAAGAGGTAGGGATAATGTTCGCTGCCGTAAAAGAAGCCGACTTTGAGCCAGGCGAAATTTCCGCCGTGCCAGACGCCGATGAGAAAAGCGGCCAGGCCCGCCACGCCCGCCGCGGCCGCGCCGGGATGAAGCGATCCGCGCCGGATGAAAATGAACGCGACCACAAAAGCGACGATCACGACCGCGAGCCACGCCGTCGCGTCGCGCAAGAGCCACGGCGAAACGATCACCGCCGAGGTCGCGATGAATCCGGCGAGCACGCGCCCGGCGCTCCCCCAGCGTTTTTGCCACAGCGGCCAGAAAAGAAAAAATGGCGCGACGAGCAAAAGCTGGCCTTTGAACATTCCGCCGACCGCGAGCAGGCAACCGCACCAAAACCAGCGCCGCGTCAGGGCCGCAATCGTGGCGAAAATATAGAACGGTAATATCCAGGCGTCCCATTGCGGCCAGGCGTGTGCATCGAGGATCATCGACGGCTCAAGCCACGCGACCGTGGCGGCGAGCAACCCGCAAATCGTGCCGCGGTGCGCGAGGGGCAGCCGATTAAGAATGTGCGAGTCGGTCGCGCCGGCCGCGCGCTCGACGACGCGCCTGACGAGCAGAAAAATTCCGACCGCGGTCGCCAGTTCGCAAAGCGTGTTGATGCGCAAAAGCGGCTCGACAAATTCCGGCCGGCCATCTTCCGCGCCGGGATATTTCTCCAGCACTTCCTTCGTCCAGATCGACATCACGAGCAGCCGCAGCGGCGGATAATCGAGATTGTATTGGCCATCGTAAGCTTCGCGCCGGACGCGGCTGTAGATGCCGAGATAGCCGCGGAAAAGCACCCGCCACGAATTGGGCGGCTCGTTAGGCACACGGTTGCTCCCTTCCGCCAGCGTCTGCCCGCCCCAGTAAAATGCATTCACGATGTCACCTTGAAAACGGAGATGCTTCGTCTCTTTCCAGGCGAAGCGGCGCAGCTCGACGCCCGCGAAAAGCAACGCGAGCAGCGCGAAGCCGAGGAGTAAATATTGAGATGCCGGCCGTCGGAAGAACGAACGGGCGCCGCCGCGAGAATCCATGAAGTCGGACGGACGGTACGCCGGCTGGTGATGGGAGCAAATCGCGCCGCGCGCTCGGGCGTTATTTCCGGGGAAAAATTTCGTCGAACATGAGGAGAAAGCGGCGAATCTCGAACGGCTTCGTGATGTAATCGCGCGCTCCGGCGGCGAGCATGCGCTCGATCTGACTCGGGGTTGCGTCGGCGCTGATGACGATGACCGGCGTCTGCGTCATCTCCGGCTGGTTGCGCAACTGCGCGAGCACCTGAC
Source organism: Chthoniobacterales bacterium (assembly GCA_036490335.1). Classification (GTDB taxonomy): domain Bacteria; phylum Verrucomicrobiota; class Verrucomicrobiia; order Chthoniobacterales; family UBA10450; genus Palsa-1392. The sequence goes on from DASXEB010000017.1 coordinate 278,714, forward strand.
TGCCGTGCATGTCGGGCAAATCGAGATCGAGCAGAACGAGCTGCGGCTTGTGCGAAAGCGCGAGGTTGAGACCTTTTTCTCCGCTCGAAGCCCAGGTCAGATTTGTTCCCGGCCGGTCGTTCAGGATGGCCTCGATCAGTTGGTAATTGGCTTCGCTGTCTTCGATGCAAAGGACGCGATTGCTGTCGGGCGGCGCCGGCGCGATCGCGGACATTTCGGGCGATTTCCGCGGCGAGCCGTCCGACGATTCGTTAGGCAATTTTCCGTTGGCATCGTCGGGCAGCACTTTCGGCGACTCGTTAGGCAAGCTCGAAACCGGCGGCGCGGCCGAGATTCGAGCGGCCATTTTTTGCGCCTGTTCGCGCGCTTCCTGCGCTTCGTCAATTGCCTTGAGCAACTGCTCGCGCAGCATTTTGATTTCGAGCTGCGCGAGGCGCATCGCCTGTTGCGAAGGTTCGCCGTGTTCGGGATTTTTCATTAATTGATTTTAGAGTGATGCAATTTTCAGGCCGGACGGTTCTTCGCCGGACCGGTAACGTAATTTTTTTGCCATATCGAGGTCGCGCCGCATTTTGTTTTTGTGGGTTGAGAAAAGGAGCGCCGTTTCCTCGTTGATAAAATCATCTTCGAACGCGCGCATGAGCGATTGATCGAAGCTGTGCCAGCCGAGGGTCGAGCCGGCCTCGATGATCTCCTGGAAAGTGCGGCTCTCGCCTTCGCCGTAGAGGAGCGCTTCGCGCGTGCGCAGGCTGTTGCCCATGATCTCGGTGATGAGCAAACGGCCGCCGCCGATCTTGTTCACGAGCCGCTGGCTGACGACGTAGCGCAAAGTGTCGGCGAGCCGTTCGCGGATTTGTTTTTCTTCGTCGTTCGCGAACATGCCGAGGATGCGGTTGATGCTTTGGCCGGCGTTGATGGTGTGCAGGGTGCTGAAAACGAGATGGCCGGTTTCCGACGCGGTAAGCGCGATCTCCATCGTTTCGCGGTCGCGAATTTCGCCGATCAAAATCACTTTCGGCGCCTGGCGCAGTGCAGCGCGCAAGCCGGTCGGAAAATCGGAAAAATCCTTCCCGAGCTCGCGCTGACTGAAAGCCGAGCGCGCGTGCGGATGGAGAAATTCAATCGGGTCCTCGAGCGTGACGATGTGGACCTGCTGCGTCTGGTTAATCTTGTTCAGGAGCGCGGCGAGGGTGGTGGTTTTGCCGCTGCCGGTGCTGCCGGTGACGAAGATGATGCCGAATTTTTCGCGCACGATTTCGTTGAAGACCGGCTCCAGGCCTAACGAATCGATTGTCGGGATCACCGACTGCAATTTGCGCATGACGATGCCGGTGTTCCCGGCCTGGTGGTAAATATTGACGCGGAATCGCGCCAGTCCCGGCAGCGCGTAGCTCGTGTCGCACGAGCCGGTCTCCGTCAGGTCGTGCCGCAGCCGCTCGGTGCCATTGATCAAAAGAGTGGCCATCGCATCGGTGTGGCCCGGCTGAAGGGCGGCGTTTTCATCCGCCATCGGCAGCTCGTGCAGCCTGCCGTAACGCTCGACCAACGGCGGTTTGCCGACGAGAAACAAGCAGTCGGAAACGCCGTCGCCGCTCTGCAGCATCGCTGTGAGCAGGGTTTGAAATTCTTCATTTGTCATGGCGCGGCCCGGCCCGAGAGAGGCGGCACGAAGCCGGCCGGAAGCTTTTTTGCTGCAAGAACTGTTCCACCCCGCGAGCGAAATCACCGCGGCTTGCGAAACGCGACGCGGCCTTTATTAAGAAGGCATGTCCGAACACAAAATGACCCTGACATGGAAGCGCGCCACGCCCGACTTCGAATACAAAACCTACAACCGGGATCATACCTGGAGCTTCGACGGCGGCCACGAGATGGAAGCGAGCGCCGCGCCGGCCTATCTCGGCAACCCGAAGAACGTCGATCCCGAGGAAGCGTTCGTAGCCGCGCTTTCCAGTTGCCACATGCTCACCTTTCTGGCGGTGGCCTGTAAGAAAAAATTTCTCCTCGACCAATATGTCGACGAGGCACTTGGCCACATGGAAAAAGGCGCCGATGGCAAACTCGCCATCACCCGCGTCGAGCTCCATCCGAAGCTAAAATTCTCCGGCGAAAATCAGCCGGACGAAAAGGAGATCGACGAGATGCACCACTTCGCGCACGACAATTGTTTCATCGCCAACTCGGTCAAGACCGAAGTGACGGTCGCGAAATAGCGCCACGATCCGGAAAAGAACCAGAAACCAGAGAGCCAAAAAAGCGGATGAATCAGGAAAGCAGGAAAACAGGAAAACAGGAAAGTCGAACGCGCTGCATTCTCTTTTTCCTGCTTTCCTTTTTTCCTGCTTCCTTTCTGGTTTCCTGGCTTCCAAATTCAACTTCCTCCGGTGACGCCTAACGACTCGCAGCGCATGGAAAAAATCGTCAGCTTGTGCAAGCGACGCGGTTTCATTTTCCAGGCGAGTGAAATTTACGGCGGCCTCAACGGCGTCTGGGATTACGGCCCGCTCGGCGTCGAGCTGAAGCGCAATTTGAAGGATTATTGGTGGCGCGTGATGGTGCGCGAGCGCGACGACGTCGTCGGCCTCGACGGCGCGATTCTCACCCATCGCGCCGCGCTCAAAGCGAGCGGCCACGAAGACACCTTCAGCGATCCGATGGTCGATTGCCGCACCTGCAAAGCGCGGCTCCGCGCTGATCAGCTCCCGGAGAAAAACGGCGCGAAACAATGTCCGGCCTGCGGCGGCAAGGATCTGACCGAAGCGCGCCCATTCAATCTCATGTTCTCGACCCAGGTGGGCGCGTCGGCCGATCCCGAGTCGATCGCCTATCTGCGGCCGGAAACGGCGCAATCGATTTTCGTGCAGTTCAAAAATGTCCTCGACACTTCGCGCAAAAAACTGCCCTTCGGCATCGCGCAAATCGGCAAGGCGTTCCGCAACGAGATCAATCCGCGCAATTACATTTTTCGTTCGCGCGAATTCGAGCAGATGGAGCTGGAATACTTTTGCCGGCCCGAACAAGGCGCCGAGCTGCTCGAATATTGGAAAAACGAGCGACTGCAGTTTTACGCCAACATCGGTTTGCCTAACGAAAAGCTGCACGTCCTCACCGTGCCCGAAGCCGACCGCGCCTTTTATTCGAAGGGGACCTACGACATCGAATACGATTTTCCTTTCGGCCGGCAGGAGCTGGAAGGCGTCGCTTACCGGACCGATTACGATTTGTCGCAGCACCAAAACGCCAGCGGCAAACCGCTCGATTATTTCGACGAGGAAACGAAACAGCGTTTCATCCCGCACGTCATCGAGCCGAGCGCGGGCGTCGATCGCACCGTGCTCGCGCTCATCTGCGAAGCTTACGCCGAAGAGACCGACGAAAAAGGCAAAAGCGAAACGCGGGTTGTGATGCGTTTTCATCCGCGCATCGCGCCGATCAAAGCAGGCATTTTTCCTCTGCTGAAAAATAACGAGCAACTCGTCGCGAAAGCGCGCGAAGTGCAGGCGCTGCTCCGCCGGCACATGAATGTTTTCTACGACGAAACCGGCGCGATCGGTCGCCGCTATCGCCGCCAGGACGAAGCCGGCACGCCCTTTTGCCTAACGATCGATTTCGAGTCGTTAGGCGAACGCGACGCGGCTTTGCGCGACACGGTCACGCTGCGCCATCGCGACAGCATGGAGCAGGAGCGCGTGGCGATAAACGATCTCGTCAATCTGCTGCGTGCGCGTGTAGAATAGCGTCCGCGCGCAGCGATGGACGACCTCACGAATTTCATTCAGGGCCTGATCTCGCCGCAGGCGCGGCCATTCATCAACGGCCTGCTCGCGGCGGTCGCGGTTTTGATCGCGGTCGGGAAACTGGCGCAGCCCGCGATCGCCATGTTTCACGGCCGCCGCCGCAACCAGATCGCGCAGGATCGTCTCGACGAAGCGCTCAAGACGACATCGTTTTGGGATGCATGGTTTCGCGCGCAGCAATCGGTTGGTTCGCCGGAAGAAATCGAGCGCGCGAAAGAGCGGGTCCGCGCCGAGCTCGAGACCGTTCTGCAAACGCTCGTCGTTCCGTCGCGTCCCGAAGAACGCGCAAAACGCCTCGCGCGCCGCAGTTTTTTGCGCCGCACTTTTCTGATCTACAAACCGTTCGGCGCGCTCGGCTGGATGCTGCACATCGCCTTTTATTTTTTTGTCGTGATCCTTTTCTTCTATCTGCTCGGCGTCTTCGTCGATCCGAAGACAAACGATTTTTCGTGGAATTATTTTCGCGCGCACGCGAACGCTTCGATCGCGCCGCTTCTCATTGTGGTCATTCCGTTGTTGCTTCTGCATTGGGTCGCGCGCAATCGGCGGCGGCCGGAAATTTCTCCGGCCTAACGAACGGTTTCGCTGCCCGCCTAACGAGCGCGATTGGACCGTTGAAGCGAGAAAGCGCGGCGCTCGGCACGGTTTTCGCTTTAGAGAGCGCAAACCATCATGGCCAAGCCCGCAAACTCCATCATCGGCATCGATCTCGGCCGGCACGCATTTAAAAGCGTCCTGCTCCAACGCAAAGGCGAAGAACGTTTCGTCCTGACCAATTTCGCTTCCCGGGTCGTGTCCGAGACGCCCGCGAATGCGGACGATCTCGCGCAGCAGGTCAAGGCGCTGCTCAAGGAAATGGGCGGGAGCGCGAAAGCCTGCGCCGTCGCCAGCTCCGATCCCGACGCGCTTTTGCGTATCATCGAGCAACCGACCACGCCGGTCACGCTTTTGCGCAGCGCGCTTCGCCTCAATGGACTCGCCGTCTTGAATCAGGACACGAAAGATTTTGTGCTCGATTGCGCGCCGGTCTCGGCCATTGCGCTCGCGCCGGTTTTGCCTGACGGCGCGCCGGCCGAAGGCCCCGCGGTCGCGTCCGGCAAGACGCGCTATCTCGTTGGCGGTTTGCTCCGGCCGGCGGTGAAACAGGTTTCCGAAGCGATGACGAAAGTGAAGCGGCCGGCGAATATTTTGCAGCTCGCGCCGGTCTGCTCCTTCAACGCTTTCGAATTTTCCTATCCCGAGGTTTTCGCGCGCGAAGCTTTTCTCCTCCTCGACATGGGGCACGACCAAAGCACGGTGCTGATCGGCAACAAAACCGAGCTCGTGCTCGTGCGCAGCGTCGATTACGGCGGCAAAATCTTTTCCGAAGAAATGAGCGCACAGGCCGGCGGCGATTGGACGGCGGCGCGCGCGCGACTCGACCAGGGCGACGCGAATCTGCACGAGATCGCCGGCCATTCGCTCTTCCGGCTCGCGACCGAAGTGCGCAACTCAATCGGATTTTTCGAAGGTCACAACGAGGAAAGCATCCATCGCATTTTCGTTTCCGGCGGGATGGCGAAGAGCGAAATGATTCTGCAAATCCTGAGCGACGAGCTTGCGCTGCCCTGCGAAGTCTGGGACCCGCTCGAGAATTGCGAAGTCGCACTCCCGCCCGCGAAACGGCAGATGCTGCCGAACGAATTTGTCTCGCTCAACGTCGCCTGCGGCGCGGCGCTTTCCTATTTCAAATCTGCCTAACGAACCAGCAAACGATCTTGCCTAACGAATTTCCCTGACCATGGCCCTGCAACTCAATCTCCTGCACGAAGAAATTTCCCAGCAGCGCCAGCGCCAGCGCGATCCGCTCAAGCTCGGCCTGATGGGACTCGGCGCGATCGGCGCGATTCTCTTTCTTTATTACGGCTGGAACGCTTACCAGACGCTCCAGATCAAACACCAGCTCAACGTCGTCGAGGGCGAATGGGCGAAAGTCGAGCCGAAGGTCACCGCTGCGCACAATCGCGCCGATGAGCTGCACAAAATCATCGACGGAACCAAGGTGCTCGACGGCATTATCGACAACCGTTTTTATTGGGCGCCGCTCCTTGCCACGCTCTCTCGTTGTGTCGCGCCGAACGTGCAGCTCATTAGTCTCGACGGCGGCGTGGCCGACGAAAACTCCTCGGTTTCGTTTAACCTCGAAGGCATCGCCGCGGCCCACGAACCGCGCGGCGCAGCGGAAGATTTTCGCCAGCTTCTGGCCGAGCAACTAGCGAAAAATTACACCGAGGTCAAAGTCGAATTCCGCAATCTCGAAGACCTCGACACAGTCGTGAATCTTGCCGGAGTCGCGAACGCCAGCGCCCGTTTTGTTCTCGGCGTTTCCTTCAATCCGACCGCGCCCAAACCGACGCCCGCTCCTCGCGCGCCCGCCGCCGCGAAACCCGCCGCGAAACCGCAAATCAAAAAATGACTCTCGCGAAATTAAACAAGGATCAGATCCAAAAAATCCTCCTGAGTGCGCTCGGGTTCGTCGCCCTCATGTATTGCTATTTCAATTTTTTCCTCGACCCGCTCGATCGCAGCCGCGCCGACATGACGCAAAAGATCGTCGATTTACAGGGCAAGACCGCGTCGTCAAAAACGGAGATGAAAAAGACCGCGAATCTCGAGACCCAGGCGAAGGCCGCGACCGCGCGCTACAAGGCGCTCAAGGCCACGACGCAGGAGGGCGCGCCGATCGCATGGTTCCCGCCCAAGATGAGGAATTTTTTTGCGAGCCAGAACATCGATAAGGCGAACACGCAGCTCGAATCGAGCAGGCCGTTCAAGCAGCAGGAGTTGTCCGACTGGGTGAAAAACAGTTGGTCGATCGAGCTGCCGCAAGCCGACTACGACACGCTCGGTCACGCCATTGCCGAGCTTGAAAACAGCGAGCCGCTCCTCGCGGTGCAAAAAATTTCGATCCACGCGGTGCCGGAGAATCCGCAATACCAATCAGTCAACCTCGGCGTCCAAATCGCACTCTTGTCCCGATGAAAATTTTTCTCTGTTTCTTTTGCCTAACGAATCTCGCAATCGCCGCAGCCCGCGCGGCCGACACGCCGACCGTGGACGCGCCTGCGCACAAATCGACCTTCGACGCCGCGACCGAGCGGGATCCTTTCTGGCCGATCGGCTGGAAAAAACCCAATACAGGCGGCGGCTCCGGTCCGGCCCTGACGTCGTCGTCGTTTAATCTCACCTCGATCACGACCGGCACCGGACCGCGCTTTGCGATCCTGAACGGCAAAATTTTGGCGCAAGGCCAGCAATTTGGGCTGCAAGTCGGTCACGACGTTTACCAGGTCACGGTGCAATCGATCCAGGACGGCGAGGTCATTCTGACCTATGCCGGCGGCAACGTCATTGTGCCGCTCCATCGGCACTGAGTCGCCCCTAACGACTAACGAATCTGCGCGAGCGGGATAAATTCGCTCTCGTGCAACACCGCGCGCTCGCTCCCGCGCAACAGCCGCCACCATTCGCGCGCGCAGCCTGCGACGATGAGAAAAATGAGAACGAGAAACGCCAGCGCGACGAGCGCATCGAGCCGATAAATCGTCGCCTGACGCGCAAAATTTGCATTCGCGGTTTGCGCGGCGGCGCCGTTTTGCAACATCCGCGCGCCGCTGATGAAACCGATCTTCGGATCGGGCGAAAAAATTTTCAGGTAGCCGGCCGAGAAGGTGACCACGATCATGAAAACGAGCGGCGCCAGCGTGACCCAAAGGTAGCGCGCCTTGTTCATTTTGATGAGCAGCGTCGTGCCGAGACAGAGCGCGATGACCGAGAGCAATTGGTTCGCGAGGCCGAAGAGCGGCCAGAGGCTGTTGATCCCGCCTAACGGATCGATCACGCCTTGATAAAGAAACCAGCCCCACGCCGCGACGAGGAGCGCGCTCGCGAAAAGATTCGCGCCTAACGACTGGGTGTTGCCGAGCGGTCGCCAGACTTGCCCGAGAAAATCCTGGAGTAAAAATCGCCCGACGCGCGTGCCGGCATCGATTGTCGTCAAAATAAACAGCGCTTCGAACATGATCGCGAAGTGATACCAGAGCGCGAGCGCGGTGGAGTTGGTCGTTAGGCGCGAAAACATCCGCGCCATCCCGACGGCAAACGTCGGCGCCCCGCCCGCGCGGCCGAACATCGTCGTCTCGCCGATGTCGTGCGCGAGTTTCGTCATCTGCGTTTCGGTGATTGGAAATCCGGCCGCCGAAACTTTGGCAACGACTTCGTTAGGCGTGCCCTTCGCGTTGATCGCGAAATATTCGCCCGGCTGCAACACGCAGGCCGCGATCAAGGCCATGAGCGCGACCATCATTTCCGTGACCATCGCGCCGTAGCCGATGTCGCGAATGCGCGCTTCACGCTCGATCATTTTCGGCGTCGTTCCGGAAGCGATCAGCGAATGAAAACCGGAGACCGCGCCGCACGCGATCGTGATGCAGACGAAGGGAAAAACCGGGCCGGCAAAAACCAAACCGGTGCCGTCGATGAAGCGCGAGAGCGCTGGCATTTGCAGCGTGGGGTGAATGATAATGACGGCGACCGCGAGCGCGGCGACCGCACCTAACTTGAGAAATGTGCTGAGATAATCGCGCGGCGTGAGGAGCAGCCAGACCGGCAGCGCCGCCGCCGCAAAGCCGTAAATAATGACCGCCCACGCGAGCCATTTTTGGTCGTGACGAAACCAAATTTCGAGCGCCGGAAATTGATGCAGAAACTGCCCGCCCCAAACGGCGAAGAGCAAGCCCAACAATCCGAAAAGCGTCACCCAACCAACGCCGACGCGACCCGAGCGCAAACCAATTCCCATAATGATCGCGACCGGAATCGTCGTCGCCATCGTGAACACGCCCCACGGACTTTTCGCCAGCGCCTGCACGACGACGAGCGCGAGCACGGCGAGCAAAATGACCATGATCGCGAGCACGCTGATCATGGCGAGACCGCCGACTGCGCTGCCGATTTCTTCCTTCACCATTTGGCCGAGCGTTTTTCCGCGCCGCCTAACGGATGCGAAAAGCACGATCATGTCGTGCACGCCGCCGCCTAACGTTGCGCCGATTAAAATCCAAAGCGTGCCCGGCAAATAACCGAACTGCGCTGCGAGCACCGGGCCGACGAGCGGTCCCGGTCCGGCGATGGCGGCGAAGTGATGGCCGAACGCCATCCAGCGACTGGTCGGCACGAAATCTTTGCCGTCGTTCACGACCAGCGCAGGAGTCGCGCGATTTTCATCGAGCACGAGCACTTTTGCCGCGAGCCATTTGCTGTAAAAACGGTAGCTGATCGCGGCCGCGCAAAGGCCCGCGATGACAATCCAGAGCGCGTTGATCGGCTCGCCGCGCGCGAAGGCGATCAGGCCGACGGCGGCCACGCCAAGGAGCGCAATTCCCAGCCAAAGAATGATCGTGAGAATGCGATGCACCGCGCGGATTATAACTTGAGGCCGCGCGTGGCGGCAATGCCGCGCTTAGCCTAACGAGTCGCGCAGTTGTTGCAGTTGCACGAGACGATCCGCAAAATTTTGTTCGCGCGCGCGATGTTCCGCCACGACCGCGGCGGGCGCATTGGTGATGAAATTTTCATTCGCGAGCTTCTTTTTCACCGTCGCGATTTCGGTTTCGCATTTGGCGATTTCCTTGCCGAGCCGCGCGCGCTCCGCCTCGATATCGATCAAACCTTCCAGCGAAAGATAGAGCTGCCCGAGTGGAGTCAGCGCGGCCGGCGTGCCTTTGGCCGGCTCGTAACTCGACGGCAAATCGAGGCGCTCGGCGTTGAGGAGCAAACGCAAACCGGCGACTTCTTCTTCTGGCAACGGCCGCGTCGGCACAAGGACGAAGGCGACGCGTTTGTTCGAAGCGATTTGAAAATCGCGGCGCAGGCGGCGCCCTTCCGTGACCGTGTCGTATTTTGCTTGCGCAAATTCGTCATCGTTAGGCAAGAGTCGGTAATGACTTTTGAAATCCTCCTCGAACGGCTGCGGCCAGCGCGCAAGCTGAATCGTTAGGCCGCCTTGCTCGTTAGGCAGATCGCCATTGAAACCGAGTCCGTGCCAAAGTTCCTCGGTGACGAACGGCATGAACGGATGCAAAAGACGCAGCGTGTGCGCGAGGACAAAATCGGTCACGGCGAGCGTGTTCGCTTTTCGCGCGGCGTCGCCTTGCAGGCTGGCTTTGCTCGCCTCGAGATACCAATCGCAAAATTCGCTCCAGAAAAATCGATAAAGGCACTGCGCCGTCTCGCTGAAATTGTATGCCCCGAGCGCGCGCGTGACCGCGCGAATCGCCGCGTCGAGCCGGAGCAAAATCCATTTGTCGTCACTCGTTAGGCGCGCCGGATCGATTTCGCCTTCGCTTTCGCCGCCCTGCATCTGCCGGAAACGGGCGGCGTTCCAAAGTTTGTTCGCGAAGTTGCGGCCCTCCTCGATTTGTTTTTCATCGAAGCGAATGTCCTGGCCGCTCGGCGCGATCCGCATCAGGCCGAAGCGCAAACCATCCGCGCCATATTTCGCGATCAGGTCGAGCGGGTCGGGCGAGTTGCCTAACGACTTGCTCATTTTGCGGCCCTGCCCGTCGCGGATTAGTCCGGTGAAAAACACGTCGCCAAACGGTGTTTCGCCGGTGAATTCCAAACCGGCCATGATCATGCGCGCGACCCAGAAAAAAATAATGTCCGGCGCGGTCACGAGATCGTTCGTCGGATAAAATTTTTCCCGCGTCGGCGCATCCATCGTTTCGAACGGCCAAAGCCAACTCGAAAACCAGGTGTCGAGCACATCGGGATCCTGCGTAAAACCATGTTCTTCCAGAACACGTTGCTCGGTAGGATGAACGGTCGCAGCATAAGTGACCAGCCCGCCGGCTTCGGACGCGTAAAGCTCTTCGTGCCTCAGAAAAGTTTGAGCACCAGCAGTCCCCGACAGTGAAACGATTTTGCCTCCAGCGTTGCCGATCGAATCGAAATCCGGAAGAAAAACAGGGGGAAGAAATTCGGGCGTAATCATACTCACTGGACGATGAATCCAAACCGGGATGCGATGGCCCCACCAAAGCTGCCGGCTGATGCACCAGTCCTGGATGTTTTCGAGCCAGTGCTGGTAAACATTTTCCCAGCGCTCGGGACGGAAGCGGATCGATTCGTTAGGCCCGACCGCGGCGCGGGCTTCGGCGACCTTTTGGTAACGCAAAAACCATTGTTCGCTCAGGCGCGGCTCGATTGGGACACCGGCGCGCTCGCTGAAACCGACGTTGCTTTCGTGCGGTTCTTGCCTAACGAGAAGTCCGCGCGCCTCGAGCAGCTCGGCAGCTTTTTTGCGCGCTTCGAAACGGTCGAGGCCGTCGAGCTCGGGCACAGCAGCACAGTTAATTCTTCCGTCGGGATGCAGGACGTCGATGATCGGCAAATCGTGATGTTGCCCGATTTCGAAATCGGTTTTGTCGTGCGCGGGCGTGACTTTCAAAACGCCGGTGCCGAATTCCGGATCGATCGCCTCGTCGCCGATGACCGGAATTTCGGCGCGATCGAGCGGGCGCCAGACTTTTTTGCCTAACAATGCGCGATAACGCTCGTCGTTAGGCTGCACGGCGAGCGCGACGTCGGCCATGATTGTCTCCGGCCGCGTGGTTGCGACTTCGAGAAAACGCCCGGGCTCATCGACCAATTCGTAGCGCACGAAATAGAGCGTCGATTTTTGCGGCGTCGGGATCACTTCCTCGTCGGAAAGCGCGGTGAGCGCGACCGGATCCCAATTCACCATCCGTTTGCCGCGATAGATGAGACCTTTGCGATAAAGCTCGACGAAAGTCTGCTGCACGGCGCGAGAATACGCGACGTCCATGGTGAAGCGTTCGCGCGACCAATCGCAGGAACAGCCGAGCCGTTTCAGTTGCTCGATGATGATGCCGCCATGTTTTTCCTTCCACGCCCAGACGCGCCTAACGAACTCGTCGCGACCAATGTCGTGGCGCGTTTTCTTTTCCTCCTGCCGCAGTTTTTTTTCGACCACCGTCTGCGTGGCGATGCCGGCGTGGTCGGTGCCGGGCAGCCAGAGCACTTCCTTGCCGAGCATGCGCGCGCGCCGCGCGAGGATGTCCTGGATCGTGTTGTTCAAAACGTGGCCGAGCGTGAGCACGCCGGTCACGTTTGGCGGCGGCATCACGATGCTGTAGGCCGGTTTTTCCGACGCGGGATCGGCGGTGAAAATTCCGTCCGCGAGCCAGCGCGCGTACCATTTTTTTTCCACGGCCTGCGCCTCGTATGCCTTCGGGATTTCCGACATGGGGGAGAATCATCGAAGAGCGCCGCCGCTTTGCAAAACGAAAACGGCACGCGCGCCTGTGCTAGGTTTGCGACATGGAAAAGGTGAACCTCGCCGAAAAATTCGCCGCCTTCACAGAAAATTGGCGGCCGAAAATCGTCGGCGAGCTCAATGGCCAGGAAATGAAGCTGGTCAAATTCGCCGGCGTTTTTCCCTGGCACAAGCACGAGCGCGAAGACGAAATGTTTCTCGTCTGGCGAGGGAAAATGCGGATCGAATTTCGCGATCGTGCGATCGCGCTCGAGGCCGGCGAATTTCTCATCGTCCCGCGCGGCGTCGAGCATCGCACCGCGGCCGACGCCGAAGCCGAGGTCATCCTTTTCGAGCCGGCCGCGACGCGCAACACCGGCGACGCCGCGATTTCGGAATTCACCGCGCCGGATGGCGTCACGATTTAGTGCCGTCGCCGCTTGCGGGAAAGGCGCGCCCGCTTCACTTTGCCGGTCATGTTTTTGACGCGATTGCTCGGCGCGCTCCTCCTCGCTGCGACACTCGTTAGGCAAAGCGTCGCCGGCGACTGGCAGGTCGTGCACGCGGACGGCCGCGATTACGTCACCTTCGCGAACGTCGCGGAGTTTTATCATTTCCCGCAGTTCGAGCGCGCGGCGCGCACGATCTCGCTGCGCAGCGACGAGCGCGGCATCAACGCCGAGGCCGGCAGCACCGAGTTCACGATCAACGGCGTGCGCTTTTTCAGCGATTACCCGCTCCTCACCGAAGGCGATCACGATCTCATCTCCGCGTTCGACGTCGCGAAAATCATCGAGCCGGTTTTGCGTCCGAACAAAATCGCCGGGATCGGAAAAATCGAAACCGTCGTCCTCGATCCCGGCCACGGCGGGACCGACAACGGCGCGGCCGGACTTTGGGGCAGCGAGAAAACCTACACGCTCGATGTCGCGCGGATCGCACGCGACGAATTGCGGCGGGCCGGCTTCAAAGTCGAAATGACGCGGACGAACGATTCGACCGTTTCGCTCGAGGACCGGGTCGCTTTTGCGAATCGTTTTTCGCACGCGGTTTTCATTAGCATCCATTTTAATTCCGCGACCGGCGGCGCCGGGGTCGAAAGTTACGCGCTCGCTCCTGCAGGCGTGCCTTCGAACGCGGCTACGAGCGAAAATCACTCGGACGTTACCAGTACAAATTGGTACCCCGGTAACAACAACGATCCAACCAACATGGCCCTCGCCGCCACGGTGCAGGGCGCGCTCCTTTCCCGCGTCTCGACCTTCGACCGGGGCGTGCGCCACGCCCGCTTTCATGTTTTGCGCGAAAGCGCCATTCCCGCCGTGCTCGTCGAAGCCGGTTTTCTGACCGACCCGAACGAAGGCGCGGAGATCGCCGACCTCGGCTACCGGCAGAAACTCGGCCGCGCGATTGCGCTCGCGATGACAAACTTCAACGCGGCCGCCGGTTTTCCCACGACCACCTTTGCCGCCAACTCGCCCCGCCAGGCGCCCGCGCAAAAGCCTTCCGCGGACATTCGCGGCGCGGCGCAATGACGCCGGCGGCGGAGCGGCCGATCGGCGTTTTCGATTCCGGGATCGGCGGGCTCACGGTCGTGCGGGCGCTGCGGGAAGTTTTGCCTAACGAGCGCATTTTTTATCTCGGCGACACCGCGCGCCTGCCTTACGGCGGAAAGAGCGCGGCGACGGTCGAGCGTTACAGCCGCGAGATCACCGCGCTGCTGCTCGAGGAAAATTGCAAGGCCATCGTCGTCGCCTGCAACACCGCCTCCGCGCTGGCCCTTTCCGCTCTCGAAAAAGAATTGCCCGTGCCCGCGATCGGCGTCATTCGTCCCGGCGCGGAAGCGGCCATCGCGGCGACGCGCAACGGTCACATCGGCGTCATCGGGACGCGCGCGACGATCCAGAGCGGCGCTTACGAACGCGCGATCGCGGCGCTTGATCCGGCCTTGCAGGTGACGACGCGCGCCTGCCCGCTTTTCGTGCCGCTGATCGAGGAAGGCTGGCTCGAAAACGCCATCACCGAGCAAGTCGTTAGGCAATATCTCGAGCCGCTTCTGGCCGACGGCATCGATACGCTCGTGCTCGGCTGTACGCATTATCCGCTTCTGCGCGCGGCGATCGCGCGATTTGTCGGGAACGAAATCACTCTCGTCGATTCAGCGCAAAATTGCGCGACTGCGGCGCGGCAATTACTCGAGGCGAAAAATTTGCGCTCGCAATCGCCGGGCGCGGGAAAGCTTTCCGTCGCGCTGACCGATCCGCCCGACGCGTTCCTCGAGGTCGCGCGCGACGCGCTCGCGCTTGAGATCGGCACGGTGCAGTTGCGGCAGGTGATTCACCCCGGCGAAAAGCTGACGCGAAAACTTACAGCCTAACGAGTTCGGCGCTGCCGGCCGGAATCCAGCCGCGCAGATCGTTAGGCAGCGCGGCGTAACTCCAGTCGCCGCGCGTGCTCAGAATTTTCACTTCGCTGCCCGGCGGCAGGACGAGCACGGTCCCGGCGTTTTCCGCCGTCGCCAGCCGCGCCTGCACCTTGTCGGCCGTCACGATCGCGAGATCGCGGCTGCTTTTTCCCTGGCCAAACGCGAACGCTGCAAAAATCGCGCCGGCGCCGATCAGGCAAAGCAGCGCCGCGGTGAAACTCCAGACGACCGCGCGCCGGCGCGCAAAATAAAGTCCGGCGAAAATAAAAATCGCGAGCCAAAGCGCGACCGCGGCCACGATCGCGTATTGGTCGACGGTCAGAAACGCGAGATGATCTTCGATCCAGGTGTTCGGCAGCTCGAGCGCGCGCGATTGGTCGCGGACGAGGCGAAGATTGGCCTGCGCTTCCGGCTGCGACGGCTGCAAGGCGAGCGCGCGTTCGTAGTTGAGAATGGCGCGGGCGGTGTCTTCCGCGCGAAAGTAAGCGTTCCCGAGATCGTAAAAAACGCTCGCGCTCCAGTGGTTTGTCTTCACGAGCGACTCGTAGTCCTTGATCGCGTCGCGGAAATGTCCGGCGGCATATTCCGCGTTCGCTTTCGCGAAAATCGCGTCCGGCGTTTGCGCGTTTGCACTCGTTAGGCAAGCGAGCGCGAGAAAAATTGTGGCGAAAAATCGAGCGCGCATTTCAGGAAAGATGGTCGAGCAGATCGAGGACTTCGCGCTGCGTCGCGCCGCTGATGGGTGCGCCGGGATTTTGGCGGCCGCTGTAACGCAGCTCGTCGCTGTGGCGGAAAAGTTCACGCACCTGGCTGCGCTTTTCGTCGGAAAGATCGAAGGCGGCGACGACGGCGTCGGCATCGACATTGTTCGGTTCGATGCGCCGCGCGAGCGCGGTTTTTAGCTGCAGCACGCGCAACGCGCCGGCGAAATATTCGTCCGGCGGATCGTCGGCGCGGCGCAATTTTTTCTGCAGCTCCGCGCTTTCGTGCTCCCAGGCGGCGACCCGCTGGGCTTCGCGATCGGCGAGACGACGCTGGCGCGTTTTCCAGCCAAAAAATCCGATCAGGCCGAGGAGCGGCACGCCTTGCGCGGCCCAAAAAACCGGCTGCGAAAAAACCGGCGCAAAAGTTTGGCCCCAATGCGGCTGATCGGTCAGTTGATAAAGAATATCTTCGTTCTGCGGCGACGTCGTGGCGGCGGTGGGCGGGCGCGCGGGCGAATTCGCGGCGATCGCGGGCGTGGCGGTGGGCGCGATTCCGCCTTCGACCACCACTGGCATGCGGTCGCTCTTGAGCGTGACGTAGGAATTTTTCAGCGGATCGAAATAGGAAAAGATGAGCGGCGGGACGGCTTTCTTTTGTTCGTTAGGCGTGAGCACCATCTCGAAAGTTTTCGTGCCGCTCAGGCCGACGTCGTCGTCCGGTTTGAAGTCCGCGCTCGGCGGATAAGTGTGCCAGCCGCGATCGTTCTCGAGCTCCGGCGCGGTCACCCGATCGAAATTTCCGCGGCCGGTAATCGTCGCGGTGATCGTGAGCGGGTCGCCGATTTGCGCGGTTTTTGGTTTCACGTCGCTCGTCAGGGTGAAATTGCCGACCGCGCCGGCAAAGCTCGGGGGCGCGTGCGGCGGGAGCGGTTTGACGTCGAGCGTGACGGACTGGCTTTTCACCGCGACCTCGCGTTGCTCGATCATGCCCGCGAAGGGATCGTTAAAAAACGGATCGGAAAACGGATCGTTCATCCCAAAAAGATCGTGTGGCGAAAGATTGCCGCCCGGGCGCCGCGGCAATTGCACGACCGCTTTCGCTTCGACCGGTCCGATCTGGAATTTGCCGCTGCGGGCGGCGGCGATGGCGGTTTTGAAAGTCAGGACTTGATAAGAACGGCCGTTGATCGTCTCGAAACTTTGCTTCGGTTGCGGCATCCGCTGGGTCGTGAACCCTTGGCCCGTGATCGTCGGCCCGTCGCTGAGCTGCGGGTGGACGTGCGGATCGAAGCCGAGACGAATTTCCGCGGGTACGGTCTCGCCGATGTAGGCGGTTGTTTTCGGAACGACGAGCTCGGCAAAAATGAGACGGCTAGTGTCGATCCCGCGATTGCCGCGCGGACGCGAGGAAGTGGTAGCGCCGTTTTCATCGGGCGAAACGTTTAGCGTCAATGCTTCGGTCCGCATTTCGCCGCCGCTCGTGCGCACGGCGAGCGGCGGGATGTGATAGGTGCCGGCTTTCTCGGGGAGAATCGTGTAGGTGAAAACGAGGCTCGAGGTCGCGGTGAAACCGTTGAGCTGAAACTCGCGCGATTCGCCGGTGTAATGGATTTCGAGGCCGTCGATCGCGGGCTCGTTAGGCTGAGCGGCGTTGGCGTCGCCGGTCACTTTGATTTGCAACTGCACCGGTCGATCGATCTCGGTCTCGTCGCTGTTGAGAACGGCGGTGACGCTGGGCGCCGCGTGCAAAATCGGCGCCAGTGCGAGGCCGAGAAACGCGGCGAGGAAAATTTTTCGAAAAATCGGCATCACGATTAATTAAGAGACATTCAAAATTGGAGAGCGGGAGTTACCAGTCCTTATAGACAGGACGCTCGGCCCGGTGTTCATCGAGGAGCACGCGCTGCTCTTCGTCCTTCATCGATTCGAGCAGGCGGCGCGCCTGTTTCGCGCTCATCTGATTTTCCTGCGCTCGCTCGGCTTCGACCCCGGCCGGGGTCGGGCTGCCGGTCGGCTTTTGCTCGCCGGCGCCTTTGACTTCGCCGGTCAAAGGTTTCGCGGGCGTGCCGAGCGGAACTGGAGTCGGCTGATTTCCGGAGCCGCTGTTGTTGCCCTTCGAACCCGGCGTTGGCGACGGCGTGCCTTCGTCCGCGGGCGTAGGTGAACCTTCGCCGCCGGGAGTCGGCGTCGGCGAGCCTTCGGTTCCGGGAGTCGGCGTCGGCAAATTTCCGTTGCCCGGTGTAGGCGTGGGCGAATTTCCATTTCCCGGAGTCGGGCTCGGCGTGGGCGAACTTCCTTTTTGTTCGCCGGGACTCGACGAAGGAGTTGGCGTCGGCGTTGGCGATTGGCCGCCGTTTTGTTGCCGGTTCTTTTCGTTAGGCGTCGGGCTGGCCGAGGAGCCTGGCGTCGGCGTCGGCGTTGGAGTCGGAGTTGGCGACTGCTTGTTTTTTTGCTGCTGCTGTTGTTGCTGATTCTGATCCTTGTTCTGATCTTTATTTTGCTGGTTCTGTTTTTGCGGCGGCTTCTTTTCGTGGATGAGCTTTTTCAACTCTTCGAGCTCGGGATTGTTGGGAAATTTCACCAAGCCTTCCTCGATGTCGGCTTTGGCCGCGTCTTCGTCGCCGAAAATATATTTCTGCGCGCCGCGATTGACGTAATCGGTCGCGGTCTGCGCGCCTGACGACAGCGGGAGCAGGATCAGGCTAAGGAATATGAGAAGCTTTGATGCCATTGACCTCCTCGAGCCGCTTCATGTAATCGGCGTAAGCCTGGACCGACGGATCGACCTCGAAACGATCGGTCATGATCTTGAGCGCTTTCGCAAATTGTCGTTCGCGCACGGCCGCGTCGGCCTCCGCTTTCGCCTTTTTCGCTTCCTCGCTCGGCTTGATCGGCGGCGGCGGCGGGCCCCCGGAACCTTCGCCGTTTTGATTTTGCTTCGGCTGGTTTTGAGGCGGCGGCGGCTGTTTTTTTGGCGGCTGATTTTTCTTCTGCTGCTGTTGCTGCTCTTTCTTTTTCTTCAGCTCGTCGATCTTGTTTTTGACGTAATCGTAATTGTCCTTCGCCTCCTTGTTTCGCGGCTCGGCCTTCAACGTTTCGCTGTAATGCTGGAGCGCGTTTTGCCAGTCGGTCAGCTTCTTTGACTCGTCCGGCTCAGCCTCGCCGCGCTCGTAAAGCGTGTTCCCGAGATTGTAATGGCTCGCGCTTTGCAACGGCTCGTTAGGGGAAAGCAAAGCCTGGCTGAAAGACTGCAGCGCCTTGTTGTAATCCTTCATTTTGTAAGCCGCCGCGCCCGCATCGAACTCCAGCCGATCGCCCGCGCGCGTCCCCGGATTCTCCTTGAGCGTCTCCTGAAAATGCTCGTAGGCTTCCGGAAATTTTTGCTGCTCGTAGAGCTGCAAACCTTCCGAAGTCGCGTGCGCCTGCGCGCAAAAAATCGCCATGCCTAACGACGCCGCCGCGGCCGTCGCGAGCGTCTTTTTCGCCCGCACAATTGGCGCGCGCGTCCGCTTTCGTTCGTTGATCAAAAGCGCGATCGCGAAAAGCAAAATCGCCGCGCCGAGCGGCCATTCGTAACGCTCGATCGGCCGCCGCGACATGCGTGCGTTGATGTCGGCCACGGTCATTTTCGCGAGCCCGTCGTTGAAAAGTTGCTTCATCGTCGCGGGACCGTTTTCGAGATGGAGATAGAATCCGTTCGTCGTCGCGATCTCGCGCAGCCGCGGCTCGTCGAGCCTCGACTTCACGACCTGGCCTTGTTCATCTTTTACGAACGTCGTCGCGCCGTCGTCGCTCGTCAGCGGAATGAGCGAACCGGCCGGCGTGCCGACACCGACCGTGAAAATGCGCACGCCCGCGTCCGCTGCCGTCTTCGCCGCCGCCGCCGCGTCGCCGTTCAAGTCTTCGCCGTCGGTGAAAATAATCAGCGCGCGATTGCCGGTCGCCGATTTTCCAAAAACGCGCGTCGCGAGCTCGATCGCCTCAGAAATATTGGTGCCGCCTTCCGGGATTGTTTTTGTGTCGAGATCGTTGATCGAATCGACCACCGCGTCGTAATCAATCGTCAGCGGCGCCTGCAAAAACGCGCGGCCGGCAAACGCGATCAGCCCGACGCGATCGCCCTGCAAATCGCTGATCAAATCCTGCGTCGCCAGCTTGACCCGTTCGAGCCGGTTGGGCGCGACGTCGTTCGAAAGCATGCTCCGCGAAACATCGACCGCGAGCATGAGATCGAGCCCTTTGCGATGAAGCTCCTCGTATTCGTAACCCCAGCGCGGCCGCCCTAGGCTCACGACGACGAGCGCCAGCACGAGGAGAAAAAGCACGAAACGAAAAATGCGCCGGCCGCGATTGACCGTGCCGGCGAGCTGCGGGAGCAAACGCGCGGCGACAAATTGCCGGAGGCGTTCCGACCCGCGCTGTTCCGCGCGCGCGAAAAAAAACGCGAGCAACGGCAGCGCGAGCAAAGCCCAAAGCCAGATTGGATAACCAAAAGTCATTCGTTAGGCATCGTTAGGCATTCGTTAGGCAAAACCGTCACGGCAATTTTTTCCAGATCGTCTGCGAGAGCAGCAGCTCGGCCAGGAGCACGCCCGCGCCGGCCATCAAACAGGCCGGGAAAAGGTCGCGATACTCCTGATATTTTTTCACCGAGACGGTCGATTTCTCCATCTTGTCGATGTCGTGATAAATATTTTCGAGCGAGTCGGTGTCGGTCGCGCGGAAGAACTGGCCGTCGGCAATTTTCGCCACTTCCTTCAAGCCCGACTCGTTGAAACCGACGCGCTGATTCTGATAAAGAATGTTGCCGTCGGCATCGGTCACGGGCCGGCCGTTCTGATCGAAAATCGGCGCCGGCGCCATGCCGTTGATCCCCGCGCCGATCGCGTAAAGATGAATTTTCAGCGCCTTCAACGCTTCGGCCGCGGTGTTCGGCGGAATTTTGCCGGCGTTATTTTCGCCGTCGGTCAGGAGCACGATGGCGTGACTTTTCGAACGCTTGTCAGTCAGGCGATTCCCAGCCGCGGCGAGCGCGGAACCGATCGCGGTGCCGTCTTCGACCAGGCCGATGCGGACGCGATCGAGGTTTTGCAGAAGCCAGTCGTGATCGAGCGTGAGCGGACTCACGACATAGGGCCGGCTCGCAAACGCGATCATGCCGATGCGGTCGTTAGGCCGGCCTTCGATGAATTTTCGCGTCACTTCGCGGATCGCATCGACGCGCGTGGCCGGCTCGCCGCCGACCGTGAAATCTTTCGTCAGCATCGAACCGGAAACGTCGAGCACGAGCATGATGTCGATGCCGCTGGCCTGCACTTCGGTCAGGCTTTTCCCGAGCTGCGGACGCGAGAGCGCGAAGATCAGAATCGTGAGGGCAAGGTAAAGCAGCCCGTGCATGATGCGGCCGGCGCGCGAGGCGCTGCGTTTGCCTAACGAGCGCAAAGTTGAAGTCGAAGAAAAAACCAGCGCCGCCGCTTTGCCGCGCTGGCCGCGCAAAAATGCGATCAGCGGCACGAGCAGAAGCGCGAGCAAAAACCACGGATGGGCGAAGGAAAAATGCCAGGGCGAATTCGGCGACCAGAAATCAGGCAGGCTCAAGCGCACCTCCTTTCACAAAACGCGTCGCTTCCTCGAGGAGCAGTCGGCTGTCCTGCGTCGTCGCTTCGTAGCGCGCGAACTTGATCAGGTCGCAGCGATTCAAAAAATCGCCTAACAATGACTTCTCATCCTCGGAAAAAGGCGAAGCGGCCGCGAGCGCGTTGAGAAATTCCACTGAAGTCTGGCGGGTCGCGCGCAGTTGATATTGCTCGGTCACGTAGCTGCGCAGAATGTCGGAAACGCGGATGCTGAATTCGTAGGGCGCGAGGGTCTCGATCTGGTTTTCGATCCGCGCCAGTTGCTCGATTGCGCGCTCGCGCGGGGTGAGAATTTTCGCCGGCCGGCGGCGCCACCATTTCACCAGCCAGGTCACGAGACCGCTGAGCAAAAGCAACCCCGCGACCACGCAAAAGACCATCCACGGTTTGAGAATGAAGTAATCGACCGGCGGCGCGATGTCGTGGAACTGTTGCGCGAGAAAAATCATTTGCCTAACGACGCCCCATGCGAACTTCGCGCTGTTTAAAAAACGCGCGCAAGGCCGGCAGATAATCGTCGCCGGTGCGGAGCGAGATCGCGTCGATGTTATTGCGCCGCAGCGTGTGCGTGACCGCGTCGCGCCGCTGCCCGGCGAGCGCGCTGAAGCGTGTGCGTGTCTGCCGATCGGCGGTGTTGATTTCGATTTGTTCGCCGGTCTCGGCGTCTTCGAGCGTGATGATTCCGATGTTCGGCAAGGTCTCTTCGCGCAGGTCGTCGATCCGGACCGCGATCAAATCATGCCGCCGGCTCGTGATCGTAAGCGCGCGCGAAAAATCTTCCGCCTGGAAGTCGGAGATGAAAAAAACAACCGAGCGCCGCGTCACGATGTGATTCAAATAATCGAGCGCGAGACTGGGCAACGTGCCGCGGCCGGCCGGTTCGAAAAACAAAATCTCGCGAATCAATCGCAACGTGTGCGAACGGCCTTTTTTCGGCGGGATGAAAAGCTCGACCTGGTCGGAAAAAAGAATGAGGCCGACTTTGTCGTTGTTGCGGATCGCGGAAAAGGCAAGCAGGCAGGCGACTTCGGCCGCGAGCTCGCGTTTCGATTGCGCGACGCTGCCGAAATTTCCCGACGCGCTTACATCGACCACGAGCATGACGGTGAGCTCGCGTTCTTCGGTGAATTTCTTCACGAACGCGCTCCCGAGCCGCGCGGTCACATTCCAATCGATCGCGCGGATTTCGTCGCCCGGCTGATACTCGCGCACGTCTTCGAAATTCATCCCGCGGCCTTTGAAAACGCTGTGGTAATCGCCGGCAAAGGCGGATTGCACGAGACCCTTGGTCTTGATCTCGAGCACGCGGATTTTTTTTAGAATCTCGGCGGGAGTCTGTCGTAATTCACCCGCGCGCCGCGACTCGTTAGGGCTTTTTTTCCGGCGGATCACGGCACTGGCAATCCCGCAAAGATGCGATCGATCAGTATTTCGCTCGTCAGGCTCTCGGCTTCGGCTTCGTAACTGACGATCACGCGATGGCGCAGAACATCGGGCCCGATGCTCTTGATATCCTGCGGCGTGACGTAGCCGCGGCCGTTCAAAAAGGCGTAAGCGCGGGCGGCGAGCGCGAGGTAAATGGTCGCGCGCGGCGAGGCGCCGTAACGAATCAAGCCGTCCAATTCCAAACGATAAGTCGCCGGCTCGCGCGTCGCCCAGACGACATCGACGATGTAATCCTTCACCCGATCGTCGATGTAAATTTCGTTCACCACTTCGCGTGCGGCGATGATTTGCTCGGGCGCGATGATCGGATTCACGCTCAGGTTTGGTGCGGACGTAGCCATGAGATCGAGGATGCGCCGCTCTTCCGCGCGTGCCGGGTAGCCGACGTTTAATTTCAACATGAAACGGTCGAGCTGCGCTTCCGGGAGTTGATAAGTGCCTTCCTGCTCGAGCGGATTTTCGGTCGCGAGGACGAGAAACGGGTCGGGCAACGGGTAAGTCTTGTCGCCGATCGTGACCTGGCGTTCCTGCATCGCTTCGAGAAGCGCGCTCTGCACTTTGGCGGGCGCGCGATTGATTTCGTCCGCGAGGATGAGGTTGGAAAAAATCGGCCCGAGCTTGGTCGTGAACTCGCCGCTGCGCGGATTGTAAATCAGCGTGCCGATCAAATCCGCGGGGAGAAGATCGGGCGTAAATTGCAAACGCTGGAAACCGGTCTGGATGCAGGCCGCCATCGTTTTAACGGTGAGCGTTTTCGCGAGGCCGGGCACGCCTTCGAGCAGGATGTGGCCGTTGGCGAGCAAGCCGAGAAGGAGCCGATCGACCAGATATTTTTGGCCGATGACGACGTGGCCGACCTGCTCGCGCAAAGGCGAAATCCATTGCCCCAGCTCCTGCACCTGCTGGGTTAACTCCTGCGTTGATCTCATAAGCATGGTGAGACAAAACCGCGCGACTTGCGTTCGAAGAAAGGCTTTTCTTCCTTGCGCGAAACGTGGAACAAGCCGGTCCGGCGACCCAATCGAGAAAAAAACAGAAGATTTTTTGAAACTTCGCCGTGCCATTCCCGTAGTAGATAGTGACGATGGTTGTTTTTTTGCGGCAAAGAGTCCGGAACATGGCTGCCCATGCGTTCCCTTTGCCTCGGGAGGCCAGCGTCGTCAGAATGGCGGCTTTGTCCCCAGAGCAAAAGCTTCCCCCCGGGAAATTAAATGCGACTGGGAGCGGGCCTGGGGGCTCTCCTGGTCGCGTCAATTTTCTGAGAATGGGCATCCAACTTACGCCATTCAATCACGAGGCGGGAAAAGGGCCGGATTTTGCGGCTCTCTCCCTGCCTCATTTTTGTCTTGAGTACATTCACGCTTTTCCCCAGCTTCGCCCGATGCTCTCAAATGCGGCGATCGACGGAGCGGGCGAGGACGACCGTTTCAGGACGACTCGCTGGAGCGTCGTTCTCCTTTCGGCCGATGGAATGGGCGACGACGAAAAAGCGCGCGAAGCGCTCGAGCATCTCTGCCGAAATTATTGGCGGCCCGTGGTCGCGTTTATCGCTCGCGAAGGACAGCCGGTGCAGAACGCGGAGGACCTGGCGCAGGAATTTTTCCTGCAACTTTTGCGGCGAAATTTTTTACAGCAGGCGACCCGGGAGCGCGGACGCTTTCGCACGCTGCTGCGAGCTTCCGTGAGAAATTTCTTGAACGACGCCAGCAGCAAAACGAAATCGAAAAAGCGCGGCGGGGATTTCGAGTTCGTTACTTGGGATGAATGGAAGGCGGAGGCGCCCTCGCAGCTCAGCATCCCGGCGGAGGTCCTGGAAGGTTGGTCGTCTGAGCAGGTCTTCGATGTGCGCTGGGCTGCGACGGTGGCGGAGCGCGCTTTGCGCCGCCTGCAGGATGAGTGTGAAAAGCGCGGTCGCCGTCGTGTCTTCGATGTTTTAAGTCCTTATCTCACCGCGGAGCGGAGCGACATTTCCAACGACGCACTCGCCCAGACTCTCGGAGTGAAAAGTGCCGATGTGAAAAATTTGCTCCACCGCATGCGGCAGCGTTATCGCCAGCTCTTGCGCGACGAAGTCGCGGAGACGGTCGACGCGCCCGAGGAAGTGGAAGACGAGCTGCGCTATCTCGTCAAGGCCCTCGCCGCCGGAATGTGATGAGAGACTTGCCTAACGAATAAAAGTTATGAGCCCCCTCGCCTTTTCGGATTCGCTCGCAGCTCTTTCGGCTGCGCCTGACGAATGCCCCAGTTGCCACACGGTTTCCCACATCGCCCGCCGCCTTTGCCTCACCTGCCTCCTGCGTGCCGGTGCGGAAGAAACGGATAATTTGGAGTCGGGAGAATTCGAGCGCGCGCTCGATGGCGTCCCCATGCCCGACACGAATTGGCGCATCGGCAAATACGAAATTCTCGAAGAGATCGGCCGCGGCGGCATGGGCGTGATCTATCGCGCGCGCCAGCGCCATTCGCGCCGCATCGTCGCACTCAAGCGCATCCTGAGTTATCACGCCGACTCGCAGGAAACGCTGAAGCGTTTCCGGCGCGAGGCGGAGGCCGCCTCCAGCCTCGATCATCCGAACATTCTCCCCATCTACGAAGTCGACGAGAGCGACGACGGCGTGCCGTTCTTCAGCATGAAGTTCGCGTCCGGCGGAAGCCTTCACGATGTCGCTCCCGCGCTGCGCAATGATCCGCGGGAGATCGTGCGATTGATGGCGAAAGTCGTGCGCGCCGTGCAATACGCGCACCGACAGGGAATTTTGCACCGCGATCTAAAACCGGGCAACATCCTCCTCGACGGCCGCGGCGAACCACTCGTGAGCGACTTCGGCCTCGCCAAGTGGCTCGATGTCTCGAGCGATCTCACGCGCACGCTGACGATTTTCGGCACGCCCGGCTACATCGCGCCGGAACAAGCCGTCGGCCGCGCGGCTGCGATCACACCGGCCGCAGATGTTTACAGTCTGGGCGCAATTCTTTTCGACCTGCTCACCGGCCGGCCACCGTTTCTCGGTGAGCACGCGCTCGCCGTCATCCGCCAGGCGAGCGAGAAAACGGCGCCAAAATTGCGTTCGTTAGGCAAAGGCTTTGACAAGGATTTGGAAACCATCTGCGCCCGCTGCCTCGAGCGCGAACCGACTGCGCGCTACCGCTCCGCCGCCGATTTAGCGGAAGATTTGGAACGCTGGCTCGAAGGCCGGCCGATTATTGCGCGCCCGATTTCGCCACCGGTAAGACTGTGGCGCTGGTCGCGCCGCAATCCTGCGCTCGCCGGCAGCGTCGCGGCGGCGCTCATCATCGGGGGTTTCGCGATTGGCTGGCAAATCCAGACAAGACGACTGACGCGGACGGTGCAGGAAGATATTTTGGCGGCGCGTTCCGTTGCCGTTCTGCCATTTCTCAATTTAGACACCGCACAACCCGATCTGGAGTTTGCGCAATCGTTCGCCAACGCTTTGCGCCCGAAATTTGCCGCTCTTGGCCCGGCGCGATTGAACGTCGTGGCAGACAGCACAGTGATTATTCCCAGTGTCGGAGACCTCGACAATCTGCGAATCCTCAATACCCGCACCGGTTGTCAAACGGTGCTGTGGGGAACGATTCGTCCATTTGGGAGTGGCTGGCGGGTTTCTGCGCGGCTGAGCGACGTGGAAACCGGCAAATCGTTGTTCGATTGCGTGAAGGAATCGTTGAAGCCCTACCCCGCCAGGGAAGTTGCGGCTGCCACGGCGCAAGTGCTCTACGACGTTCTCAGCGATTCTCACAAAGCGGCCAGTGCTCCTGCTGATCCAGCGCTGAGTGACCCTGCAGCGCATGAACTTCTCCGAGCCGGAGACGATCTGGCCAGCCATCGCACGGCTGTTGATATCGATCGCGCCTTGGCCTGCTACCAGCGGGCGATTGAACTCGAACCAAAGTCGGCTCTTGCTCGCACCTCTTTCGTCAGCGAAACGATCGCACGCGCGCAATTTGGTTCCGGGGATTCAAAGCTGCTCGATCGAGCAACCAGCCTCGGGAGAGAAGCCGTCGCGCTTAGTCCCCAAGCTGCACCTACCCACCGAGCCTTGGCGGCGCTGTTCTTATATGTGCGCGGTGATGTCGCTGGGGCGCGCGAAGAGAGTTTACGAGCCGTCGAGGTCGGCACCTCGGGCGAAGGCGCAGCCCTGATGGGTAACGTCGAGCGAGCACGTGGTCGTCCGGACATCGCCCTCCGTTGGTATTCAATCGCAGAACGTTGGCAAGGGCGTCCCGGAGGCGGTGTTTCAGCGATCGGCGACGCCTGGGCTGAACTGGCCCAGGACGACCGAGCTACAGAAATGTATTCACGAATGGCAGCACTACACCCAGAGTTGCCCGAGGGTTGGATGGGATTGTGTCGGCTGAATCTGCTGGAGCAAAACTTCTCAACGGCGCGAAAATTTTACCAAGACAATCAGAAAACCTATTCTCAATTTCCTTACACGACGCAGATCGCGGCTCAGGTGGAATTTTTCTCGCGCAACTTTGTGGAGGCCGAAAAGCTCTATCGCACAATGGAGCAAACCGATCCGGGGGGCGGGGGTTCGTTTTATGGCGCAGTCGATTATGAATCTGCTTTAGGCAGAATACGCCTAGCCGCTGGCGATCGAACAGAAGCTTTAGCGCTTCTTCATCGCCGTCTTGAGGTGGAGAAACAGCCCACTCAAAACTCTGAGATGCTTTACCGATTAGCCGCGGTGGAATCCTGTCTGAACGAAATCGCACCGGCCCTTCAGTATCTCCGTGCTGCCGGCGATGCGGGCTGGGTCGATTACCGCTCGCTTGCTCTCGACCCGCGCTTTGATTCGATCCGTCAGGATGCTCGTTTTTCGCGAATTTCCGAAGCGATGGCTACACGGGTGGCGTCGCTTCGACGGCGAGGCCAGCCGTTATCCGATGGCCAGCTAACAAAGACTACAAATAATGAACGATAAAAAAACAACAGCCGACGATTACACCGGGTGGCCCGGTGACAAGAAAACCCGCAAGCAGGCCTTAGTGAAGTTTCTGGATACGCTCAAGGGGAATCCGACGCTGCTACAGCAGTGCTGTGATCACAAAAATTGTCCAGACAAGGCGAAAGATACCTTCCTCAGCGCAGGTGGTTACACAAACGCTCCAGCGGATGTGGAAGTGAGGGTCTTCAACTGGCTAAATGAAGACGGCGACAACGCGAAAGAGGAAGCTGACAAACTGGTGACGCTAGTCTTACCCGCACGTATGCAGTATAATCCCGATACCTTGGAGACAAGCGACGTGTGGGTGTGTACATACATCCAGTACAACAAGAAAGGAAGCTAGTCCGCTAAACAGGTTTCGAGGAGATTGAGCGACCGGCGGAGACTCTTTTCGGAAAGAAGGGAGCCGACCGAAGAACTTGCACCTTGGAAGATTGGGATATCGCCATCTTCCAAGGCGGCAACCTCTATTGGGATATAACGTTTCGGGGTCGCACCCCTCCTGCAGCAAGCGTGGAGGTAAAGAGAATGGTATAAGCCATGAAACATCGTGCCCATTTTGGTGGATAAGGTGAGCAGCTGTACGTAATGGTTTGTTGGCCTATAGATTCGTCGGCTGTAATTTGGGAGAATTCGAGCCAGCCTAGCCTCGAAAGGACGATGTATTGCGGGACTCGTTAAGAATCGGTGCATGGAAGCAAAGCCCTGTTGAATCGACCCAACGTAATCAGCAGCGAAGGTGAGTCGCCCCCGCTTATTCAAACTGTGCGCACCTGCTACCGTTCGACCAAGTCCACTTGGTTCATTTGGCCTACCGCTAGAACGTTCCATCGGCAGCATGCCGGTCCTGCGAATGTCGGCGACGCCAATGCGGGCTCCCGCTGGCACGCGAGTCCGAGCATGAAGAATTGTTTCGCAATCCACTAGAATCGGCTGGTCGCCATTTGCTATCAGGTTTCCCGCATGAAAGTCGGTGCCCCGCAAAACATGGAGCAGGTAGAGAACCGCGCCCGAACGAAAGTAATAGAGGCGCGTACTATGCTCGTGCGAGACCCCTTTTTGCACCATCGTTTCCACCCAGCAATGCTGGTGAGTGGAAATCACACTTGGAATTCGAAACGGAGCGCAAAATCCTCGCTGATTGATCCACGACAACAGCTGGAACCAACATTTCTCGTGTATTCCAGAACGCGGCTTGTAATGCCACTGGTTGTTGTGCCCAAATTCGACAGCTATCACAGAGCGTCCGCCGTGATGTGGATCGGATAGAAAGGGGTGCATCTCACCAATAAGGCCGGCAGTCTGAGGAAGTTTGAGCTTTTGCGTGGCGAATCTACTCGCCGCGTTCAAGAAGTCGTTGAAAAAGGATGCCCAATTGTCAATCTGTCGACTCCATAGCCGGAGAAGAACCGGATAAGTTAAAAGCATTCGTCTGCATTCATACGCAGCCCCCTTCTCCAAGAACTCCGAAACGAACGCTTCTCTATTGATGGTGAAAGCTGCATGTTCACCAGTCTCGCGGATTTCCGATTCCTGTATATTGCGTAGCGGCCAACTGAGCTGTCGCACAAGAGATAGCTTCAGGCATAATTGTGCTCGCCGAGAGAGAAGAAACCACAATTCGACCTCGGAACGGAATCTACTAACAGCGTAGGTTGCGACTGCCTCCGATAAATTTTGTTCGACTGACTGCTCGGAATTAATGGTCGTGCCGTCATGTTGAAGAAACCCGATTAACTCATAAGCGGTCTTCACCCAAGAAGGCCACCGTTGCTGCAAACTGTGATCCGGCAGGTTAGCCATTTGAATCAAAGCCCCCTCATCCAGGTCAGTCGCGCGAAGAAATCCGTCCCAACCATTGTTCCGGCCGCGACCATTCTCGAACCATGCACGACACCGCGCGATTGCCTCGGCGGCGTGGACTGACGCACTTGTCGCTGGCACCTCTGACCGTCGAAGGAGGTGTCGACGCTCCCCTAAAGTTAGGGCCCGGATGACAGCACTATCCGGATGTTTGCTTCTCGAAATGCTACTCGCGGTCCAATCCTGCGACGGCTGCTGCATCGTAAAGGTCTGAAATTGTTGTGGAGACGTACGGACTGTCCCACACAGGAAGTTGCCATGTATCGTCGGTCTTATTATAGATGTAGGAATTTTTATCTGTGCGCATGGAGTCCTCGAGGATTTGCCCGACTAATAGGCTTCCGAGCGGCCCGAGTTGATTACCGTCGCTCTTGATTTCGGCTTCTAAGAGCAGGGCGTACCAGAGCGGCGTTTGACCCTCCCAGCCTAGATCGCGTAATTTTTGCAGCGATTGTGACGCTTCATAGTTGGCAGGGACGGACAAATGTTCTTGGCCGAGAGCTGTCGCGACATCTTGCCCGGTCGGCAAGCGCGTAGCAGCACCCCGCAGCAACGTCCGTACAGCCAGTTCGTGGGGTAGCGGCTGGCCGGTCGGCAAATGCTTGTGGTGAAACTGGTCAGGGGATAAGTGAAAAAGCGGAATAGTTATCGTGGTATCAATTGGCTCGGCGGGCTGGCGCCTCTCACTGGTAAGTATTGCCCAGTTGATCGCCTCCTCCATGATGAGAGGTTTGACTTGTTGGTGGCTACTGAAAACTCTTGTCAGCGGAAAGACGGGGTGACTGTTTAGCCTGTAACACTCACGCACCATGCTGTGACCAAACCGGAATGCCGCCTGCGAGAACTCGATGGGAATCGAGAAGCCTGTGCTTCCCCAATCAATCCAACTCGGCGTCTTTAAGTTGGTGATCTGGGAACGAACATCTTCATCAAGCACCTTACTCATGAAATCCTGACGGATGAGCCATTGGTATTGCCACGTAACTAGCTGCCTCGCCTGATCAAATGAGCAGAGTTTGCCGAGAGCAATGTTGTGAAGGCGCATAAATAATACCGCAATCTGCCGCAGTATCATATTCTGAGGCGTCCTATCATCGGCCACCAACGGTTCCTCTCTGCTGAATGGAACATCGAACTGCACCCTGTTAATAGGCGACACTATCCCGCCCAAGCGAAAGGCTCCGCCACTATCAAACAAGTGCCCGTCTTTGCGAGAGCGCGGGCCCTCCCCATATATTTGACTCAGATCTAACCGCCCCCCGCCAAGGTTCAGCGTTTTGTGCGGCACCATACTTATGGCTTCGCCCAAAGGCGTATTATCACGCGTCAGATCATGGTCGATGAATTGTCCGAGGTAGGTATAAGCCACTGGCGGGGTGTCCACGCTCTTAAATACAAGGCGCTCGACGCCGTGACAGTTCGAGTCTTCCTCCGCTATCATCGATCGGCCAAGTTGGGTGAGCTTTTCAGGCTCAAAAACGACTGTGTCATCCAAGGGTTCGAACAGACGGCAAAAATGTCGTTCGTCTCCGGGTTCGTGAGGTTGGATGCTTGGTATATTCATTTTCTAGATGCTAATAACTGGACGCAACCTGAACCAAGTTTCACGTTAATCCATCGAATTATAGTTGCACGGACGTAGCAAGAACGTAACGTCGACTCAAGACCGACCTGAGTGGGATAACTAAAAACAAACAAAAGGAGAAATCATGAAAGTAAACATGAATGACTGGAGCGATCTAGAAGCCAAGCTCGCAGCCAAAAAGGAATTCTGTAAGCGCCTAAGCAAGGATCCGAGTTTGAGAGGGCGCTGCATTGAAGACAAGCAGGAAGCAAGAAAGACGTTCGCGGGTTGCGGTCACTTTTACCTAGCTGAAGATCCCAGCTTGCCAGCAAATATTAATCCGGTCCCACTGGACACCGAATTTCGCGTGTTCGAAGGCGGAGACTTAGAGAGCAAGGAGAAACTAGTCACAATAGTACTTCGCGACCGGCAAACGAGCGAGGCCGTCCGGGCAGAAATGCCTGATCCAGCTCGCGTCTGGATGTGTTCGTGGTTTCCGTATCCTCCGGGTCCTCCGGTGGAAGACTAAGCTTTGCCGCTGGTGCGTTTAAGTTGCCGCGAACAAATCGGGACTCTTGCTAAGCTAAGCCGACGAATTTGGCGACATCGAAAAGGGTCAATAGAGTTACTACCCGACCCTCCGAATCTCTAAAGCTCATGGGCGGGTCGGCGGCTGTAGGCTTGTGGACATAAGAAGCAGGGTTAGACCAAAGGGCGCCTTCGATTGTTCCCGCTACGATTATGCTGCCCAAGGTTCCTAATCTGACCCCCGACTCTTGCAATTGCGCTTCGAACAGGACGTAGTACCAAAGTGGCGATTGGGCTGCGAGACCGCAGGCCCGCAAGGGCGACCACGACGAGTTATTTTCATTTCGGAAGAGCTGCTCCAGACTGCTGTCTGGGCAAGCCAGTTGGCTCGCCGCTTGCCCTGCACAAAGATTGCAAGCTGCGCCACGCATTAAATTCCGAAGGGGAAGTCGGCCCTCGGTTCGGTCGTAAAATGGGGCGGTCGATCCCGGCGCGTCGTTGGCGGTAAAGACATCAATACTTTCCGGCCGCAGACTAAAGAGCGAGTCAACAACGGTAGCGCTGATAGGTCGCGCGAGCTGCTGAAACTCGAGGTCGCGTCTTTCCAGAAAGCTCGGCCAATTGACGGCAACGTCAGTGCTCAATGGTCCCCCGACGCCTCGTCCGCCTAATAGATCCTCAAGGCGCATCACATTTGAATCGCGTCCCAAAATATACTCGCTTCTCACCATGCTGTGACCGAAGCGAAACGCGGCAATTGAAAATTCCACTGGAACCGCGAAGCCCCCGCTCCAATCGAACAAAGAGTTGGGATGCTCCTTTACGAAAGACAAAACGGCATCATTACAAACGCGGGGCAAAAAGTCGTTGAGAACCAAATATTGAAACTGATGCCGAACCAAATCCTTTGCCGCTGTGAAATCTCTTAAGCGATCCATTGCCTTATTGTGTAGCTGGAGAAAGATGGCGTGAATTTGCCTGACGATAGCGTTCTCCAGGTTTCTTGAGTCGGCCGCCAAAGGTGCGCCCCGGCGGTCCAGTGGGACATCGAACGAATGTCCGTTACTTAGAGCAGCACCAAGCTTAAAGTAACCGTCCTCTTCGTAAAGATTGCCACTCGCAGATGAATCGGGTCCGTCGCCATAAAGACTGTCCAAATTTAAGAAAGACCGGCGAAGGTTGGGTAGCGAGGAGGGCGTAACCACATCCCCAGGCAAAGGTAGGTCCGAGCGATCCAGCGTAAGATCGTGGTCGATGAACTGTCCAAAATAGGTGTAGCCAGCAGGAATCAAACGGCGATGCACTCTCAGTGGGACTCTGGGATCGGGTCCTTTGCGGCGCATTGACAACGCCAATTGTCGAAGGCGACCAAAAAAGACTTCATCGTAAGGCTGATCAGTGTTCGGCGGAAAGAGTCGACTGTAATGGCCGGAATCAGCCAAACTATAGGGACGCAAACACCGGAAGGTGGAGGTTGCCATACTGCCTTAGAGCTATAGATGGGTTTAGGACGAAGGCGAGCTAAGACATCAAAAAAGGAAGCCCCAGTCGAGCCCGCGCAAAAGATTTTTGCAGATTTTGAAAATATTTTGAAACTTCGCCGTGCCATTCCCGTATAGGGTTAGTGAGTATGAATGGTGGCGCCTTTCTCCCCCAAAAAGTGGCAGACCTCTCTTCCCCGGCTGGCCCCGCGGGCTCCCGTTTCCAGAGACGGGAGCCCAAAGCCCCATTTTGGGCTTCGCCGGCGCGGGTCGGGGAGCCCAAACCCTGGCTTTGGGAAACCCGGGTCGGGCTTTTGCGCTGGGAAGCGAC
Source organism: Chthoniobacterales bacterium (assembly GCA_036490335.1). Lineage (GTDB taxonomy): Bacteria > Verrucomicrobiota > Verrucomicrobiia > Chthoniobacterales > UBA10450 > Palsa-1392. Next base: position 311,779 of record DASXEB010000017.1, read on the forward strand.
GCTTGCGTGTCCGGAACCGGCGCTTGGGCCGGCCAAGGTCGCAGTTGGGGCGCCCCGGCTCGCATTTCTGCCTCCCCAAGCCTCGCTTTGGGAGACCCGGGAGCGATTTTCACCGGCCAAGTCGACGCTTCTCCCACCCTTTGCGCGGGCCGGCCGTCCCAAATTTCAACCCGAGCCTTCTCCCCGGGGCAAAACGAACAAACTTAAACTCAATCCATCCAAAACTTACCTATGAAAAAAGACTTCGTTCCTGACTCGTTCCAAAACCTTCGTGACTGGGCCGACCATCTCTCCACCGAGATCGTCACCCAGGGGCCAATCGTCAGCTGGAGCCCGGCCCAGGTGACCGCCTTCCAGACTCCGGTCGGCGCGGTCCGGGATGCCGCCCAGGCGGTGCTCGACAAACAAGTCGAGCTCGACCTCGCCGTCGGCGGGCTCCATCAGATCATGAACATCAACATGCCGACCGTCCGCCGCAGCATTAACAACCTGAAAACCGGCCCCGGCTACCACATCGGCATCGGGCAGGACTTGGGCGTGGTCACGCCCGCGGAACAAAAAGTCGATACCAACACCTACCAGCCCGACCTGAAAGTGATCATGGTCAACGGCCACCCGCGCCTGACCGGCAAAAAACGCGGCGTGGACAGCTTCAACGTTTACGTCCGTATCGCGGGCACGACCGCCTGGGTTTTGCTCGCGGCCAAGCGGGTCAAGTTCCCTTTCGATGACGATTCACCGGTGGCGCATCCCGGCACTCCCGAGGCGCGCGAATATCAAATCATCGGCGTGATCGGCGACGACGAAGTCGGCCAGCCGAGCAACATCGCGAGCGCGGTCGTGCCGGGATAATCCGATTTCGCCGTGCTCCCAGAACTTCCCCCCGGGACAAGCCCCGCCATAACGCCTCGCTTCTGTTCCCAAGGCCCCTTTTTCAACCCCAAACCCAAACTAAAACCCAAAACATAGAAAGAGAACAGCGAATGAAAATACCCACCACATGCAGCAAAACTGCCATTATCGGGCTCAGCAAACGGGCGCATCGCGCGCTCCTCTGCCTGAGCGTAACCATCCTCAGTGTCGCAGCGGCCGGCGGATTGCTCGGCAAAAAACCCGATCACCAAAGCGCGCCTCCCTCCACCCCCTATCAGGATATCACTTCCGCCGGGCCTCTGACCAATATGTATATCGGTAATGATTTGAGCGCCCAAGTGAATCACATGCTGGACGGCTCTACAGGGGAGTTTTATCCTCCCGAAACCAACCCCGGCGATTCGGGAACTCTTGTCGCGATAGGCGGGACGCTCTACGCGCCTGACTTTAATTCCCATGGGGGAACCGCGACCGCGGCACTCGGCACTTACACGCCGTTCACCCCTGTCAGCCAAACCGGCGTGACTGGATCGGGAACGGCGAGCGACCCGTATCAGGTGATAACGACTGTATCTGCCGGCCACAGCGGGCTCAGCATTCAGCAAACCGACAGTTATATTGTCGGTGATGAATCGTATGAAACGTCGCTGCTGCTGACGAATAATGGCCATAACACTGTAAGCGGCGTGCTTTATCGCGCGGGCGATTCCTTCCTCGGCGCGTCCGATTCGGGATACGGCTTTACCGAGGTGTTCGGCGACCGCGATGCGATCGGTTGTTCAGTAAACCCGGATAACAGCCCGCCCGGCCGGATCGAAGAATGGATCCCGCTGAGCGGTGGCAATAACTTTTACGAGGATTACTTCAACTCCATCTGGAGCTGGATCGGTACTCATGCGCCTTTCCCCGGTACGTGTGCCTGCGATGTCTTCCAAGATAACGGCTCCGGGATCAGTTGGAGCTTCACAATTCCGGCTGGCGCGAGCGTGACCTACTCCAACGCGACCGCGTTCTCCCCACTTGGTAATGAGCCACTCGTGACCGCGAAGACCGCCGACGCCGCCAGTTCTCCTCCCGGATCGGACGACGGCTACACCATTACCATCAACAATCCCAACCAGCAGTCGGTGACGCTCACCTCAATTAGCGATACGCTGCCCAATGAATTCAGCTATATCGCCGGTTCTTCCAGCGGTGCGACGACGTCCGACCCGACCAGCGACGGGCAAGTGCTGACGTGGAACGGCTCTTTCCCAGTGCCTGCCAACGGATCGGTTTCTCTGCATTTCGGCGCCGTGGTCGCGACCGACCCCGGCGACTATTATAACCAGGCCAGCGGCGGGGCGAGCGGCGGGTTTACGGTCAGCGGGACCGGACCGACCGCCAAAATCACGGTGACGGGAAGTTCCAGCCTGGCGCTCGTCAGCGCGGCCTCGGTGAAGCGTGGCTTCGCGATTAACCTGCCTTTAGCAGGGCCCAGTGGCGTAGAGGATCGCTCCCCTAAACCGCATATGAGATTCATGATCGCGATGACGTTCAACAATGCCATCAGCTCGATCGGAGAGGCGAGCACCACTTGCGGCGACGTTGAAAAGACCAGTATCAGCGGAGATACGGTGACTGTTCATCTTATTAACGTGCCCCATAGCTGTAACGGCTCGGACGTCACCGTCGCAGTTGATAATGTGATCGACGATATGGGCAATACGCTCGACTCGGCTTCAGTGACAATGGGCTTGCTATTGGGCGATGTGAATGGCGACCGCGTGGTTGACTCAACTGACCTTGCGATTATTCGGGCCGACCGCGGGCAGCAAACCGGTGACTCAAACTATCGAGCGGATGTGACCAATGACGGCGTCGTTAATTCCGCCGATGTGCAGCTGGCCGAAAAGCAACTGGGAACCTCGCTTCCGTAAGAGGCCTTTCGTTGAGCCTCCCGGAAAACAGCGCAGGCGGAGCCTTCAGGGCTCCGCCTGCCAATTCTCGCCCCTTTGGGGAGATTGCCGGTTACTTCGCGGTCGAATCGCGCAGGGTGCTGATCTTGTCGCAGGTCAAAGCCGCCCAAATGCGGAAACAATTTCTTCTTGTTGACTCATGCAGGCTGAATCGCGGTTCAGTCCGGGGTTGCGCGGCCGATTTTTGGGAAAAGGTGGCCGCGGTTTGCCGGATCGGGCGGGCGGCTGTAGGGTTGGGCATGGAAACATTAATCAAAGGAAAAGACCTCACGAAGGAAGCGCCGCGCAGCCCGAAAATGAAGCTCGGCGGCTACGTCATCCTCGCCCGGACCCTCGATAAATGCCGCGCCCTCATCGGCGGGGACATTGGCGAGTATCATTTCGATTGCCCGCTCGACAACCAGCTTTTCGGGTTCAAGGGAATCAAGGGCGACGATTTCAAGGCGGCGGTCGAGAAGGGCGCGAGCGACGAGGAGATGGTGCAATGGGTCGATGCCCACGGCGAGCCGAAGACCGAGGAGCAAAAGCAGGCCTGGGTGGCCGAGCGGATGAAGTATTCGATGTATAACGACCCGGAAAAGCGCGATTTCTTCATCGAGGAAACGAAGAAGCTCGGGCTCGATCCGGCGACGACGACCCTTTTCGAGTGGCTCGACGCGGACGATAAGGCGAGTCACTAGCGGTTGTCGGAAAAGAAGGTCAAACGGCGGGACGACCGTGGCAAACAGCCTCGGTTTTGCCGCTGGCTGAGCTCTGCCCGCCCCACCCTGAGCTCAGGTTGGCGTTTCCTCGGCTCAGTTGGCCGTTTCCTGACTTCGGGAGGCCGCTTACTGGGCTAAGGAAACGGCCCCACGACCTCAGGACGGCACGACATGACCTCAGGAAATCGCTCCCTACGCTCATAAAATGGCTTAATGGGGTCATAAAATCATTTTATGAGCACGGGTTTGGGCCAAATTGACGGAGCGGCGCGGTTCTTTCGCCGGTTGGCTACGGCGCTTTCGGCCCGGGCGGATCGGTCTCGTTCCAGAGAAAGGCCAGCTCGTCGGTTGTGTCGCTGACCAGTTGGGTGATCGAGACGCCGGAGCTGTGGCCGGCCTTTAGCTCGTAATGGAGCAGGACGGGCCGGTCGCCGCCGTCGTCGGCCTGGACGAGCGCGGTCATCTTGCGGGCGTGCAACGGCGCGACCCGGGTGTCGGAGTCGCCGCTGTTGAACATCACCGCGGGATATTTCGTGCCCTTTTTCACATTCTGGTAGGGCGAATATTTGATCAGATACTTGAACTGCTCGGGGTTTTCGGCCGAGCCGTACTCGGTCGTCCACCATTTGCCGACGAGGAAACGCTGGAACCGCGTCATGTCGAGGAGCGGATAACCGCACCAGATCGCGCCCCAAAGGTCGGGCCGCTGAGTGAGCGCGACGCCGGTCAGCAGACCGCCGTTCGACCGGCCGCGGATGGCGAGGCGCTGGCGGGTGGTGTATTTGTGGTCGACTAGGTATTGGGCAGCGCCGAAGAGATCGTCGAAAACGTTCTGCTTTTTCTCAAACATCCCCGCCTTGTGCCAGGCTTCGCCGTACTCGCCGCCGCCGCGCAGGTTCGGCTGGGCGAAGAAGCCGCCCTGTTCCATCCACCAGGCATATTCCGGGTTCCAGGTCGGGACGAGGCTGATGTTGAACCCGCCGTAAGCGAAGATGAGCGCCTTGGCTTTGCCATCGTGCGGGAGGCCTTTCTTGGCGGAGACGAACATCGGGACGCGGGTGCCGTCTTTCGAGTTGTAGAAAACCTGTTTCACTTCGTAGTCGTCGGAGGCGAAGGGGACGTGCGGCTTGGTGAAGACGGAGGTCTGACCGGTCGCGACATCGTAATGATAGATGGTCGGCGGGAGGTTGAACGACTCGAAGCTGTAGAAGCCGTCGTTCGATTGGTCGCGCCCGCGCACTTCGCTGGCCGAGCCGAGCGCCGGGTAGGTGAGCTGGCCGACTTGTTTGCCCTCGAGCGAGAAGATGCGCGTCTGGGTGACGACGTCGTGCAGGGCGGTGACGAAAAGTTTCCCGCCGACAAGCGAGAACTCCGAGATCACGTCCTTGCCTTCGGGCACGATGGTCTGCCATTTGTCGGGCGCGGGATCGGCGATCGAGATTTTGATCACGCGATAGTTGGCAGCGGCGTTGTCGGTCAGGACGTAGAGGTCGTCGCCGTGGTTGATGGCGCGGAAACGGTTGTCGATCCCGTGAATGATCGGCCGCACCGGCGAGGCCGGGTCGCGCAGGTCCTTCGCGTAAATGTCCACCCGGGTCGCCGGGACGCCGTGCGCGACCGAGATGAGGAGGTAGCGTTTGTTCTCGGTCACTTGCGCATACATGAGGTCGAGCTGGCCGAAAACGTCGTTGCCGAATTTTTTCCCGAAGATCATCTTGTCTTCCGCCACGTCGGAGCCGAGCTGGTGGAGGAAAATCTGGGTGCCGTCGTGATTCACCTTTGAGTAATAAAGCGCTTTCTTGTCCGGACTGAGATTGACCCCGGAATAGCGCGCCGGCGGGAGGACGTCGGCCAGGTCTTTGTGCGCGGCGATGTCGTAGATGTGGACCGATTCCTCGTCGGCGCCGCCTTCGCGCACGCCATAGACGAGCAGGCTGGCGTCGTCCGGCACGTCGGCGATCGTGACCGACGTGTTCTGGTCGGCGCTCAGTTTGGTGGCGTCGATCAGCCGCTCGTCCGCGCCTTGCAAACCTTTGCGGAGATAGATCGAGGCCTGGTTTTCATCCGGGAGCCGTTTCGTGAAAAAATAGGTGCCATTCTCTTCCCGCGGGATGCCGAAACTCTCGACCCGCATCAGCTCGGTCAGCCGCTTCTGGATTTCGGGACGGACTTTGACCTGCGAAAGATATTTCTCGGTGTAATCCATCTCGCTCGTGATCCAGGCGCGGGTCTGCGGGCTCTTGCCGTCCTCGAGCCAGCGGTAGGGATCGGTCACGGTCTGGTCGCCGAATTTTTCCTCGACCGGCTCGACCTTCGCGACCGGCGGCGGCGGCAGAACGATGCCGTTGCGGCCATGGACCTGCCGATCTTCGCCGCGCGCGAAGAGCGGGCCGGCGAGCAATAAGAAAAAAACGAGACGCGATTTCATGCTAAGGAATCGAATCGCGCGGGCCGGCCGCTCGTCCGCCGCCTAACGAACCGCGATTACTTCTTCTTCCCGGCGTCGGACGGCAGCCTGGTCGCCTGCCAGTTCACGACCTGCCATTTGCCATCGCGCTTCAGGAATGTGCCGCTGTTCAAATACTGCGCGACTTCGGTTTTCCCATCCTTCGTCGTCTCGCCGATCAAGCGAAACGCCACGATCGCGGTCGTGCCGTACTGCTGAATGCGGATGTCTTCGGCGCGATAGTTGTCGGTCTCGTCCGGCGTCGGCTTGACCGCGTCCGCGCGCACATCTTTCATGATGTCGGCTTTCCCAATGCGGCGGCCGGATGAGCCGGTGTAAATCAAATCGTCGGCCCAGAAGCGATCGTGCGCCGCGACGTCGTTGCGCGAAGCGCCGGCCAGAAAATCCTGGAGCAGTTTGGTCAGCTCCGCCGCGTCCGGAGCCGGCGCGGGCGACGACGTTTGCGCGATTGCGGAGAGGCCGAGAAGGCCGGACAAAAAAAGAGCGAGCAACATTTTCATCGCGCGCATTCGACCGCGCGGCGCGCCCAGCGTCAATCGCAAAGACGCGGCGCGCTCGTTATTCGCTTGGCAAAAGAGCGGCGGCCATGTCTTTTGCGCGCATGTCTCGTCGCATCGTTTCGCTCATCGCACTTTTTTTGCCGGCGCTCGTCTCGTTAGGCGCGGACGCGGGCCGGCGCGCGCTCAAGCCGGAGGATTTCGCGCAATTCCGCGAGGTCGACGAGCCGAACCTTTCGCCGGACGGAAACTTTATCGCCTACGTTGTTGGCACGGTCGATTTGGAAAAGGACAAACAACCGCGAAACATCTGGCTCGCGAAATGGGACGGCTCGGAGAACCGCGCCTTCACTTTTGGCGAGAAAGGCCAGAGCCATCCGCGCTGGAGTCCCGACGGGAAATGGCTCGCCTTTCTTTCCGGCCGCGACGACGAAAACGAGAACGATCAGGTCTGGATTCTCTCGACCGCCGGCGGCGAAGCGGAGCAGATGACGAAGGAAAAAGGGAGCGTGGACGATTTCGCCTGGTCGCCGGATTCGAAAAAAATCGCGCTCGTCGTGCACGATCCCGATCCGCGCGATCCGGAGGCGAAAGAGAAGGAGAAGAAGACCGTCCCGCCGATCGTGATCGATCGTTATCAATTCAAGGAGGACGTCGAAGGTTACCTGACGAGGCACTGGTCGCACCTCAAGCTGCTCGATCTCGCGAGCAAAAAAATCGACGCGCTGACGAGCGGCGCGCACGACGAAGTGCTGCCCGCGTGGTCACCGGATGGAAGCGAGATCGCGTTTGTGACCAAGCGCGGGGCCGATCCCGATCGCACGGAAAACTGGGACGTTTACCTGATCGAGCCGAAGCCGGGCGCGAAGGAAAAACAGCTCACCACGTCGCCCGAGGCCGACGCCCATCCCGACTGGCAAAGCGCGCCGGCCTGGTCGCCCGATGGCAAAACGATCGCGTTCATTCACGGCGGCGATCCGAAGAAAATCGAATACGCGACGCATTCGCTCGCGACCATTCCGGCGAGCGGCGGTGCGGCGAAAATTCTCACCGCGGAGCTCGATCGCAATGTCGTGCAGCCGCATTGGTCGGCGGACGGGAAATGGATTTACGTTGTGCTCGAGGACGATGGCGCGGAGACGCTCGTGCGCGTGCCGGCGGAAGGCGGCCCGCCGCAGCCGGTCGTGGGCGGACGTCGCAAGGTGACGGCTTACGATGTCAGCCGCGACGGCCACGTGATCGCGCGGACGAGCACGCCGGACCGCCCGTATGAAATTTTCGCGGCGGAAAATGGCGAGCTGCGTTGCCTGACGAAACAGAACGACAAGTTTCTCGCGCAAATTCAGCTCGGCCGCGTCGAGGAAACAAAATTCCAGAGCAAAGACGGGACGGAGATTCACGGCTTCGTCACTTATCCGCCTAACGAGAATAAGACTGCGAAGACAAAAACGCTCCTCCGCCCGCACGGCGGTCCGCAAGAGCAGTACGCCTGCGAGTTCAGCTTCGAGGCGCAGCTTTTCGCGGCGAACAATTATCTGGTGGTCGAGCCAAACCCGCGCGGCTCGACCGGCCGCGGGACGGATTTCGCGATGGGCATCTACGCCGATTGGGGTCATCGCGATGTCGAGGACGATCTCGCCGCAGTTGACGATGTCGTCAGGCGCGGGCTGGCCGATCCGGCCGAGCTCGGGGTCGGCGGCTGGAGTTACGGCGGGATGTCGACCGATTATCTCATCGCCTCGACCACGCGCTTCAAGGCCGCGACGAGCGGCGCGTCGATTGCCGACATCATCGCCGGCTATGGGACCGATGAATACATTCGCGATTACGAATACGAGCTCGGTTCGCCCTGGCTGCATCCGGACGTCTGGGCGCGAGTTTCGTATCCGTTTCTGCACGCGGACCGGATCAAGACGCCGACGATTTTTCTTTGCGGCGAGAGTGATTTCAATGTCCCGCTGCCGAACTCGCAGCAAATGTATCAGGCTCTACGAACGCTCGGCGTCCCGACCGAGCTGGTGATTTATCCGGGACAATTTCACCGCCTGACGAAGCCGAGTTATCTCCTCGACCGCTTTCATCGCTACCTCGATTGGTATGCGAAATATATTCGTTAGGCGAACGGCTAATTGCAGTCGAGATCGTCGAACGCCGCCTCGATGCGGATGCGGTCGATCAATCTCACGATGATCTCCAAAAGGAGAAATCGCATCGCGGTGTTCCAAAGGAAAATCCCGGCCGAAGCTTCCACGAGCGGAATTTTCGTGAACGACCAGACCAGCGCGCACACGACCGCCGCGCCTGTGCCCCACGCGCGATTGACGAGCAGCGCCATCGCTCCGACGGGGAGGGCGTAGAGCGGCGCGAACGTGACGCTCGGCCCGGCCAGGCGATCGACGCTCGCGGCCAGAATGAGGAGCGCCGCGCAGACGACCAGGGTGAGACTGTGATGGCGAATTTGTTTGCCTAACGAATGATCGGCCGTCGCGGGTTGATGGCGGTGGGCGAGGAACCAGCCTTTCGTCTGGCGATAACTGCGCAGCCAGCCGAGGGGAAGAAGTTCGAACAAGGTCCGCCGAATCGCGTCGAGCGAAATGAGCCAGCGGCCGGCCATCCGGTGCCAAAATCTTTCCAGCGCTCCCGGCTCCTCCACGTTCTTCGTCGCCTCGGCTTCCGCGACGCCGCGCAAACGTCGCCAGCGTTTTCGAAAACGTTGCAGCTTCGCCATCGTCGCGGGATGAACGGCCGACTCGTGCACGACCCGGCGCTCGATCGCGCGCCGGCGCAAATGATCGTGGTGCCCGGCGGAATCGATCGCCGACAAATCGGCCAGCCGAAGATCGAGCATGCGCTCGTCGAAATCGATCTCGAGGAACTCGCACAAATTCCGGCAGACTTCCGCCGGGCGATCGACCAGGTCGTCGTAGGCGACATGCGCGATTCTCCGGCCGGCCTTTTCCAACTCCGCCGCCTGCCGGATCATTTCCTCGTGGGAAAGAATCAGCCGGCTCAACATGTTTCGCCGGAAGAAACGCGCGCCCCGTCCCGCCGAGAGGACGCTGCGATACGTCTCGACCGGATTGCGCCAGACGAGGATGAACCCCGCGAGCGGATTCTGCTCCGCGAGCCGGCGCAGATGCGGACCGTAGAGCGGCGATTTCTCGCCCCAAATTTCGGCGTTCCGCGTCTGCGCGTAAACGCGGTAGAGATCTTCGGGCGTGCGCACTTTCTCGAGCCCGCGAAAGCCGTCGCCAAAAATCAGCCGATGCCGCGAGAGCGCCTTGTTGTAAAATTCCTGCCGCTCCAGCCAGTTGCGCCGGTAGCGGATTCGCGCGAAGGCGCTCGGCATTTCCCAGACGCTGCACTCATACATGAGCGCGACGCGCGGATGCCCGTTGAGAAGCGCGTAGAGGAGCGACGTTCCCGAACGGTAAAATCCCGTCACGATCACCGGATTCCGAAGAGCCATGATTTAACTTTGTCGGTCCGGATGGAAACTTGCGCGTAGATGATCGGATAGTTCGCGAATTTTTCCAACAAAATCCCGGCCGCGCGGTTGCGAGCGAAAAAGATTCGTGATTGCTAGACTTGCGGCATTGTCTCGGAAGCCGCCGGCATGAATGCGATTTATGAATAACGAAACACGGCGCCTGACCGAAAACGATCAGGCCACGGAGCGCTGGCATTTGTGGGGTCCCTACCTGAGCGAACGCCAATGGGGCACGGTGCGCGAAGATTACAGCGCGAATGGCGACGCCTGGAATTATTTCCCGCACGATCAGGCCCGCTCGCGCGCCTATCGCTGGGGCGAAGACGGCATCGGCGGCATCTGCGATTTCAAGCAGCGGCTTTGTTTCGCCTTCGCCTTTTGGAACGGGCGCGACCCGATTTTGAAGGAGCGGCTTTTCGGCCTGACCGGCCCGCAAGGCAATCACGGCGAAGATGTGAAGGAAGTTTTTTTCTTCGAGGACAACACGCCGACGCATTCCTACATGCGGATGACTTATCGTTATCCGCAGGCTGCTTTTCCCTACGACGAGCTCGTCAGCCAAAACGCCGCCCGCTCGCGGATGGAGCCGGAGTTCGAAATCTGGGACACCGGTGTGCTGCGCGAGAATCGCTTTTTCGACATCACGATCGAGTACGCGAAAAATGCGCCGGACGATTTGTTCGTGCGCGCGACGATCACAAACCGCGGCCCGGAAACCGCCTCGCTCGATCTGCTGCCGACGCTTTGGTTTCGCAACACCTGGAGTTGGGGGGAAGACGAGCGCCGCCCGAATTTGCGCGTCGGAATTTCGCCCAAAACCTGGACGACGATCGAGGCCAGTCATCACTCGTTAGGCGAATACCAATGTTTTTTCGAGGACGCGCCGGAGCTGCTCTTCACCGAGAACGACAGCAATCTGCAACGCCTTTTCGGGGTGCCGAACCAGGCGCCATTTGTGAAGGACGCGTTTCACGAAGTCGTCGTCAGGCAAAATCGCGCCGCCATAAATCTCGAACGCGTCGGCACGAAAGCAGCCGCAATTTATCATCTCCAACTCGACCCGGGCGCGACCCGCGCGATCCGCTTTCGGCTGGCCCGCAGCGAGCCGGAGCCGCGCGACCCTTTGCGCGCGAGCGACGAGATTTTCCAGCAACGCCGCGCTGATGCGGACGAATTTTATCTCGCGCTTTCGCCGAGTTGCCTAACGAACGAGCATTGCGCCATCCAGCGTCAGGCCCTCGCCGGCATGCTTTGGACGAAGCAGTTTTATTATTACATTGTCGAGCGCTGGCTGGAGGGCGATCCGGCCCAGCCGCCTCCGCCTAACGAACGCAAAACCGGCCGCAATTCGCAGTGGACGCATCTTTTCAACGAGCGCGTCATGTCGATGCCGGACAGCTGGGAATACCCGTGGTATGCGGCCTGGGATTTGGCCTTCCACTGCATCACCCTCGCGCTCGTCGATCCGCATTTCGCGAAGGGTCAGCTCGATGCCATCGTGCGCGAATGGTATCAGCATCCAAACGGCCAGATCCCGGCTTACGAGTGGAATTTTGGCGACGTCAATCCGCCCGTGATCGCCTGGGCGGCGTGGCGCATTTACAAGATCGAGCAGCGGGCGACCGGCAAAGCGGATCGCGCTTTTCTCGAAACCGTCTTCCACAAAATGTTGATCAATTTCACCTGGTGGGTGAACCGCAAGGATTACGGCGGGCGCAACATTTTCGAAGGCGGTTTCCTCGGCCTCGATAACATCGGCGTCTTCGATCGCAGCGCTTCCTTTGCCGACGGCACCCGGCTCGAGCAGAGCGACGGCACGAGCTGGATGGGCATGTTTTGCCTGACCATGATGCGGACCGCGCTCGAGCTCGCGCGCGAGAATCCGGTTTACGAAAACATCGCGACGAAATTCTTCGAGCACTTCCTCGGCATCGCCGGCGCGATGAACAATGTCGGCGGCCAGGGCATCGGTTTGTGGGACGAAGCCGACGAATTTTTTTACGACATCCTGCACACGCCTAACGATCGCTACCTGCCGCTGCGCATCCGTTCGGTCGTCGGCCTCATGCCGCTCCTCGCGGTCGAGACGATCGAGCCGGAATTGCTCGACGCCATGCCCGGCTTCAAGGAGCGGCTCGAGTGGTATCTGACCACGCGCCCCGACCTCGCGTCGCTCATTTCGCGCTGGCAGGAACCGGGCGCGGGCGAGCGCCGGCTGATCGCGCTGACCCGCGGCCATCGCATGAAATGTTTGCTCCGTCGCATGCTCGATCCGAACGAATTCCTGAGCGACTACGGCGTTCGCTCCGTGAGCAAATTTCACCTCGCCCATCCCTACGTCCTCGACGTGCACGGCGAGCGTAAAGTGGTCAACTACGAGCCCGCCGAATCGCAGACCGGCCTCTTCGGCGGCAACTCGAACTGGCGCGGCCCGGTCTGGTTCCCGATCAATTATCTCCTCATCGAGTCGCTGCAAAAGTTTCACCATTATTACGGCGACGATTTCCGCGTCGAATGCCCGACCGGCTCGGGGAATTTCCTTTCGCTCGACGAAATCGCGAACGAGCTTTCCAACCGCCTGATCAAACTCTGGCTGCGCGACGACCACGGTGAGCGGCCGTTCACCCGCCGGCTCGGCGGCTCGTTAGGCAACGATTTCGATCGCGAGCGCTATTTGTTTCACGAATATTTTCACGGCGACATCGGCGCCGGTTTGGGCGCGAGTCATCAGACCGGCTGGACCGGGCTGGTCGCGAAGCTGATTCAGCAGCAGGGAATGCGCGGCACGATCGCGCAACGCGAGGAAGCGGCGGATTTGTAGATGGCGGAAGTCAACCCGCGGCGCGCGATCGACGAGCTGAAGGAGCTGCGTCGCCTGACGAGTGACGAAAACGGCGCGCAACGCGTCGCCTTCACCGCGACCTGGGCGAAGGCGCGCGGCTGGCTCGCAGAAAAGGCGCGATCGTTAGGCGCGGAAGTCGTGCGCGACGCCGCCGGCAACCTTTGGATGACTGCGCGCGGCGCGTCGGAAAAGGCGCTCCTCATCGGCGGCCACATCGATTCGGTGCCGAACGGCGGCTGGCTCGACGGTTGCCTCAACACGCTCGCCGGCCTGGAAATTTTGCGTCGCATTGCGGCGCTGCCTAACGAGGAGCGGCCGCTGACCGTGCGGCTGGTCGATTGGGCCGATGAAGAAGGCGCGCGTTTCGGCAAGAGCCTGTTCGGCTCCTCCGCCTGCTCGGGAAATCTCGACCTGAACGAAGCGCGCGAACTTCGCGACAAGGATGGCGTCTCGCTTCCCGACGCTTTGCGCGAACAAGGAATCGATTTCGAGAAAGTGAAAAATTCCCGCCGCGAGTTGGAAAACGTCGCCGCCTACATCGAGCTCCACATCGAACAGGGCCCGGTCCTGCTCGATCTCGGCTTGTCGTTAGGCGCGGTCGTCGGCACCTTCGGCGTCGAGCGGCACGCGATCACGTTTCGCGGGCAGGCGGCGCATTCCGGGAGCACGCCGATGAACCGCCGCCGCGACGCGTTTCTCGCCGCCGCGAAGATGAGTCCGGAGATTTACCGCATCGCCGAGCGCCACGGCGGCGTCTGCACGATCGGTTCCTGCCTGACGAAACCGGGCATCGTCACGAGCGTGGTTGCGGAATGCCGCATCACGCTCGATCAACGCCACCTCGACGGCGCCACGCTCGCGCAGATGCTGGCGGAGGCCCGCGCGGCGAGCGAGCGTTTCGCCGCAGAAGGAAATGTCGCTGTCGAATGGGAGCGCATTTTACAGATCGAGCCGGTGCCTTTCGACGAAACGCTCCTCGATCTTTGCGACGAAGCCATCCGCGAGACCTGCGGCCAATCGCATCGCCTCCCCTCCGGCCCGCTGCACGACGCCGCCGAAGTCGCCCGCGCCGGCATCCCGAGCGTCATGATGTTCGTGCAAAGCCTGCACGGCATCAGCCACAACAAAATCGAGGACACGCGCGAAGCCGACCTCGCGCTCGCCCTCCGCGCCTTCGACCGCCTGGCGGACAAAGTCATCGCCCGTCTGGGCGCCCGTTAGCACGGAAAGCGCGGCAATCTCATATGATTCCGCGCGGAACTCATATGAATCTCGCCGGGATTCATATGAGACTTCGCAACCGGCATATCAATCCTGCCAGGACTCATATCAGTTCCGCCGGCTTTGATATGAGTCTGCGCGACTCTCATATGAATCCGCGCAGGTCTCATATCAATCCGCCCGCAACTCATATGAGATCGGCGCAGATTCATATCAATCCTGCCAGGATTCATATCAAACCCGCCGCGACTCATATGAGACTTGGCAAGATTCATATCAATCCGCCGCGAACTGATATGAGACTGGCGCGGTTTCGCACTCCGATCGGAGCCTTCCGGGAGAACTTCGGCGCGCGGGGCTCGAGCCGGGCGGCGGCGCGCCCAGGCGGGGACCCAAAGTCTAAGCCGGACGCGGGCGCTGTTCGATCGGTTGAGGCAGGCTGTGCCAATCCTCAGCCGGCTCGCCGTACAAATACTCAGAGTCTTCGTACATCGGCTCCGTGGTCCAGAGGACGTCCTCGGTTAACGTCACCATGCACCCGAGCATCTCCATGGCGTCGTCCGCGATCGGCTCGCCGGGAGAGCCCTCCATCAGGTCGCCTTCGTCACCATCGTCATCGAGGCCGGCATCCTCCTCTTGCACCGCAGTCGGGGCGGGGCCGCCGGGCTTGCGAGGCGGGACGCTGACCGGCTCGAAAGCAGCCGGGTCGATCGGCAAATCCTGCTCCGGCTGGAGGCGGAGGCGGTGTTCGGCGGCGAGGCGCTCGTATTCCTCGCGGCGGCCTTCGCGGAATTCTTCGTGCAGTTGACGCTCTTGTTCGACGTCGAATTCCTTTTCCAGCCAATGCCCGGGCCGGGGTTTTGCCTCCTCCTCCTCGCGGGCGCGGGTTTCCTCCATCGTCTCCTCGAGGTCGCGGTGGGGCTCGATCACGAGCAGGTATTGCCAGGGGTAGCGGCTGCCGGCGGAGAATTCGCGCAGCTCCCGCAGCACTTCGTGGATGCGGATGGCATCGCGGTAACGGAGGAGGGTGATGTGGCAGAAGCCCGCGGTGAAAGTGCTGGCCCTCCCCCAGCCCCGGCCGAGAAGCCGGAGCAGGCGGCCCGGGATCTGTTGGCTGCCCCAGCGCACTTCGGCGGCACTGATGGCCGCGTCGGCGGCGTAGGCGCGTTGCCGGGGAGTGTCCTCCGGTTTCTGCGGGAACTCGCGGTTCAAACGCCGGACCTCCTCGTCTTGCGGACGGTAATTAATGAAACGGAGAGGCCGGAGCGGGCGCGGGGTGTCGGCGAGGAAATCGTTCTGGTCGGGGTTGAGGGCGGCGTTGATGGCCGCCAGTTCGGTCGCGACGATGTCGCAGCGGTCCACCCGGACTTCGCGGAGCGAGGCGCTGTTGGCCAGCGGGCTGAGATCGAACGGCACTTCGCGCACGATGAGGAGCTCGCGCAACGCGGGCATTTGCGCGAGAGGCGCGAGGTCGGTGAAAAGCTCGCTCTCGAGACGAAGGAAGGTGACGTTGGGTAAGGCGGCGAGCGGGGTGAGGTCGGCGAAGGTGCCGCCGAGGTCGAGGTTGCGCGCCTCGCTCAGTCGCTCGAGGCCATCGAGGCTGGCGATGCTATCGACCTTGAGCCGCTGCACCCGCGGCATGTCGGGCAGGTGGCGAAAGCTGCGGACGGGCGTTTTCCAGTGGAAATCGCAATCGAGGGTGACGATCTCGGCCGCGGCCAGCGCCGGCAGGGTTTCGAGCGCGATCAAGTTCGTTCGCAAGGAGAGTTCGCGCAGCTTCGGCAAGGTGGCGAGGACGCCGAAGTCGAGCCACGGCCGGCGCAGGGAAAGATGTAGCTTCTCGATCGGCAACCCCGCCAATGGGCTGAAGTCGGCCAGCAGATAGCCGCCGACCAAAACCGGCTCGATGAGGGAGAGAAATTTCAGGTCTTTCAACCCTGCGAGCGGCGTGAGGTCGGATAATTCCACGTCGTGGAGGTCGATTTCTTCCAACTGCGGCAGGAGCCGGAGCACCGCGAGGCTGCGCAAAGGCCGGTCGTTGCCATGCTGGGCGTCGAGCTTTTTCACCTCGGGAAAAACTTCGACGGTGGCCGCCAGCTCCTCGGGATCTATGACCGGCCGGAGGACGGGATTAAGACGGCGGCGCTTCTGTTCTTCGCGGATGGCGTCCCAGTCGGTAATTTTGTGCTTTTTGTATTTCCCGCCCCAAACCACGCGGCCCCAGTGGACGAAATAGACCACCGGCAGGAGCTCGTCGCTGGTGCGCGAAGGATCGAGCACCCAGTCGCGAAATTCCCTGGCGGGGTCCGTGATCGTCTCGTCTTTCGGCATTTTTCAAACGGAACGCTGCGGAAGGCTCCTTTGCGATCAGTGCGCGCCGGCCGGCGTCGGCTTGAGCTGGGCGGCGGCGTGCTCGCGTTCGGCGGCTTCGTGGTGGGTGTGCGCGCTGCGAAGGAACGGGACTTTGTCGAGGACGCGTTCCTGGAACCATTCGAGCGCGAGATAAATCACCGGCGTGATGTAGAGCGTGATCAGTTGTGAGAAAACGAGGCCGCCGACGATGACGAGGCCAAGCGGCCGCCGCGAAGATCCGCCGGCGCCGAAGCCGAGCGCGAGCGGCACCGCGCCCATGAGCGCGGCGAGCGTGGTCATGATGATGGGGCGGAAACGTTCGATGCTCGCTTCGTGAATCGCGGCGCGCCGCTCGTAGCCTTCGTCGAGCCGATGGAGCGCGAAATCGACGATCATGATGCCGTTCTTTTTCACGATGCCCATGAGCAAAAAGAGGCCGATGACGGAATAGAGCGAAAGGGTCGAGCCGAAAACCCAAAGCGTGAGCAGTCCGCCGACGACCGCGGGAAAAAGCGTCGAGAGCACGGTGATGGGATGGACGTAGCTCTCGTAGAGAATTCCCAAAATCACATACATGACGAAGAGCGCCGCGATGACGAGAAACGGCAGCGCGCCGAACAATTGCTGAAGCACGAGACCTTCGCCCTGCAGCTCGCCTTTCACGGTCGGCGGCAAAACCTTCGCGGCCGTCTTGCTGATGAACCCGGTCACGTCGCCGAGCGCGACGCCCGGTTTAGTGTCGAAGCCGAAGGTCACGCTCGTGAATTGGTTGACGTGGTTGACCGATTGCAGGCCGAGCTTCTCCGCCGAGGTGGTGACAGCGCGGATCGGGATGAGCTTGCCGCTGCTGTCGGACTTCACGTAAAGCTCGCGCAGGTCGGTCGGTCGCGTGCGCGCCTTGTCGTCGGCTTCGAGGATGACCTGATACTGGTCGTCGGCCTGCTTGATGAGATAGACGTAGTTCTGCGAGTAGGCGGCGCGAAGCAGGCTCTCGATCGTGGTCGTGGAAACGCCGTAAAGTCCGCCGCGATCGCGGTCGATATTGATGTCGAGGTTGGGCGTGTTGCGGAAAAGATCGCTGTGCGGCGGGCTGGCAAAGCCGGGATAATTCGCGAGCGCGGCGCCGAGTTTGTCGGCCGCGTCGTAAACTTCATCGGGATTGATCCCGCTCAAGACATACGTGTAACGGCCAAACGAACTCCCGGTCGCGCCGACATTGATCTGCAAAACCGGTTGCGGATTCAACGTCGGGAAAACGCCGGGAATCTGGCTCGTCGCCTTGCGCAACTGTGCCGCGACCTCCTCGATCCCGGGGCGATGCGAGGAGTCCTTCAGAAACAGCACCGTGAACACGCCGGCCGTCTGGCCCGCGCGTCCGGCGACGGTGAAAAATTTATCGACGTAAGGATTCGCCTCGAGGATCGGGTTGAGTCGGTTCTGGATCGCGCGTTGATCGCTCGGCGACGAGCCTTCCTGCAAAATGAAAAACCCGCGAATGACTCCGCTGTCGCCCGTCGGCAAAAGAGTAAACGGCAGATGGGTGAAGAAAAACCAAACGCCGATCACGCACGCGATCACGATCGGGCCCGCGAGCCAGCCGTGATCGAGAAACCAGTCGAGCGTGCGTCCGTAAAAGTTCAGGATCGGCACGAAAAAGCGGCTGACGAATCGCTCCATCCAGGTGCGTTTGTGATTCGGCCCGCGCTCCGCCAGGATGCGCGAACACATCAGCGGCGTCAGGGTGAGCGAGACCAGACCGGAAGCAAAAATCGCGACGATGATCGTAATCGCGAACTCACGAAAAATTCTGCCTAACAATCCCGGCATGAACGCGAGCGGAATGAAAACCGCCGCCAGCGACAAGGTCATCGACAAAATCGTGAACGAGATTTCGCCCGCGCTGTTCAGCGTCGCGCGATAGATCGATTCGCCCGCTTCCGCGCGCCTAACGACGTTTTCGAGAAAGACAATCGCGTCATCAACGAGGAATCCGATCGCCAGCGTCAGCGCCATCAACGTGAGGTTGTTGATCGAATAATCGAGCGCCCACATCGCGAGAAACGTGATGAGGAGCGACATCGGCAGCGCGACCATCGGGATAAGCGTGTCGCTCGCGCGCCCGAGAAAAACGAAGATGACGAGAATGACGAGGACGAACGCAATCGAGAGCGTCGCCTGCACGTCATGCACCGAGCTGACGATCGAGGCCGAGCGATCGAAGGCCGGAATGAGTCGAATCGAGCCGGGCAACTCGCGTTGCAAGCCGGGCAACAAATCGCGCACCGAGCGCGCAACCGCGACTGCGTTTGCGCCCGCCTGCCGCGAGACCGCGAAGACAATCACGGACGCCGGCGGCTTAAATCCGCGCGCAAAAAAGTGCCGCGACAAGCGTTCGTCCTGCACGCCGTCGATCACCCTCGCGACGTCCTTGAGGAAAATCGGCGCATTGTTAGGCCCGCGGCCGATGATCATGTTCGCGTAACCTTCCGCCGTGCTCACCTGGCCGTTCGGCCGCAGGACAAACGACATATTTTTTCCGTCAAACTGTCCGGCGCCAGAGTAAGCCGTGTTCGCGCGGATCGCGTTCGCGAGATCGGTGAAGGTCATGTTGCGGACGAAAAGTTTGCCCGGATCGACCTTGACCCGGATCGCGCCTTTCACGCCGTAAATGTTCACCTGCGACACGCCGGGCAGGATGTTGATCCGCTGCGCCACCTCCGTCGTGGCGTAACGATAAAGCTCGCCGTCGGTCAGCGTGTCACTCGTTAGGGCGATGTACATGACCGGCTGATCGTTCGGGTTCGATTTGTAGAAAGTTGGCGGGCTCGGCAGGTCGCTCGGCAACTGTCCGGTCGCGGCCTGAATGGCCGACTGCACATCGGTCGCGGCCGCGTCGATGCTTTTCGAAAGATCAAATTGCAACGTGATGTTGGTGCTGCCCTGCGTGCTCGAACTGGTCGTTAGGGCGAGCCCGGGGATGGTGGTGAATTGTTTCTCCAGCGGC
This sequence comes from Chthoniobacterales bacterium, assembly GCA_036490335.1. Lineage (GTDB taxonomy): Bacteria > Verrucomicrobiota > Verrucomicrobiia > Chthoniobacterales > UBA10450 > Palsa-1392. The sequence continues at coordinate 331,184 of DASXEB010000017.1, forward strand.
GTCGCGATCGTGTTCGCCATCGTCTGCGGATTCGCGCCCGGATAGGAAACGTTGACGCTGATGACCGGGTAATCGACCGCCGGAAGGTCATTCACCGCGAGCTGATTGTAAGTCAGGATGCCGAACGCGATGATCGACGCGCTCAGCAGCATCGTCATGACCGGCCGCTGGATGAATGGACGCGAAAGCCCGGAGGAAAACTGCACCAGTTTTTTCGCCGGCGTGTTCTCGCTTCTTGCCCGCGCGACGTCGGAAGGCATGCCTTTGTGCGCGCCGTTTTCGCCTTCGCCGTTGTGGCCGTTTTTTTGCGAATGACTCATTCGTTAGGGCGCGCTCGCCGCGCTCGAACCGTCGCCGCTCTTTTCATCAGGCGAAGATTTTTCCTCCTGGGCAATGATCTTCGTCCCGGGCGCGAGTTGCAGTTGTCCGCGCACGACCACGGTTTCGCCAACCTTCAGGCCCTGGCTCACGACCACGTCGTTGCCCTGCCGCTGCCCGCTTTTCACCTGCCGAAGTTCGAGCGTGGAATCGGGTTTGACCACAAAAACGTAGGGCCCGTTTTCGCCGATCTGCACGGCCTCGTTAGGCACGAGCCTGGCGTTTTTCAAAACGTCGAGAATCAGCCGCACGTGCACGAATTGCGACGGCCAGAGCGCGTGGTCAGGATTGGCCGTGATCGCGCGCGCCTGCACCGTGCCCGCGCCCGGCTGGACCGTGTTCGCGATGAAATAAAGTTTGCCCGTGCGCGGTTTGATGCGCGGATCTTCCGCGGTCGTGATCACGCTCACGTTCGGCCCGCCGAGATAGCGCCTAACGAGTGGCAGGTCCGGCTCCGCGACGGTGAAATCGGTGTAAATCGGATTGAGATTATCGATCGTTACGAGCACCGCGCTGCCGCTGCCCACGGTCACGGTGTTGCCGACGTCGACCTGGCGCAGACCGGCGCGGCCGTTGATCGGCGAACGAATCTGGCAGTAATCGAGATTGACCTGCGCGGCATCGAGCGCCGCCTGCGCCTTCATCGCCGTGGCGCGCGCCGTGTCGAGGTCCTCGGGCGCGATGACCGCTTTCGATTTCAATTCCTCCTGCCGTTTCAGGTTGGCTTGGGCGAGGATGAGATCGGCCTTCGCCGAATCGAGCACGGCCTGGTAAGGTCGCGGATCGATCGTGAAAAGCAGGTCGCCTTTTTTCACATCGGCGCCGTCCTTGAAATCGCGCGACACGATCTGCCCGCTGACCTGGGCCTGCACCTGCACGCTTTCGGAAGCGGCGCAGGTCCCGATTTCGTCGAGGTAAAGCGGCACGTCCGCGCTCGTCACTTTCGCGACCGCGACGGTGCGCGGCGGCGGCGCGGACGCTTCTTTGCCGCCGCAGCCGGCAAGCGCGGTCAACGCAAGAATGGCGAGGAGCGGTCGAAAGATTTCGGTCGTTTTCGTCATCGTGAGACTCGTTTTCCGTTTGCGCCGTTCGTTTTTGTCCGAGTGCGTTTGCCTAACGAGGCAGATTCGATGCCAGCTTTCGCGCCGATTTGCGCGAGCACCTTCATGCAGGTCCGCAATTCGTTAGGCGAAATCTCCGCGACCAATTCGTCGCGCAAGGTCCCGGCCGCCTGATGAATTTTCGCCAAAACCGAGCTCGAGTGCGGACGAAGATGGACGGTTTTACAGCGGCGATCGTGGGCGGCGTTTCGGCGCCGGACCCACCCTTCGCGCTCGAGGCGATGCAAAAGGCCGACGAGGGTCGGCTCTTCGATGCCGATCATCCGCGCGAGATCGCGCTGGGTCAGTTTGCCGTCGTTTTTCGAGAGGAAATTGAGGGTCCGCCATTTTGCCTGGCTGAGGCCGAGCGGACGCAGGCGCTCGTCTAGTTTGTTGCGCCAGGCGCGCGCGGCGCCGTGGAGAAGCTGCCCAATTTGTTGATCGGTCGCGGCCATCGGAATCGTTAGCTTCCTAACGATTTTTGCGGTTGTCAATCGACCCGCAAAAGAACGACGCGGCTGTCGCGATAATCGGTGATCCGTAAAATCGGTCGCGCGCGTCGCGGCTGCCAGAGGGACGAATTCTCGACCGCGGATTCGTCAGGCGGACGCACCAAAATGTAGCGCGCATTCGCCGGCAGCGCGGCCGGTCGGTTTTCGTAAATGAGCGGCCGCCGCAGATAAAAAAACGCCGGCTGATAATCGGGATCGACCGCGTAAAGCGATTCGTCAGGCGGAATCGCGGCGTCGAGCTGCGCCGCAATCGGGCGGATTTTTTCGCGCCGTTGCAGAATCGGAATGATCGCAACCGAGTAAATCAACATCGCCACCGCGACAAGCGCGACGGTGGTGGTGATAACTTTGCGCAACGCGCGCGGCCAGACGAAAGCGTGTTCGCGGATCAGGATCGCGAGGAGCCAGATCGCGGGCGCGAGCAGCGGCATGCTGTAACGCGGCAAGGCGCCGGGCGTGAGATTCACGATCAAAAAAGGGATCGCGATGCCTAACGACAAGGCGCGGCACGTTTTTTTATCGGCGTCGTTTTCGAGTAGTCGGAAGCGCGCGAATGGAAGCAGCGCGAGCCACGGCAGGAGATAAGCGAGCGCGCGCGGGATGTTGAGCAGCCAGGAATGGAACTGGAAGTTTTCGCCTTCAATCCGGCCGGAAAATTGCCGCGACCAAATCGTCGCGATGTGCGCGTGGCGCATCAGTTCCAAAACCGGAATCGCCCAGGCCGCAAAAATTCCGAGCATGATGAGAATGCCGACGAGATGCGGCCAGCTCAACAATTGTTTCAATGCGCGCGCCTGTCCCAAAATCGCGACCACGACGGCGTAAAAGAAAAGCAGATTGAGCGGGCCTTTCGCGAGCAATCCGAGTCCGATAAAAATCCACGGCACGGTCCACGCGAGCCAGCGCCGGCGCGGCTCGTTCCACGAGCTCAGCCAGTAAATAAACGCGAGCGCGGTAAGCGAAACGTAAAGCGCTTCGATCTCGATCATGCGGCCTTTTTCGAGGAGGCCGAAGTTCGTCAGCCAAAGAAACGCGGCTGCGGCGGAACCGTTCGGGCCGAGGTTGCGCCGCGCGATCGTGGCGAAGGCGAGCGCGACGACGAGCACGCAAAGCGCGGACGGCAGTCGCGCCGTCCACTCATTCTGCCGGCCGAAAATTTCGAAGGACACTGCGACGAGCCAATTAACGAGCGGCGGTTTGCTGAAGTAGGGCTGGCCGCCGATTTGCGGGACGAGAAAGTTGCCCGTCTCGAGCATCGTGACCGCGGGCAGAATGCGGCGGCCTTCTTCGCTCTTGATTTCAAGCGCGCCGAGTCGCGTCAAATAAATCGCCGCCCAAACGAGCACGACCAGAATCAAAACGCGGCGCAGCGGCATCGGCGGATATTAAACACAGACGAAGCCGGGCGCCGAGAAAGAGTGAATTTTTCGAAAAATCCCTGCGCGCCCGCGGCGGCCGCTGTTTTACTCGTTAGGCAAACCGCATCTTGACTAACCGGGAGCCCAAAAGTATCTTGCGCGCCTAGTCCATTGCGGATTGGAGTGGGAGCCAGTGTCCCACTTTTTTTTGTCGATGGGCGGGACGATTGCCATGAACGCGGAGTTTATTGCCATGCTGGATTACCTCGAGCGGGAGCGCGGAATCAAACGCGAAATCCTAATCGAGGCGGTCTCGAACGCCCTCCTTTCGGCCTCGAAAAAAAGCGTAAGCGCGTCGCGCGATTTGCACATCGATATCGATCCGAAAACAGGAGAGATCCGCGCGCTCGCCAACCTCCTCGTGGTCGATCGCGTGACCAACCCGGCGGACGAAATTTCGCTCGACAAAGCGCGCCGGATCAAACCAGACGCCGCCGTTGGCGAAGAGGTCGAAGTCGAAGTGACGCCGAAAAATTTCGGTCGCATCGCCGCGCAGACCGCGAAGCAGGCGATCATGCAACGCCTTCGCCAGGTCGAGAAGGAAATGATTTACGAAGAGTTCAAGGATCGCGCGGGCGAGATCGTGAGCGGGACGGTGCGGCGTTTCGATCGCAGCGATGTCATTCTCGATCTCGGAAAATTTGAAGCGATCATGCCGCAACGCGAGCGCGTCGTGGTCGAGGATTACAATATCGGCGATCGGCTGCGCGCGTATGTCGTCGCGGTGGAAAATGGAATTCGCGGGCCGGAGATTATCATCTCGCGCAGCCATCCGAATTTCGTTAGGCGACTTTTTGAATTGGAAGTGAGCGAGATCGCGGACGGCACGGTCGAGATTCGCGGGATCGCGCGCGAAGCTGGCTACCGCACGAAGATCGCAGTTTTTTCCGACAACCCGAAAGTCGATCCGGTCGGCGCGTGCGTCGGCATGCGCGGTTCGCGAGTGAAGAATATCGTGCGCGAATTGAACAACGAAAAGGTCGACATCATTCGCTGGAGCTCCGACCCGAAGGAATTTGTCCTCGAAGCCTTGAAACCGGCGAAGGTGAAAAATCTCGTTTTCGACGTCGAGAAAAAGAGCGCGACCATTTCCGTCGATGAAGATCAGCTCTCGCTCGCGATCGGAAAGAAAGGCCAGAACGCGCGCCTAACGAGTCGCCTGACCGGCTGGGAGATTAACATCGAAAAGGAAGCGCCGAGCACGAGCGCGGTCGAACAAAAAGTCGCGCACGCCGCGCAGCAGTTGGCCGAGGCTTTGCCGATCACGGAGGAGCAGGCGATTACGCTGGTCAAAACCGGCTTTACGAGTTTGGAAGGTTTGCGCGACGCCGAGGTCCAGGACCTTGTCGACATTCTCGCGGTCGACGAAGAGAAGGCGCGCGAAATTCATGAGGCGGTGCATCGTGATGCGGCGACGACCTGACATGGCTGCGCGCTAAACGCTCACGGCCATGAGCAAATTTCCAAAAAATTTAAATGCCAACAAAATCGACGACGAAAACTACGGCGCGCAAAGCGCCTGCTCGCAAAACGGCGGCAAGAACCGCCGCGCCCGCGAAGTCGTCGAGCCGCGCCAAGTCCGAGGATAAGTCCGCCAAACCGGCGAAGGCCGCGAAGACGAAGGACGAAGTTGCTCCGCGGACTGACCAGCCGGCGATCAAAACTTCGCCGCGGGCTCAGGAAAAATCAGTCGCGGCCGGCAAGTCTCCGGTCGTTGCGACAAGATCGGCTTTCACGCCGATCACGGCGAAAAAGTCTGCGCCCGCAAAACCGGTAACGCCGCCGTCCGCTCCCGCGACTCCGCCGAAGCCCGCGGTCGAAAGCGTTTCGCTGATCGATCCGCGAACGCCGAAAGCGAAGCGCGCGCCGACCGATGAATCCGTCCGGCGCACGGTGCTCCCGCCGATTTCTCGCATCCGCGCGCCGCAACCGGCGCCCGAAGTCGCCGCTCCCGCCCCGGTCGCGGCGCCGCCTGCGCCGGCGGACAACGGCGCGGAAGTTGCCGAGGAAACGGAGGACGGCCGCAAGATTATTCACATCAAGCCGCCGATCATCGTCAAGGATCTGGCCGCGCAGCTCGGCGTGAAAAATTTCCAGCTCATCAAAGAGCTGATGGACGATTTCAAAATTTTCGTAAACCAAAACATGACCGTCGAGCCCGAGGTCGCGACCAAGGTTTCCGAAAAGCACGGCTTCGCTTTCGAGATGGAGCGGCGCGAAAAAGGCGGCGGCGTCCACAAGGTCGTCGAGACCGTTGTCGCGCCTCCGCCGCCGGTCATCGAGAAGGAAGAAGAACTCAAGCCGCGCGGCCCGATCATTACTTTCATGGGGCACGTCGATCACGGCAAAACGTCGCTCATGGACGCGATCCGCAAGACGCGCGTCGCGGCCGGCGAAGCGGGCGGCATCACGCAGCACATCGGCGCTTACACGGTCGATCACAATGGCACGCGCATCACGTTTCTCGACACGCCGGGCCACGCCGCGTTCACCGCGATGCGCGCGCGCGGCGCGAACGTGACCGACATCGTCGTTCTCGTGGTCGCGGCTGATGATGGTTTAATGCCGCAAACGATCGAAGCGATCGATCACGCGAAAGCCGCGCCCCATGTCAGAATCATGGTCGCGGTTAACAAAATGGATTTGCCGTCGGCGAATCTCGATCGCGTGAAACAGCAATTGCAGGAGCGCGGTTTATCGCCGGAAGATTGGGGCGGCGAAACCATCGTCGTTCCCGTCTCCGCGACGAAAGGCACCGGCATCGACACACTGCTCGAGAACATGGCCGTCCAGGCTGAAGTGATGGAATTAAAAGCATCGCCGACCGCGACGCCACGCGGCACCGTGATCGAAGCGCAAGTCGAGCCGGGCCGCGGACCCACCGCGACTGTTATCGTGCAAATGGGGACGCTCAAAGTCGGCGAGCCATTTATCTGCGGCGATTACGGCGGCAAGGTGAAGTCGCTCGTCGACGATCGCGGCAAACCGATCAAGTCGGCCGATCCTTCGACGCCGGTAAAAGTTTTGGGCTTCTCCGGTTTGCCAAACGCCGGCGACGAATTCCTCGTCATGGAATCGGAAAAATCCGCCAAGACCTTGAGCGAGGAACGTCTCGCCGCCAGACGCGCCGAGAAGCTCAGCGTGCCGCAGCGTGCCACTCTCGAAAGTTTGCTCGAAGCTGCCGACGGCAAAAAAGTTTTGCGCCTCGTTTTGAAATGCGACGCGCAAGGTTCGCTCGAAGCACTGACCGCATCGTTAGGCCAGATCGAAAGCAAAAAAATCGATCTCGAGATGATTCATTCCGGCGTCGGCCCGATTTCCGAATCCGACATTTTGCTCGCGAGCGCGTCGAACGCCGTCGTCGTCGGCTTCAACATCAAAGTGGAATCGAACGCCGTCACCGCGGCGAAACGCGAAGGCGTGCAGGTCAAACTTTACAGCATCATTTACGAACTGATCGACCAGATCAAAGAAGCGATGGCCGGCCTGCTCGATCCGGAACACCGCGAAACCGTCATCGGCCACGCGGAAGTGAAACAAGTCTTCCAATTGAGCCGCGGCATCGTCGCCGGCTGCCTCGTCACCGACGGCCGCATCAGCCGCAACGCGCGCGCCCGCGTGCTTCGCCGCCGCCAGCCGGTTTACGATGGCGGACTCTCGACCCTGCGGCGTTTTCAGGACGACGTGAAGGAAGTGCGGGTCGGCCTCGAGTGCGGTATCAAGCTCGGCGATTTCAGCGAATATCAGGTCGGCGACATCATCGAGTGCTACCAGCTCGAGCAGGTCGCGCAGAAATTATAAGGCACGCAACTGGCTGTTTGCCTAACGACGCGATTCGTTAGGCGAGCGCATTTTTTCCAATGAAACATCGACTTCTGCGCGTCAACGAATTGCTCAAGCGCGAGCTCAGCGCGCTCCTCGTGCGCGAGATGAATTTCGGCGAAGTGCTCGTGACCGTGCACCAGGTCGATGTCACGCCCGACCTGAAAAACGCGCACATTTACATCAGCGTGCTCGGCAAAAATGGCCGCCACGAAGTCCTGCCAAAGCTGGAAGCGAATCGCGCCACTTTGCAGGCCGATTTGGCGAAGCACGTCGTGCTCAAATACACGCCGCACCTGGTTTTTCACCTCGACGATTCGATCGAACGCGGCTCGCGCGTGCTGGAAATATTGCAGGAAATTGAAACGCCTAACGAATGAATGCTTCCACTGCCTCGCCGCCTGACGAACGCCTGACGAACGCCACCTTTGCCGAAATCGCGGAGGCCTTGCGCGAACACGAAACCTTCGTCGTCCTTAGTCACGTTCGCCCCGACGGCGACGCGCTCGGCAGCGAAATCGCGATGGGTCTCGCGCTCCAACAGCTCGGCAAAAAAGTGAAAGTCTGGAACGAAGAAGGCCTGCTCGAAAAGTTTTCCTTTCTGCCCGGCGGCGATCTCGTCTCGCTCCCGCCTAACGAGCCGGAAAATTTCGACATCGTCGTCGCGCTCGACACCGCGACGCGCCAGCGCCTTGGCGACAACGTGCTCGCGGCCGTTGGCGAAACGAAACTTTGGATCAACATCGATCATCATCCGAGCAATCCGCGTTACGGCGACCTCGTCCACATCGATCCGATCGCGCCCGCCACCGGTCAGATTTTGTTCGAGCTTTTGCAAAGCCAGGATCTCCCGCTCGACGAGGCGATCGCCGAAAATTTGTTCGCCGCGATCTCAACCGACACGGGCTCGTTTCAATATCCAAACACGACCGCGCGCACGTTCGAAATCGCCGCGGACATTTTGCGCTGCGGCATCGATGTCGGCCGCTTGAGCCAGCAAATCTACGAAAGCTATCCGCGCCGCCGCATCGAACTTTTGCGCGTGCTGCTTGATCGCATGCATTTCGACGCCGGCGGCAAAGTCGCGAGCTTCAGTCTGCCGCTCGCGACCGCGAACGAGCTCGGCGTCATTCCCGAGGACAACGAAGGTCTGATCGATCATCTGCGCGCGATTCAGGGCGTGATCATCGCGATTTTTTTCGAGGAACTCGAAGGCGGAAAAGTGCGCGTGAGCATGCGCTCGAAAGACGCGCGCGCCGACGTTTGCGAAATCTGCCTGCGTTTCAAAGGCGGCGGGCACAAACTCGCCGCGGGCGCGCGCGTTCCCGGCCCGCTCGACGACGTTGCGCAACGCGTCACGGCTGCGGCGGTGGCGGCTGTGAGCGAATTGTAACAATGTCAGTTACAGCTACGCCCGACGGCGTTCTCCTCGTCGACAAAGCCGCGGGCATGACTTCGCACGACGTCGTCGCGCTCGTCAGGCGGCAACTTCAGATTAAGAAGGTCGGCCATTGCGGCACGCTCGATCCGATCGCGACCGGGCTCCTTATTCTCACGCTCGGTCGTGGGACGAAAATTCAGGACCTGCTTATGAGCGAAGACAAGGAATACGCCGGCACCTTGTCGTTAGGCAAAACCACCGACACGCAGGACCGCGCTGGCAAGGTGCTCGAAGAGCGGCCGGTGCCGGAACTCGACGACGAAAAAGTGCGCGTGGCTTTCGAGAAATTTCGCGGCGATTTTTATCAGATGCCGCCGATGGTTTCCGCGATCAAACAGGGCGGCGTGCCGCTCTACAAACTGGCGCGCCAGGGGAAAACGGTCGAGCGCGAGCCGCGTCTCGTGCACGTTTATCGCTATGAGATCGGGCGCATCGCGCCGCCGGAAATCGACTTCACGGTTTTGTGCAGCAAAGGATTTTATGTTCGCACTTACGCTCACGACATCGGCGAGTCGTTAGGCTGCGGCGCCCATTTGCAGGAGCTGCGCCGCACCCGTTCGGGGCGCTTCGATCTCGTCCGCGCCGTCACGGTGGATGAAATCAAAAATGCGCCACCGGCTGAGCTGCTCGCGAAAATTCTTTCGCTGCCGGAAGTCTCGCGCATGCGCGGCGCCTAACGATGCGCATCCTGCGGTCGATTCCGGAGCTGGGAAAAATTCCCGGGCCGGTTTTTCTCGCCATCGGCGTTTTCGACGGCGTGCATCGCGGACATCAGGCCGTCATCTCCACGGCGGTGCGCGACGCCGCGGCCGCGAAGGGGACCGCGGTGGTCGTCACCTTCGATCCGCACCCGGCGAAATTTTTGCGGCCGCAGGAAAGCCCGCGTCTGCTCACGGCGACGGCGCACAAGATCGCGCTCATTCGCGAGCTCGGTGTTTCGCATTTGCTCGTGCTAAAATTCGATCGCGAGCTGGCTTCGACTGCGCCGGACGAATTCGTTAGGCAACTGACAAACGCGGCCAATCCGCTGCGCGAAATTTGCGTCGGCCAGGAATGGTCGTTTGGAAAAAATCGCGCCGGCAATCTGGAGCTCCTGAAAAAGCTCGGCGCGGAGCTGTACTTCAATGTCGTCGGCGCTGCGCCGGTCACTTGCGATGGCGCGATCGTGAGCAGCACCGCGATTCGCAACGCGGTTGCGAATGGCGATTTTGCGACCGCAGCGAAAATGCTCGGCCGCGATTACACGATTCTCGGGACGGTCGAGCGGGGCAGCCAGGTCGGGCACCGTCTCGGATTTCCGACCGCGAACTTGAGCGCGCACAGCGAGCAATTTCCGCCCAACGGCGTTTACGCGGCAGAGGCGCGGCTCGATGGCGAGCGGCTGCGCGGGGTCGTGAATCTCGGCACGCGTCCGACGATCGCGGGCGGCTCGCCGAGTCGCGTGCTCGAGTTGCATCTTTTCGATTTCGAGCGCGACATTTATGGGCGCGAAGTTGAAGTGCGCTTCGTGAAATATCTGCGGCCGGAGAAAAAGTTTGAGAATCTCGAAGCGCTACGCGCGCAGATCGCGCGCGATGTCGCGGACGCGCGTGAGCTTTTCGCGAGCTCGCCTAACGAAAGAGCCTGACGAGTCCGTCAAGCGGTCGATCGTTGGCGGTGAAAAATGCCGCGCTCGCGCCGACTGCAGTGATCACGACCGTGCAGAGGAGCGCGACCGCGCAGATGTAGCCAAACGGCATGGCGGCGAGGCGTTCGGCGGCGACGATGAGAAAGCGGCCGCGATCGGAAATGAGGTAGGCGGCGAGACAGGCGACAAAGGTGATCGCGAAAAGGATGACGCTGCGGAAGGAGCGGCGCGGCGCGCGCGCGGGCAGTTTTTGCACGACCGCGGCGGTGAAACCGGCGTCGTCGATATAAGGCGCTTCGTCGCGCAAACGCGCGTCCAGCCAATCTTCCTGCAGCAGTTCGTCCATTTCGTCCATCGTTAGGCTGGCCCCCAGCCCGCGAGCAGTTTCTTCAATTTCTCCCGTCCGCGCAAGACATTCGTTTTCACCGTGCCGAGCGGGATCTCGAGCACGCGCGCGGCTTCATCGTGCGACAAACCATTTTGGCAGCAGAGCACGATCGCGGTCCGTTCGTGGAGCGGCAAAAGTTGGAGCGCGTGCATGAGATCGTGTTTCAAAGCGGGATCGACGGTTTGTGGATCGGGTTCGGCTTCGAGCTGCGCTTCATCGATGCCGACGAATTCCTTTCGTTTGCGCGCTTCTTCGCGAAAGCAGTTGTAGGCGATGCGGTAGAGCCAGGTGGAAAATTTCGCCTCGCCGCGAAAAGTGCGGATGTGTTTGTAGGCGCGCAGAAATGTCTCCTGCGCGAGATCGTCGGCGAGCGCGAGATCGCTGCGCGTGAGCTGACGCAAAAGTCCGCGCACGGCCGACTGATGATTGCGCACCAGTTCGGCAAAGGCGTGGTGATCGTCATTGACGAGGACGCGCGCGACAAGGTCGGCATCAGTGAGCGGCACGACCCCAGATTACACTGGCCGTGAAGTTGCATCTTTCCGAACATCAAATCTCCAGAAAATCAGGTAACCGAGGCCGATCAAAAACGGAATCATGCCGAGACTCCAGGCGCCGCCTTCCCAGTCGTTGCAGGCGCCGAAAAACACCATCAGGCCGAAGCCGACGAGCGTCCAGATGACGCCGCGGCGCAGATCCGAGCGCTGGCGCACGGGCGCGGGCGGATTGAGCAGCGCTTCAGGAACGGGCTGGCCTTTTTCGACCATCATGCGCACGGTTTTGTGCATGGCGCGATTGCGCGAAAAGCTGAAGTAAAGAATGACCGCGAGGAAAATGATCGGCGTGCCGAAAATGGCGAGGAAGACGATGAAAACGATCGGCACCGCGAGCCAGGCCGCGTCGTCATGCGAATGATGGCTGTCGCTCGTGAAGTCGAAATGCTTCCGAATTTTCTTCTCGATCGCGTTGTCGATGTCTTCGTCGATATTTCCCGACGGCGAAACCGTCAGTGAGAAGGAATTCGAATTCGGCGTCGCGGTCGGCGTGGTGACAAAAGCGGGCGTGGGCACGGGCGTAATTTGCGAAACGCTCGGAGTGAGCACCGGCGCGACAGTGGGCGGCGGCGGCGGCGTTTGCGCCCAGGCGCTCGCGACAAACAGGAGCGCGCAGCCACTCATGACAATCTTGGTTTTCATATTCATCCTTTGTTGATGAGATGCGCCCGGCGCGGTTTTTGGATTCAACTTTTGCCGAAAAAGTTTGCGCACGCGATTGCCCGGGCTGCAGGCGGCGCTCAGGCGGAGAGAGCGGGTGACGAGACTCGAACTCGCGACGTCCTCCTTGGCAAGGAGGTGCTCTACCACTGAGCTACACCCGCGGCGCCGGTTTTGGCGGAGAGCAATAATGTCCAGCGGCCTCGTGCGCGCAAGTCAAACCGCGCGGGCTCATCGCGACGAAACGCGGCCGCATTGACGCGTCGTGTTAAAATCGAGCCATGCCGACACTCCACACATCCGCGGGCGCGACCTTCATCTCGCAACTCATCGTCTCCGCTTTTCTCGCGATTCTTTTTTTGCAATCGAGCATCGACAAAGTCGTCGACCGCCGCGGCAACCTCGCGTGGCTCACCGGCCATTTCGCGAAAAGTCCGCTCGCCGGCTTCGTCCCCGCGCTCCTCGGCATTCTCACGATCATGGAATTTTGCGCCGGAATTTTGAGCGCCGTCGGCTGCCTGCTCATTTTCTTCCGGCAAGATTCCGCGATCGCGTTTTACGGGGCAGCCGTCGCCGGCCTGGTGCTGCTCGCGCTTTTTTTCGGCCAGCGGATGGCGAAGGAGTATCCCGGCGCGGCTTCGCTCGTCTCTTATTTTCTGCTCGTGCTCGCCGCGCTTTTTCTGCTGGCCTAACGAATAAAGGACTCCGGGCCGTGCAGCCGGAGTAAATTGAGCAGACTGAGTAGCAGCGCGAGGCTCGCCAGCGCCGCCACGGCGAAAATCGCTCGTCCGAGATAGTCCGTTTCCTTTTTGCGATTTTGAAACGGCGACGCGTTCGCGAAATCGGCCGGCTTCGCGCTCATCTCCGCCGGCCGCGTTTCGATCTCGCCGGGCTCGGGCAGCGCCTGGCTTTCGCCGACCACGTCCGCTTCGTAACGCGCTTCAACTTTTCCAAAACGGATGCGATCGCCGACCCGCAAGGTGATCTCTTTGACGATTTCGCCGTTGACTCGCGTGCCGTTGGTCGAATCGAGATCGGTCAGTTGATAATGCCGGCCAAGCAAACTCAGGCGCGCGTGCCGGCTCGAGACTGACGGGTCGTCGATCTGGAGCGAATTATCGAGCGCGCGGCCGATCGTGATCCGCCCGTCGGTCAGCTCGTGCGTCGTTTTTCCGCCTTCCAGCCCGAACGAAAGTTTCGGCATAACGACCGCTGCTTATCACTTCTTTTTGAAAACCTCCACCGCATTCCACGCCGGATCGGGCGGCGCCGTTTCGTATTCGAGCGCGCGGTCGAGATACATTTTCGCCAGGTAGTCGTCGGGGTAAAATTCGAGAAACCGCGAAAGCAAAATTTTCGCCTCGCCAAAATCGCGGTGGCGAAATTTCTGAAAGGCCTCCTCGTAAGTCGGCAGGCGCTGCAGCAATTCGGCGTCGAGCGTCTCATCGTCGCGCGCGCCGATCAGCGTCGTAATTTCCACCGGCTCGGTTTTCCCTTTCACCTGCACGCGCGCAACGCTGCGGACGTGAAACTCGTCCCCAACGAACTCGGTCGCCGTCGGCCCGAGCAAAATATCGGCGCCGTAGGTTCTCGTTAGGCCTTCGAGCCTCGAGGCGAGATTGACCGCGTCACCGATCACGGTCGGGTCGGCTTTTTCCTGCGAGCCGATGTTGCCGCCGAGCACGTCGCCCTGGTTGATGCCGATGCCGATCGCGAACGGCGCGATGCCTTGGGCGAACCATTTATCGTTGAGAATTTTCAGCTCGCGCCGCATCGCGAGCGCGGCGCGCGCGGCCATTTTCGTGTCTTCCGCTTTGCCGCCGCTGCGCACGTTTCCCCACACTGCCATGACGGCGTCACCGATGAATTTGTCGAGCGTGCCGCCGTGTTCGAAGACCGCTGCGGTCATGCGGCTGAGGTATTCGTTCAGTTGCCTAACGAGCGCTTCGGGGTCGGCGTTTTCGGTCAGGCTGGTGAACCCGACGATGTCGGAAAACAAAATCGTCGCCGGGATGCGGACGCCTTTCAGGCTGCTGTAAAAGCTTGCCGGATTATCGAGAATTTCTTTGACGAGATTTTTCGAAACGTAACGTTCGAGGGTGCGCCGGGTGCGCAGTTTTTCGATCCGCTCAAGCGCGTACTCGAAGCCTAACGAACTCGCGCCGCTGAGCAAAAACGCGCCGAGCACCGGCACAGTGAGCAACAAAAATCCCCCGCGATCGTATTCCAGCCGGCTGACCAAAAGATAAGCCGCGCTCACGAGCACGAGGGCGAAAAGACAAATGAGCGGCCGCCTAACGAACGCAATGAGCAGCCACGCCGCGACGCCCGCGCCAAGCACGAGCACGAGCATGAGCCGCGGCGGAGTCGGCTCAAGAAATTGATGCGCGAGGGCCGCCGCCATCGTTTGCAAATGCAGCGCAGGCCCGAGCGTGTTCGGGCTCATCGGCGTCGCCACAACATCGTGCGCGATCTGCGAAGCCGCGCCGATGAGTACGATCTTGTCTTTAAAAAACGCGCCGTTTTGATAATTCGCCTTCCACATTTTCGGATCGAAAACTTCGTAAAGCGTGCGCGGCGGATAGGCGTCGATCGCGCCGAAACGCAACAGGTGCGCATGCTCGTCGCGTGGCACGTCCGCGCCGTGGCCGAGTTGCTCGAGACCGCGCGCCGCGAATGATTGATAAACTTCTTCGCCGGCAAACGGCGCCAGGCCCGCAAGCTCTCGATCCGAAGTCGTGAAGAGCGCCGCGCGAATTTTTCCATCGATCGGATCGGGCCAAAAATTCACGTAGCCGACGCGCGCGTCCGCGTTTGGAGGCGGCGGGACCAGGGTCTCGTTAGGCCAGATAATCTGGTCGCTATTCGAAACGTCGATGTTTGAACCGAGGACGACGCGATCGTGATATTTCGCGAGCGCCGCGGCGAAGGCCGGATCGCCATCGTTAGGCGGACTAAAGACCAGATCGAACATGACGAGCCGCGCGCCCGCACCGAAAAGCCGGTCGAGCAAAAGCGCCCAGACTTCGCGCGACCACGGCCACGGTCGCGCCGTCATCAACTGAAACGCGCGATTGTTCGCCAGCTCGTCGGGCGACAACGGCGGCATCTCGAGCGTGCTTTGGTCGATCGCGAGCAAAACAAAATCGCTGCGCGTCGGCGTTTTCGCGCCTTCGCGCCGGAGCAAATCTTCGAAGCCCTGCTCGAGCCGCCAAGGCGCGGAAATGAACGGCACGCTCGGAAATTCGCGCCCGAGCAGAATGAGCGCCGTCCAGAACGCGCAGATCGCCGCGAGGATGAAAAGACGATGCCGGCTCAGCCAATGCACGGGCGCATTCTAGGAAATCTTCCGCGCGAAATCGAGTTGTCATTTCGTCGTGCGCGCCTATTTTCCCAGCCCGACGTTTCCAAAAAACGCCGGCGGCGCTGTCCACCTGGTCGCAAAAATTTTTGCGCCTAACGAGCGAGTGAGGTCGGAGAGAGCCTAACGAATAAACAACTCGCCCGGGAGATCCGCCACGGCGGAATAACAACATGCCAAGAGCCACCAACGCGCCCGCCAGCCGCGAGCGCCGCAAACGCGTCGTCAAATCCGCCAAAGGTTATCGCGGAAGGCGGTCGAAACTTTTCCGCTACGCGAAAGACGCGACGATGAAGGGAAAATATTGGGCCTATCGCGATCGCAAAACGCGCAAACGCAATTTCCGCATGCTCTGGGTGCAACGGCTCAACGCCGCCGTCCGCGCGCAGGGTTTGACTTACAGCCGCTTCGCCGAAGGTTTGAAAGCCGCCGGCATCGGACTCGACCGCAAGATTCTTTCCGATCTCGCGATCAGCGATGAAGTCGGTTTCAAAAACATCGTCGACCAGGTCAAAGGCGCGCTCGAGAAAAAATCGAGCGAAGCGAAAAGCAAAAAAGCGGCCTAACGTTTCTGCGAAATCCGCGATCGAAGGCGGATTTGCCTAACGAATGACGCACCCGCTGGAAGAATTGCGCGAGGCGGCGCTGGCCGAGATTGCCGCCGCAGCTGACGAACCCGCGCTCGAAGCCGCGCGCGTCCGTTATCTTGGGCGCAGCGGGAGCATTTCCGCTTGGAGCGAGCAGATGAAATCGCTCTCGAAAGAGGAGCGACCGGTCGTCGGCAAGCTGCTCAATCAAGTGCGCAACGCGGTTACGAGCGCGGTCGATGAGGCGGCTGAAAAACTGCGGGTCGCGAGCGAATCGCGCGCCCTCGCCGACATCGACATTTCGCTGCCCGGCACGCCTAACGAACTCGGCGCGCTCCATCCGCTCACGCAAATGCTCGATCGCGCCATCGCGCTTTTTCGGCGGATGGGTTTCGCGCTCGCCGAAGGCCCGGACATCGAGGACGAATGGCATTGCTTCGACGCGCTCAACACCGCGCCCGACCATCCGGCGCGCAACGAAGCCGACACGTTTTATCTGCCCGACGGCCGGCTGTTGCGCACCCACACTTCGACTGTGCAGATTCGCACGATGGAAAACGCGCCGCCGCCGATCCGCGTCATCGCGCCGGGCGCCGCGTATCGCCGCGACGAAATCGACGCGACGCACAGCGCGCAGTTTCACCAGATCGAAGGCCTCTACGTCGATGAAGGCGTGAGCGTCGCCGATTTGAAAGGCACGCTCGAATATTTCCTGCGCGAACTTTTCGGCGCGGAAACAGCGGTCCGTTTTCGCCCGCATTATTTTCCGTTTACAGAGCCGAGTTTCGAGATCGATGTGAAATCGAAGGCGCTGAAAAGCGGCGAGAAATGGCTCGAAGTTTGCGGCTGCGGCATGGTCCATCCCGCGGTTTTCGAGGAGGTGAATCGCGCGCGCGGCGATAGCGCTTACGATCCGGAAAAGTGGAGCGGCTTTGCTTTCGGGCTCGGCATGGATCGTCTCGCAATGATTCTTTTCGAAATTCCCGACATCCGGTTTTTCGCGCAAAACGATCTGCGTTTCCTGCGCCAGTTCGCCTCGTAAATGAAATTTTCCGTGAACTGGCTCGGCGAATTCGTCGAGCTGCCTAACGACATCGCGCAGCTCGCCGAACTGCTCACGCTTGCCGGCGTCGAGATCGAGGGAATCGAAAAGCGCGGCGCCAATTTTGAGAATGTCGTCGTCGCGCAGATCGTCGATTCGAAACAACATCCGAATGCGGATCGTCTCAGCGTCTGCCAGGTCGACGACGGCAGAGGGACGCCGCGCCAGATCGTTTGCGGGGCGAAAAACTACAAGGTTGGCGACAAGGTCCCGCTCGCGTTGCCCGGCGCGGTTTTGCCTAACGAACTCAAAATCAAGGCGAGCAAGCTGCGCGGGGTCGAATCGCAAGGCATGCTGTGCAGCGCAAAAGAACTTGCGCTCTCCGACGAAAGCGCCGGCCTGCTCATTTTGCCTAACGAATCAAAAATCGGCACGCCGATTGGAGAAATTTTCCCTAACGACACCATTCTCGATGTCGAGATCACGCCGAATCGCGCCGATTTGTTGAGCCATTACGGACTCGCGCGCGAGATCGCGGCGCTGACGCAAAAACTGTTGCGCACGCTCGAAATTGATGAGCCGGCAACAAAGGACGACACGATCCGCATCAGCGCGCCTAACGAGTGCCCATTTTATTCCGCACGCCGCATTGAGAATCTCGCCATCGGTCCGAGCCCGGGCTGGTTGCGCGCGAAGCTCGAAGCGGTCGGCTTGCGCGCGATCAACAACGTCGTCGATGTGACGAATTTTGTGATGCTCGAACTGGGCCAGCCGCTGCACGCGTTCGATGCCGACAAAATCGAGGGCGCGATCGAAGTGCGCCTGGCGCGGCCTAACGAAAAGTTCCTTGCGCTCGATGGCCGCACTTACAACCTCACGCCGAAAAGTCTGCTAATCGCCGATGGCGCGCGCGCGATTGGCATCGGCGGCGTGATGGGCGGCGAAGAGAGCGGCGTGACCACGACGACGCGCAACATCATTCTGGAAAGCGCCTACTTTTTGCCGGCGAACATCCGGCGCACCGCGCGCGAGCTGAATTTGCCGAGTGACGCGAGCTATCGTTTCGAGCGCGGGGTCGATCCGGAAATGATCCTGCGCGCGTCGGCGCGGGCGGCGGAGCTTTTGCGCGAAGTCGCCGCCGGGGTTCCGGCAAGTGAAACGGCCGTTGCCGGCACGCTGCCGGCAGCGCCGGCGGGATTTTCGCTTCGTTATAAATTTTGCGACCGAGTTCTCGGGACGAAAATTGTGCCTAACGAGTGCGATCGCATTCTGGAAAGCTTCGGTTTGGAAAAACTCGGCGGGACGGCTGAGCAATCGACCTGGAAAATTCCGAGTTATCGCGCTGATCTGCGACGCGAGGTCGATCTCGTCGAGGAGGTCGGGCGCGTGCACGGGATCGATCGCATTCCGTCCGCGAACCGTAGCAGCTTCGTGCCGGTGTCGGCGGCGGATCAGCGCTACGATTTCGAAGCGAAATTGCGGCAGCGTTTGATCGCGCGCGGTTTTTGCGAAGTGCGCACGTCGTCGCTCGTCGCGCGTGATTCGTTAGGCAAAGGCTTCGCGCGAGCGGCGGTCGAGCTGCGCAATCCGCTGAGCGAGGATCATGTCGCGCTGCGCCCGAGTTTGATTCCCGGATTGTCTGGCGCGCTCGAGCGGAACCTGCGCGCGGGCACGAAAAGCATCCGGCTTTTCGAAATTGGCGCGGTTTTTCTGCCGCCGGATGGCCGGGAAGTGCGGCGCGTGGCGCTGCTCGTTTCCGGTCTGACGGAAAACGCGCCGAACTGGCGAGGCGGTGGCGCGCGCGCGCTCGATCTGTTCGATCTGAAGGGCGCGATCGAGTCGTTAGGCTGGTTTACGCCGCGCTTTGAGCGGACGGAAAATTCCAACTTTGCTCTCGCCGCGAGTGTGTTCGCGAAAGAGCACGAGGTTGGAGTCCTTGGCCAGCTTTCGTCGGGCGAAAAGGTTTTTTCGGCCGAGCTCGATTTGCCTAACGACGCCGAAACCGGCCTAACGAGTCCGCGTTTTCACGAGCTGCAGCGTTTTCCTTCAGTCAGCCACGATATCGCGCTGTTTGCGCCGATCAGCCTGACGAATTCCGAAATCCTGCGCACGATCGCGGAGGCGAACGAGCCATTGTTAGGCGAAGTCGCGCTCTTCGATTTGTTCAGCGGGAAAGGCGCGGAGAATCTGGGCGCGGAACGCAAATCGCTCGCTTACACGTTGACATACCGGGACAAAAATCGCACACTGACGCACGACGAAGTGAACGGGGCGCACGATCGCATCCGGGCCCGTTTGCGGAGTTCGTTAGGCGTGGAATTGCGCGAGTAGTTCTTTGAAAGCGAGAGTGGTCGATTGAGAGTTGAAGGTGCTCAGACCTATTAGCGTCTACTTTCAGCTCTCTATCGGCGACTTTCGAAAAATTTACCCTGCGGTGTTCGAGATACAGGTAGGATTCCCGGACCGATATTGTTAGCTCAGGGGGCCAGGTCGTCAGGGGAAAATGGCATGCCTTCATTGGAAGTCAGACGCTCCGGCGGCAGTCACCCGCCCGTTACCATAAGGGAACGGGATATCCGCCTAAACGGCATCAGCGGGGTAACTCCTTTCGCGCCCGGGTCAGAGATGGCCCGGGCGCTTTTCGTTAGGCCGTGTTCGTTAGGCAATTGTCCGGCGCCTAACGATTCGACATTTCACCGCTCCTCCGCCAAACTGCGCGCCGATGCGCGCGCTCCTCGCTCTCGAAGACGGCCGGATTTTCGAGGGCGAATCGTTTGGCGCGACCGGCGAATGCGTCGGCGAAATTTGCTTCAACACTTCCATGACCGGCTACCAGGAAGTGCTGACCGACCCGTCATATCGTGGGCAGATCGTCGCCATGACTTACCCGTTGATCGGGAATTACGGGACGAACGACGCCGACGCAGAGAGCCGCGGACCGCATGTGCGCGGATTTGTCATCGAAGAACTGAGCGAGATCGCGAGCAACTGGCGCTCCGAGATTTCGCTCGATGAATATTTGCGCCGCTGGAAAATTCCCGGCATCCAGGGCGTCGACACTCGCGCGCTCACGCGGCATTTGCGCACGCGCGGCGCGATGAAAGCCTGCCTAACGACTAACGACCTCGCGTTTGACGAAGCCGTGCAGAGCGCTGTCGAAGGAACCGGTGTGATCGGGATGGATTTTGTGCGCGAAGTGACGGCGCCCGCGGCTTACGAATGGGACCCGGACGACACCTTGAGCGCGCCTTGGAACGCCGCCCGCGCGAAGCTCCCTCCGATCCGCCACCGCGTCGTCGCGTTCGATTACGGGATCAAAGAAAACATCCTGCGCCGGCTGCGGCAGAATGGTTTCGGCGTCACCGTCGTGCCGGCGACCACGACCGCGGCGGAAGTGCTCGCGCAAAATCCCGACGGCGTTTTCCTTTCCAACGGCCCGGGCGATCCGGCGGCCCTCGACTACGCGCACGAAGCGGTCCGCGACCTCATGGGGAAAAAACCGATCTTCGGGATTTGCCTCGGCCACCAAGTGCTCGGCTTCGCGTTTGGCGGGAACACGTTCAAGCTCAAGTTTGGCCATCGGGGCGGCAACCAACCGGTCAAAGATCTGGCTACAGGCAAAGTCGCGATCACCTCGCAAAATCACGGCTTCGCGGTTGATCCCGATTCCTTGCCTAACGAAATCGAAATCACCCACGTGAACCTGAACGACGGCACCGTCGAAGGCATGCGCCACCGCGAACTGCCCATCTTTAGCGTGCAATACCACCCCGAGGCCGCGCCCGGACCGCACGACGCCAGCTACTTCTTCGCCGAATTCGCACGCCTCATCGACCGGACTCGTTAGGCGATTGACCGCGCGTCCTTGCGGCCTGACCTTCCGGGCATGTATCACAACGAAAGAATCCCGAAATTCGTTCACGCCACGGTCACCTTCACCTTCGCGGCCGGGCTTGCGCTCAGCCCGCTGGCGTTCGCGGCCGACAACGGCAAGGACAAGCTCGACGCCGCCTCGACCAAGGAAGTGACGGGCGAGATCGTCGACATGATGTGCTACGTCGATCACAACGCGATGGGCGCGAAGCACGCGAGCTGCGCCGAGACCTGCATCAAAGGCGGGGGCCCGGTCGGCATCGTGAGCGACGGCAAAGCGATCCTCGTCGTCGGCGCGCACAAGCCGATGAACGACGAACTCGCGCCGCTCGCCGGCAAAACCGTCACCTTGCGCGGCAAGATGGCGAACAACGGCGGGGTCACGATGCTCGAGAACGCCGAGATCGTGAAAAAATAGTTCGTTAGGCGAATTTTCGCAACGCGCTCGCTTCGGGTCGACCGGGGCGCGCGCGTTTTTTGTTCGTTAGGCGAAATTCTTCAGCCAAAATTTCGTTGCCGCTCGCGCCTTCGCGCGCTAATGGCAGACGCGCCAAACCGAAATGAACATCCACGAGTATCAGGCGAAGGAATTGCTGCAAAAATTCGGCGCGGCGACAACCCGCGGCCGGGTCGCGACGACGCCGGACGAGGCGGAAAAAATCGCGCGCGAGATCGGCGCGAGCGAGATCGTGGTCAAGGCGCAGGTCCATGCGGGCGGGCGCGGGAAGGGAATGTTCAAGAACGGTTTCAAGGGCGGCGTGCATGTCGTGAAATCGCCCGAGGAGGCGCGCGAAGTCGCGAGCAAGATGCTTGGGCAAACGCTCGTCACGCATCAGACGGGCGCGGAAGGACGAGTCGTTAGGCAGGTGCTCGTCGCGGAGTCGGCGGACATCGCGCGGGAGACTTATTTCGCGGTTTTGCTCGATCGCGCGACGGCGGCGCCGCTGATTGTCGCGAGCACGGAGGGCGGCGTTGAGATCGAAACCGTGGCGGAAAAATCGCCGGAGAAAATCATGCGCGAACCGGTCAATCCGCTCGCGGGTTTGCAACCGTTTCAGACTCGGAAACTGGCGAAGCAGCTTGGCTTCAAATCGAGCGAGATCAAACCGGCGGCGAAACTTTTCGCCGCACTTTATCGCACGTTCATCGAATCGGATTGCTCGATGGTGGAAGTGAACCCGCTCGTCGTCACCAAAACCGGCGAGGTGCTGGCGCTCGATGCGAAGTTTAATTTCGACGACAACGCGCTCTACCGGCATCCCGAGATCGCGGCGATGCGCGACACCGAGGAGGAAGATCCGCGCGAAGTCGAAGCGTCGAAGCACGGGCTCAATTACATCGGACTCGACGGCAACATCGCCTGCCTCGTCAACGGCGCCGGCCTCGCCATGGCGACGATGGACATCATCAAATTTTACGGCGGCAGTCCGGCGAATTTCCTCGATGTCGGCGGCGGTGCGACCGAGGAGCAAGTGACGGAAGCATTCAAGCTCCTCGTTTCCGACAAGCACGTGCGCGCGATCCTCGTGAACATTTTCGGCGGGATCATGAAGTGCGACGTGATCGCGCAGGGGATCATCAACGCGGTTAAAGCGGTGAACCTGCCGGTGCCGTTAGTCGTTAGGCTGGAAGGGACGAATGTTGCCGCCGGGAAAAAATTGATCGCCGAAAGCGGCCTCGCCGTCATCGCCGCGGATGATCTCGCCGATGCCGCGCAAAAGGTCGTGAAAGCCGCGGAGGGCAAACGTGAAAGTTAAAAAAATCGGTTTCGTCGCGATTCCGGTGACGGAGATGAAACGGGCGCGCGCGTTTTACGAGGGCGTGCTTGGGTTGCGCATCGCCGACGAAATGATGAATGGTCAGTGGGTCGAGTACGATGTCGGCGGCGACACGCTCGCGATCGCATCGTTAGGCACGGACTGGGTGCCGTCCGATCAGGGGACGGGCGCCGCGCTCGAGGTGGAAAATTTCGATGAGGCGATCGAGAAATTGAAGGTGGCCGCGATTCGTTTCGGCGCCGAGCCGTTCGAAACGCCGTGCTGTCACATGGCGGTGGTGCAGGACCCAGACGGCAACAAAATCATGATCCACAAATTGAAACCAGAAAACGAGAAAGGACCCTGCTGATGATCAAGGAAGTTGCATTTGTCGCGGTCGCGGTGAGCGATTTCGCGCAATCGAAAAAGTTTTACGAGGAAACGCTGGAGCTGAAGGTCAGCTCGGCGCCGGAAGGTTTTCCCTGGGCGGAATTCGACGTTGGCGGGGTGACGATCGGCGTCGGCCAGCATCCGAACTGGCAGCCGTCGCGCGATGGGACGACGATTGCGTTTGAGGTCGACGATCTCGATGCGACGACCGCGAAATTAAAAGAACGCGGCGTGAAATTCGACATGGAGAAAACGGAAACGCCGGTCTGCTTCATGGCGCAATTTCGTGATCCGGATGGGAACAAACTGGTCGTCCACAAACGCAAATCTGCCTAACGAATGAATCAGGAAAGCAGGAAAGCAGGAAAAAATTTGGAAGCCAGGAAGCCAGGAAAAATCAGGATCGGCTTTTCTCTTTGTGGCTTGGAAAGCCCGCCCTCGCCTGCGTCGCAGGCTGCGTTACGGCTGGTTTCCGAATTCACTCTTCTTCCTGCTTTCCTGCTTTCCTGATTCGCAACTCTTCATGTCCGTTCTCGTCAACAAAAATACGCGGCTTTGCGTGCAGGGAATCACCGGCAGCGCGGGCGGATTTCATGCGCGGCAATGCATGGAATACGGCACGAGTGTCGTCGCCGGCGTCACCCCGGGAAAAGGCGGGCAGAAATTCGACGACAAGGTCCCGGTCTTCGACACGGTTTGGGAAGCGCGGCAGGAGACCGGTTGCAATGTTTCGGTGATTTTCGTCCCGGCGGCCGGCGCGGCGGATGGAATTCTGGAAGCGGTCGATGCTGGAGTGGAGCTGGTTGTTTGCATCACGGAAGGAATTCCGGTGATCGACATGATGCGCGTGAAGGCGCAGATGGCGGGAAAGAATTCATGGCTCATCGGGCCGAATTGCCCGGGCATCATCACGCCCGGCGAATGCAAAATCGGCATCATGCCGGGCTACATTCACAAGCCGGGCAGCGTCGGCGTGATCTCGCGCAGCGGCACGCTCACTTACGAAGCGGTCTGGCAGCTCACCTCGCGCGGCTACGGACAATCGACCTGCATTGGCATCGGCGGCGATCCGATCAACGGCATGTCGCATCTCGACGCGGTCAAACTTTTTAATGACGATCCGAAAACCGACGCGATGATTTTGATCGGCGAAATCGGCGGCGCGGCGGAGGAAGAAGCGGCCGCGTGGATCAAAGAAAATTGCAAGAAACCAGTCGCCGCGTTCATCGCCGGTGCGACGGCGCCGCCCGGGCGCCGGATGGGCCACGCGGGCGCGATTGTTTCCGGAGGAAAAGGAACTGCTGCGGGAAAAATCGAAGCGCTCCTGGCCGCCGGCGTCGCGATCGCGGAAACGCCGGCGACGATGGCCGACACTTTGATAAAGCGGATGAAGGAACGAAAGTAAACCGATGCCAGTTACAGCCAAAGGACTCGAAGGAATCATCGCCAACAGCACGCGTCTGAGCGCGGTCATCGGTGACAAGGGCCAACTCATTTATTGCGGCTACGACATCAACGAGCTCGCCGGCAAAGTCAGCTACGAAGAAGTCGTCTATCTGCTTTGGAACAACAAACTGCCGAATCGCGCCGAGCTCGAGCGCTGCGAAGAGACGTTGCGCGCTCAGCGGCAATTGCCCGACCGCGTAATCGATTTCCTGAAAAACGCGCCGAAAAAAGCCGGCCCGATGGATGTGATGCGCACCGCGGTTTCGATGCTCGGTCTTTACGACGCCGACATGGATAAAACCGCGACGCCAGAGATCAACAAAGGACGCGCGCGCAGCATCACCGCGAAGATCGGCGTGATCGCGGCCTATTTTCACCGCGCGCGGCAGGGCAAAGATCTGCCGCCGGTGCGCGGCGATCTCGGCGAGGCGGCGCATTTTCTCTACCTCATGAGCGGCGAGGATCCGACCAAGGAAGCGGCCGACACGCTCAACGTCGCGTTCGTCCTCCACGCCGACCACGGCATGAACGCCTCGACCTTCAGCGCGCGCGTCACGATCGCGACCTTGAGCGATATTTATTCCGCGATCACCTCCGCGATCGGCACCTTAAAAGGTCCGCTCCACGGCGGTGCCAACGAAGGCGTCATCCACATGCTCGAGGAAATCGGGAGCGAAGAAAAAGTCGATGCCTACATCGAGCAGAAGCTCGCGAAGAAAGAAAAAATCATGGGCATCGGCCATCGCGTTTACAAAACGCTCGACCCGCGCGCGCCGCATTTGCAGAAGATGGCGGTGAAGCTGAGCGAAAAACTTGGCGACCCGAAATGGATCAACATGTCGGAGCGAATCGCGAAGCTGATGAAGGAAAAAAAGAACCTGAACGCAAACGTCGATTTCTATTCTGCGACCGTTTACTATTCGTTAGGCATCCCGACCGATCTCTTCACGCCGGTCTTCGCGATCGCGCGCTGCTCCGGCTGGTGCGCCCACGTCCTCGAACAACTCGAAGACAATCGCCTTTACCGCCCGCTGAGCGAATACGTCGGCGAGCCGGTCGGCAAAAAAGTCGTCCCGCTCGACGAACGCCCCTGATCGCACAAATCGGTTGCGCCGTACCGCGCGAATTCTTTAAAATCTGCCCATGACCATCGGCGGAATTATCTCGGCGTTGATCGTCGGCCTGATTGTCGGCGCGCTCGCGAAACTTTTCGTGCCTGGAAAAGATCCGGGCGGCTGCCTGATCACAATCCTGCTCGGAATCGCGGGGGCGTTTGTCGGGACGTGGCTCGGCCAGCTTTTCTGGGGGCCGGGTTATGTCGCGGGCTGGATCATGTCGATCGTGGGCGCGATGTTGCTGCTGCTCATTTACCGGCTGATCACGGACCGGCGCTGATTCGGCCTAACGAATCAAAAATCGTTGGCCGCGCCGTCTATTCCACAGTCACGCTTTTCGCGAGATTGCGCGGCTTGTCGACGTCGCGGCCTAACGACACCGCGAGATGATAAGCGAAAAGTTGCAGCGGGATCACGGTCAGGACCGGCATCACGACGTCGTCCGCGTCGGGCACGACGATGAGGTCGTCGGCGATCTTTTCCAGCTTGCCCGCGCCACTTTTCGTCGTGACCGCGATGATCGGGCCTTTGCGCGCGCGGACTTGCTCGATGTTGTTCAGATTCTTAGAAAACACCGCGTCGTCCGGCGTAATGAAAACCGAGGGCAGCTCCGGCCTAACGAGTGCGATGACGCCGTGCTTCAACTCCGCGCTCGGATGACCTTCCGAAAAAAGATAAGTGATCTCTTTCACCTTCAAGGCCGCTTCGAGCGCGATCGGGAAATTGAATTGCCGGCCGAAAAAAAGCACTCCGGCGGCCGCGGCATATTTTTTTGCGACTTCTTTGATCTGGTCGCTCATTTTCAGGATCTCTTCGATTTTTTCCGGCAGGCTTTCGAGCGACTCGATGATGCGCGTGCCCTCCGCGGTCGAGAGCTGGCGCATTCGGCCTAACAATAAGCCGATAAGCGTAAGGATGACGACCTGCGAGGTGAAAGATTTCGTCGCCGCGACGCCGATCTCGGGCCCCGCGTGCATGTAAACCCCACCGTCGCTCTCGCGCGCGATCGTGCTCGCGACGTTGTTGCAAATGCCTAACGAACGAAAACCTTTGCGCTGAGCCTCGCGCAAAGCGCCGAGCGTGTCCGCCGTTTCGCCGCTTTGGCTGATCGCGAAGACGAGCGTGTCGCGCGTCATCGGCGTGTTGCGGTGCCGAAACTCGCTCGCGTATTCGACCTCGGTCGGAATGTGCGCGAGTTGCTCGATCAAATATTCGCCGACCATCCCGGCGTGCAGCGCGGTGCCGCAACCGGTGAGGACGACGCGGCCGACATCGCGCAACTGCGCCGGCGTCATGTTCAATCCGCCTAGCTTTGCGGTGCATTCTTCGAGGCTGAGCCGGCCGCGCATTGCGTCGCGCACCGAGCCGGGCTGCTCAAAGATTTCCTTGAGCATGTAATGCGGGTAATCGCCTTTCTTGATGTCCTCGGCGGTGAACTCGACTTTGCTGATCGCGCGGTCGCCGCGCTCGCCGCCTAACGAACTGATCTCGAAATTATCGCGCTCAACCGCGACGAGATCGAAGTCGTTCAAGTAAACCGCGTCGCGCGTGTGGGCAACGATCGCGCTCACGTCGCTCGCGAGAAAATTTTCATCCTTCCCGACGCCGAGGACGAGCGGACTCCCGCGCCGCGCGCCGACAATGAAATCGGGAATATCCGCGTGCACCATCGCGATGCCGTAAGTGCCGATGACTTGCTGCAGCGCGCTGCGGAGCGCTTCGACGAGGAGTGCCTTGTGCCGCCGCGGATCGGCCACGCCGCGCGCGGAATCGTCGTAAATTTTCCCGACCAGATGCGCCAGAACTTCGGTGTCGGTTTCGGAAGTGAAATGATGTTCGCCTTCGCGCAAAAGCGCGTCCTTGATCTGCTGATAATTTTCGATCACGCCGTTATGCACGAGCGCGAGTTTGCCGCTTTCGTCGAAATGCGGATGCGCGTTCTGATCGGTCGGTTTGCCGTGGGTGGCCCAGCGCGTGTGACTGATCCCAAACGTGCCGGTCGGCGGATCGTCGGCCATCAATTGCGACAATCCGGCGATGCGTCCGGCGCATTTGCGCGTCTCGACGTGGTCGCCATCGACGATCGCGATCCCGGCGGAATCGTAACCGCGATATTCGAGACGGCGCAGCCCATCGAGCAAAATGGGCGCCGCTTCCGCGCGACCGACGTATCCGACGATGCCACACATATGAGTCAGGCCATCGTGACATCGGCACAGGCGCGACGCAAGATTGACCGGCTAACGAATACGACTCGCGCGCGCCGCGAAATCGATCTTAAGTGAAACGCTTTCCGCATGCCGCAATCGCCATCACTTCCGCCGGGCACGACGCAGCGCACGCTCGCCATCATCATGGGCGGCGGCGCGGGCACCCGACTTTTTCCATTGACGAAAGAGCGTGCGAAACCAGCGGTGCCGCTGGGCGGAAAATATCGGCTGGTCGACATCCCGATCAGCAACTGCCTCAACTCCGGATTGCGCTCGATTTATGTGCTGACGCAGTTCAACACCATGTCGCTCCACCGGCATATCCAGGCGAGTTACAAGTTCGATAATTTTTCGCGCAGCTTCGTCGACATTCTGGCCGCGCAGCAAACGCCCGGCAGCTCGGAATGGTATCAAGGCACGGCCGACGCGGTGCGGCAAAACCTGCGTTATTTTCTCGAGCGGCCTTACGAATATTTTCTCATCCTGAGCGGCGATCAGCTTTACCGGATGGATTTTCGCATCTTGCTGCATCAGCACATTCGTTCCGGCGCGAACATCACGCTCGCGGTCACGCCGGTGCAGCGCGCGGCGGCTTCGGATTTTGGAATCATGGTGAGCGGGCCGGACGGACGCATCACGCGATTTGTCGAGAAGCCGAAAGATCCCGCGGTGCTCGACGAATTGAAGTTGAATCGCGAGTTGCTCGACTCGTTAGGCCGCGATCCCGAGGACGAGCTATTCCAGGCTTCGATGGGGATTTATCTTTTCAATCGCCAGGTTTTGATCGACGCGCTCGACGGCGAGCTCGACGATTTCGGGAAACACGTCATCCCAAAAGCGATCGGCGAGCGGCACGTGCACGCGTTTATTTTCGAGGGTTACTGGGAAGACATCGGGACGATCCGCGCCTTCTACGAAGCGAATCTCGACCTCACGAATCTCGTCCCGAAATACAGTTTCTTCGAAGCGGAGGCGCCGATTTATACCCACCCGCGATTTTTGCCGGGGAGCAAAATCAACGGCGCCACCCTGCGCCAGGCGATCATCTCCGACGGCTGCATCATTTCCGACGCGCACATCGAGCGCAGCGTGATCGGCGTGCGCAGCATCATTCGAAGCGGCGCGACGATTCGCAACAGTGTCGTGATGGGCGGCGATTATTTTGAAATCAACGGCGCCGCGAGCGACGGCCCGCCGATCGGGATCGGGCGCAACTGCGTGATCGATCGCGCGATCATCGACAAAAACGCCCGCATCGGCGACGGCGTCGTGATCACGCCGGAAGGAAAACCGTCGCACTTCGACGCGGAAAATTATTTCATCCGCGACGGCATCGTGCTCGTGCCGAAAGACGCGGTTATCCCGGCGGGATTTTGGATTTAGTGGTGCGAACCGTTGCCGCCAAACGCGCCATCCTGCACGTTGTCGGGCATGCCTTCGCGGCCTTCCCACGACGCCGGATGATTCCACGGAATCGCGGAATCCTGTCCCGCGTTCGGATCGGAGACGAGAGCCGGCGGCGGTTTTGTACTGGCGCAGCCGGAAAGACCGGCCGCAATTGTGAGGAGCGCGATCGTCAGGCAACGCCGCGCGGTTCGGTTATGAGTTAGTGCTTCCAGCATAAACAACAACGTCGCCGGGCAAAACTTCCACGCCGCGCGGCAGACTGTTGGTCATTATATCGCCTATCGAAGTCGTCGGTTCAACCGAGGAAATGCGGATCTTGCCGATGAGCGCGCCCTGCCGCATCACGAGCAGTTCCGAATTTGGCTCGACGCCCTGGTGTTCGCCGATGCTGAGGACGACAAAATTGTAAGCCTGGTTCACTGCCAGCACTTTTCCGTGCACGCCAGTCGCGCTCGTGCCGGAAACGCGACGTTTCTTTTCTTCTTCCAGCCCGGCCACGCGATCCTGCGCCGCGCGTACCTTGTCGCCGAGAATGCTTTTTTCCTGCTCGGCGGCGTCGAGCTGTTTTTTCATGTCGTCGAGCTGCGCCTTGAGATCGTTAGGCAAACCGGCGCTCGCTCCGGCCGCGCCCGCCCCCGCAGTCGCGTCGGCAACGCGTTTTTGCAGATCGGAAATTTCGTTTTCGCTCGTCTGCAATTTCGCTTCGAGCTCAGCCTTGTCGTTCTGCGCCTTGCTCAGGTCGGCTTCGTTCGACTTCGCTTTTTCCTCGGCCGCGGCCGCTTTTTCGTTTGCCGCGCTCAAGACTTTGTCGCTCGCCTTCAATTTCTTTTCGCTCGCCAAACGCAACCGCACCGCCGAGTCGCGCGCCGTGTCCGCGGACGCAAGATCGTCGCGCAACGCTTTCACTTTTCCGCCATTCAAAAACCCGAGAATGAGCGAGAGCGCGACGAGCAGCGATGAGATCCCAATCAAGATCCTGGCCATGGAAGTGCGATTGCGGCGCAGTGAGTAGCGAATCGCGCCCTTCTTTGCAAGCAATCTTCTGCAACAATTTGCCGCCACGGAAAGGCGCGTTTCGAAATTGCGCGCGCTCGACTTCCGGCGTATGGCAGACGCCGCATGGGCCAACAACATCGCGTCACCGCCAAACGCATCCGCCGCAAAGCCTATCTCGAACGCAAGCGCGTCGCCGCCAATGCACCTCGCCGCCCGGCGACAAAACCGCGCGCGAAAAAAACCGCCGCGGCCTGAGGATTCCCGCCGGTTGTTCGGCCGCGCGGCGGGATTTATGTTGAGCGGTGCGACCGCAATATCTTTTGGTCGACGGCCACAGCATCATTTTCGCCTGGCCGGAACTGCGCGCGCTCCACGATCGCCGCACCGCCCTCGCGCGTGACGCACTCGTTAGGCAACTGCGCGATTATCAGGATTGGTCGGGCGTAAATGTCGTGGTCGTTTTCGACGGCCGCGGCCCGTCGGTTTCGCATCAGGCCGATCCCGGCGAAATCCAGATTTTCTATTCGCGCGACGGGCAGACGGCCGATTCGATCATCGAACGACTGGCGAGCAAATATGCCGAGCGCTTCCGCCTCCTGGTGGCAACCGGCGATCATCTCGAAGAGGAAACCGCCGCGGCGAGCGGCGCGGAAACGATCTCGCCGGAACGTCTGCGCGAATTGTTAGGCGAAGCGCGCTCGCAATAGAGACTCGTTAGGCAAACGATGCCGCCGTTTCCGCGAACGCCTTGACCGCGAATTCCAGTTCGGAGCGCGAATGGGCCGCGCTGACCTGCGTGCGCACGCGAGCGGTGCCGTGCGGCACGACCGGATAAAAAAAGCCGATGACGTAAACGCCTTTCTCGAGCATGTGCGCGGCGAATTTTTGCGAGAGTGCAGCGTCACCGAGCATGATCGGCACGATCGGATGCGTCCCGGGTTTGATCGTTAGGCCGCTTTTCGTTAGGGCGTCGCGAAAATATCTGGTGTTCTCTTCCAGTTTGTCGCGCAGCTCGGTCGAAGCGGTCAAAAGTTCGAGCGCCTTCAATGACGCAGCGACGATCGGCGGCGCGACCGTGTTCGAAAAAAGATAAGGCCGCGAGCGTTGTCGCAGCAGCGCGACGATCTCTTTGCGCCCGCTCGTGTAACCGCCGCTCGCGCCGCCGAGCGCTTTGCCAAGCGTTCCAGTAATCACGTCGACGCGGCCCTGCACGCCGCAATGTTCCGGCGTGCCGCGCCCGGTTTTGCCGATGAAACCGGCGGCGTGCGCGTCGTCCACCATCACCATCGCGTCGTATTTTTCTGCGAGATCGCAGACGCCTTGCAGGTTCGCGATCGTGCCATCCATCGAGAAAACGCCGTCGGTCGCGACGAGGCGGAAGCGCGCGTTTTTCGCTGCCTGCAATTTCGCTTCGAGATCGGCCATGTCGCAATTTTCGTAAGTGAAACGCTGCGCTTTGCAGAGCCGGATGCCGTCGATGATCGAGGCGTGATTCAGTTTGTCGGAAATGATCGCGTCCTCCGCGCCTAACAATGTCTCGAAAAGGCCGCCGTTCGCGTCGAAGCACGACGGATAAAGAATTGTGTCCTCGGTCCCGAGGAATTTCGTCAGGGCATTTTCCAGCTCCTTGTGAATGTCCTGCGTGCCGCAAATAAAACGCACGCTCGCCATCCCGAAACCGTGCGTGTCGAGCGCCGCCTTCGCCGCCGCGAGCAGCGCAGGATGATCGGCCAGGCCGAGATAATTATTCGCGCAAAGATTGATCACGCGCCGGCCGTCCGCGATCGGGATTTCGGCGTTTTGCGGCCCGGTGATGATGCGCTCGGTTTTGAAAAGTCCCTGCGCCTTGATTTCGTCGAGGGTCTTGGACACGTGATCGGCAAATTTCGCGAGCATGGCGCAATCTGGCGCAAAGCTCGCCGCGCACACAAGTGGGAAGAAAAAAGCGCGCTTGTCGGGGTTGTGAATAACTGTTAATAACTTTCCGACTCAAAAGGAAATGCGATTCTTTCCCGCCTTCCTCGCCGCCCTCGCCGGCTTGTCGTTAGGCGCCTGCGGCACGCGAAGTCTTCCGCCTTACGAGCGCCCGCTCGCCCACACCGATTTTCAGCAGGTCCGCACGACCGCTTACACGGATTCCGAACGGGATCACATTGAGTACGGCAACCGCACCGCGCTCGGCGGCATCCTTCGCGCCGCACCCATGCCCACGGTGCCGCGTGCAATCCCGGTGACGAGCGCGTCGCGCGAAAATTATCAGGCGATCGCGTACGTCACGCGGGCGCAGCCATTCGCGGATAATTTTTCGCGCGAGATTTACGGGAGCGCCGCAGCCGACTGGTCGCGCTGGCCTGCGGGCACAATCTTTCGCGTCGTCGCGACCGGGCAACTTTATCGGGTGGAAGATTACGGCTGGGCGCTCGCCGGCCGGAACACGATCGACCTTTATATGTCGACGCCGAGCGACATGAACCGCTGGGGCTTGCGCTACGAGGCGATCCAGATCGTGCGCTGGGGCGACCCCGCGGAAAGCCTGCGCCGGCTCGCGTCGCACACGAAGTTTCGCCACATCCATCGCATGGTCCTCGAACTCGAAGGACATGATCGCGCCGCCGCGCATCTGCAGTAGAATGCGCGCTCGAGTTCGTTAGGCGCACTTCTCGTTAGGCAAAAATCGCGGCAAAGTTGCCCGTGCGCGCGGAGCCTCGATCTTCTCGCGATGCGAGGACTGGAGATCAACCTGGTCGTGCCCGATCTCTGGCAACAGGAAGCGGTGCGCGCTCTCCAGGCCGGTCGCGACGTCGTGGTGCACGCTCCGACCGGCGCGGGGAAGACCTACATTTTCGAGCTGCTTTATCCGTCGCTCAAAGGTCAGGCCGTTTTCACCGTGCCGACGCGCGCGCTCGCCAACGACAAGCTCGCGGAATGGCGCGCGCGCGGTTGGGACGTCGGGATTGCGACCGGCGATCTGGCGTTGAATCTCGACGCGAAAGTCGTCGTTGCCACGCTCGAGACGCAGCGCTCGCGCTTCCTGCGGCGGCAAGGCCCGAAGCTCCTCGTGGTCGATGAATATCAGCTCATCGCCGACCCGGTGCGCGGCGTGCATTACGAATTGTCGCTCGCGCTCGCGCCGCCGGAAACGCAACTGCTTCTGCTCAGCGGCAGCGTCAACAATCCGCAGGACGTGGTCGAATGGCTGCGCCGCAGCGGCCGCGATGCTTTACTCGTTAGGCACGATCAACGGCCGGTGCCGCAGCACGAAATCGATCTGCTCAATCTGCCCGACGCCGGTTTTTCCCGCACCCGCGAATTCTGGCCGCGCATGATCGCGCGCGCGCTCCACGCCGGGCTCGCGCCGATTCTCGTCTTCGCGCCGCGGCGCAACGCCACCGAAGAAATGGCGCAGGCGATCGCGACCGCGTTGCCCCCGCGCGATCCGTTGCTCCTTTCGCCCGAGCAGGAACAGCTCGCCGGCAAACGCCTGACGAAACTGCTCCGCAACCGAGTCGCTCATCATCACAGCGGACTCAGCTACGCCGTGCGCGCCGGGCTGATCGAGCCACTCGCCAAAGCCGGACAGCTCAACGTCGTCGTCGCGACGATGGGACTCGCCGCCGGAATTAATTTTTCCATGCGCTCGGTCCTCATCACCGACACGCGCTATCTCGCGGGAAACTTCGAGCGTCACGTCCAGCCCGACGAGTTGTTGCAAATGTTCGGCCGCGCCGGCCGCCGCGGACTCGACGACAGCGGTTTCATTTTGTTCACACCCGATCGGCCGCGGTTGAGTTTCGCGCGTCCGCGGCAGCTCAAGCGCGCGACCCAGGTGGACTGGCCGAGTTTGATCAGCGTGATGCGCGGCGCGGCGGAGCGCGGCGAGCAGCCGTTCGCTGCCGCGGTCGATTTGAGTCGCTCGCTTTTCAGCGTGCAAAAGGTGCCGCTCGGCGTGGAGCATTCGTTCACGACCGGGCCGAAACCTTGCGGACTCTGGGTCGATGAGGAGCGCGCGCGATTCGTCCGGCGCGGGATCGTTGAAATCCTGAACAGCCGCGACGAATGGGAGCCGCGCGGCGAAGTTGCGGAGGTGTCGTTAGGCGAATTGCTCGTGCGCGAAAACGATCGCTGGCGTCCGGCTTTGCGTCTGGCGAAAACACTCACGCAATTTCCGCTCGGAAATGTTTGCCGCCTGCCGAAAATCTACGGCCGCGAGGTCCCGCTCGGCACGACCGAAGCCGGGAAACCAAACGCGCTCGTCGCCAAATCACTTCGTCCGCTCGCCGGCGCGAAATGGATGGCGCGGGAAAATCTGCTCGCGCTCGCGCGGGAGAAAATGCCGGCCTGGAGCGGCGGCGGACGCATCGTCGAAATCGTCACCCGCGGTCCGCTTCTCGCCGCGCGACTCGATTTTTCGGAAGTGAAAACCACGGCTCGCCTCGATTCGTTAGGCAAAGCACTTCTCGATCCGCCGCCGCGCGACGCGATTCCGCTCGTTTGCCGCGGTTGCGATCAACTCGAGCACGATCGCGCGGTCGAGATTGTCGCTTCGCCCGCCTACGCCTGGCGCAAGCTTGGCCTTGTCGCGCCCGACGGAACGCCGACGCGGCGCGGAATTGTCTTCGGATTTTTTCACGGCGGCGAAGGTCTCGCGATCGCGGCCGCGCTCGAGGACGAGAGGTACCCAATCGACGATCTGGTTTTTGATTTGGCCAACATCCGCGCCGGTCCGCGGTTTGCCGGCGAAGATTCGTCGTTAGGCGGGCGGCTCGGCGCGCTTTGCCAGACGATTTACGAGCGCGCCGATCACGCCGGTTATCTCGAAATGGGGGTGCCGGTGCATTACGGCGCGGGCGCGTCGGAAGTGATCCGCGAAGTCGTGACAAATCCGGGCGGACGCTACAAGCTCACCTCCGATTCGCTGCGCCACGGAGACGTCGAGCGCGCGCTCGCGGAATGGCGCAGCCTGCTGCGGCACATCGCCGCGGCGCCGGATCTGGATTGGGAACGCTGGAGACTGCTACGAGCCGCGGCCGAACATTATTTAGACTCGACCAGGCCGGCAGCGATGTTCGGTTTTCCGCCATTGCTCGCCACGCAGCAAAGGCGGCCCGGCTAGCGGGAATTTCTCAGGCCCGATCACGCACGCTTCGCCCCGCCGGCGAGCACCGGCGGGGCTGAAGATGGCGGTTACTTTTGAATTGCCACGAGTCCGAGCGGAGTTTCGCCAGCGTTGACAGGCAGGACAACCGGGCTCGCGATTTCGGACATGGTTCCGTCGCTGGCGAGATTAATCACGTGAAGATAGTCGCCCGCGAGGACGTAGAGAAATTGCTCCGTCGGATCGAGCGCGACATTGGTCGGTGCCTGACCGGCCCCGGCGAGATTGAGCTGCTGGTGCAGGGTTGGCCGGGTTGGGTTCGTCATCGTGTAGGCGGAGACGGTGCCGCTGCCAGTTTCAGAGCTGAATAGCACCGTGCCGGCGGCGTTGAGAGCCACCCAGCAGGGAAGTATTCCGTTATTTGTCACGGTGTGTCTGAAGGCAAGGTTTGCAGCGCCGTTGTAGCCATAAACGCCGAGCAGATTCGCGCCGGGGAGGCCGAAGTAAGCCGCCCGCTTTTTCGAATTAACGGCGCCGCCAAGGAAATGACCGCCGCCATTCGCTGGAGGACTGAAACTGCTGATTTCGGTCAGAATTCCAGCCCGGTTGATGGTGTAGGAAGCGATCCGCGAAGTAACAAACTCGATCCCCAACATGAAATGATCCTTCGCGGTCGTGAGCGCCTGGGCGGGGGAGGAACCTGCGGCCAGATTAAGGGTCGAGCCTGCATTCATCGTGAGGCTGCCATCGTTCCCGACAGAGAACGTCGTATAATTCGGCAGGTTATCGCCAATATCCTGACCCGTGTCTTCGTTCTTGTTCACGCAAACCATCGTGGCGGGCCCGTTGCTGGCAGAAATGCCCACGCTGACCGGATCCTGACCGCCGGATGGGAAGGGCGAGTTCGCAAGATTAGTAAGGGTGCCGTCGGAATTGATATCGAAGGCCGCGATCGAATTGGAATGACCGTTGACGGCGTAGAGGAACTTCCCGCCCGGGCTCGCGATGACCTCCTGGTCAGCTTCGAACTCGGTGTTCGGGCCGCCGGGAGAATAAACGCCGGTACCGCCGGTCAGAAATGGCGATTCGTTGACGGGCGTGAGTTTCCCTGCGCCGTCGTTGCTAAACGCGAAAACCGAATTTTGGTTTGGCGCCTGCCCAATATTGCTTTCGACGTAGACGTAGCTTGTGGCGGCTTGAAGATGGCCTGCCGCCAAAGGCGTTCCGGCGACGAAGGCGGCTGCGCAGAGCCGAGTGACAACGAGTATGAACAAAGGTCGTTTTTTAGAGTACATAATAGTGATTTGGAGTTGTTTCGGGTATTAAAAGGCGCCCTCTTAGTCAAGGAAAAACGCGCCTTCCGGACGTGAAGCAAACAGCGGTCGAGTCTCCTTTGCCGCTCTGCTATCCTGAATAATCATGGTGCAGGAACTTACTCCGTCTGCGCTCGGCTACCGGATGCCTGCGGAATGGGAACCGCACGCCGCCACCTGGCTCTCCTGGCCGCGGCGCGAAGGGATCAGTTTTCCGGGCGCTTACGATCGCGTGCTGCCGACGCTGCGTGAGATGGTCGCGGCGCTGCTCGAGTCCGAGCCGGTCAACCTCAACGTTTGCAACGGCGCGCATGAAGCCGAGGCACGCGCGGTGCTCGACGGTTTGCCTAACGAACGCCTGACATATTACGAGATCCCGACGAACGAGCCGTGGTGCCGGGATCACGGGCCGATTTTTCTCACGCGCGATGAGGAGCCGCGGCTCGCGGTCGTCGACTGGGATTACAATGCCTGGGGCGGGAAGTATCCGCCCTCCGATCTCGACGAAGTCGTGCCGACTCGCATCGCGGAGACGCTCGCCGCGCCGATCTTTTATCCGCGCATGATTTTGGAAGGCGGCTCGATCGAGGTCAACGGCGCCGGCGCGTTGCTTACCACCGAGGGCTGTCTGCTGAACAAGAACCGCAACCCGCAGCTCGCGCGCGAGCAGATCGAGCAACGGCTGCGCGATTATCTCGGCGTGCGCGAGATCCTCTGGCTTGGCGCCGGGATCGAGGGCGACGACACCGACGGCCACATCGACGATCTGACCAGATTTGTTGCCGAGCGGGTCGTCGTCACGGTGGTCGAGCGGGACGAATCGGATGCCAACTTCGCCCCCTTACAGGAAAATCTGGCCCGGCTGCGTCGCCTTAAGCTCGGCGGAGAACCGCTCGAAATCATCGCGCTGCCGATGCCGGGGAAAATCGTGCGCGAGGAGATGCGCCTGCCCGCGAGCTACGCGAATTTTTACATCGCGAACACGAGCGTGCTCCTGCCAACCTTTGCCGAGCCCAACGATGAGGTGGCCGCGGAAATTTTGCAGCGCGCATTTCCGCGGCGGAAGATCGTGCCGATCGATTGCCGGGAATTAATCTGGGGACTGGGCGCGTTTCACTGCCTCACGCAGCAGCAGCCGGCGATCGAAAGAAACTAACCCGCGAAGGGCGCCGGCCGGTAGCCGCTTTTCAAAATCGCGTCGTGAATCGCGGGCGCGTGCGTTTTGCGCGCGTCGAAGGTGACCCAGACGCGCTCGGTCTTCGGATCGGCCTTCACTTCCTTCACGCCCTCGATTTTCATCAGCGGCTCGCGCAATTTGCGCACGCACTCGTCGCAATCGTTGCCCTCCGTCGCGATGTCGATCGTTTCCAAGACCGCGTGATCGGCGGTGTCGTGAAGATTGTGCGGATCAGCCGGGTCCATACCTGTTACTTCGCGTTTCGCCGCTCGGGCGAGCGCATTTTGGCGGTTTGAAGGACGCAAACGGGACATTGTGACGCTTCCCGGGCCCAATGCGCCGCGAAAACGGCCGATTTGCGTCCGGCAAAATGCCATTGTCCTGTGACAAAATCATTTTGCCCCGTGCCAAAGTCATATTGTCCCGTGGCAAAATCGTATTGGCGCAGGACAAAACCGCGTTGGCGCAGGACAAAACCGCGTTGTCGCAGGGCAACGTCGCATTGCCACGAGACAATGGCGCATCGCCCCATGGCAAAATCGCTTTGTCACAGGGCAACGGCGCATTGCCCCGTGGCAAAATCGTTTTGCCGTAGGACAACGGAGGACTGCCCCGTGCCGATGGGACGTTGGCGCGGCTTCCGGCGGCATGGCGGAGCCGCGCTCCGGCAGTCGCGCCCGGCCAAGACCACCGGCCACGCCATCCGCGGCCAGAGGCGATTTCGTTCATTCACTTGCCTCCCCGTGGCGGGCGTTCTAATGATTATCCCCCGCCGCGTTTCAGGCGCGGCCTGACGATCAACCACCAACTCTTAATTCTATGGCAAACATCGGCATCAACGGCTTCGGCCGCATCGGGCGCAACGTCCTTCGCGCCATGTCGCAGCAGCAGGTCGCGCAGGTCCGCGCGATCAACGATCTGACCGACACGCACACCCTCGCGCATCTCCTCAAGTGGGATAGCGTGCACGGAAAATTCAACGGCGAGATCGGCTACGACAACGAAAACATCATCGTTAGGGGACAGAAGATTAAAATTTTGAAAGAGCGCGATCCGGGCAAGTTGCCCTGGAAAGATCTCGGCGTGGATGTCGTCCTCGAATCGACCGGATTTTTCACGAGCCGCGAAAAAGCCGAGCTCCACATCACGCAAGGCGGCGCGAAAAAAGTGCTGATCAGCGCGCCGGCGAAAAATCCTGACGCCACGATTTGTCTCGGGATTAACGACAAAATTTACGACGCCGCGAAGATGAACATCATCTCGAACGCGAGTTGCACGACCAACTGTCTCGCGCCGCTCGCCCGCGTGCTGCACGAGACTTTCACGATCCTGAACGGCTTCATGAGCACGATCCACAGTTACACGAACGACCAGCGGATTCTCGATTTGCCGCACGAGGATTTGCGGCGCGCGCGCGCGGCGGCGGTCAGCATCATCCCGTCGAGCACCGGGGCGGCGAAAGCGATCGGCGAAGTGTTGCCCGCGCTCAAGGGCAAGCTGAACGGGGGCGCCTTTCGCGTCCCGACGCCGGACGGATCGGTCACCGACTTCACCGTCATTCTGGAAAAAGAGGCGACCGTCGAGTCGATCAACGCCGCCTTCAAGAATGCGGCCAGCGACCCGAGCTACAAAGGAGTTTTGGAATTCAGCGACGAGCCGCTCGTCAGCCGCGACATCGTTGGCAATCCGCACTCCTGCATTTTCGACAGCGGCTTGACCATGTCGCAGGGCAAATTCGTCAAGGTCGTCGGCTGGTACGACAACGAATGGGGCTACAGCAATCGCTGCGTGCAAATGCTCGAGCTGATTTCCGCCTAACGAATCTCAACTTGCCTAACGATGCAGTCCATTTGTCATCGTGAGCGATCGCGCAAGCGTTGCGTAGCTTCCGCCGGGAAACGGGAGATCAGTCGGACACTCGCGAGGTTCCTCGCTGTCAGCACGGCTCACGATGACAAGTTCGGTTGCCAGTCATGAGCAAACTTTCCATCCGCGATCTCGATGTGCGCGGAAAACGCGTGCTGGTGCGGGTTGATTTCAACGTGCCGGTCGAGGAACGCGACGGCAAAACCGTCATCACCGACGACACGCGCATGCGCGAAAGTTTGCCGACGATCAATTACCTCCGCGAACACGGAGCGCGGACGATTCTGATGGCGCATTTCGGACGGCCGAAAGGCCAGCCTAACGAAAAGTATTCGCTCCGGCCGGTTGGCCTCGCGTTGCACGATCTGATCAATCATCCCGTCGCGTTCAGCCACGATTGCATCGGCGCGGATGCGGAAAAAATCGTCGCCGACATGAAGGATGGCGACGTCACGCTGCTCGAAAACGTTCGCTTTTACGCTGGCGAGGAGGCGAACGATTCCATGTTTGCCGAATCACTCGCGAAACTGAGCGACGGCCTTTACGTCAACGATGCATTCGGCGCCGCGCATCGCGCGCACGCTTCGACCGCGGGTGTGACGAAGTTCGTTAGGCAAGCCGCCATGGGTTTTCTGATGGAGAAGGAACTCAAATATCTCGATGAAGAACTGGCGCAACCGGCCAAGCCGTTCCTCGTCATCATGGGCGGCGCGAAAGTGTCGGACAAGATCGGCGTGATCAAGACGCTGATGGAAAAAGCCGACACGATTCTGATTTGCGGCGCGATGGCGAACACCTTCTTCAAAGCGCAAGGCATCCCGGTCGGCGCCAGCCGGGTCGAAGCCGACAAACTCGATCTCGCGCGCGAGCTGCTCGACCTCGCGGAGCAAAAACGGGTCAAACTTTTGCTTCCAATCGACGCGCTGGAGACGAACGAAATCAAAGCCGGCGCGAAAACGGAGATGACAAATCGCCTCACGCCTAACGACGGCGTTCGCGACGGCTGGCAGGCGGTCGATCTCGGTCCGCAGTCGATCGCGCTCTTCCAAAACGAAATCGCGAAGGCGAAAACAATTTTGTGGAATGGCCCTCCGGGAATTTTCGAGATCCCCGATTTTGCCGCGGGCACGCGTGCGATCGCGGAAGCGCTCGCGCAATCGCACGCCACCACGATCATCGGCGGCGGCGACTCGGTCACCGCGGTGAAACAAGCCGGCCTCGCCGACAAGATGACCTTCATCTCGACCGGCGGCGGCGCTTCGCTCGAGCTGATCGAAGGCAAAGAGCTGCCGGGCGTCGCCGGGCTGACCGACAAATAATTTGCGCGAACTTTGCCTGACGATCGGTCAGGCGTTGGGAAGATATTTCTCGATCATTGTACGGCCGCCCTGAGTCGCGATCATGTAAATCTGATCGTCTTCCATCCAGGTCGCGGTCATCCATCCGTTTTCGTTGTCGAAAACCGGCTTGTCGCCCATTTTCAATTTCGGCATCGCCGCGCGGTTGACGACGAAAAGATGCGCGAGCCGATTTCCTTCGCGACGAAAACAAATGAGCGTGACCTCGTGACCGCGAAATGAAAGCACGCGGCAGCCGATCGGGTCGAGCGCGGCCAGTCGCGCGGGCACTTTCGCGGCCGGCGCATTTTTGTCGCTCAGCCAATTTCGAATCGCGCCCAGGTCGTGGCTTTCCATCGGCAACGGCGGCGCGAGCTGGATGAAGCTGGCCATTTCGCGCGCGTATTCGGCCGAGCCGACCGGCGCGGGCGCGCGCCAGAGACTAACGAGTTCGGCGCTGAGAAAACCGAGCGCGGCAAAGGCCGCGAGGCCGAAAATCCAGCGCGCCTTGCCGGCGGCTTTTTTCGCGCCGCCTTCGGCGAGGATGCGGGTTTTCAAGCCAAATGGCGCGGGCACGGATTCGATCTGCGCGGCGATCGCGCGGTCGAAAGCCTGCTCGTCGGCAAACCAGCGGCCCAGCTCCGGATTGGCCGCGGCCATGCGCAAGGCCTCCGCGGTTTCGGGGTCGTTAGGCAATCCGGGCCGGTAATTTTGGAGAATCAGGCGCGCCTGCGTCTCATCCATGGCCTCGATCCTCCGGTTTGCTTTTCGTTAGGCGCACGTCGTCGGCGAGTGCGCGCCGAAGTTGTTCTTTCCCGCGCGAGATGCGGGACATGACGGTGCCGATCGGGATTTCCAGAATCTCGGCGATTTCGCGATAGGAATGTTGCTGCAAATAAAAAAGTGTGAGCGGCGCGCGATACGCCTCCTCGAGCGCGAGGAGCGCGCGATGGACGGTGTCGGCATCGAGCTGATTGACGACGGACGCGGGAACGCTCTGCGCTTCGATCGCGGCGGCGCTGCTTTCCGGCTCGACGAAACGCTCCTGCTGCCGGCGGCGGCCGAGAAATTCGCGGTAGAGCGAAGTGAAAAGCCAGGTCTTCACTTTCGATTCGTCGCGCAGTTGGTGGCCTTTTTTTGCCCAGAGCAAAAAGGTCTGTTGGGTGAGATCGGCGGCGTCGGATTCCTTGCGGCTAAGTGAAAGCGCGAAGCGACAAAGCGGCATGTAAAAATCCTCGACCAGTTGTTCGAAATCGAGCGCCGCCACGTTGCGACCGTAATGGGATGCGGCCTCGCCGCCAGTAAAATCAAACCGCGCGGCGGCCTCTTTTCGAGACGTGCGAGGCGGGAAAGTCGCGACTTATTCCAGGCGGCGGAATCGCGCGATCAATCGACCCAGTGGCCGCCGACGGAAGAAAGCGCAGGCAATTCGCCGGTCGAATAATCGGTCTTGCCGATCGCGCCCCACATGCGCGTGCCGGTCGCGTCGCGCCAGAGCGCGCTCATACTTTCGCCGGTGTGACAGCCCCAGCTTTTGACGTAGGCGTTGCGGACGAAATCGCGGCGATTGATTTTGTGCAGCTCACTTTCGTGCAGCCAGGCTTTCGACGCGCTGTCGATCACGTTGCTGTAGTCGAAGAGAAAACAGGCGCGGTTCGAGTGTCCGAAATATTCGAAGCCGGAAATTTTCAACTGACCGCGCGGCTGGCCGTTGTTGAGGTAATCAATCACATCCGGGCCATGCGAAAAA
The DNA here is from genome assembly GCA_036490335.1 of Chthoniobacterales bacterium. Lineage (GTDB taxonomy): Bacteria > Verrucomicrobiota > Verrucomicrobiia > Chthoniobacterales > UBA10450 > Palsa-1392. Next base: position 373,806 of record DASXEB010000017.1, read on the forward strand.
TAAACGAGATGAAGATGAAACTTGTCCCGGATTGAGTTGATGTCCGAGATCAAATCCTGGTGTTCCTGCACACCGCGATCGACGTAGCCCGGTTTGTAAACCAGCCAGGTGATCATCTGATCGGGCCCGAGCTGCGCGCGCAATTGCTCCGTCCTCACCCGCGCCGAATGGATGAAATTGGCCCACCAATGATCGTGCGGCTGCGCTTTGTATTGCTCCCATTCATGGAGCGACGGACCGCCGACGAGGACGATGTATTCGGTCTGCGCGGCCCGCGCGGAAAAGGCGAGCGCGAAAAAAAGAAAGAGGAACGCCAGTCGGTTTTTCATCGGTTTAAATGGAGCAATATCTATGCGCACCGGCTGCAACGTGCGCAAGCGGTCCGGATATTTTTCCGACGCCGCCGGCCGGCGTTCTGTTCAAATTTCTTTTCCGGCAACCGGCTCGCGCCGCCGACGGAAAAGCACGCTCGCCGACGTGATGACGACGAGCAAAACTCCGAAAGTGCAGACAATCGCCGCGCCCGAAGGCAAATCCCAACTGAAAGAAAGAAGGAGCCCGGTCACTCCGCCGATGAGTGCGATCAGCCAGCCGAGCAAAAAGCGCTTGCCTAACGAATCCGCCAGACTGATCGCGCAGACCGCGGGCACGATGAGATAACTAAAAACGAGGAGCACGCCGGCGATGCTGACGAAACTGGTCACGACCAATCCGAAAAGAGAATAAAACAAAAAATCCCACCAGCGGACCGCGAGACCCTGTTGGTAGGCCGCGTCGCGATCGAAGGAAACGAGTAGCAAGCTTTTGCGCAGAAAAAAATGCGTCAGCCCCACGACGACAAAAAGGCCGAAGCATTTCCAGACGTCGAGCGGACTGACGAGCAGAATATTTCCGACGAGCATGTTTTTGATTTCCTCGTCGCCTTCGGCCGCGCGGCTGAGGAGCAAAACCGCCGCCGCCGCCGCGACGACGTAGCCGATGCCGATGATCGCTTCCTGCGGAATCTGACTCGAGCGTTTGCCGGTAATGGAAAAAATCGCCGCGCCGATCAAAGTGAATCCAAGCGCGATCAAAAACGCCGGCCAGCCTTCCAAATTCAGGTGCAGCAAAACCGCGACGCAAATGCCTAAGGACGCCATTTGCGCCATCGCGATGTCGATAAAAATTATCCCGCGCCTAACGACATGAAGTCCGAGATAAACGAGCAGCCACGGCAATAAAACGCAGGCCATCGTCGGCCAAAACATCACTTCCCACATAATTATTTCAGCGCCGCGACGAGCCGGCTCACGAGCGTGTCGATCAACTTCACATAAGTCGGCGTGTCCGGCAGCGCGCCGGGAAATTGCGCGAAATCGACCACCTTGCCGCCGGTTTCCTCCGCGACCTTCTCGGCGATTTTCCGGTTCTGGTACGGCTCAACCAAAATCGCCTTGATCTTCTGCGCCTTCATCTGCGCGATCACTTCCGCGAGGTGCGACGGCGACGGCGGAATGCCCGGTTTCGGCTCGAGGAAAATATTGATGTTAAAACCAAATCGATGCGCGAAATAAACCCACGAGTCGTGATACGCGACGAGGCTTTGCCCGCGGAACGGGAGCAGCTTCGCGCCCCACTCCTGGAGCTTGGCGTTGATCGTGTTTTCGAACTGCTTTTCGTTCGCCTGGTAGGCCGCCGCGTGCGCCGGATCGACCGCGGAAAAGGCCCGCGCGATGTGGGCCGCGACCGCTTTGGCGATGATCGGATCGACCATGAAATGCGGATTGCCCATGGCGTGAACATCGCCGGCCGCGCGGGTCAATTGCGCCGGCACTTCCATCAGGCGAATCCCTTCCGACGCCTGGACGCGGCCCGGCTGGCCGATTTCGATTTTGGAGTTGCGCGCGTTTTGCAGGAGCGGCGGGAGCCAGCCGATCTCGAGTTCCGCGCCGCCGTCGATGAGCAGGTCGGCTTCACGCAGTTTCACGACGAAACTCGGGCGCGCGTCGACAAAATGCGGATCTTCCGTCGGTTTCGCGAGCGTGGTGACATCGACGTAATCGCCGCCGACTTCGCGTGCGACCGAGCCGAAATCGGGCAGCGTCGCGACAACATTCAATTTCGCGTTCGCCGAAACGGCCATCGTTAGGCCGAGAAAAATCGCGCCGATTGTTTTCGTTAGGCAATTTCGTTTCATAATTTGGATTCGTTAGGCATTAAAATTTATGCGCGCCGTGCGCGCCGAGAATGAACTCGAATTGCAGGAACAACGAGTCCGCCTGCATCGCCGGCAAGAAATCATCCGGCTCGAGAAAGTCGTGATTGTACTGCAGCCGGATTTTCGAAAATTCCGTCGGATACCAAGTGATGTTCGCTGAGACGCGCTCGCGGCTTTGCCGGTCGAGATCGTCCGTGTAAGCCGAGTCCTGCATGTGCAGATAATCGCCGCGCAGTCCGGTCGTCCAACCTTTCGTGAATCCCCACACGATCTGCGAATATGTTCCCCAATCGTGAAACGTTTCCGCGACCGGGAACGTGTCGTCCATGCCGCGGCCGGCCTCGAAGCGGCGATACATCGCTTCGGTCTGCCATTTCACAAACGGGAATCCGCCTTCCGCGCGCGGCGATTTCCATTTGTAAAACAAATCCGCGCCGTAAATCTGGGTGCGCGAATCGGCGCCGGTGTCGTTCGAGCCGAACGCGCCCGAAAGTCCGCCGAGCACGACCTGCGTCGGGCTGAGATCGAACGAGCTTTCCCAGCGCGGGACGTAGACGAAATCCTGCGGCCCGCGCGCTTCGCGATCGGTCGTTAGGCGATCGAAAAAGAGGCCGTTTGGTCCGGGATTGCGGAAGGAGAAACCGGTGTTCCCTCGGCCGTTTTCCACCCCGAAAATAAATTGCGAATACCACGAGACCGGCATCGTCCAGGAAATCTGCGCGCCGACTCCGCGCAGACCGTCGTCGCCCAGAAACAAACCGTGCACGAGCGGATCGTCGGCGAAATCCCAGGTGTGCGGATGAGTCGGATTGATGCGGCCGAAATCGGCGAAAAACTGGCCGCCTTTCAACTGCAAACCGTACGGCAAATCGGTCGTCTGCATGAACGCCTCCTCGACTTCGACGGTTGTTTCGTTGTCGTTATCGAGCTTGAAAACGATGTTGGCGAAGCCCTCGAAATAAGGATCGACCGCGCCATCGAGCGCCATTTCAAGATTGCGCGCGCTGAAACCGCGCTGCTGCGGATCGTGATCGCCGACTTCGAGCTGATCGAGATTTTTGTCGCTCGAATAAGCGAATGCGAACTGCCCGTCGAACGAGATGTTCATGTAACTGCCGTGGCCGCCACCGATCCCAATCGGCGCCGTCATCGACGAGCCGGCGCCGGTCGAAGAAATCGTCTCGTTCGAAGTGGTGACCGACGCATCGGTGGTCGGGAACTCCTGATTCACCGGCGCCGCCGCGGGACCGGTCGCGGCCGCGGGCAGCGGCGAAGGCTCGGGCGCGCCGGCCACGACTGATTCATCCGTGGTCGGGAACATGGGCGCGGCGGTTGCCGCCGGCGTTGCGGCCGGGGCGACGCTGGTCGGCGCGACCGCGGGATTGATTTTTGCGAGCGCGTCCTGCTGATCTTTCACTTGTTGCTGGAGCGTTTTCACGGTCGCGGTCAACGCCTGGACCTGCTCGCGCAAAGTTTCGATGTCGTTAGGCGGCGCGGGCGTCGGGCTTTGCCCGCAAAGCGTCGCCGCCGCGCCTAACGATGCCGCAAAAGTGATCAATAAATTTTTCATTCGTCGGTTTCTGAGAATTCCCGGCTCGTGAAAACGGCCGGACAGTCTGGGCATTTCGCGCAACTGAAATCCTGCGCCGCGTGGAAATGCGCACCCGCGACGCCGCCGCGCTAGGCGCGGACCGATCCAGTCGTCAGGCGAAAAGCGGCGGTGCGTGCTCGAGCAGCGAGGAATGCGACCGCGAAATGATGACGCGGGCATTCGTTAGGCAAAGAACCGCGAGCGAAATCAGTCGAGCCGGCCCGATGGCGATCGGCCCGAGCGCGGTCTGCGCGCAATGGCCGGACGAAATCAGGGTGACCGCACAATGATGGGTCGGCGCGCCCGCGTCGGCGTGAAACCGTTCGTGCAGTTGCGGCGCGGCGCTGAGCAGCAATGCCATGAGCAGCGCGACGAGAGCGAAAGCGGCAGCAATTTGCCCTAACGAATTCTGAAGGCGCCCTTCCCGGAACATGACGGCGCTGAGCTTTCCGCAGTCGCCCGCCCGCCGCAAGCCAATTCTGCGGCGAAATCAGTGCGAGGCCCGCTCGCGAAAATCGTCCCACGACTGCCAGGCGCGCTGCCAGTTTTGCTGCATCGCCCAGCCTTCCGCTTCGAGGTAGGAAAAGTAGGCGGGCGCATCGGGCTGCGCGGTGAAATGGCGAATCGTGCTGAGTGCGTCGTCGCTTTTGCCGGTCGCGAGTTGCGCGCGGTAGAGCGCGTAGCCGTTGGCGTAATCGCGCGGGTCGGCGATGAATTTTCGTTCGAGCTCCGGCAACGAGCCCGCGCCCGATGACACGGGCATCGGCGGCGGCGCGGAGTATTGCCTAACGAGTCGCCACGCCTCTCGATATTCGCCGCGGCCGGCCTGCCAGCGCGCCACGCCTGGCCACGCAAATTCAAGCCAGTCCGGATGCGCGGTGGTCGCGCGGACGAGACCGTCGAGCGGTTCGTGCCGCGACCAAAGCGCGAAAAGCCGCTTCTTTTCCACAGTGTCGAATTCTTTCAAATCCGGATCGCGGGCGAGCAATTGTTGCAAGGCGGGCGCGAATTTGTCGGCCGGAATATTTTCCAAATATGTGATCGTTAGGCGCGGATCGCCGGTCGCGAAATTGCCGAGGCCGGGCAGCGCGCGGTGATCGAGTTGCGCCGCGAGCGCGAACATCTGCGAGTAAATCGCGGAGGGATTCGAGCTGCGACGAAGCGCTTCCCGCCAGGCGCTGAGCGCGAGGCCGGGTTGAAGCCCGAGCCAGACTTTGCCTTCGTCGAACGGCAACTCCCACGCGCTCGGCTCGAGAAAACGCGCGCGGCGAAAATCAGCCAACGCGCTGGCCGCCGGCTGGCGCGCGCCGATCCGTGCGATGCCGCGACTGAAGTAAAGCTGCCAATCGAGCGGCGCCCAATCGAGCGCGCGATTGTCGAGCACGAGCGCTTCGGCAAAACGATCGCCGCGATTGGCGAAGGCGGCGGCGTTTTTTGCGTTCTCGACCCCGACGTAGCCGGGAAGCAGAAGTTGATCGCGCCAGGCGACAAACCAGGTCAGTCCAGCCGCGAGCAACAGCAGACTTGTTAGGCGAAAAAGGATCGGCGGCCAGCGGCTCGGCGGGCGCGCGATGGGCCGCAGTTGCGCGAGGCCGAAGAGGAAAGTCCCGCAAAGAAAAGTGCCGAAACGATGCCCGGAAACATCGACCAGCCCGTGAAGCGAAAAAAGCAATCCGCCGATCAGCGCGGCGTAGCGCAGCCGCTGGTTTGTGCCTTCCTTGAGCGGAAAAGCGCGCCTAACGAAAAGCGCGAGCGCGATTAAAACGATCGCAACCGCCGGCCAGCCCATCTCGCTCCAGAGCCAAAGCCAGTCGCTTTCCGGATGCAGCGAGCGGGTGACGCCGTGCGAGGCTTCGCGAAAAAGCGCGAAGACGCCTTCGAAATTTCCGAGCCCGACGCCGCACCAGGGCGAGGCCTTGATCATCGTCCAGGCGTCGCGAAAAATGAGCCAGCGAAAATCTGAAGTGACGCCTTCGTCGCTCCCTCCGCGCAAATGAAAACGCGCGATCGTTTCGCCGCCGAAAAGGAGCAGCCCGGTGAGGAGCACGAGCAAAAGCGAAACCGCGACCGCGACGCTCGCGCCCGACCATTTCCGAAACGCGAGCCGGGCCAGCCACGCGACGGCGCCGACGACCAAAATCAAAATGCCCGCGCGCGAATAATCGAGGATGAGCGCGGCGACAAGGATCGGCGCGCCGGCGAGCCAGAGCAGCCAGCGTTTGTGCCCGCGGCGAAACGAATCCTGCATGCAGGCGAGCACGACCAGAGTCGAGATGCCGAAAAGATCGCCGGTCTGGTTGCGATTCGGATACGAGCCGAAATTGCGGACGTTATGCCAGAAGGGCAGCGCGCGTTTTTCGAGATAAAGCAGAATGCAAAGGGCGGCGAACGCGATCATCCCGCCGGCGAAAACGCGCGCGGCCAGCCGCACGTCGCGCAATTCGAGATCGAGCGCGGTGACGTCGTAAATCCACGCGAGGCCGGCGACGAGCGTGACGCAAGAATCGAGCGAGAGCCACGGTTGCGCACTCAGCGTTGAGGCGAGCTGGACGCCGAGATCATTCGTCAGCGCGGTTCGCCAGTCGGGCAGAAAAAACCAGCGCGCGGGCAAAAACGCCGTGGCCGCGAGCGCGAGAAAAAGAATCGCGAGCGCATTGAGCGGCCAGCCTAACGATACCCGCGGCGGGCGAACAAAAAGGAGCAGCGCGAAAACAACGAGCACGATTCCTTCGCTCCAGCGCGTCGTCGCGCCGCTCAGAAACGACGCGAAAATCACGACCAACGGCAAAGCGAGCGCGACCGCCTGAGTCGTGCGATCGCCGCGATGCGATCGGCTGGTTGGCGACGGCGGCTCAGTTTGCATCAATCAAAGAACTGCGTTGGTATGGGAGTAGCTTTTATGATTTCGGGCTCGCAAGAGGATCGAAAAACTGTGTCAATGTCGGAAAGGGAAGAGGCGACGGCGCGATCTTCCCGTCTGATTGGTCGCTGCCCCACTCGATAAACATGCTCACTCAGCGCACGCAAGGTTTGTATTGGGTTTTTCTCCTTTGCGAGATCGTCATCGTCGGCGCGCTCTTCTGGTTCGGCGTCTGGATCATGGTGACGTTTTATTCGCCCGGCGCGCGACTTACGCCCGGGCGTTACGCCTCCTATTTTATGATGCTCGTCATCGGGCTGCTCGCCGAATCGCTCAGCCGCGAAGGCTCGAAAAATTTTTTTCTCCAGGCCGAATTATTGCGCCAGCATCGGCTCGCCCTCCGGCAAACGATCGCGAGCGTCGGCGCGCTCGTCCTCTATTTGATCGCGGAGAAGGACGCGTTCATCTCGCGCATATTCTTTTTCAATTTTGTCCCGTGGCTTTATATCGCGCTGCTTTTTTCGCATCATTTTCTGCCCCATTTTTTGGCCCGCGGAATTTTCGGATTGCGCGACGAAAAAACCTTGCTCGTCGGCTCGACCGCGAAAGCGGAGCAGCTCCGCGGCTGGCTCCGGCGCAAATCCGACGTCGGCCTGCGCGTGGTCGGGATTATTTGCGAAGAGCCGCTTGATTGCACCGGAGACAAAATTCCTGTGCTCGGCGGCGCGAGTATTTTGCGCCAGACGATCCAGGAACAAGGCGTGACACAAGTTATCATGCTCGAGTTCCCGCAGTTCACTGATTCCAATCGCGAGGTCATCACGATCTGCGACCAGCTCGGCGTGCGGCTCATCATCGTGAGCGACCTCGAAGAAAAACTGCGCCATCCGGTGACTCATTTCGAAGACGACGGGTTCCGTTTCATCGGCCTGCGCGAAGAGCCGCTCGAAAATCCGCTCAACCGCGCCTTCAAACGCACCCTCGATATTCTTTTCGCGCTCCCGATCATGCTCTTCATTTTCCCGCCGCTCGCCCTCATCGTCTGGCTCGCGCAACGCTTGCAATCGCCCGGCCCGCTTTTTCACCGGCAGATCCGCGCCGGGATTCAAAACCGGCGTTTCGAGATCCTGAAATTCCGCACCATGCACCTGGAAAATCACGATCTCGCGCGCCAGGCGACGGCGGAAGACGACCGCGTCTATTCGTTAGGCAAATGGTTTCGCAAGCTGAGCATCGACGAGATTCCGCAATTCTGGAACGTGCTCCGCGGCGAAATGAGCACGGTCGGCCCGCGCCCACATTTGATCGAGCATAACGAACAATTCTCGCGGCTGATGGCGAGCTATCACGTGCGCACTTTCGTCAAACCGGGCATCACCGGCCTCGCGCAGGTGCGCGGTTTTCGCGGCGAAGCGCAAACGAACAAGGACATTGAGCAGCGCGTCGCCTGCGACCTCGAGTATCTCGAAAACTGGAACCTGATGCTCGAGTGCGGCATCATCGTGCGCACGTTCATGCAGGTGATTGTGCCGCCGAACTCGGCTTATTGAACGATCTGGCTTTTCGTTAGGCCGCCTAACGAATGCCTAACGACTGAGGCGTTCGGCCAGCTTTTCTTTTTCGTCGAGCAGTTCGCGCGGCACGTACGGCTCGAGGGTGCGCAAAAATTCCTCGTGGCCCTCGAGCTCTTTTTTCCATTCCTCCGGATTGACCGCGAGCAACTCGCGCATCATCTCGGGCGAAACTTGATCGAGCTCGTCGAGGTCGAGATCTTCCGGCCGCGGAATGCAGCCGATCGCAGTTTTCTGTGCGCCGCTTCGTCCTTCGCAACGATCGATCATCCATTTCAAGACGCGCATGTTGTCGCCAAAACCCGGCCAGAGAAATTTTCCCTCGGCGTTTTTGCGAAACCAGTTCACATGAAAGATGAGCGGCGGGTTCGTCAGGCGCGGACCGACTTCGAGCCAGTGCTGGAAATATTCGCCGATGTTGTAGCCGCAAAACGGCAGCATCGCCATCGGATCGCGCCGCACTTTGCCGACCGCGCCGGCCGCCGCCGCCGTCGTCTCCGAAGCCATGGTCGCGCCGACATAGACGCCGTGATTCCAATCGAACGCGCGAAAAACCAGCGGCATCGTGTCGCTCCGCCGGCCGCCAAAAATAATCGCGCTGATCGGGACGCCGTCCGGATTGTTCACCTCGGGATCGAGCACCGGATTGTTGCGCATCGGCACCGCGAAACGGCTGTTCGGATGCGCCGCTTTTTGTTTCGAGTCGGGCGTCCAGCGGTCGCCGCGCCAGTCGATGCATTCGTTAGGCACAGGGCCATCTTTTCCTTCCCACCAGACATCGCCGTCGTTCGTTAGGGCGACGTTCGTGAAAATCGTGTCGCGCTCGATCGAGCGCATCGCGTTCGGATTCGAGGCGTAGCTCGTCCCGGGCATGACACCGAAATAGCCGTTCTCGGGATTGACGGCGTAGAGCCGGCCGTCGCCGCCGATCTGCATCCAGGCGATGTCGTCGCCGACCGTCGTGATTTTCCAGCCGGCAAAATGTTTCGGCGGAATGAGCATGGCGAAATTTGTCTTCCCGCACGCGCTGGGGAACGCCGCCGCGACGTAATGCTTCTTTCCGTTAGGCGATTCGACGCCGAGGATGAGCATGTGCTCGGCGAGCCAGCCCTGCTTTTTCGCGAGATAGGACGCGATGCGGAGGGCGAGACATTTTTTACTCAGCAGAACATTTCCGCCGTAACCGGAGCCGACCGAGATGATCGTGTTGTCCTGCGGAAAATGACAAATCCAGCGCCGCTCCGGATTGACGTCGAGCAACGAATGGACGCCGCGATTGAACTCCGCGTCACTCGTTAGGCCAAGGCGTTTCGAAGCCTCCGCGCCCATCCGCGTCATGATCCGCATGCTCAGCACGACGTAAATCGAGTCGGTGATCTCGTAGCCGATTTTCGCGAGCGGCGAATCCGGCGGCCCCATGATGTAAGGCACCACGAACATCGTCCGTCCGCGCATCGCGCCTTTGAGCAAACCGCGCAGCTTGGCGTAAGTCGCGGCCGGCTCGGCCCAGTGATTGGTCGGGCCGGCTTCCTCTTTGGTCGGCGCGCAGATGAGCGTGAACTGCTCGACACGCGCAACGTCGTTTGGGTTCGAGCGATGCAGGTAACAGCCAGGCCGCTTTTCCTGGTTGAGCTTGATCAGCACGCCCTGGCGGCAGGCTTCGTCGAGCAAATAATCGCTCTCTTCTTCCGAACCATCGCACCAAAAAATATTCTCCGGCTCGGTCAGCGCCTCGACTTCGCGCACCCAATCGAGCACCGCTTGCTGAGCCGGTTTGTTTTTGCCTAACGAATCGGGGGCCGAGATGGCAGGAGCGATGTTTTGCATGGTCGATTCGCGCAAATGCAGGCGAACATTTAATTTCGAACGCTTCCGCAACTTGGCCAAGAAAAATCTCGCGTCGCCGCGATCGCGCGGGCTTGCACTTGGCGGGGCCGGGCCTTTTAATGTCGTTATGTTCGGCGTCGTGACATCGGACGATTATCAACCGGTTGGTTGGGTCGGCCGCTATCCGATTCACGTCACCACCCTTCTCCTCATCACGCACATCGCCTGCATGATCGCCGCCTGCTTTCTGGTCGCGTTCGGCGCGGGCGCGACGCTGAATTTTTTCAGCTTCGATAGCGCGGAAGTGCTGCGCGCCGGGCGGGTCTGGGAGATCGCGACCTACGCCTTTGTCCATTCGCCTTCGAGCCTTATCTGGTTCGCGATCGAAATGTATTTGCTCTTCGCCTTCGGTCGCGAAGTGGAACGCTTCATCGGCCGGCGCGCCTTCATCGGGCTTTACGCGCTGCTCCTTCTCGCGCCCTCGGTTTTGCTTACGCTTTGGGGTCTGAACGAGCGCGTCGGACTCGCCGGCTCGAGCATTATTCATTTCGGAATCTTTCTCGCCTTCGCCGCGATTTATCCAAGCGTGGAAATGTTCCTGCGCGTGCAGGCGAAATGGATCGCCGTGATTTTGACCGCGGCCTACACGCTGCAACTCGTCGCCTATCACGTCTGGTCCGAGCTCGCCGTGCTCTGGCTCAGCGCGCTCCTTGCCATCGGATTTATCTACCTGCGCGGCGCCGGTTCCGAGCTCGACTGGCTGCGCGAATGGCCCTCGCGCTGGCGCTCGAAACGCGCGCTCAGCGTCGTCCCGCGCGTGTCTCCGCGCCGGGCCGCCGAGCCGGAAGACATTTACGATTCGATCGATCCCGTGCTCGACAAAATTTCCAAGAGCGGCATCGGCAGTCTGACCGCGAGCGAGCGTCGCGCCCTCGACCGCGCGCGCAACCGGCTCCTGAAAAAATCTTCGTGAACGATCCGGTCGCGGGCGCGTTGCGGCTGAGCGTGATCGTGCCGGCGTGGAACGAAGCAGGCCGCCTTGCGCAGCTCATTCCTTCACTCGTTAGGCTAGGTTCGCTCCACCAAATTATCGTTGTCGACGCGTCAGACAATAATTTGCCGACGGAGGAATGGGTGCGAAGCGCCGGTGCAACTTACCTGCGCGCGCCAACGCCAAGCCGCGGCGCGCAAATGAATCTCGGCGCCGCGCACGCGACCGGCGACGCGCTGATTTTCCATCACGCCGACGCGATTTTGCGGACGGAACATCTCGAGGCGCTCGCGCGCGCCTTGCACGATCCGGCGATTATCGGCGGCGCGTTTTATCGCAAGTTCGATCGGCGGCATCCGCGGCTCGTCGGGCTGGAGTCGTTAGGCCGATTTCTCAGTGGGAACGGCGGAACGCTTTTTGGCGACCAATCGCTTTTCGTTAGGCGGGAGGTTTTCGACTCGTTAGGCGGTTTTGCCGACATTCCGCTGATGGAAGACATGGAATTTTCCCGCCGCCTGCGCCGCGCCGGCAAAGTCGCGGTGCTCGATCCGCCGATGGAATCTTCCGGCCGGCGGCATCAGCATCGCGGCGCCTGGCGCACTTCGCTCCAGAACGCTTTTTTCATTCTGCTTTATTATTGCGGCTGCTCGCCGCACCGGCTCCATCGTTGGTACTATGGTTCGCGCTTTTCCGCGCCTAACGAGTCAGCTCTCGCTGCGCAACCGGTCGAAGAATTCCGCGGGAGTTGAGGCATCGAGCAACGCTTTGCGTCGCTCTTCGCTTTTGAGCAGCCGCGCAAGCGCGCCGACGCAGATCAGGTAATCGTTCACCATTTGCTGCGGCACGCCGATGAGAAAAATCAGGTGCACCAGATCGGCCCGGCCGGGAAAATTCACGCCCGTTTTGCTCCGCCCGATCCCGAGCACGATTTTGCCCACGAGATCGGTGCGGGCGTGCGGAAAGGCGACGCCGCCGTTCGCGACCGTCGAGCTTTTCTGCTCGCGCTCCATGACCAGCTCGTAAAATCTTTCCGCCTGCTCGAGCTCGCCGCCCGCGCGCAAACACTCGACAATTTCCCAGATCGCTTCCCCGGAAGTCGCGCCCTGCAGATCGAGCGCGAGATTTTTTTCCGAAAAAAGATCCGCCAGAGAAAAGGCCGCCATAAATTCGAATCAGAGTTTGACGCGCCGCGCGCCGATGTCGAATCATTCGCTGGCGTGGCGAGCGATTCTCCAACTGCGGATGCGACGAAGGAAGTGACCGTCTCGCATCAGTCGAGCATTTACGATCCGGGCTACGTCAATGCGATGTCGCATTTTTATCGCGGCGAACTCAGTCGCATCATGACCTGGCGGACGCGGCTCGACACGACGACGAACTGGGCGATCACGAGCAGCACCGCGATCATCACGATCTCGTTTTCGAACGCGGGCGTGCCGCATCTCATTTTCTTTTTCAACCTCGCGATCGTCTGGATGCTGCTCTGGATCGAGGCGCGGCGTTATCGTTTTTACGACGCGTTTCGCGCCCGGGTGCGGATGCTCGAGGCGCACTTCCTCGTCCCGATGGTGATGGAAAATCGCAACCTGCTCCAGGGCGAGTGGAAAAAACTGGTCTGCGAAGATTTGATTCTGCCCTCGTTCAAAATCAGCAAACTCGAAGCGGTCGGGCGGCGCCTGAAACGCAACTACGTTTTCATTTTCATCCTCATCATGGTCGCGTGGGTGCTGAAAATCTTCCTGCACGCGAAGGAGCCGATCGACAGCGTCCCGGCGTTTTATCGCGCGCTCCGCGTCGGGCATATTCCGTCGTGGTTCGTCGCCTTTATTTTTGTCGGCACGCTCGTGAGCGTGATCGGAATCACGATTTACGTCGGCAAAAAAACCTCCGGCGAGATCGCGGAATTCGGGAGCCACCGCTCGCTCTGGCGGATATGAGCGCGGCCTTCGAGCGCCTTTGCGAAATCGTCAGGCAACTGCGCGCGCCCGGCGGCTGTCCGTGGGATCGCGAGCAAACGCACGCGTCGCTCGTCCCGGGTTTGCTCGAGGAAAGTTACGAAGTCGCGGAAGCGATCCGCGCGCACGACGACGCGAATCTGCGCGAAGAGCTGGGCGATTTGCTCCTGCAAGCCGTGATGCACGCAGAGATCGCGCGCGAAGAGGGCCGCTTCGACATCGAGCAAGTCGCGCGCGAGGTCGGCGACAAACTCGTTAGGCGACATCCGCACGTTTTCGGCGAGAGCGACGCGCGCGACACCGGCGCGGTCTTGAAACAATGGGATGCGATCAAGCGCGCGGAGAAAAATGAGACGGGCGAGGCCGCATATTTTTCCGGCCTGACGGCGGCGTTGCCGGCCCTTTTGCGCGCGCAAAAAGTGCAGACGAAAGCGGCGCGGGTCGGTTTCGATTGGAAGGAAACCGCGGACGTGGTCGCAAAGGTCGACGAAGAATTAAGCGAAACGAAATCGGCCATTGCGAGGAATCAGCCTAACGACATCGCGGACGAAATTGGCGACCTCCTTTTCGCGGTCGTCAATCTCGCGCGGAAACAAAAACTTGAGGGCGAAACCCTCCTCGCGGCCGCCACGGACAAATTCATCGCGCGTTTTCACCTCATGGAATCGGAGCTGCGCGCCGGCGGCAAGAAACTCGGCGACGCCGACCTCGCGGAGATGGATGAAATCTGGAACCGCGTGAAACATTTCCCCCTGTAGCCGCCTTCCTGCGGAAGGCGCGAGGGCCGCTCACACTTTCTCTCGCGCTTCGCACAGCGAAGCGGCTACATTGCCTAACGGATGGAGACCGAATACAAAGTCCGGCTCGAGATTTTCGAAGGCCCGCTCGACCTCCTCCTTTACCTGATCAAGCGCGACGAGATCGACATTTACGACATCTCGCTCGAGCGGATCACGCGGCAATACCTCGAGTATCTCCAGGCCTTCAAGGAGCTGAACATCGACGTCGCGGGCGAATTCGTCGTCATGGCCGCGAACCTGATCTACCTCAAAAGCCGCCGCCTCCTCCCGGCCGACCAGCAGCCGCCCGAGGAAGACGTCGAGGAGGACGACCCGCGCTGGGATTTGATCCGCCAGTTGATCGAATACAAAAAATTCAAGGAAGCGGCCGAGCAGCTCGGCGCGCGCGCGCTTGAGCAGGAGCGCATTTTCGCGCGGGTCGGCGACGGGGTCGCGCCGGCGGCGGCGCCGTTTCGGCTCGGCGAAGTCGGAATTTTCCAGCTCATCAACGCCTTCCAGAACGTGCTCAAGCGCATCGATGCGCGGGAAGATTTGCGCGAGATCTTCGGCGAGAATTTCACCGTTTCGGACAAGATCGAGGCCATCCTGGCGCGCGTCGCGGCCGGCGGGTCGGTGAAATTTTCCGAGCTTTTCGCGCGGGCGGCCTCGCGGGTCGAGATCGTCGTCACCTTTCTCGCTCTCCTCGAATTGATCCGGCTGAAACAGGTGCGCGCACGGCAGCCGAACGACTTCGACGAGATCGAAATCACCGCCGTCGCGGTCTAGATGCCGCGCCTGCTCATCGCCGGCTGCGGTTACGTCGGGCTCGCGACCGCGGAGTTGTTCCGCGGCGCCGGCTGGGAAGTGGTCGGCTGGACGAAATCGGCCCCGGCGTCGGAAAAATCTTTCGTCGTCAGGGCGGTCAACATCGCCGATCGCGGCGCGGTCGAGGCGGCGGCGGAGAATTTCGACGCTGTGATTGAGTGCGCCAGCTCGGGCGGCGGCGGGGCGGAGAGTTATCGCGAAGTTTATCTGGAAGGCGCGCGCAACCTGCTCGCGGTTCTGCGCGCGCCGCGCTTCATTTTCACGAGCAGCACCTCAGTTTACGCGCAGCGGGACGGCGAATGGGTCGATGAGGAAAGCGCGGCCGAGCCGGCGCATGAGACCGGCAAAATTTTGCGCGAAGCCGAGGAGCTCGTCCGACAAAATGGCGGAATGATCGCCCGGCTCGCGGGCATTTACGGTCCCGGCCGCTCGGCTTTGCTGCGCAAATTTCTCGCCGGCGACGCCCAACTCGCGCCCGGCCGCATTTTGAACCACGCCCATCGCGAGGACATTGCGGCGGCGCTCCTCCGCCTCGCCACCGCGGCGGCCGGCGGCATCTTCAACATCGCCGACGACGAGCCGATCGCGCAAAGCGACGCTTGCGCCTGGCTGGCCGCGAAGCTGCACCGCCCGCTCCCGCCCATCGCGACCGAGCCGGCGACCCGCAAGCGCGGCGCGAGCAACAAGCGGGTCAGCAACCGCAAGCTCCGCTCGTTGGGCTGGGCTCCGCGCTTCCCGGATTTCGCCGCCGGGATGGAGCGCACCGTTTTGCCGCTCGCCTGATTCCCGCCTTTACTTTGCCGGCGACATCTCGGCAGACTCTGCCGCATGAAGGCACTTCTCCTCGGCGCGGCAGTCGTGCTCCTGACGGGCAATTTCGTGCGCATCGGAAGACGGCGACGGCAGCGAACTCACCCTCACCGTGGAGTAGGCCCCTGAAACCATAACAAATACAGAACCCATGACGAAACAGCCAAATAACCCCGAGCTTAACATGTCCGCCTCCGTGAACGGCTCAACTCTCCTCCCCGCCACGTTGGCAGCCCTGCTTTTGTTCGGTCTGCAAGCGACTGCCCATGCAGGCAGCGCGACGTGGGACCACAACCCCAAAAACGGCGACTGGAACACCGCAAGAAACTGGACGCTCCAAACCGTGCCGAATGGCCCCGATGATGTGGCGATATTTGAAAGCTCCGCGACGACCGAGGTTGCGCTCTCCGCGGCAGTGGAATTAAACGAAATTGAATTCCGCCCGGAGGCCCCGTCGTTCATCGTCAGTCTCTCGCCCAATGCTCCCCTCACTCTCAGCGGTAAGGGGATCACGAACCTTTCGACCGCAACCGAGGGGCTATACGCCGGCGGACTTTCGGGAGGCCCGGGGGCGATCACCTTTCGCAACCGCGCCACCGTGCGCGGGCCGGTCACGATGGGAACACGCTCGGGAGGCACTTCATCGCGCGGCGTCATCACCTTCAGCGATACCTCCAACGCCTCGATCAGCTCGTCGGCCGACGTGGAATATATTAACGATGCGGGAGGTCGCGATTCCCTCGCTGGAGAGATCGTTTTCACCGGCTCATCCACCGCGGGGAAGGTATTCATTGAGAATTCGGGAGGGCTCTTCGCGCGCGACTCGGCCAAGGCCTTCATCATTTTCATGCAGTCGTCGAACGCCGGCCAGTCCATTATCGGCGATGAGGGTGGCGAAGCACGACACGCCCCCGGCGGCGAGACCGACTTTATGGATTCCTCCTCCGCCGCGGATGTGGAAATCTTTACCGGCGCGCCCTACAACGGAGGCCTCGGTGGGAGCATCAAATTTTTCGGCGACTCGACCGGAGGCCAGTGCATGCTCGGCCTCGGGGCAAAGGGCACGCTCGATATCAGCGCGCACAATCCTCCGGGTCTCACCATTGGCGCTCTCGTCAGCGCCAATGCCTCGAAGTCCGCGGTAGTTTTCCTCGGCGGCAATAACCTCGTCATCGGACAGACGCAATATCCCTTCGCCGAGTTCAACGGTGCGATCGAGGATGGCGGAGTTGCCGGCGGCGTCGGCGGTTCCATCACCAAAATCGGCCCGGGCAGTCTGACCTTCACCGGAGCAAACCGCTTCACTGGTGGCACAGTAGTCAGCGCAGGAGCTTTCACGGTTGCCAATGCCGGCGGTTCGGCCACCGGCACGGGCCCGGTCAGCATTACGCGCGGCTACCTCGCGGGAAGCGGCATCATTGCGGGACCAGTTACCATTGGCACGGGCAACGGGTCCGGCGCATTTCTGGAGCCAGCCTACGATTATCCCCGACCCCGCACGTTGACGATCCAGAACACCCTCACCTTCGCAGCCGATGGCACCTACATCTACTCCGTCGAGGCGCCCAAAAACGCCGTCCATGCCGACCAGGTCATCGCCGCGGGGGTGACAATCGAGGCCGGCGCCAGGTTTTCGTTCGTTGGTGACAAACGCCAGGCGGTGGCGGTCGGCACCGTCTTCACCGTCATCGACAACACCTCCGCCTCGCCCATCGCAGGCACCTTCGCCAATCTGCCCGATGGTTCTACCTTCGACGCCGGGCCGAACACCTATCTTGCGAACTACGAAGGCGGGGACCGCAACGACCTCACTCTCACCGTTCAATAGGTCGCTGATGTCCGGCGGGGGTTTTTGGCCGCCGCCGGAGGGTTTGACCGCGCGGTTGGGCGAATTGACCGCGTGGTCAGGTGATTTGACCGCGCGGTTGAGCCGGCTGACCGCGCGGTTGGACGAGCTGACCGCGCGGTTGAAGGCTTCGGCGGCGCGGTCAAGCGGTCTGACCGCGTGGTGAAATGACCTGACCGCGCGGTTGAGCGAGCAAACCGTGCGGTTGAATGAGCTGACCGCGCGGTTGGAGCGCCTAACCGGGCGGGTATTTCTCGTTGCCGGCCTTAAAACCAAAAAAATCGCGGGGCCAAAAGATTTTTCGTAACCTTGGCGAGGAAATCCTGCATTACATCGTGAAGACAAATATCATTATGGCAAGAGAAGACTACATTCCAAGCAACGACGAGCTGTTCGATCAACAGCTCCAAACCTTCAAAAACACCATCGGCAATTACCCCGGCGCCCTGAGCGCGGCTCAGATCAGCGCGCAGGCAGGGGATGCCGATTATTTCCACTACCTCCTGAGCTGCCAGGCGCTGGCCAAAAACAGCGCCCGGCAATGGTCGAGCTGGAAAACCCGCATGCGCCACTCCAGCGCCGGCGGGGTCGAGATCGTGCCGGTGCCGCCCGTTTTCCCGACGGCCGTGCCCGCGGTCGCGCCGGGGATCGAGCCCCGTTTCCGCGCCACGGCCAAGGTGGTGCGCGACGGCCCCACCTTTAACGACCCGATGGGCGACGCCCTCGGGATCAATGGCCCGGAGCAGACGGGGCCCGACATGGCCACGATCCAGCCCAACCTGAAGGTGAAGGTGCAAGGCAACGCGGTGGCGGCGGATTGGGGCTGGGAAGGGCAGGGCAATTTTCTCGACATGATCCGGCTGGAGGTCGATCGCGGCGACGGGAAAGGCTTTGTCTTTCTAGTCATGGATACGACTCCGGGCTACATCGACAACACGCCGTTTCCCGCCACGCCGGGGAAGTGGACTTATCGCGGCATTTTCCTCGTGGGCGACGCCGAGGTGGGCCAGTGGAGCAACCCGGTGAGCGTGATGGTGGGCACGTAGGGGCATCCTCCGAGTTTTGGCTTGACTCCCGGATGTTCGGCGAGGCAGGCTGAAAGCATGAAACGAAAGAATCGCCGGAAACAACTCAGCCCGCTCGGCCCGGCGCGCTGGGCCGCTTATGCGACTGCAGGCGCGGCGACGGCGTTCGGCTGCGCCGCGACGGCGGAGGGGGAGATTCATTACTCCGGGCTGATCAACTCGGTCTTTCGGCAGGGCTCGGGCTCGATCAAGCGCGAATTTCCCCTCCAGAGCGACGCCGTGCTCGTTTTTCGTCAAACCGAATCGAGTCAAAGTTTGTTTAACTATGCTTTAGCCGGCATCGTGGGCGCCCGCGTTTCCAACCAGGTGCGGGGTTATCACGGCCTGATTGGTTACGTCTCGAAGCTCGATCGCGGCGTGCCCGTCTCGGCCGGGAAATTCATCACGCCGGAATTCGAGAGCATCGCGGTGATGGCGGACAATTATTACACGCAGGGCCAGTTCCAGGAAAAGGGGATCGGGTTTATCGGCTTCCGTTTCAATACCGGCAAGGGCACGCAATACGGCTGGGCGCGAGTGAGGACGACTGGCAACCCGCACGATTTTTTTATTCTGGTCGATTACGCGTGGGGCGATCCGGGCGATCAAATCAAAACCGGCCAGAAAACGTTGGCCAACGATCAGCCCACACAGGCGCCGGCGACAGGGGCGCTCGGTTTTCTCGCGCTCGGCGCGGCGGGACTCGTTGCCTGGCGGCGGACGCGAGCCGGCGCGACGGTTTAGCGGCCCGCTAAGGGGAGCGGACGCCACGTCGCCTCAGCCGAGCGAGGGCTCGATGAGGCCAAAGTCGCCGCTTTTGCGGCGGTAGAGGACGCTGACGCGGGAGTTGCGCGCGTTCATGAAGACGAGGAATTGGCGGGTCGACATCTCGAGCTGGAGGACGGCTTCGTCGACGAACATGGGCTTGATCGGGTAGCGCTCGGTGCGGACGACGGCGTGCTCGTGGTGGTCGTCTTCCTCGACCGGCTCGGGATGGAGGATTTGTTCTTCGAGGTGGCGGATTTCGTCTTTGCGGGGACGATGGCGGCGGAGGAGGCGGGTTTTGTATTTGCGCATCTGGCGCGCGATTTTGTCGCTCGCGGCGTCGATCGCGGCGTAAAGGTCGTCGAGTTCTTCGCAGGCTTCGATCGTGATGTGGTTCGAGCAGATGAGGACGATCTCGGCCCAGTGCCGGTATTTTTCGACGCCGAGGATGACGTGGGCTTCGATGATTTTGGGGTAGTCGAGGTGGAGGCTCTCGATCTTGCGGGTGGCGTAATCGTTGATCGCGTCGGTGATGGCGAGGTGGCGGCCGGTGACTTTGACGGTGGGATGGTTGTTGGCGGTTTGCATGGCTCCTTTGGTTTACATTTGAAAGCGCTCGCCGAGGTAGAGCTGGCGGCTGATCGGGTCGTTGATGAGAAAATCTTTCGTCCCTTCGCTCACGACCTGGCCTTCGTCGATGAGGTAGGCGCGGTCGACGATGGAGAGGGTTTCGCGGACGTTGTGGTCGGTGATGAGAATGGCGAGGCCGGATTGGCGGAGGTTGACGACGAGCTGCTGGACGTCGTAAACCGCGATCGGGTCGACGCCGCTGAACGGCTCGTCGAGCATGAGGAGTTTCGGGCGGGTGACGAGCGAGCGGGCGATGGTGAGCCGGCGCTTTTCGCCGCCGCTCAGGGTGAGGGCGGTGTTTTTCGCGATGCGCTCGATGCCGAATTGGTGGAGCAATTCGTCGCAGCGACGGCGGCGCTCCTGTTTGCTCAATGGCATGGTCTGCAAAATGGCGAGGATGTTTTGCTCGACGGTCATCTTGCGGAAGATGGATTCCTCCTGCGGCAGGTAACCCATGCCGAGCCGGGCGCGCTTGTACATTGGGTAATTCGTGACGTCGGTGCCGGAGAAAATGACCCGACCCTGGTTCGGCCGGACGAGTCCGACGATCATGTAAAACGTGGTCGTTTTGCCGGCGCCGTTTTTGCCTAACAATCCCGCGATCTCGCCCGGACCGACGCTTAGGTCGATGCCGTTGACGACCGCGCGGCCGCCGTAAATTTTCACGAGGCCGCTGGTTTTGAGGACGTAATTATCCTCATGCGCATGGGTGTGCGGAGCGAGCGGGGCTGGTTGGGTGAGGGCGTCGGTCGTCATGGTCGTGGGCCGATGCGCGGGGTCGCGACTTTCGGGGTCGGACGCGGCGTGATGCCGGGCGAAGCGCTCGCGCCGGGCGAAGGCGAGGGCTGCTGCTGGATTTCCGTCCGGCTCGGGCCGTGGGTCGTGAGGTGGCCATCCTGGTTCATGATCATGACGGTTTGCGGGGTGGTCGCGATGTGGGTGTCGAGGCCTTCCTGCACGCGCGGGCTGCCGGTCATCTCGACGTTTCCATCCGATGAAGTGTAAACCGCTTTTTCGGAAAGGCCGATCGATTTCGAGGGCGGGCCGCCGTTCGGATCGGGCTTTTCGCGGACGACGCCGACGTGGCCTTCGGCGATCGCTTTTTCGAGGCCTTCGCTTTCCTGTTTGTGGATGTAAACGGTCAGCTTGTCCGATTGAATGTTGAAGCGCGGATCGAAGACGCGGACGTGGCCGGTGAAAATGCCGATGCGTTTCTCGGTGTTGAAATTTGCCTCGTCGGAATAAATCTGGGTCGTGATCGTCTGGCCGGGCGACGCGGCGGGAAGCAAGCCCTTCTCCTTCAGCGCAGATTTTTCCGGCGCGGGCGAAGTGGCCGGCGTCGGCGCGGCGGTTTCGACACCGAGCGCGGTCGCGATTCCGCAAAAAAATAAAACGAGAAACCGGCGCGTCATGGCTGATTCGGCGTCGCTGCCGGCGAGGTGGAGGGTGACGCGCCCGGCTTCGGTTTCGGCGAACCGGCGATGGCCGAGCGATCGAAAACCGTCATGTGCACGTGGCCCTTGAGCGTGCCCTGGTGCGTCGTGGTGTTGAAATGCATCGTGTCGCCGGCGAGCTCGAAATCGGCGCGCTTGATCTTCGTGCGGGTGGGCGATTCGAGCACGCGGGTGTCCAGATTTAGGACAGCCTGCGCCATCGTGATGTTGAAATCGGGCTGCTGCTGCGCGTTGTAGGTCTGCATTCTCAGGTTCGTGAATTCGACGTGGCCGTCATCGATCCGGTTCGCGGTCGCGGCTTGGAAACGGCCGAGAAGATGGCCCTGATCGTCATAGTTAGGCAAGGTCAGACCTTTCGCTTCGTGGCCGACGGTGAGCGGGATGTTTTTCAAACCCAGATCTTCTTTCTCTTCCGGCGTCGGCGTCGCTGAAGCGGAATGTTTTTTCGTCTTCGCCGCCGCGGAAAGGCAGAGCGCGCCCGTGCAGAAGACGAGAAAACTGAAACGCGCCGCCCGCGAAATCGGGCGCACGCTACGCAACCGCAGCATGAATAGCTTTAAACACGCGCAGATGCTTCGGCAAATCCTTTAGCGGAATCTGATTCGGTCCGTCGGAAAGCGCGCGCGCCGGATGCTCGTGCACCTCCATGAAGATGCCGTCGCAACCGGCGGCGAGCGCGGCCCGCGCAAGGACCGGCGCGAGCGCGGCGTCGCCCGAAGTCGAATCGCCCGCGCCGCCCGGCCGTTGCACGGAATGCGTGGCGTCGAAAATAACGTGGTAACCGGCTTCGCGAATCCACGCGAGCGAGCGCATGTCGGCAACGAGATTGTTGTAGCCGAAAGTGGTGCCGCGTTCGGTGAAGAAAAATTTCCGCGCGCCAAAAGTTTCGAGCTTTTCCGCGACGTTGCGCAGGTCCCACGGCGCGAGGAACTGGCCTTTCTTCACGTTGACGACGCGGCCGGTCGCGGCGGCGGCGTGGAGCAAGTCGGTTTGCCGACAGAGGAACGCGGGAATTTGCAAGACGTCGATAAATTCCGCCGCGATCTCGCACTCGTTAGGCAAATGCACGTCGGTCGTCACCGGCATTTGCAATTCGCGACCGATCTCGGCGAGCAGCGCGCAGCCTTCGCGCGCGCCGATGCCGCGAAACGATCGCACCGAAGTGCGATTCGCCTTGTCGTAGGACGCCTTGAAAATGAACGGCAAATTTTCCGCCGCGCAGATCGCGCCGATCCGTTGCGCCATTCGCCTAACGAACTTCTCCGACTCGATCACGCACGGCCCGAGAATCAGCGCCGGCAATTTTCCGCCGAGCGTGACCGGCCCGATGCGGAGCGGTTTCGTGCGCATTCGTTAGTCGCGGAGCGGGGGCAATTGCGACGGGCTGCCTTCGAGCGCTTCGAGCCGGCGCAAAACTTCGGTCAGGAGCAGCTCGTTTTTCAAATTCACCTGGTAATCGAGATCGGCGCGCAGTCGGTCTTTTTCGCCCTGGCGATTTTGCGACATCATGATGATCGGCGCCTGCAAACCGGCGATCATGCCGAGGACGAGATTGAGCAGCACGTACGGGAACGGATCGAACGAGGAGCGGGTGAGCAGCCAGCTGTTGACCGCGATCCAGACGAGCGAAAACAAAATCGAGAAGCTGATGAATTTCCAGCTGCCGCCGAACTCCGCGATCAGGTCAGCGGCGCGATCGGCGAGGGTGAGCTGCGCCGCGTCTTCTTCGTTCGCGTTTCGCGAAACGCGATGACGCAAGAGATTGTCGGTATGCCGCAGCCGCCGCGTGATCGCGGTGAGCAGGCCGAGCGCGATGTCGGGATTGTTGCGCACGAACGCACGAAAATCTTCGCGCTCGAGGACCGCGAGTTTCGTTGCGACGAGCGCAACCGCGTCGGCCGAGCGCGGCCGGCCGTCGAGCATCGCCATTTCGCCAAAAAAATCGCCGGCCCCGAGTTCCGCGAGCGTGGTGTCGCGGCCATCGGTGTCCTGCACGCTGATGCGAATCTGGCCGCTCTCGATAAAGAACATCGCGTCGCCCGGATCGTCGCGGCGGAAGAGCGCGGTCGCGGCCGGAATCGTGCGCACGTTGAAAAGATTGAAAAGATCGCCGGCTGATTTGCGATCGAGACCTTGGAAGAGCGGAATCGCGCGAAGAGCTTCGAGGTTCATCGAGAAAAATTTGGCGAACAGGAAATGATCAAGCCGAAATGCCGGGAAAAGTAAAGCGCGCCGGCGCCTAACGAGTCTCGATTGTTCGTTAGGCAACTTTGCCTAACGAAAAGCGCGGACTCACAAATCTTGCAGCGCGCGGACTGCTTTCTCGACATTCGACGGCCGCAAAATGAGCACGCCTTCCTGCGATTTCGGACTGGTCGCGAGGTAGGCGTATTCAATATTGATCTGCGCTTTGGCGAGGCGATCGGCGATGACCGCGAGCGTGCCGGGCCGATTGTTGCTCTCGATCATGAGGACGTCGTTCTCGAGCGCGAGGACGCCGCGTTCGCCGAGAATCATGAGCGCTTTTGTCGGGTCGCTCACGACCATTCGCACGACGGCGTGATCGATGGTGTCGGAAATTGCGAGGGCGTGAATGTTGATCTCGGCGGCGGCGAGTTCGCTGCAAACACGCGAGAGTGCGCCGGGGCGATTGCCGAGAAAGACGGAGAGTTGCGTGGTCGTCTCGATCGCGACAGTCGGGTTCATGAGAGAAGAATGCGCCCGCGGGACGGGGCTGACAATTAAACAATTCTGAAGAAAAGTGGCGGTCGCAAAACCATGGCCTTTATAATTGCTAAGAAAAACTCTTGACGCATTGGGAACATTTTTGCCATTCTCATGCCGCTGGAAATAACTGCAGAACCAACATCGTAGACACTCTTCTCTACTAACCACTCCAAAGGGAGGTCAGATCATGCTTCATAACTATCGGAAATTATTGTACACCATCATAACCAACGTCGCCGTCGCGACTGCGGCGCAATTCCTCTCGGCAGCACACGCCCGCGCAGGCGCAGGTGATCTCTTCGCGACCGATCCGGCCACGCATTCGGTCATCGTTTACGCGCTCGATGGCACGATGCGAACCTTCGCGACCGGGCTCGGCTCGCCGCAAGGTCTGGCGTTCGACAAATACGGCAACCTTTTCGTGGCCGACGAAACCACCGGCAACGTCTACGAGTTCAAAACCGACGCCACCAAGTCGACCTTCGCGACCGGATTGAATAATCCGATCGGTGCTGGCTTCGACGGTCTCGCGCTCGATGTGGCCGAGAACGGCGCCAATCGCATCGTCCACATTCTTCCAGACGGCACGACCAAGAGCACGTTTTATTCGATCCCCGGGCCGTATGACGTCGAGATTCCGCCGCTTCCGGCTGCGTCCCCAACGCCCGACCCGACTTTGCCTAACGACTTCATTGTCAATTCGACCGGCCTGACCGAGATCGACGGCGACGGCACGACGCACTCCTATTCGATCACCGGGAGTCGCGGAGTCGCCGCGGACGCGAACCTCAACGCCTACGTCAGCACGACCGCGGGCACGATTGTGAAAGTCGCGACGACCGGTGCGATGAACACTTTCGCGAGCGGCCTCGATACGCCGGAAGGCATGGCGTTTCGTCCGAAACGCTATAGTAGCACGGAAGCCGGCGTCGGTAATCTTTTCGTCGCCGAAACGCTCAAGAATCAGGTCTCAGAATACACGCTGACGGGAACCAAGAGCACCTTCGCGACCGGCGGCCAGCCGAAGTATCTCGCTTTCGAGCTCATCCTACCGGCGAAATTGCTCAACATCTCGACCCGTCTCGATGTCGGCACCGGCAACAACGTGCTCATCGCAGGATTTATCGTCACGGGCACGGCGCCGAAGACAGTGATTCTCCGCGGCCTCGGGCCCTCGCTCGGCGAAGGCGCTTCGCCGGTCAGCGGCGCGTTGCAAAATCCCGTGCTGGAATTGCACTACCCAGGCGGCGCCGTGCGGGTGAACGACGATTGGATGCAAAACTCCGCTACCGATCAGGCGACGATCAAGGCGAACGGTCTCGCGCCGAAAGATCCGAGCGAGTCCGCGCTCGTCGTGACTTTGAATCCCGGCGCTTACACCGCGATCCTGCGCGGCAAAAATAACACCACCGGCATCGGCATGGTCGAGGCATTCGACATCAATAGGACGGTCGATTCGGAGATGGGTAACATCAGCACGCGCGGTCTGGTGAAAGACGGCGACGACGTCATGATCGGTGGATTTATCATCGATCCGTCGCAGACCGCGGCTCGCGTCCTTATTCGCGGCATCGGCCCTTCTCTCGCGAAGGCGAACCCGCCGGTCCCGAACCCGCTCGCCAATCCGTATCTTGAATTGCACGACGGCAACGGAATGCTCATTAACTCTAACGATAACTGGCAGGATACGGCGAAAGGGGAAATCGCCGCGACCGGCATCGCGCCGACCAATCCGGCCGAGGCCGCCATCCTCGCCAACCTCCGCAGCGGCCCTTACACCGCGATTGTGAAAGGCGCGAAAGGCGGCAGCGGGGTCGCGCTCGTCGAAGTCTACCACTTGCCCTAACGACAAGCCTCCGCTTGTAATCGAAAACTTCGGTCGCCGGCCGCGCTGGAATTATTCCAGCGCGGCCGGTTCGTTTTTGGCGAAGAACGCCGTCAACGGACTCGTCGCCGAGGCGGTCGCGCGACTTTCCGCGAGACCGATCTCGCGCGCTTCGCGGCCGGCCTCGACCGCTTTCCGAAAAGCCTGTGCCATTCGCACTGGATCGGCCGCAATCGCGATCGCTGTATTTACCAGCACCGCGTCGGCTCCCATCTCGAGCGCTTCCGCCGCCTGGCTCGGCGCGCCTAATCCGGCATCGACCACGACCGGCACGATCGCCTGCTCGATGATGATCTCGATTTGCGCGCGCGTCTCGATTCCGCGATTGCTCCCGATCGGCGCGCCCAACGGCATCACCGTCGCCGTACCGATGTCCTGGAGACGTTTCGCGAGAACCGGATCGGCGTTGATGTAAGGCAGAACGGTAAAACCTTCCCTAACGAGTGTCTTCGCCGCCGCGAAAGTCTCCACTGGATCGGGCAAAAGATATCGCGGATCGGGATGAATCTCGAGCTTGATCCACGATGGCAGGCCGGCGCTGACCGCGAGCCGCGCCAGCCGCACCGCTTCGTCGGCGTTGCGCGCGCCGCTCGTGTTCGGCAAAAGCAAATAGCGTTTCGCGTCGATGAAATCGAGAATGTTCGCGAACGGATCGCCGCGCCCCGAAAGATCGGCGCGGCGCAGCGCGACCGTCACCAGCTCGGTGCCGCTGGCCGCGAGCGCGTCGCGCATCAATTCGTTCGAGGCAAATTTTCCCGTGCCGACAAGCAACCGCGAATTAAATTCGCGATCCGCGATTTTGAGCTTCGACGGCT
The DNA here is from genome assembly GCA_036490335.1 of Chthoniobacterales bacterium. GTDB lineage: Bacteria > Verrucomicrobiota > Verrucomicrobiia > Chthoniobacterales > UBA10450 > Palsa-1392. The sequence goes on from DASXEB010000017.1 coordinate 400,398, forward strand.
TGTCCGACATTAGCGCAACTTACAACGCCGAACTTCGCTGTCACCCGCGGCCGTCGCGTTTCGAGAAAAATTCGCTTGTACGTCGCTTGCGATCGCGTTCGTTTTGCAATGCCTCGTTTCGATTTGCGTCTCGGCGATTGCCTTGCCGGCATGAAGCGAATGGAGAGCGGCTCGATCGACCTTGTCGTCACTTCACCGCCTTATAATCTTGGCATTCGCTACGGAAAATTTCGCGACACGGCGGACCGCGCCGGTTATCTCGACTGGTGCGCGGAATGGGCCGCGGAAATTCGCCGCCTCCTTCGCCCGCGCGGATCATTTTTTCTCAACCTCGGCGCCGCGCCGTCGAACCCGATGCTGCCGCACGAGCTCGTCCTTCGCTTTCGCGAATTCTTCGTCCTCCAAAACACGATTCATTGGATCAAGGCGATCACTTTGCCTAACGAATCGAGCGGCGAAGAAATTTCCCGCGGCCATTTCAAGCCGATCAATTCGCCGCGCTATTTGAACGACTGCCACGAATACATTTTTCACCTCACGCCGCAGGGAAGAACGCCGCTCGACCGTCTCGCCCTCGGCGTGCCGTACGCCGACAAATCGAACATCGCGCGCTGGCGCCACACCAGCGGTCGCGATCGGCGCTGCCGCGGCAACACCTGGTTCATCCCTTACGAAACGATCCAGCGCCGCGCGCGCGAGCGGCCGCATCCGGCGACCTTTCCCGTCCAGCTCGCGACCAACTGCATCCTTCTCCACGGCCTAACGAGGACGCAAGAAATGCTCGACCCGTTTCTCGGCATCGGAAATTCCGCCGTCGCGGCAAAACAATTCGGCCTAACGAACTTCATCGGTTTCGAGATCGATGAAGAATATCTCGCCGAAGTGCGGCGCAGGATTCGTTAGGCGTTAGGCAAAAAATCAGCCGCCAAATTTTTCCAGCGGCTTCACGAGGTTGCCCGGCAGCGGCCGGACGCGCTCGAAAATCCGCTCGGCCAGCGGACGCGCCACCGTATAACCGGCGAAAATCATCTCGAGTCGCGCATCGAGATTGTCGATGTAATTCAAAGCCAGCGCTTCGGGCGTTTTCGGATAAACCGGCGAGCCAAACTGCGGCTCACCATGATGCGACGCGATCAAATGCAGCAAGTGGAGCCGGCAATCATCCATCGACGGCGAAAGTTTGCGCCATTCCGCCGCCCGCTCGTCGGCCTCGATTTTGCGCCAGAGCGAATTCACGATTTCGAGACCGATCGCGATGTGCCCGACCATTTCGCCGCGCTCGTCGAACGGCATGCTGAAGCCGGTTTCCGGCAAATAATTTTCCCAAAGCTTGCCCGCGTCGTGAAACAAAATGCCGGCGACGAGCAGGTCGAGATTCAGCGCCGGATAAAGCGGCGCGATCTGCGTTGCCACCCGCATCATCTGCGCGGTGTGCTCCACGAGACCGCCGCGCCGCGCGTGATGATAGCTGCGCGCCCCCGCCGTCTGCCGAAAACGCGCGCCGTGCTGCGCGATAAACTCGGCGCAGAGCGCGTAGAGCCGCGGGTCGCGAATCGCCGCGCTCGTCGCGAGAATGAAATCCCAGTCGCCTGCCTGTTTCGCCCGCAACTCCGGCGGACCTTGCAGCAAGGCGGCGCGTTCTTCACTCGTTAGGCTGCGCGTTTTCCAGCGCCGCGCGTCGAGGCCGTACTGCTGGTGCTGATAAAACTCGCCCGTGATCTCGAGAAACTCGCCCGCCTGCATCGAGTCGCACGACTTGTAATTTGGATGATCGCTCCAGACCCGCAGCGTCATCCGATCGCCCGCGTCGGCGAGCGTGAGTTCGCAATACGGCTTTTGTTCGCGCGTCATTTTCGCGGCCGCGCTCTCGAGCTGCACATGGACGCGGGCTTCGAGCGCGCCTTGCGGAACGGCTTCGCGGATTTGCCGGAGGGTCATTAATTCCATCGGCGCAAAGGTTCGCACACCTCCGCGCGCGGAGCGAGCCACCCATCAAAACGAAATCGTGTCTCGTTGCTTGTCCGTGCCGCGCACTTATGCTCAGCGCGCATGCAAACGACCAACTCCATCCTGATGCATGCGCCGCGCGAGTTGATCTTCGAGACTGCGGCCGACCTCGAGCAATGGCCGCGCATTTTGCCGCACTATCGTTCCATCAAATATCTCGAGCGCGGGCCGGAGCGGAACCTCGTCGAGATGGCGGCGTTTCGTTCCATGGTTCCGATTTCCTGGACTTCGGAACAAGTGATCGACCGCGAGCGAATGGAAGTCCGCTTTCATCACTTGAAAGCCTTCACCCGCGGGATGGATGTCGTCTGGACCTTTACCGAAACGCCCGATGGCGTCCTCGTGAAGATCGAGCACGTCATGCGCTTTCGCATCCCCGCGCTCGCGCCGATCGCGGAGCCGATCATCGGCGGATTTTTCGTGCATCATGTCGCGAGCCAGACTTTGCGTGCGATGAAAATCCATTTGGAAAAACAGGCGCATCCGCAGCCCGCCTGACGAAGGAACCTTCTGCTCATGCCTGACAAAAAACGGCGCGCGGTCATCACCGGTCTCGGTCCCATCACCGCCATCGGGATCGGCCGCGATGAATTTTGGAATGGTTTGCGCGCGGAAAAAAGCGGCATCCGTCGCCTCGAAAGTTTCGACAGCTCGATCTTCAACGCCCACTGCGCAGCCGAGATTCCGCAGTGGGCACCGGAGAAATTTTTTCCGCCCCATCGTCTCAAACGCCTTGATCGTTACGCGCAGTTCTCGGTCGCGTCGGCGCAGCTCGCGCTCGAGGACGCGGGCCTGAAATATTCGCGCGAAGAACCGCAGCCTCGCGTCGGCGTCAGTTTCGGGACGGCGCTCGGCGGAATCGCGAACGCGGAATACGAGCACGCGCATTTTTTGAAAAAAGGTTCGCGCGGCGTCAATCAAACCCTCGCGCTCCAGGTTTTCGGCGGCTCCGCCCACACCAACATCGCGATCGAATTTGGCTTTCGCGGCGCCGGCACGACGAACTCGAACAGTTGCGCCAGCGGCACGATCGCGGTCGGCGAAGCGCTGCGTTATATCCGCGACGATTTCGCCGACGTCATGATCGCGGGGGGCGCGGAATCGCCGCTCAGTCCGCTCACTTTCGGCGCGTTCGCGTTTATCAAAACGATGAGCCAGTTCGCCGGCGATCCGGCGCTCGCCTGCCGGCCGTTCGACCGGCTGCGCGATGGATTCGTCATGGGCGAAGGCGCGGCTTCGCTCGTCGTCGAGGAACTTGGGCACGCGCGGGCGCGCGGCGCGCAAATTTATGCGGAAGTGCTCGGCTACAGTTTGAACAACGACGCCTTTCATATGACGACGCCGCTCCCGACCGGCGAATCGTGTATTCGTGCGATGCGCGAGGCGCTGGCTGACGCGCGGCTCGCGCCTAACGACATCGATTACATCAACGCGCACGCCAGCTCGACGCAGTTGAACGACGCGACCGAGACGAAATCGATCCGGGAAGTTTTCGGCGCGGACGCGAAAAAAATTCCGGTCAGCGGCACGAAAGCGTTCACCGCCCATCCGCTCGGCGCGACCGGCGCGATCGAGGCGGCGCTGTGCGCGCTCGTGATCGATCGCGGCTGGATTCCGCCGACCTTGAACTGGGAAAATCCCGACCCGGTCTGCGATCTCGACGTCGTCCCGCAACACGGCCGCGACGCGCGGATCGATCACGTGCTCAGCAACTCATTTGGCTTCGGCGGCATCAACGCCTGCGTCGTCCTCGGCCGGCTGGTCGATTGACGCCGCCAACGCGCGCTCCTACCGTGCGCGCGTGCAAGCCGAGCTGGAGCAACTGCTCATTTTGCAGGATCGGGCGCAGAAAATCCGCCACGTCGAAGCCGAGCTGAAAAGTTTGCCTAACGAACGCAAATCGCTCGAGACGCAGTCCGCCGAAGCGGCCGCGAATCTGGAAAAATTGAAGCACCACGCGCGCGAAATCGAGGTGAGCAAAAAGAAACTGGAGATCGATGTCGGTACGCGCAACGACAGCATCGCGAAGCTGCGGACGCAGCAATACGAGACGCGCAAGAACGACGAATTTTCCGCGATGGGCCGCGAGATCGAGCGTTATCAAAAGGAAATCAGCGGGCTCGAAGACCAGGAGCTCGAGCTGATGGAACAGGCGGATGAATTGAAGGCAAAAGTCGTCGCAGAGGAAAAACAGACCGCGACTGCGAAGGAATCGATCGTGAAACAGATTGCGAATCTCGATTCAAAAGAGGCGACGTTGAACGGCCGCCTGCAGGAATTAAGAAAAGAGCGGGAAGATCTGGCGGCGAAAGTGGATGAAGATCTGCTCGATCGTTTCAGTCGCCTGTTTGCGAGCAAAGGCGACGCTGCGGTGGTCGCGCTCGAGCATGAATTTTGCACCGGCTGCCACATGAAAGTGACGCCCGCGACTTCAGTGCGGGTAAAAGGCGGCCGCGAAATCGTCAGTTGCGAACAGTGCGGCCGGATTCTTTATCTCGCGGAGTAGTTTCGCGAGTTCGTTAGGCGCGGGCTAGACGTTGAAGCGAAATTCAACCACGTCGCCATCCTTGACGACATATTCCTTGCCCTCGATGCGCAGTTTTCCGGCTTCGCGCGCTTTCGCAATACTGCCTAACGACACCAGATCGTCGTAATGCACCGTCTCCGCGGCGATGAAGCCGCGCTCGAAATCGCTGTGGATCACGCCGGCCGCGGCGGGCGCCTTGTCGCCTTCGTGAATCGTCCAGGCGCGCGTCTCTTTTTCGCCGGTCGTGAGGTAAGTGCGCAGGCCGAGCAGATGATAAACCGCGCGAATGAGCGCGCCGACGCCGCTACTTTCGACGCCGAGATCGCGCAGATATTCCTGCGCTTCCGTTTCGCTGAGATCGACCAGCTCGCTCTCGATTTGCGCGCTGATCACGACCGCTTCGGTCGCAAAATGATTGCGCGCGTATTCCTCGACCGCGCGCACATGTTTCCAGGCCGCGTTCGCTTCGTCGCGCTGCGCGATCGCGGCGAGATCGCTTTCCGCGACGTTGCAGGCGAAGAGCGTCGGCTTGGAAGTGAGGAGAAAAAATTCGCGCGCGACAATTTTTTCCTCGTCGCCTAACGAGAGCGTGATCGCCGGTTTCCCGGAGTCGAGATGCGGGAGCGATTTCTCGATCAGCGCGGTCTCGGCCTTGGCGGTTTTGGAGCCGGCGCGCACTTCTTTTTGCAAACGATCGCGCCTTTTGCCTAACGAACTCAGGTCGGCGAGGATCAATTCCGTGTTGATCACTTCGATGTCGCGCACCGGATCGATCGAGCCGCTGACATGGTGAATGTCGCCGTTCTCGAAACAGCGCACGACCTGCACGATCGCGTTCACTTCACGGATGTGGCTGAGAAATTGGTTGCCGAGTCCTTCGCCCGCGCTCGCGCCTTTCACGAGGCCGGCGATGTCGACAAACTCGATCGCGGCCGGAATGATTTTTTGCGAGTGCGACATTTTCGCCAGCACTTCGAGCCGCGCGTCCGGCACGGTCACGACGCCGAGATTCGGATCGATCGTGCAAAACGGATAATTCGCCGCCTGCGCTTTGCGGGTGCGCGTGACGGCGTTGAAAAGGGTGGATTTGCCAACGTTAGGCAAACCGACAATTCCGGCGCTGAGCATGAGCGCGCAGGTTACGGCGAGAGCCTAGCGGTCGCAATCGGCGAGCGCGTTCACCTGCGCGACGTAAGCCGCGATGTCGCATTTGCGCTCGAGGCCGGCGGCCGTCATGCAGCGGATTTTGCCGAAAATTTTTCGCTTCGGCCACGGTCGATCGTGCAGACCGAAGAGCCAGCCAATGTTCGCAAACGAGTTCGCGTCGCGGCCGTCGAGGAAAAATTTGTTATTGATCGCGAGCGCGGTGGCGTGCGCCTGCTCGGGTGTGGGCGACCACGCGAGAATTTTTTTGCCCCAATACATGCGCATGTAATTGTGCATGTAACCGGTGACGCGCATCTCGCGCATGGCCGCGTTCCAGTACGGATCGTGCGTCGCGCCCGCTTCCAATTCCGCGCGCGAATAGAGATGCGGACGTTTGTCGCGGCGATGTTGGGACAAGGTTTTGCGCGCCCAATCGGGGAGCGCGTCGTAACGATCGTAGTCCGGATTGAATTCGCAGAAGTTCGTCGCGAGCTCGCGCCTAACGAGAAGCTCGTCGATGAAACTGGCGATGTTTTCGCGGCCGGCGGCACGCTCTTTTCGCGCTGCGATCGCGAGCCAGATCGGCGAGACCTGGCCGAAGTGGAGATATTTGCTCATGTGCGAAACGTTGTTCGTTTGCGGCTGATTTCGATTCTCTCGATAAGCGCCGAACCGATCGCGCAAAAATCCGCGAAACAACTTCTCCGCCGCGGAAGTGCCGCCGCGAAAAAATTGCGTGACGGCGGGAACCGATTCGTCGAGCTGCAATTTCCGCAGAAGCGCCGGGGAAATTCTTTCGCCTCGCAACTTCAAGCCTAACGAACTGTGTTTTGGCTGCACGGCCGCCGGCAAATGGAGGAATTTGGCGAAGGCGCGCTCCAGTTTCGGCCGCAAGGTTCGCGCGGCGAATTCCTGTTTCTGCGAAGCGATTTCGACCGGCACAATGACGTCGCTCTCGACTTGCACAACGGGACATCCCGCCTCCGCCGCCACTTTTTGCCGCCACGTTTTCTGCACCCGCAGGTAACCGCGATCGCAGACCATCAGGGCGGCGCATCGCGCGATTTGCAACGCGACTTCGGCCGGGTCGCCGAACCGCAAAACGAATCTGATTTTGCGTTCGCGCAAGGCCGCGGCGGTCTCGACGAGACCTTCGAGCATGAAAGTGTAGTGCCGCAGATTCGCCTCGGGATAATTCGTCAGGCCGAAGCAAACGACGAGCGGAAGGGCGAGCGCGTTCGCGCGCGTGGCGGCGTATTCGAGCGCGTGATTGCAGTGCGCGCGCTGCGATTGCTGCATCCAGTAAAGGACGAACGCGCCGCAGACCGGCTCGCCGCCGCGCAGGATTTTGATGCGTTCGGCGAGGATGTTCATCGTGCGCGCCGCGCTTGGAATCGGGCCGGCGGGATTCGAACCCACGACCTCTTGAACCCCATTCAAGCGCACTACCAAGCTGTGCTACGGCCCGACGTGCCGAGACTATTCGCCGGGCGACGCGCGCTTGCCAAATTTTTTTGCGCGCGACGAAATCAGGCCCACCAGCTCGTGAGGAAGGCGTCGATCAGCTGCGGAAGCCGATCGCTGTAGCCGCCTTCGAGGATCGCGGCGGCCGGCACGCCCGTCTCGCGCAGCCATTTTCCGAAGAGCGCGAAGTCTTCCGTCTCGAGCGACATTTGCGTGATCGGGTCGCCGGCAAAGGCGTCGAAGCCGGCGGAAACGAGGAGCAGATCGGGAGAAAATTTCAGCGCGATTTGCAGCGCGCGCTCGACCGCTTCGCGATGTGCGGGCCGCGGCGTGGAGGGCGCGACGGGAAAATTGTGCACGTTGCCTAACGACCGCGCGCCCGTGCCGGGATAGCCGGGAAATTGATGGACGGAAGCGAAGACAATCTGCCGATGATCCGCCACGATTGCTTCCGTGCCGTTGCCGTGATGCGCGTCGAAATCCCAGATCGCGACCCGATCCGCGCCGCGGGCCAGCGCGTCGAGCGCGGCGACCGCGATGTGATTGAAATAACAAAATCCCATCGCCTGATCGCGCGTGGCGTGATGTCCCGGCGGCCGCATCAGGCTAAAGGCCGGCCCGCCGCCTAACGATGACTGCGCGGCGGCGCAAGCCGCCCCGGAAGCGCGCGCCGCGTGCGCGAAAATGTCGCGATAGGCCGGCGTGTCGCCATCGAAATCATGCCGCGCGGCGTGCACCCGGGCGATGTGGGCCGGGCTGTGTGTGCGCCGCAAAACTTCCTCGCTCGCTTCGTCCGGCAAACGCCATTCCCAGGCCGGATGCGCCTCGCGCAAGTGTTGCGCGCTCCCGCTCACCCGCGCCGGCCGTTCCGGATGACCGGCGGCGGAATATTCGGCCGCCCGAGGATCGTGGAAAACGATCACGCGCGGGCGCGGAAGAAGCCGGCGAAATTTGTCCAGTAACGAAAGAGAAGAAAGAGCGCGAGGAGAGCCGCGACGGCGCCCGGCAAAATGCCTTTGGGCGCGAGGAAAAGATGGAAGAGCAGAATATTAATGATGATCGGCCCGAGAATGAGGAGCCCGAGCGGCACCAGGCCGATGAGCATGCAAAGACCGCCGAGAATTTGCAGGCCGAAGAGGACGCCGCCGTAACCGGTGGTCGCGATCGCGGTCAGGAACTGCATCGCGAGCGGCGGCAGCGCGCTTTTCATCGGGAGAAAATGCAGAAAACCATTGAGGCCGAAGACGAGGAACACGAGGCCGAGAAGGATGCGCGCGATGACGGTGAGAACTTTCATGGAGCGAGCTTGTGGCGGGCGGCGGAAATTTCAATCTCGAAATGCGGGGTTCGTGCGCGGGGCATTTTCCGGGCCCGGAGAGCCGGCTTCCCGACGGCGAAGAATGGCTCCCGGGACCGGGTTGCCAGCTTTCCTACCGCAACCGAAATCCGGCGGTTGGCGCGCAGAAGATTCGCATGCGGGCATGGGCTGACTTATAAGCCAATCCATGACAAGAACGCCCGGGCCGCTCGACAAACCGGAGCCGCGCTGGCAGGCGCTCCTCGCCGTCCTCGCCGTCGCGGCCACGAGTCTGGCCCGGCCCTCCTGGCTCAGCCTCGGGCCGCACTGGATTTTGCCGGCGCTGGTTTTGATTTTGCTCGTGCCGACGGTTGTCGCCCATCGCACCGGCCGGCATTCGCTCAATCACATCCTCGGCATCATCATCAACATCATCATGACGACCTCGCTCATCGTCTCGGTCGTGCTCCTGGTCGCGTTTTTGCCTTCGAAAAAAGAGGCGCCGGCCGCGCTCCTCCTCTCCGGCGCGGAATTGTGGCTCAGCAACGTCGTCATCTTCGCGCTCTGGTACTGGCGGCTCGATGGCGGCGGACCGGCCCGGCGCAGCGAGGGCGACTCCGGCAGCCGCGCCTTCGTCTTTCCGCAGATGCAGGTCGAGATCGCCGAGCGTCCGCGGTTCGGGATCGAAAACTGGCGGCCCGGTTTTGTCGATTACCTCTTCATCGCCTTCACCACCAGCTCGAGCTTCGGCCCGACCGACGCGCCCGTCCTGCAACATTGGGCGAAACTCTTCACCATGCTGCAAGCCTGCGTCGCCCTCACGATCACGGTCGTGCTCATCGCGCGCGCCATCGGCGTGCTCTGAAATTGGGCCGTGGCCGGGGCCAATTGTCGGCCGGGATCGCGCAAATACCTCATTTTCCTCCCATTTTGCACCGTGAGCGGGCCCTTCCGGCGTCTCGCGCCGGCGTTTTGCCTCAACTCCGCGCCCCGCGGCGTCGTCGCGCTGGCGCAGCGCGACGTCGCGGAGAGGCGGCGCGTCGCGGAAAAATCTCCCGCCGAGCCCGCCCGGCCGGCCGTTTGGCCCCAATCCGCCGGTTGCTTTTCCCCGGCCTTCCGGCAAGTTTTCGCGATGCCGTTGGACTTGAAGGAAATGATCGCCGCGCGCCTCGGCGAGAATTACGAGCTGCACGAGCGGCACCTCAATCGCACCCTCGTCGCCGCCCAGCGCGTCATCGGTTTCGACAAAGTCTACGCGCGGGCCGAGGGCGCGTATCTCTACGACATGGACGATGTCGCCTATCTCGATTTTCTGAGCGGCTACAGCGTTTTCAACATCGGGCGCAATCATCCCGCGATCCAAAAAGCGATCCGCGACGTGCTCGACCTCGATCTGCCGAACATGGTGCAGATGGATTGCTCGCTCTTGAGCGGTCTGCTCGCCGAGGCGCTGACGAAACGCACGCCGCCGCATCTCGACGCCGTTTTCTTCTGTAACAGCGGCACCGAAGCGATGGAAGGCGCGCTCAAATTCGCCCGCGCCGCGACCCAACGGCCACGCGTCTTTTCGTTAGGCGGCGCGTTTCACGGGCTCAGCCTCGGGTCGCTCTCGCTCATGGGCTGCGAAAGTTTTACGGAAGGGTTCGGCGCGCTCGTGCAGGGATTCGACGGCCGCGTCGCGCTCGACGATCTCGCGACTTTGGAAAAGGAGCTGGCGAAAAAGGATGTGGCCGCGTTTGTCATCGAGCCGGTGCAGGGCAAAGGGGTCAATTATCCGAGCGGCGACTTCTTTGCGAAGGCGCAGGAGCTTTGCCGCAAATACGGCACGCTCTTGATCAGCGACGAGATCCAGACCGGCCTCGGCCGCACGGGCAGGATGTTCGGCTTCCAACATTGGAACCTCGAGCCGGACATCATCACGCTCGCGAAAAGTTTGAGCGGCGGTTACGTCCCGTGCGGCGCGATCGTGGCCCGGCGCGAGATTTACCAAAAAACTTTCAGCCGCATGGATCGCTGCGTCGTCCACTCGACGACTTTCGGCCGCAACAATCTCGCGATGGCCTGCGGCCTCGCCGCGCTCGAAGTGCTCGACGACGAAAAGCTGGTGCAAAATTCCGCCAAGATCGGCGCGCTCCTCGTCGAACGACTCGACGCATTGCGCGAAAAACATTCCTTCATCAAGGAAGTGCGCGGCAAAGGCCTCATGATCGCGATCGAGTTCCACGAGCCGGACGAATTCAAATTGAAAATGGCCTGGAAGCTCTTGCACAAAGTCGACAAGGTCCTCTTCGCGCAGATGGTGGTGACGCAAATGCTCGCGCGGCATCGCATCCTCAGCCAGGTCGCCGGCCACGCCATGGACGTGGTGAAAATTCTCCCGCCGCTCATGATCGGCGAGCGCGAAGTCGACATGTTTGTCAACGCGCTCGACGCCACGCTGACCGACTGCCGCAAATTTCCCGGCCCGATGTGGGAGATCGGAAATAATTTTGTCCGTCACGCCCTGCGCTCGCGGCAATCGTTAGGCGAGAGCGGCAACGTCCCTGCTTCAACCCGTGGCTGAGCCCAAGAAAGTGGCAGTGCGCGGGCTCCGGCCGGTGCAGCGCGACCGGCTGAGCTGGCATCAGTTCACGGCCGAATCGGCGCGCTACGAGGGAATGCGCTACCGGCGCTGCGGCGCGTGGGGTTTGAAGCTGCCCGCGATCTCGTTAGGCACCTGGGAGACCTTCGGCGGTTATCGCGGGCCCGAGATCACGCGCGAGATCATCTTTCGCGCCTTCAATCTCGGCATCACCCATTTCGATTTTGCGAATACTTACGGCCGCGCGCCCGGCCGGGCCGAGACCGTCGTCGGCCGCATCCTGCGCGAGATGCCGCGCGAAGAGTTGATCATCGCGACCAAGGCCGGCTTCCCGATGTGGCCCGGCCCCTACGGCGAAGGCGGCTCGCGAAAACATTTGGTCGCGAGTCTCGAGCAATCGCTCCAGCGGCTCGGGATCGAGCACGTCGATATTTTTTATTCGCACCGGTTCGATCCGGAGACGCCGCTCGACGAAACGCTTGGCGCGCTCGACCAGCTCGTCCGGCAGGGCAAGATTCTTTACGTTGGGCTGAGCAATTACCCGCCTAACGAGTTTAACTCCGCCTCCAAACTGGTCGAACGGAAAGGCTGGTCGCCCATCGTCGCGCTCCAGACTTCCTACAGCCTTTTTGATCGCGCGGCCGAGGAGGAACTGCTCCCCGCGGCGAGCGACGCGGGCGCCGGCACGATCGCTTTTTCGCCGCTCGCGCAAGGTTTGCTGACGACGAAATATCTGGATGAAATTCCCACCGAGTCGCGCGCCGCGAAATCGTGGAGCGAAGATCAGCGCGCGGAAAAAATCACCGATCGCCAGCGCGCGCGGGTGCGAGACTTAAACGAGATCGCGCGGGCGCGCGGACAAACGCTCGCGCAAATGGCGATCGCCTGGACGCTGCGTTCGCCGCGCGTCGCGACGGCGTTGATCGGCGCTTCGACGGTCGAGCAGATCGAGGAAAATGTGCGCGCACTGGAGAAGCTTGATTTTGCCTCGGAAGAGCTGCGCCGGATTGACGAGGCCCTAAAGCTATAAAGCTCTGACGCGCATTATCGCGAGGTGGTGACGATGAATTTACCAAACCTCGCCCTCCTCTGCGCCGTCCTCATATCTTCCGAGCTCGTCCTCAACCTCGCGAAACGCTCGCGCGAGCGCGGCGCGGACAAAGACCGCTTGACCCTTCCATTGCTCTGGCTGGTGATCAGCGTCAGCATCTGGCTCGCGTTTGAGTTGCGGCGCTCGCCTGCCCGCGGGCCGTCTTCCGCATCCACACCTCTTTTACATCATCGGACTGATTATCTTCGCGATTGGGTTGGTCATTCGCTGGGGTTCGATCATGTATCTCGGGCGTTTTTTCACCGTCAATGTCGCGATCGCGCGCGACCACGAATTAATCACGACCGGGCCCTATCGTTTTGTCCGTCATCCTTCTTACACGGGCACGTTTTTTATTTTCCTCGGGTTCGGTCTTTGCCTGCTCAACATCTGGGCGATGATCGCGCTTCTTCTGCCGGTTTGGGCGGTCTTTCTCTGGCGAATGCAAGTGGAGGAAATTGCCCTCCGCGGGGCTTTTGGCGAACGTTATCGCACTTACGCCGAGCGGACATGGCGAGTCCTGCCGCCGCTTTATTAGCACGAGCCGGCCGGCCAGTCTTATACTCGTTAGGCGCGCCGAATTCACCTAACTGTCACACGTCCGTCATCTCCCTGTAACAAGTCGTTTCTAACCTTCTCGCATTCCCGAAAATCGCGCTCTGCCTGACTCGGAGCGCCTTAACCCGAAGAGGACCTTGACGGTAACGCTTCAGCTTACTTTCGACTGCCGCGCATGCCGATGACGCATTGGTTAGGAAAACAACCGTCAAGCCCCCGGGTTAGCGTCCCGGCGGGCTTCGTCGAGACAGTTACTTATGACTCAATATCGCACCGTCTGGATTTCTGACGTTCATCTCGGGACGCGCGGGAGCAACGCCGGCGCGCTCCTCGACTTTCTTCGCGAAACTGATTTCGAGACTTTGTTTATCGTCGGCGACCTGATCGATATCTGGTCGCTGCGCCGCGGGATTTATTGGCCGCAGGAACACAACGACGTCATTCAAAAAATCCTTCGCAAGGCCCGCAAAGGCGCGCGCGTGATTTATGTTCCCGGCAATCACGATGAGTTTCTGCGCGGCCACCTCGGCGCCTACGGCGCGATCATGGTCCAGCGTCACGCCATTCACCTTTGCGCGAACGGCGAACGGATGCTCGTCATTCACGGGCATGAGTTAGACACCGTCGTGCAACACATGAAATGGCTCGCCGTCCTTGGCGACCTGGGTTATCAGTTACTCCTGGCTCTCAATCCGGCCGTGAATGCTTTCCGGAGGCTGTTCGGATTTGGTTACTGGTCCTTGAGCAAGGCGGTCAAGCGTCGAGTGAAAGACGCCGTCAGTTTTATAGGAGCTTACGAGGAAGCTGTCGTTCGCTACTCCGAACGTTACTCGGTCCAAAGCGTCTGTTGCGGACATATTCATACGCCGGTTATGCGTCGGATCGGACCGATCACTTATTATAACTGTGGTGACTGGGTGGAGAATTGTTCCGCCATGGTCGAGCATCTCGACGGCAGGATAGAACTTCTCAATAACCTGCATCGTCCGCCAGTCGATAACACCGCAACCTTCCCGCGCCGCTTCTCCGATCGTTTCCGACTTATAACTACTCCTTCGCATGACTGACAACACGATAGCTCAACAAGAGAAGGCGAGTAGCGACGCCTCGCCCGCGAAATCACTTATGTCCGACCTCGCCGGCCTGCGACGGGCGTTGCGACTAACCGGCCGGTCCTATCTCCGCCGGCTCGAGATGGAGATCGATGAGATAACTCTCTGGGCGAAGCGCCAGACTAACGACACGAAACTGCCCAAATCAGCCATCCGCGACCTTGGCGACATGATTACCCTCGTGCGCAAGGTCGAAATAAAGCCTCGCAAAGGGCGCCGCCGCGACCTGCGAAAGATCGACGCGACCGTGAGCGACCTGCGCGATTTCCTCAAGCCGCGCGACCATCATTAGGCCCCGGCCTTCTCGGTATATCCTTGACTTAAATCGACGGTGCGCCATGACAGTGCGTCATGCGAACGAATACCGCCGCGGTTGAGCTTCGTCCGCGCGCTTCGATACCGAAGTTTGGGAGTTAGTTTCGTTAGTTATCATGTCCCTTGGCATCGTCGCAATCTGCCTCGCCATAGTTATAGGTGTTTACTTCTATAACAATCCACTCGGGCATAGCTCGTGGTTTCTAACCCGGCGTTTCATTAACTGGTTTCCGCTCGGCATGACCTACTCATTCCTCTACATGGGACGTTACAATCTTACCGTGGCAAAAAACGCCCTCGGCTCGCGCCTTTCAAACGAGGAGTTTGGGATCATCTTTGCCGCCGGCACACTCACCTATGCCTTTTCCTTTCTCGTCAACGGCCCTTTCGTCGATAAGATTGGCGGCAAGAAAGGCATTCTCATCGCCGCGATCGGCACCGCCGCGGCTAACTCTGCCCTTGGAGTTATCACCTGGCTCGTCCTTACCGGTGGGTTGCAGATCAAGCTCGTCGGTATCTTCTCGCTCACTTATGCGCTTAACATGTATTTCCAGAGTTATGGCGCGGTCTCGATCATCAAGGTCAAGGCGAACTGGTTTCACGTCCGGGAACGCGGAATCTTTGGAGCCATTTTCGGCACGCTGATCTCCTTCGGGGTTTATTTCGCCTTCGATTGGGGCCAGGACATAATCAACATGACGAGGGTCTCCCCGCCTGCCAGCGCAGGCTTTCTGCAAACACTCCTCCGTCGAGTGTTTGTCTCGTTAGGCTCGACTCAGGATGCGACCTGGTCGGTGTTTTTTGTTCCGGCCACGATTCTTGTTGGCTGGGCCATCCTTGATGTCTTTCTTGTCGCGGACCGGCCGGAAGACGCAGGCTTTCCCTATCTCGAGACTCACGATGCTTCGACCGGCCGAATGGGTGAGAGTTACTCGACTCTCGACTTACTCAAGAAGGTTTTCCTTAATCCGCTCATGCTCATGTTTGCCGGCATCGAGTTAACGGCGGGAGTCATGCGGAACGGGATCATGCAATGGTATACGATTTTTGGTCATGAGATAAAACAGCCCGGCGCCGAAGGAATCGTCGCTAACTGGGGCTTGCTCCTTTGTATCTTTGGCATCGCCGGCGGATTCGCGGGTGGACTCGTCTCGGACAAAGTCTTTCAGTCGCGTCGCGGACCGCCGGCGGCGATCTGCTGCGGCCTAATGGTCATACTCAGCGGCGTGATGGCACTAACTATCTTTCGGTATCCTTTTATCGTTGGCGCGGCGGCGCTGCTTATTGTCGCGGCAGTAACTGGTGTGCACTCACTCATGTCGGGAACGGCGGCGGCCGATTTCGGCGGGCGCAAAGCGACTGCGACCTGCTCGGGGATCGTCGATGGCTGCGTCTATCTCGGAAGCGGCGTGCAGTCGCTTGGCGTCGGTTTTCTGGTGACGCACGCCGGCTGGCAGTGGTGGCCGGTCTTTCTCCTGCCCTTCGCGCTGATCGGCGGCCTGATCGCATGGCATATCTGGAATGAACTGCCCGCGGCGACGCGCGAATTCATTCGCAAGAGCGAAGGCAGAGATGCGCCGCTGGCGCCGAATCTGTCCGCCTAACGAGTGTAACACTCGCACGAAAAGCGTCCCGCGATTTTCAAATCCAGAGCGTCCGATCGAAGGTGCGATATTGAATTGCCTCGCTCACATGCTCGGATCCAATCGTGTCCGCTCCCGCGAGATCGGCGATCGTCCGCGACACTTTCAGGATGCGATCGTAAGCGCGCGCGCTCAGGTGCAGCTCCGTCATCGCGACGCGAATCAACTCCTGCGAGTCCTCGCCTAACGAACAATACTGCTTGATCGCGCGCGGAGTCATGCGCGCGTTGCAGGTGATCCGTTTGTCGGATTGAAAACGCGCGCGCTGCCGTTCGCGCGCCGCGCCGACGCGCTCGCGGATCGCGCTCGATGGTTCTTCTGCGCGATTGCTCGCGATGTCGCGATATTCCACCGCGGGCACCTCGATGTGCAGATCGATGCGATCGAGCAGCGGCCCGGAAATGCGCTGGCGATAACGCTGCACCTGCACCGGGCTGCAACGGCATTCGCGTTTCAGGTCGCCGAAATATCCGCACGGGCACGGATTCATCGCCGCGACGAGCATGAACTCCGACGGAAACGTCACCGTCCCGGCCGCGCGCGAGACCGTCACGCGACCATCCTCGAGCGGTTGCCGCATCACTTCGAGTGTCGAGCGTTTGAACTCCGGCAGCTCGTCGAGAAAAAGCACGCCGTTGTGCGCGACACTCACTTCGCCCGGCGCCGGCGTGGCCGAGCCGCCTAACAATCCGACATCGGAAATCGTGTGATGCGGCGAGCGAAACGGCCGCGTCGCGACGAACGAGCGTTCCGCGCCTAACAATCCCGCGATGCTGTGAATTTTCGTCGTCTCGATCGCTTCCTCGAGCGCCATCGGCGGCATGATCGTGGCGATGCGTTTCGAGAGCATCGATTTGCCCGAGCCGGGCGGCCCGATCATGAGAATGTTGTGTCCGCCCGCGACCGCGACTTCGACCGCGCGCTTGACGTGCGCCTGGCCTTTCACGTCCGCGAAATCGACTTCATAATTTTGATGCGTCGAAAAAAATTGCGCAAGATCGCCGCGCACCGGCGCGAGCGTGGTTTCGCCGGTGAGAAATTGAAACGCCTCGCGCAAATTGCGCGCGCCGAAAACATCGATCCCGTCGACCATCGCGGCCTCCGGCGCGTTTGCTTCCGGCACGATCAGCCCGCGTTTGCCGCGACGCCGCGCCTCGAGCGCGATCGGAAGCACGCCTTTGACCGGACGAATCGCGCCGGTCAACGCCAGCTCGCCGACGAAGCTGTAACTCTCGATATTTTCCGCCGCGATTTCCTGGCTGACCGCGATCATGCCGAGCGCGATCGGCAAATCGAAACTCGGCCCTTCTTTTTTAATGTCGGCCGGCGCGAGATTGATCGTGGTGCGCGAACGCGGCCAGCGAAAGCCGCTGTTTGCGATCGCGGTCGTGACGCGGTCGCGGCTTTCCTTCACCGCCGTGTCGGGCAAACCGACAATCACAATCGCCGGATCGCCCGCGCCCGCGTTGACCTCGATCTCGACTTCGTAGGCTTCGACGCCGAAGACGGCGGCGGAGTAGATTTTCGCGAGCACGGTCGGGAGATTGGCAGAAGCGCCGCCGAAGTCCAAGCCGCGCGCGACTCGTTAGACTAATAATTCACGCGATCGGGTTTGGCGAGCCATTCGCGAAAAAGTTTTGCGGAATTTTCGCTCGCCATTTGCTCCATCGGCAAGGATCGGGCCGCAGCGTCGAGCGAAAGCTGCTCGTAAATAAAATGATCGTCGAACCCGATCGCGGCCGCGTCGTGGCGGGTGCGGGCGTAAAAAACTTTCGCGATCCGTGCCCAATAAATCGCCGCCAGACACATCGGACAGGCTCGCAGCTCGCGTAGAGTTCGCAGCCGCGCAGATCGAATTTGTCTAACGAATGGCAGGCTTCGCGAATTGCGACGATCTCGGCGTGCGCGGTCGGATCGCGTGTCGTGACGACCCGATTGCAGCCGCGGCCGACAATTTTTCCCTCGCAAAGAATGATCGCGCCGAACGGGCCGCCGAGATTTGAATTCATCCCGGCGCGGCCTAACGAGATCGCCTCATCCATCCACTTCTCGTTAGGCAAATTCACAAACGTGCCAGCGCCTGGTCCAAAACCTCGAGAATAAAATCGGCGTCGTCGCGATGAATGCACATCGGCGGCGAAAACCGAATCGTCTGCCCGTGCAGCCCGCCTTTGCCTAACAACAAGCCCATCTCGCGGCAACTCTCGAGCACTTGCGCGCACTCGGCTCTGGCAGGTTCCTTCGTCACGCGGTCTTTCACCAGTTCGAGGCCGCGCAACAGACCTTCGCCGCGCGCGTCGCCAATGATGTTGTGCTTTTCCTTCAGCCTAACGAGTCCGTCGGCGAGGCGTTTTCCGATCGCGAGCGAATTAGCCTGCAGTTTTTCCCGCTCGATCACTTCGAGGACAGCCTTGCCCTGCGCGCAAACGACCGGGTTTCCGCCGAAGGTACTGAAGTGCGTTCGCTGCGCGAGCGCGGCGGCGATTTTCGGCGTGGTCACCACTGCGCCGAGCGGCGCGCCGTTCCCGATGCCTTTCGCCATCGTCACAATGTCCGGGATGACGCCTTGGATTTCGAATCCCCAGTAATGCGTGCCGGTGCGGCCGAAGCCGGTCTGCACTTCGTCCGCGATGCAAACGCCGCCGGCCGCGCGGACGTGCGCGTAGGCATGCGCGAGGTATTCGTTAGGGAAAACGACGCAGCCGCCGACGCCCTGAATCGATTCGGCGATGAAGCCCGCGACCTGGCCCGAAGTCGCGAAGTCGATCAGGCTCTTCACGTCGGCGGCGTAGTTTTTGCCAGCGGCGGGATCGTCGCGGCCCCATGCGCCGCGATACGGATCGGGCGCGATCGCGTGATGCACGCCGAAACTGTGCGGCACGTTAAATTTCCAGGTGCCGTGCGCGGTCAGGGCCATGCCGGAAGCGTTGCCGCCGTGATAGGCGTTGCGCAACGCGATCACGTCGTAGTTGCCTGTGTAAGCGCGCGCCATGAGCAGCGCGAGATCGTTCGCTTCCGAACCGGAATTGACGAAGTAGCAGACCTTCAGCTCGCCTGGCATTTTCGCGGCGAGCGCCTCCGCGTATTCGGCGATGTTCGGGTGCAAATAAATCGTGGTCGAATGCGGCAGCAATTCGTTCTGCCGCTGCGCCGCCGCGACGACCTCGGGATGACAATGTCCAACGCTGATTGTGACGATGCCGCCTAACGCGTCTAGGTAGCGACGTCCGGTTTCGTCCCAGACATATTGCATTTTGCCCTCAACAATCGTCAGGGGATTCTTGTAATAGAGGAAAATTCCGGGATTGAGGAATTCTTTGCGCAAACGAAGAATCTCCGCCGCCGAAGGACCATGGTACGGCGCTGGTTCATGATCGAACGGTGGAAGCTGCGGCAATTGCATAGTTACATTCGTTAGGCAGAGGCCACTGTCGTTGTGCTGGTGATCCTATTACTCCAGCGGTTCTAACATTGTGCCGCGACAGTTGGCACTGCCGCAATGACACTGAAAAAGACGCTCGAGCCTTTTTGTCCGTCGGTCGGCCGGCTCCAATCGATAGTCATAGAATAACTCATCGCCGGGCCGCAAAGTGCGCCGAGCAAAGACATAGATGCGACCGTTTCGTTCGCCTGTCTCGCAGTTAGGTTCACAGGAATGATTGATCCAGCGTGATTCATTTCCGCCGACCGCAGCGTTAATGACGTTGCCATTGTCGAGCGAGAAAAAAAACGTGTGGTGAGGATTCGCCGGATCGTGCGGCGGCAGATCCTGCGCCGCTTTCCAGGGTATGTGCTCGCCGGCGTATTCGATGATTCGCGCTCCTTTGCGGATCTTAGCAGTCGCAAAAACACCTTTGCCGTGCACCTGCGATTTTCCGACGCGGATAAGCGATTGGTGCGACTTGCGCGCGCCTCTTCGAGTTACCATTGCTAAACTAGTTGGTTGGTAACTCCGATGCAGGCTCACGACGCAAAAATTTCCCGCGACCCGGGTCGCCGACAAACTCGCCGTCGCGCGCCGCGATTTCTCCGCGAAGAGTTACAATGTGCGGCCGGCCTTCAATCGTTAGGCCTTCAAAAGAGTTATAGTCCACATTCATATAATGAGTCTTGGCCGAGATGGTCCCACGATAAGTCGGATCGTAAACGACGAGGTCGGCATCGCTCCCGACCTGAATCGCACCTTTGCGAGGGAAAAGGCCAAAAATTCTCGCCGTCTGCGTACTGGCCGTGTCGACAAAGCGATGCAAGTCCATCCGCCCGCGCCTGACTCCATAAGTATAATAAAGATTGATTCGATCCTCGAGCGACGGAATGCCGTTCGGTATCTTTGTAAAGTCATCTCGACCCATCACCTTTTGAGTTCCGAAATCAAAGGGCGCGTGATCGGTCGCGATCGTCGAGATGGAACCGTCGCGCAAACCATTCCAAAGCACTTCCTGATTTTCGCGATCGCGCAACGGCGGCGACATGATTTGCTTGGCGCCTTCGAAGCCGGGTTTCTCGGCATCGGTGCGATCGAGCAGGAGATATTGAATAAGTGTCTCGATCCAGACTCGGGCGCCTCGTCGCTTCGCGCGCAGGGCTTCGCGGAGTGACTCTTCGCAACTGAGATGAACAATATAAACCGACGCGCCGGTGATCTCGGCGAACGTCGTCAGATGATGCACGCCCTCGGCTTCGACCAACGGCGGGCGGCTCCAGTAATGCCATTCCGGGCCGGTTTTTCCCGCGCACAGGAGTTGTTCCTGGAGAGCCGCGATCAGGTCGGCATTCTCGCAATGCGCAGTCGTGATCACGCCTAACGAGTATGAGAGTCGCAGAATCTGAAATAGCTCTTCATCACTGACTCCGAACGCGCCTTTGTAGGCAAGAAAGACCTTAAAGCTGCTAACTCCGCGCGTGACGATCTCGCGCAGGTCGCGCTCGGCTTCCGAGTCATAGCGAGTCACTCCCATGTGGAAGCTGAAGTCGCAGGCGCTGGCCCCTTCGGCCTTGCCGAGCCAGAGCTCAAACGCGTCGAGCGGCCGATCTGTACGCGCGGGACAAATCATCTCGATAAAAGTGGTCGTGCCGCCGACAAGGGCCGCGCGGCTCGCGGTGGCATGAGTGTCTTTCGCAAACGTGCCCATGAACGGCAGGTAGATGTGAACGTGGGGGTCGATAAAGCCGGGAAAGACATACTTGCCGGTCGCGTCGACAATCCTTGTCTCGTTAGGCGCGGAAAGGTCACGACCAATTTTTGTAATTGTTTCCGCTTCGCAAAAGATATCGGCGGTGTAACGCTCGTTAGGCGTCACAACCTCACCGTTTTTGATCAACAGACTCACGAGTTATCTTTAGTTGTCACGGATGCGGCACAAAGGCAGTCGCGTCGCCGGCCGCGAGTCGGGTCTGATAGTCGGCCCATGTCAGAGGTGGAAGACCATTCTCCACGCTTACCATCGTGATACAGTCAAGGACCGGGCAGACTAACGAACAAAGGTTGCAGCCGACGCATTCAGTCTCTTTGATTTCCGGGACCGGCTTGCCGGGAATGCGGCCGGGGCCGAGGCCATGCAGTTTTGAATCCACGAGCGCGATTGCTTGGTGAGCGCCATCTTCGCAGGCGATGTAGCACAAGTTACAGCCAATGCATTTGGCGTAATCGATTCGCGCCAGCCGCTGATAATTCAAATCGAGGTCTTCCCATCGCCGGACGGAATTAAGAGCCCGCCCTTTCAAGTCACCGAGACTAGCGAAGCCTTTCGCATCGAGATAACCGCTCAGGCCGTCAATCAGGTCGTCGACGATGCGGAAGCCATAGTGCATGATCGCGGTGCAAAGCTGCACCGTCGTCGATCCGAGTGCGATGAACTCGGCCGCGTCGCGCCAGGTCGCGATCCCGCCGATACCGGAGATGGGAAGATTAATTTCCAGATCGGACGCACACGAGTGGACCATGTTCAGCGCGATCGGTCTTACCGCTGGACCGGCGTATCCGCCGTGCGAACTCAAGCCGCCGACGAACGGCTCGGGCACGAAGTTATCCAGGTTCACCTGCGTGATGCTGTTAATCGTGTTGATGAGTGAGATGGCGTCGGCGCCGCCTTCTTTCGCGGCACGCGCGGCGGCGGTGATGTCGGTGATGTTGGGGGTGAGTTTGACGATGACCGGAATCGTCGCCGCTTCCTTCACCCAACTCACGATCGTCTTCGTGACCTCGGGATTCTGACCGACAGCGGATCCCATCCCGCGCTCGCACATGCCGTGCGGACATCCGAAATTCAGCTCGATCCCGTCGGCGCCGCCATCGGCTGCTCGCTGCACGAACTCGTGCCATTGCGCGCGCGTCTCGACCATCAGCGAGGCGATGACGGCATTGTCGGGCCAGCGCTTTTTCACTTCGGCGATTTCGCGAAAGTTCGTCTCCGGCGCGCGATCGCTGATCAGCTCGATGTTGTTAAAGCCGACCATGCGCACGCCGCCGTGATCGATCGATGAGTAACGGGACGATGTGTTGCGCGTCGGCTCGCCGATCGTCTTCCAAACCACGCCGCCCCAGCCGGCCTCGAACGCGCGGTGCGCCTGGTAAGCGGTGTTCGACGGCGGGCCGGAGGCGACCCAGAAAGGATTCGGCGATTTGATGCCAGCAAAATTGGCCGCGAGATCAGCCATCGTTAGGCTATTCCTGATTTTGCGAAGTCAGCGCGCTCGTCCCCGGCGTTGGATGCGAAACAGGTGAAAGCTTTTCGTAGTCTGCTTCCAACTCGGAAACCCGGATCGGCGCGTCGAGTCCGGCGCCAAACGGTCCGCCTTGCACACCCCAGCGCGACGGCTGCACCGGACCACTTATACTCGTTAGGCCAAACATTTCGTGGATCGCGCGGGCGGCTTTTTTCCCTTCGCCGACGGCGTTGACGACCTCGCGCCCGCCATTCGCGCAATCGCCGCCGGCAAAAATGTGCGGCAGATTCGTTCGGCCGCTGAATGGATGGCGCGCGATCCCGCCGTTGGCTCGCAGTTCGAGTTCGGGAAAATTTTGCGCGAGCCAGTCGCGCTTTTCCTGCTGGCCGACGGCTTTGATGATCATCTCGAATGGTTCGACAAACTCCGAGCCGACGATCGTTTCGAGCCGGCCGCCGGAATCGAAGCGGGTTCGCACGAGGCGCAACCCGATCACGTGCCCGTTCTCTCCGATGACTTCGACCGGCGCGTGATGAAAAAGAAAAGTCACACCGTCGCGTTTCGCGAGATCGTATTCGAAGGCGTAAGCGGACATGTCGACTTCGCCGCGGCGATAAGTGATGACAACTTCATCGGCGCCGAGGCGGCGTGCCTGGCTCGCGGCGTCGATCGCGGTGTTGCCGCAGCCGATCACGGCGACGCGCGCGCCTAACGAAATCTGGTCGAGTGGATCGGTGTGGATTTTTTCAATGAAATCGACCGCTTCGACGACTTCGGGCAGGTCTTCGCCCGGAATGTCGAGCCGCTGACTTTGCCCAAGGCCGACGCCGATGAAGATCGCGTCGAAATCGCGCTCGAGCTCGGCGGGTGAAACGTCGCGACCGATTTCGGTGCCGCAGCGAAATTCCACGCCTAACGATTTCACGAGCTCGACCTCCTCGAGGCTGACAGCCGGCCGCATCTTATAATAGGCGATGCCGTAAGTGTTGAGGCCGCCCGCGCGCGGTTTGCGTTCGAAGACGACGGCGTGATGCCCGAGCTGCGCGAGCTCCGCGGCGCAACCAAGACCGGCCGGGCCGCCGCCGATGATCGCGATTCGTTTGCCGGTTTTTGTTTTGGCAGGCCGGAAAATCGCGACGTTTTTTTCCTGCGCGTAGTCGGTCGCGTAACGTTGCAGGCGTCCGATTTTGATCGGGTCATTGTCGCGGTCGAGCATGACGCAGGCGCCTTCGCAGAGAACTTCGGTCGGGCAAACGCGGGCGCAGCTCGCGCCCAAAATATTCGCGGTCAGGATCGTGCGCGCGGCGCCGATGACATTGCCGGTTGTGATTTTTTTGATGAAAGATGGAACGTCGATGCCGGTCGGGCAGGCGCTGATGCAGGGCGCGTCGAAACAGAAAAGGCAGCGCGCGGATTCGGCCGCGGCCTGTTGCGCGGTGTAGCGCGGAGCGATGTCAGCGAAGTTGGCCTCGAGCTGCGCGGCGTTTAATTTCGGGGTCAGCGGCATTCGTTAGGCAAGTCGGCGTTCGCCGCGCGACGGGAAGTTTGAGCGCGAGGATGAAGCCAATCATCACCGGTTGCGCCGCGCAAGTTTTTCCAGGGAAAGTGCGGGGCGGTTGACACTCGCTTCGTGCCTTTTAGCTTAGGCGCGTCAAAAGATGGTCGCTGCCACCGCATATTTGCCTAACGAGACGGAGGAACTTCGCGCCGATGCGGAACGGCTCGGGCAGATGGTCATCGAGATGCAGCGCTGTTTTCTTTTGAGCCTTTCGAAAAGTCTCGCGCCCGGGAACGTTTCGTTTCCGCAGTATTTCCTGCTCACTTATCTCGACCGGCTGGAAATGCTCTCGATGTCGGAGATCGCGCGCAAAATGGGCCATACGACCGCGGCCGCGAGCGGGCTCGTCGCCCGACTGCAAAATCTTGGTTATGTTATGCGTTCCAACGCCTCGGATGACCGGCGCAAAGTGATGGTTGGCATCACCACGCGCGGGTCTGCGCTCGTCCGGCGCATCCGTGAGGAGATAGTTTGCAACCTGATGAAGTTATTGAATCACCTCTCACCCGGTGAACAAAAATCCTGGCTGCAAATTTACACGAAGATTTACGACTACTGTCAAAAGAAATGAGTTGTGATCCGGCGGGGGCAGCGACTTCGCCCGCCTTGCACCCAATCGTGCGCTTCTGCCGCGCGCGAATTTTTTCCCGACCGCGGAGCCTGCTTGCGTTTTCGCTCGCGGCGGCGGTTTTCATCAGTGCTCTGACGGCTTTTGCCAGCCCGTCGTATCGAAAGAGATCGACAAGCGGCGATGCGGTCAGCAGCAGTTCGGCCATTCCTACTTTTACCCTCGACCAGGCGGTGCAGCGGGCGTTTGAAAAAAATCCCGACATCCTGACCGCTCGGCAGGAGATCGAGCGCACGAAAGGCTTGATCATCCAGGTGCGCGCGCAAGCCCTGCCGCATCTCGACGCGAGCGCGGAATACAACAAAACGGATCCGACTTTAAACGGCGGAACGGGCGGCTTCGTCAGTACGACAACCGGCGGGACCGGAATCACCGGCGGCGGCACGGGCGTCTCGCCGACCCCGGTGCCAACGGCTTCGCCGAGCGCGACCCCGGCGCCTTCGCCCAGCGTCGGACCAAGCGCCACGCCCAGCTCGACCGGATCGAACACCAGTTTTTCGGCGACGAATAATTCCTACGATCTGCGCTTCAGCGCTTCGCAACTGCTTTACTCCGGCTCGGTCATCCCGTCGTTGCGCGCGGCCTCGATCGCGGGCGACAGCAGCCTTTACTCGCTGCGCAATGTCATCGACCAGACGATCGCGACGGTGCGGCAGCAATTTTATCAGGTCATTCTCAACAGCGCGCTCATCGGCGTGCAGGAAGAATCGGTCCAGCTTTTGCAGAGCCAGTTGAAAGATCAGCAGAACCGTTTCGAAGCTGGCACCGTCCCGCGCTTCAACGTCCTCCAGGCCGAAGTCGCGCTCGCCAACCAGCAACCCGCGCTCATCACCGCGCGAAATAATTTGCGCATCGCGCAGCTCCAGCTCGCGAAAACGATCGGCCTCGATTACAACCCGACGCGCGGGAACGCGCCGCCGCTCATCTGTAAAGGCGAGCTCACCTACCAGCCGCGCGACATTCCGCTCGACGTCGCGGTCGAGCTCGGCAAGGAGCGCCGGCCGTTTCTCAAAGAGGAACGCGCCAACATTCTCTCGCAGATCCAGCAGGTGAAAATCGCCCTCGGCGCTTATCAACCGACGCTCAATCTCAGCGGCGGTTACACTTTCGAGAGCTCGGAATTTTCCGACAAGCTGAGCGATGTTTTGCAGGGCTGGTTCTTCGGCGTCACCGGCTCGTGGTCGATTTTTGACGGCGGGGCGATTTACGGAAACGTCAAACAGGCGCGCGCGATGTTGAGCGAAGCAAAAATCGGCTACGACAACGCCGTCCGGCAGGTCGAACTCGAAATCCAGCAATCGTATTCCAACCTCCAGCAGGACAAACAACTTGTCGCCAGCCAGTCGAAAACCGTCGAGCAGGCGCACGAAGCACTCCGTCTCGCGAGCGCGCGACTCAGCGTCGGCGCCGGTGTGCAACTCGACGTCCTCAACGCGCAGGTCGCGCTCACCCAGGCCGAATCGACCAAGCTCTCCGCGCTCTATAGTTATAATGCCGACCTCGCCGAGTTCGATCGCGTGACCGCGACTGACACGGTCTACCACGACAGCTTTGACGATCCGCTGATGCGGAAACATTCCGCGACAAAATTCACGACGACGACCGTGCCCGATTCGCCGCGCTACAGGACGCCGGCGGCGAAATAATTCGCGCGATGCCCGCGCCCGCGATTGCGGCAGCGAAAGTCACGGAATTTTTTCCCGCGCTCGCCGCGCTCGAGTTCGTCAGGCACGGATTCGTTAGGCGAATCCTCGGCCTCGATGTTGCGACCGATCGCGCGGCTGCGCTCGCGCGCCTCGATCATGTTCATCGTCAGATTCGCGACGAGCTCGGCTTTGCCGAAATGCCTTTCGCAACCGCCGAACAAATCCACGGCGACTCGATCGCCGTAATCGATCGTCCGTTGCCCGCCGACCGCTGTTTCAACGGTGCCGACGCCCTGATCACGGACCAGCCGAATGTCTCGTTAGGCATTTACGTCGCCGATTGCTGCGCCGTCTTTCTCATCGATCCGGTCACGCGCGCGATCGGCCTCGTCCATTCCGGCCGCAAAGGCACCGAGCTTGGCATCGTCACAAGAGCGATCGAGAAGATGGGGGAAACTTTTGCGACCCGGCCTAACGAACTCATCGTCCAACTCAGCCCCTGCATTCGGCCGCCGCATTACGAAGTCGATTTCGCCGCCGAGATTGTCCGACAGGCTCGCGCCGCCGGCGTGCGTCAAGTGCACGACAGCGGTCGCTGCACCGCCTGCGACTTGCGAAATTATTACTCTTATCGGGCCGAGCGCGCCCGCACCGGCCGGATGCTCGGGCTCGTCGCCTCTCGCGATTTTTGATGGCGCGCGGGAAGCTTCGTGCTACTCGTTAGGCAAATGAAAAGCTGGCAATTTACCTGCCTGATGGTGATCGGCGTTGCCTGCGTTTGCCTCACGCTCGTCAGCATCGTTTTCGCGCATCAGAACCAGATATTGCAGGCTCAAGTGCAAGCTCAGCAGGCCACGATCAACAAAGGCGCGCTCAGTCAGCAGATCGGCGGAAACCTTGTCCGCGAAATGGCCGCAGCCGCGCAGACAGACGACAAACTAAAACAGCTCCTGCAACAAAACGGCTACAATTTCGCCAGCCCGACGCCCGCGCCCTGACCATGCCTAACGAATCGCGCTCAACGAAAACCGACCCGGCTCCGGCTCCGGTTCCAGCCGCGCCGGCCGAGCATTATCACGGCTTCTGGCCCGTTTTTCTCATCGGCTGCAGCCTCGTCGTGATCCTTGGCTGGGAAATCCACGTCGCCATCGTTACCCGCGCCAGCACCGAGCAATTGTGGGAGCAGCAGCTCCGCGTTGTTGATCAGGCGAAACATCTCCAGACCGAGCTGGAGAAAATCGTGCGCGATCTCGTCGAGCTTTCAAAAACCGACGAC
Organism: Chthoniobacterales bacterium; assembly: GCA_036490335.1. GTDB lineage: Bacteria > Verrucomicrobiota > Verrucomicrobiia > Chthoniobacterales > UBA10450 > Palsa-1392. Next base: position 427,912 of record DASXEB010000017.1, read on the forward strand.
ACGGCGAAGAAGATCGTGACGAAATTCGGAGTCAAAATTACCAATCCATCGACTCCAGCCGCGACGCCAACGCCGTAAAAGTCATTCGTTAGGCGCATTCTTCGTCGCGCGTCGCATTCCGCAGATTCCGCGCTGCTTCGCCTTCGCGACAAAATCGAAAAACTCCTGCGCCGGTCCGCGCCAGCTTCGCGAGCGCGCCTCCGCGAGCGCCTGGCTCACGTTCAATCCGCTTTCGTAAAGCAGGCGAAAGGCCGCTTTGATTTCAGCCCGATCCTCAGTCGTCAGTCCGGCGCGGCGCAGCCCGACAACATTGAGACCGACGACCTTGTTCACGTCCGCGCCGACAACATACGGCGGGAGGTCTTTGCCGAATCCGGATTTGCCCTGGGTGATGGCGAGCCGGCCGATGCGGGTGAATTGATGAAAAACGCAGCCGCCGCCGAGAAAGGCGCCGTCTTCCACCGTCACGTAACCGCCGAGCAGACAATTGTTCGCGATGATCACATTGTAGCCGATGCTACAATTATGTCCCAGGTGCGCGCCGACCATCAGAAAATTATGGTCGCCGATTGTCGTCGTGCTGTCCGGCGCGGTGCCGCGATGAATCGTGACATGTTCCCGAATCGTGTTCCCGCGCCCAATCGTGACGCCGCTTTTTGTCTCGGGCGCGAAGCTCAAATCCTGCGGCGCGCCGCCAATAATCGCGCCATGCCCGATAAGATTTTCCTCGCCGATCCGGACCGCGCCTTCGATGACAGCGTGCGATTGCACGATCGTGCGCGCACCGATTTCGACCTCGCCGTCAATGCAAGCGCAGGCGCCGATTTCGACATCGTCCGCCAGCCGCGCCTGCGGACTAACGATCGCGGTCGGGTGGATTTTCACAGCACGCCGTTTTCCTTGAAGCTGAAGTAGGACTGCCGATCGTCGGCCGGCGCGCCGATGATGAGATGATCGAGCAGGCGGATCTGGAGCAGCTCGGCCGCTTCGCGCAAACGTCGTGTCAGGCTGTGATCGGCTTGGCTCGGCGACGGATCGCCCGAGGGATGATTGTGCGCGACGATGACGGCGTAGGCGGAATAAATCAGCGCCGGCCGAAAGACGTCGCGCGGGTGGGCGATGCTTTCGTTCACGCTGCCTAACGACACCTCTTCGACGCGCAAAAGATGATAGCGTGTGTCGAGCAGAATGACGCGGAGCGATTCCTTGTGCAGCGCGCGCATTTCCGGGCCGAGCAGCTCGTAGACTTCCTCCGGCGTGACGATTTTCCGGCGGGTGAATCGCGACCGCGCGAGCCGGTGGCCAAGGCCAAACGCCGCCGCGAGCTGCGCCGCTTTCGCCGGGCCGATGCCTTTGATGCTGGCGATTTCGCGCACCGTGCAGCGGCTCAAAGCGTCGAGCGTTCCGTATTGCTTGATCAGTTGCGCCGCGACTTCGACGACGTTTGCGCCTTCCGTTCCGGTGCGGAGCAGAATCGCGATCAGTTCGGCGTCGGTCAGCGAGTCGGCGCCGCGGGTCGCGAGTTTTTCGCGCGGACGATCGTCCAGCGGCATCTCGCGAATTTTTACCGTCGCCGTCATTTGTGGGAGAAAAATGGCGACGCGCCTAACGAACAAAAATTAACCGTGGAGCGGCTCGATCAATTCGCGCAACGCTTCGCCGAAACCAAAAAGCGCGTCGACGCAGCGGTTCGACGCGAGCGGCGCCAGCTCCGCTTCCGCGCTGTCGATGAATCGCTGCGCGGTCGAGATCGCGGAACCGAGCGCGCCACCGGCGGGCGCGTTTTGGAGCAGCGCAGTTACGTCCGCGAGTTTGCCCTCGAGAATCAGTTGCGCGCAACGTTCGCGATCGAAGTCGGACGCCGATTCGAGGAGCGCGAGCACGGGCAAAGTGAGCTTGCCCTTGCGCAAATCGGTCCCGAGCGTTTTGCCCGTCTCCGCTTCGGTGCCGGCGAGGTCGAGGCAATCGTCATAAATCTGGTACGCCGTGCCGATCTGCGCGCCGTAATTCTTCATTCGCCTAACGACATCGGCCGGCGCGGCATTGAGGACCGCGCCGAGCTCGGCCGCGCAGGCAAAAAGCGATCCGGTCTTCATCGCGATGATGCGAAAATATTCGTCGCGCGAAAGTTTCAGGTCGAAACGGCGCTGCGTTTGAATCATTTCGCCCGAGCAAACTTCGCGCGCCGTCTGCGCGATCGTGCGACTAATCCGCGTATCGTCGAAAGCGGTCGCGAGATTGAGCGCGTGCGCAAAAAGCACGTCGCCGAGGAGGACGCTGAGCGAATTGCCCCAGCGCGCGTTGACCGCCGGCTGCCCGCGCCGGCGTTCCGCCTCGTCCATGATGTCGTCATGCACGAGGGTCGCGAGATGGATCAATTCCACGATCACGGCGAGATCGATATGCTCTTCGCCTAACGAACCGGTGGCGCCGCCGGCGAGCAGCGCGACGAGCGGCCGCAAGCGTTTGCCGCCGCCGCCGATGGCGTAGGCCGCGTAGCCTTCGATCGCGGGATCAAACGCGCGGACCTGCGCGGCGATTTGCTGATCGACCTCGAGCAACTGCTTCTGCACCGGCTCGAAAACGCGCGTCAAAGGTCCCGCAATCCTCGTGGACGCGGCGGTTCCCTGCGCGGAAATTTTCACAAGCGCAGGATAAGAAGAGCCGCTTTCAAAGTCAAAGCTCTCGCGAGGCGATCGGCCTAACGGCGGCGTAACCAGACTTCGGTCGCGTATTTTTCATCGGCTAATTTCGCGGCGCGAGCGCGAACTTGATCGGAGATTTTGCGCCGCTCCGGATTTGGCGAAAGCGCGGCGCTCAACCGCTCGCGAAACTCCGTCGGCAGATTTGCGATCTGCACGCTGCCTTGCTGTAAAAAACCTCGGCGCGTTCGTCGCTGCGCTGCGCCGGCGATTTTGCGATCGGCTATCAGAACGTCATCGCGCACTGGATTTGCGAAACATGAGTCGGAGATTTTTTCACGCGCCGTGAGCGTAAGCGTCGCGCGAATCCCGATCGCCGCGAACGCGTCGCGAATCGCGCCATGCGTCGAGGCATAAATCGCCGCCGGTTCGCAGCCAAAAATTGGATGCGCAGCCGGAACAATAAGCGCGTAAGTGAGATCGTCGCCATGCGGAACGATGCCGCCGCCGGTCCAGCGCCTAACGAGTTCGCGCGACCCGCACTCGCTTTCGACATCGGAAAATTTTCCGAAATATCCAAACGACAATGCCGGCCGCGCCCAGCCGTAAAAACGGATCGCCGGCGCGTCGCTCAACTCGAGCAATGCTTCATCGATCGCCATGTTCGTCGCCGCGCCGGCGCGCGCCTGGTCGTCGTAAACGACGAGGCGTTCAAACAACATCGGCGACGATTTTCTCGAGCGCCGCGCGCGGATCGGCAGCCGCTGTGATCGGCCGGCCGATGACGAGATAATCCGCGCCGGCGCGCAACGCTTCGGCGGGCGTGAGCGCGCGTTTTTGATCGTTAGGCGCAGAGCCGCTCGGGCGAATGCCAGGCGTGACGATTTCGATCCGATCACCGTGCGCGCGGCGCAGAGCCGCGAGTTCGCGCGGGCTCGCGACGATGCCGCGCACTCCATTTTCAACCCCGATGTCGGCGAGGCGCAGAACTTGTTCTTCGACTTGCGACATGACTCCGGTTTCGCGTAGCGTCGCGTCGTCGGAACTCGTCAAAACGGTCACGCCGAGGAGCAACAGCTCGGCCGGCGCGGCCTGCACCGCCGCTTCGATCATCCCGCGGCCGCCGCTGAGATGAATCGTGAGCATTTCTGCGCCTAACGAACTCGCGCTTTCGACCGCGCGACCGACCGTGTTGGGAATATCGTGCAGTTTCAGGTCGAGAAAAACGCGCGCGCCGAGATCGCGCAAGGCGTGGACGATGTCCGGTCCGGCCGCGATGAAAAGTTGCAGCCCGACTTTGAAAAGCCCTAAATGCGGCGAGAGCGCGCGCGCCAGCTCGAGCGCGGCCGGGCGGGTCGAAAGGTCGAGGGCGACAATGATGCGCGCGCGAGCGTCGGCGATGGCTTGCGCGTTCATTCGATTCCTTCCAGCTTGGCCAATCTATGCAGCTTTTCGCGCCCGCGAAAATCAATTTGCGCTTCCAGGTTTTGTGCCGGCGCGCCGACGGTTTTCACGAGATCGAGACGCTGATGGCGCCGATTTCGTTAGGCGACGAATTGATGATTTTGCCTAACGAAGATGGCCTCGAGTTTCTTTGCGATAACGCATCCCTGCCTAACGATGAAAGTAATCTCGTTGTCCGCGCCGCGCGCAGTTTTTTTGCGGTGATAAATGAAGAACCGCGAGTCCGAATTGAATTGCGCAAAAAAATTCCGCACGGCGCCGGTCTTGGTGGCGGAAGTAGCGACGCGGCCACCACGCTGCTCGGATTGAATGCGCTTTTCGGCGAGCCGGTCGGTCGCGCGCGCCTCGCGAATCTCGCGGCAACGATCGGCTCGGATGTGCCGTTTTTTCTTTGCCAGAGCGCGGCGATTTGCCGCGGCCGCGGCGAAATTGTCGAACCTGTCGCGACCGCGCCGGCGTGGCCGTTGTTGCTGCTCAAGCCGGAGTTTGGCGTATCGACCGCGTGGGCCTATTCGCGCTGGGAAAATTCGAATCAACTTCCCGGCGTCGATTATGGCGCGCAGATATTGGATGGGTTGGAAGTGCGAAACGGTCTGGAGCGGCCAGTGTTTGAGAAATATTTTTTTCTCGCGCGCTTGAAAGGCTGGCTGCGCGCACAACCGGAAGTCGCGGCCGCGCTGCTTTCCGGCTCCGGATCGACCGTTTTCGCTGTGCTGCACGATTCTTCCGCAGCCGATCAGCTCGCGGATCGCGCGCGCGCGGAACTCGATCCCAATCTCTGGATTTGCGCCGCGCAAATCACTCGTTAGGCAAGCAGCTGGTCGAGATGATCGACACAAATTTGCGACCACGTTTCCAGATTTTCGCGGCGATCCTGCACTTCGCTTTTCGTGAGGAAGGCGAGATTCGTGATCATCGCCTCGCGCTTTTTCACCTTCGCTTCGGCGAGACGAAAAACGTGCACGATACCGAGATGGACGCGGCCGACTTCGGTCGTGTCGTCGTTGAGCAGCGCGACGATCCGGTCTTCGAACGGCGTCTCGATTTCGACTTCCTCGTTCACTTCGCGCTCGACGCCGGCGCGATAAGCCTGCGCGTCCCATGCGAAAAGCGTCTCGTCTTCATCGTTCATGTGGCCGCCGATGCCGATCGAACCTTTGGCGACGAGCCGCTGTTCGCCAGCTTTTTTCCCGCGCACATAATGCAGAACGCGGTCGCCACAGGCGAGCAGCGCGTAAGGGATGATTTGTTTGTGGGTCGGATCGTTTTCCGCTTCGGCGCGGCGGAGAAAATAATTATTCCCGCGCGCGAGGAAGGCGTCGAGGTAGCGCTGCGGCTCGAAATTGAGTCCGTGGAAACTGCCGAGCTCGTCGAAAAGTTTTCGCCTGACGACGAGCACGTTTTCGTTAGGCGCGCTCACTTCCCCGGGAAAAAGCTAGAAGGAAAACGTCGCGCCGATCTGCGGCCCGAGCGCGTTCAGGCTCGGGTTCGGACTGGTCAGGCCGGCGTTGGAGAAATGTTGATAGAGCACGCCGGCGCTGACTTTCCAGTGATCGTTCAGGCGATATTCCATTCCGCCCGCGCTCAAAATATTGAAGGTAAAATCTTCGCCCTGGCCCATCCGAAACGCGTCCGTGCTGTCGATGAATCCGAGGCCAACGCCGGCGGAAGTGTAAAATTGCAATCGCCAGCCTGGCCTAACGAACACGTGGCGCAGCCCGGTTGAAATGCCGAAGTAACGATTTTCCGGCCCGCGAAAAATCGGCTCGCCCATCACGAGTCCATAAACCTGATTGTAACCGCGCCAAAAACTTTCGTCGTTCGCATCGACGCCCCAGCGCACGCGCGCGGTGATAAATTCTGCGCCGATTTCGTAGTTGTTCGGGTTGCCGATGATCGAGAGGAGATAAGCCGATTCCTCCGCGATCTCGAGGTGCGGCGCGTCGAGCGGTTGCGATTCGGCGATGCTCGCGGGCGCGTGCGCGTTCGCTTCGCCGGCGCGGACTGACGCAGTGAAAAGCAGCAGCGCAGTGATCGATCCGGCCACTGGCAACGACATTTTGCTCATCGAGGGCCGAAGCATATTTCGCCTTCTTCTAATTGCAATTCGGCCGCTGCGTCCGCATGCTCGGAGAATGAAAACTTCAATCGTTTTGCTCGCTTTTGCGGCGCTCGCGGCGTCGTCGATTGTGGCCTTCGCGGCCGAGGATTCAGGCAAGGCGCAAGAGATGGCGCAGGCTGTCTGGAAAGCGGCTGGCGGCGAAAATTGGGCGAACGTCGAGACGATCGACTTCACTTTTGCGGTCGAGAAAAACGGCAAGATGCTGATGCAGGCGAAGCATCACTGGGATGTTCCCGCGCAGACCGATCGCGTGCAGTGGAAAGGCAAAGACGTGACCGTGAATCTGGCCAATCCCGCGCAAACGCCGGACGCGAAAGCCGCCTTCGCGCGCTGGACGAACGACACCTACTGGCTGCTCGCGCCGCTGAAATTGCGCGATCACGGAATCCACATCGTGGACGAAGGAACGAAGGAGATGGACGGCGGCCAGCGTGAAGTTTTGCATCTGAGTTTCGACAAAATCGGACTCACGCCTAACGACAATTATCGAATGTATATCGATCCCGCGACCGACCACGTCGTTTCGTGGGATTACATGCCGGAGCCAGGCAAAACGATGCACGGCTCGTGGGAAAATTATCAGCAAAGCGGCGGCCTCACGCTCGCGACCGAGCATAAAATGGGCGGGGCGGAAATCCGCATTCTCGACCTGCGCGTGACCGCGAAAAAATAGCGCGAAACTTCAGCGCGCCCCGTCAATCCATTCCTGCAAATCCGCCGGCAGCGGGCCGCGCCAGTCGAGTTCGCCGATCTGCAGGCGCGCGGAATGGAGCGCGTGGCGGGGAAGAATCAGCTCGCGCGCGAGGTCGTTCGTCCAGCCGGTCTCGATGAAGCGCAAATAGAGCTTTTCGTTAGGCCCGTAAATTTTGTCGCCGATAATCGGATGGCCGAGATGCGCGAGATGGACGCGAATCTGGTGCGTGCGTCCAGTTTTGGGAAAGGCGCGAATGATCGCGAACTTCTCGTTAGGCACTTTATGCCTAACGAATAGTTCCTCCACGCGAAAATCGGTGCGCGCGGGCGCGCCGCGCTCGTGAATTGTTTGCTTCAGCCAAATCGCGGACTGGCCAAATTCTCCCGCGCGCGCGAGCGGGGCATCGACGGAAGTCGTTTCCCAATCCGGCCAGCCTTTCACGACCGCGAGATATTCTTTTTTCACCCGGCGCTGTTCCATCGCGCGACCAAAATTTCGCGCAGTCGCGGAGTTTTTCGCGATCAGGACGAGGCCGCTCGTTTCGCGATCGAGCCGGTTGACGATCGAAACCTGGCCGCCGTTGACGAGCTCGAAGGCGAGCAACTGGCGCAGCGCGGCCCAGAGCGTTGGCGCATCGTTAGGCTTGCTCGGATGGATGAGCAAAAACGGTGGTTTGTCGACCACGAGATAATCATCCGTTTCATCGACGATGCGGAAATCGAGCGGAAACCTTGCGCCTTTTCCCCCGACAGGTAGATGAGCGGACGCCGGCATGATTTCGCTCGAGAACGTTACGCGCTATTACGAAGCCGGCGAGCGGTCGGTGCGCGCGCTCGACGGCATCTCGCTCGAGATCGCGCGGCACGAGTTTGTCGCGGTCGTCGGGCCGAGCGGTTGCGGCAAGAGCACGCTGATGCATTTGATGGCCGGGCTCGACCGGCCGACGAGCGGCGAGATCACGGTCGACGGTTTGCGCCTGACGATCGCCGACGACGCGGCGCTGACCGATTTTCGCCGGCGCCGGCTCGGGCTCGTTTTTCAATTTTTCAATCTGCTCCCGACCATGAACGTGCGCGAAAACATCAGCCTGCCGCTGCTCCTGCAAGGCGCGCCGATCGCGGAATCTGAAAGGCGCGCCGAAGAACTGCTGCGGCTCGTCGGCCTGACGAATCGCGCCGAACATTTCGTGCATCAATTGAGCGGCGGCGAGCAGCAGCGGACGGCGTTCGCGCGCGCGCTCGTGCATCGGCCGTCGCTGCTCATCGCGGACGAGCCGACGGGGAATCTCGACACCGTTTCGGCGGCGCGGCTGCTCGATCTTTTGCAACAAATCGCGCGCGAACAATTGACCACGCTCATCCTCGTCACGCACAGCCACGAAGTGGCGGCGGCGGCTTCGCGCCGAATCGAAATGCGCGACGGCAAAGTGGTGAACGACGTCAGAGTCGAGCGTTGAATCGATGCCGATTTACCGACTCGCGCGCACGCAAACGGTGTCGTTAGGCATCGAGGAATGCTGGCGTTTTTTCGCCGACCCGCGCAACTTGAAAAAGATCACGCCGCCTTCGTTCCATTTCACGATCAAGAGCGATTTGCCCGCGGAAATTTATCCAGGTTTGATGATCGAATACACGGTTTCGCCATTGTTAGGCATTCCGCTTACGTGGCTGACCGAGATTGTGCAGGTCGACGCGCCGCGCCGTTTCGTCGATGAACAAAGAGCCGGGCCGTATCGCATCTGGCATCACGAGCACGAGTTTCGCGGGACCGCGGATGGCGGGACGGAAGTGCGCGATCTCGTGACCTACGCGCCGCCGTTCGGGCCGCTCGGCGCGATCCTGAACCGGCTCGTGATCGCGCCGCAGCTCGCGCGGATTTTCGATTATCGGCGCGCGCATTTCCCGCAAGGCTAGGCTCACGGCCGGCTTGACCCCGTTCGCAAAACCGCTTTACCTAGCGTCTCAACGCCGCCGCGAGAGGAACGACTTTGGAATTAAAAGACATCAAAGCCATCATCGATTTGATGAAGAAAAACGACCTCTCCGTTTTCGAGATGGAGAAGGACGGCTTCAAACTCAAACTGCAAAAAGGCGCCGGCGAACAAACCTTGCTCGTCGCGCCGCAGGCGGCATTTCCGATCGCGGCTGCGCACGCGCCGGCTCCGGGCGTTCCGGCCGCCGCGCCTGCTGTTGCGCCGCCCGCGGCCGAGCCGGCAGGGAAGGAAATCACTTCGCCGATGGTCGGGACGTTTTATCGCGCCGCGTCGCCGGAGTCTCCGTCGTTCGTCGAGATCGGCCAGGAAGTGAACGCGGAGACAGTCGTCTGCATCATCGAAGCGATGAAAGTGATGAACGAAATCAAAGCCGAAGTCAGCGGCGTGATCGCCGAAGTCGTGGCCGAAAACGGCAAGCCGGTTCAGTTCGGCCAGGCCTTGTTCAAGGTTCGTTAGGCGAACCGGCGCGACGATTTCGTCGCGCGCTCGTTAGGCATTCGTTAGGCAAATGTTCGAGAAAATCCTGATCGCAAACCGCGGCGAGATCGCGCTCCGCGTCATCCGCGCCTGCAAGGAGCTCGGCATTCGCACCCTCGCGGTTTATTCGGAAGCCGACGTCGATTCGCTCCACGTCCAGTTGGCCGACGAATCGATCTGCATCGGTTCCGCGCCGAGCAGCGACAGTTATCTGCGCATCGATCGAATCATGAGCGCAGCCGAAGTCGGCGACGTCGATGCGATTCATCCCGGCTACGGATTCCTGGCCGAGAACGCGCATTTCGCCGAAGTCTGCGAGAGCTGCAAAATCAAGTTCATCGGTCCGACCGCGGAAGCGATGCGTTTGATGGGCGACAAAAATTCCGCGCGAAGTTGCGCGCGCAAAATCGGCGTCCCGGTCACGCCCGGCAGCGACGGCGTCGTCGAAACGGAAGATGACGCCAAGCGCGTGGCAAAAAAAATCGGATACCCGCTCATGATCAAAGCGGTCGCGGGCGGCGGCGGTCGCGGGATGCGCGCGGCCCACAACGAAGCCAGCCTCGTGCAGGGATTTCACGCCGCGCGACTCGAGGCGGAAAAGGCTTTCGGCAACGCCGACGTTTATATCGAGAAGCTGATCGTGAATCCGCATCACATCGAATTCCAGATCATGGCCGACACGCACGGCAACACCGTTCATCTCGGCGAACGCGATTGCTCGATCCAGCGGCGCAATCAGAAAGTGATCGAGGAATGTCCGTCGCCTTTGCTCAGCGCGACGCTACGCCGGCGGATGGGCGCGGCCGCGGTCAAGCTCGCCGAGTCGGTCGGTTACGTGAACGCCGGCACGATGGAATTTCTGGTCGACGCGAAAGGTCATTATTATTTCATCGAGATGAATACGCGCATCCAGGTCGAGCACACGATCACGGAGGAAGTTTACGGCTGCGATCTGGTGAAGGAACAAATTCACATCGCGGCTGGCGAAAAACTTTCGCCGCATGTCGCGCGCCCGCTCGCGCGCTCGCACGCCATCCAGTGCCGCATCAACGCCGAGGATCCAGCGCGAAATTTTCAGCCTTCCGCCGGCCGGATCAACTTTTACTACGCGCCCGGCGGCCGCGGCGTGCGCATCGACTCGCATGCCTACACCGGCTACACCGTCCCGCCGTTTTACGATTCGATGATCGCGAAATTGATCGCGGTCGGCGCGACCCGCGACTCGGCCATTGCGCGGATGCGGCGCGCGCTCGGCGAATATCTCATCAGCGGAATCAAGACCACGATCCCGTTTCACAACGCGATCATGCGTAACGCCGAGTTTCGCGAAGGCAAATACGACACCGGCTTTGTCGATCGGCTGATGAACTCGGAGACCTTCGAGCTACGGACGTCGAACGGCCGGCTGCACGATTAAAGGCGAAGTGGATTCGTTAGGCAGCGCGCGGCTTTACGCCATTCTCGATCTCGGCTATGTCGCGCTCGACGATGCCGAAAGGGTCGCGCAAGATTTGCTTCGCGGCGGCGCCGATCTGATTCAACTCCGGGCGAAAAACCTGGGTACTGACAAGATTCGACGACTGGCCGAACAACTCCATCGCCTAACGAGTGAAGCCGGTGTGCCTTTGATCATCAACGACCACGCCGAAATTGCGCGTGATCTGCCGGTCGAAGGTCTGCACTTCGGCCAGGACGACATTTCGATTGCAAAGGCGCGCGAAATCGTCGGCCAAAAAAATATTCTGATCGGAAAATCGACCCACAGCCTCGCGCAGGCGACCGCGGCGGTCGCGGAAGGGGCCGATTACATCGGTTTCGGCCCGCTTTTCGCGACGCCGACCAAACCGGATTATCAACCGATCGGCCTCGACGAAATCGGCCGCGTTTACGAACTCGTTAGGCTGCCGATTTTTTGCATCGGCGGAATCAAACTGGAAAACCTGCCGCAGGTAATCGCCGCTGGCGCGCAACGCGTCGTCATCGTATCGGGTTTGCTGAACAGCGCCGACATCGCCGCCGCCGCCCGCGCCGCGAAAGCGCTGCTCAATCCGCAAAACGCCATTCCCATTTCGCACTAATGTCCGTTCTCGTTGTTGGTTCCATCGCGCTCGACTCGGTCAAAACGCCGGTCGAAGAACACAGCGATCAACTCGGCGGCTCCGCTTCTTACGCATCGTTAGGCGCGAGCTTTTTCGCGCCGGTTCAACTCGTCGGCGTGGTCGGCGACGATTTTCCGGAATCGGAATTTGAGTTCTGGAAAAGTCACCACATCGACGCGAGCGGCGTGCAGCGCGCCAAAGGAAAAACCTTCCGCTGGTCGGGCGAATACGCCTGGGATTTGAACACGCGCGAGACAAAATCGGTCGCGCTCAATGTTTTTGAAAACTTCGAGCCGGCGCTCCCGGAAAATTTTCGCGAAACCGAATTCGTCCTCCTCGCCAACATCGCGCCGTCGCTCCAATCGCACGTGCTCGACCAGATGAATCGGCCGCGTTTTGTCGTTGCCGACACGATGGATCTCTGGATCGAGACGACGCGCAAAGATCTCGACGCGCTCCTGCCGCGCGTCGACCTGCTCATTCTCAACGACAGCGAAGCGCGGCAGATGACGAACGAGACCAGCCTCATCCGTGCTGGTCGCGCGATTCGCCGCGCCGGCCCGAAATTTGTCGCCGTGAAAAAAGGCGAGCACGGCGCGCTCCTTTTCGGTCCAGACGAATTTTTCAGCTGCGGCGCGTATCCGCTCGAAGACATTCACGATCCGACCGGCGCGGGCGACACCTTCGCCGGCGGTGTCGCGGGTTATCTCGCCGGTCGGAGCGATGGCCAGGTTGACTTCGCGCAACTGCGCAAGGCGCTGATTTACGGCAGCGTGCTCGCGAGTTTCAACGTCGAGGCTTTCAGCATGGATCGAATGCGCCGCCTCATGCCTAACGAAATCGACGAGCGCTACGAAATGTTCAAACTGATGAGCCAGTTCGAAGTTTTGGCCTAACGAAAAGCAGCCGGTCGTCGTCGGATTGCCTGTCATCCCGAGCAAAGCGAAGGATCGCGCAGGCGTTTTTCTGCGTCGTTAGGCAAACTCGTCTTCGGGATTCTTTGAGAGGTCCCTCGCCGTCTGCGCCGTTCGGGATGACAACGCAAGGCGCTCCCAAAAAATCGGTCGCCCGTCGCTGCGCGCATTTGCCTTTCGCCTCTCGCGCGATCATTGAATTCCGATGGGAAGTTTGCAGCTCGGCGTCAACATCGATCACGTCGCGACCCTGCGGCAGGCGCGTTACGCGACCATGCCCGCCTCGAAAAATGCCGAGCCCGACCCAATTGCGGCCGCGAGCATTTGCGAACGCGCTGGCGCGAGAGGCATCACCGCGCATCTGCGCGCCGACCGGCGGCACATGCAGGATCGCGACCTCGAGCGGTTGCGCGCGAACATCATGACGAAGCTCAATCTCGAGATGGGGAACACGCCGGAGATTGTCGATTTCGCGATTCGTTTGCAGCCCGACGAAGTTTGTCTCGTGCCGGAAAAACGCGAAGAGATCACGACCGAAGGCGGACTGGATCTCGTTAGGCACGCGGGCGAGCTCGCTCCGACGATCAAACGTCTGCAGGCGGCCGGAATTCGCGTTAGCCTTTTCATCGATCCCGCGCCTGCGCAGATCGATGCCGCGGTCAAACTTCATGCCGACATGGTCGAGCTGCACACCGGCGCGCTCGCCAATGCCTTCACCGAAAAAATCGAGCAGCACGAACTCGAGCGCCTGCGCGAATGCGCGCAACGCGCGGCCAATTTCGGCCTCCAGGTCAACGCCGGCCACGGCATCAACTACCGCAACATTGCGCTCATTCACCAAATCCCAAATCTCGCCGAGCTGAACATCGGCCACTCGATCGTCGCGCGCGCGATTTTCGCCGGCCTCGAGAATGCCGTGCGCGAAATGCTCGCGCTCATGCAGGATTATCCCGGGTGAGCATTCTCGGCATCGGCATCGACGTGGTCGATTGCGACCGGATCGAGAATTCGATCGAGCGTTTCGGCGACCGTTTTTTGCAGCGCGTTTTTACCGCGGGCGAAATTGTCTATTCGAAGTCGATGAAATTTCCCGCGCGGCATTTTGCGGCGCGTTTCGCGGCCAAGGAAGCGCTCTCAAAAGCGTTTGGCACCGGCATCGGTCGCTCAATGGGTTGGCGCGATCTCGACGTGCAAAAAAAAGAAAGCGGCGAGCCGTTTGTCGTCCTCGGCGGCGGCGCGGAAAAAATGGCGAACGAACGCGGCGTCGGCAAAATCTGGATCAGCCTCAGCCACACCGATCACGTCGGGATGGCGACGATCGTGCTCGAAGCAAAGGAATAATTTTCTGCGGCGCGAAGTTTTCCCTTAACGAACGAGCGTTGCCTAACGAGTATAACTCCTTGCCTCGCCGGACGGAAAATCGTAAAACAGTTGCATGTTCCAGAAGGATGCGATCGTCCGCCTGCTGCGCGACAACGATCCGGCGACCGTTTCGCTGCTCAAGGAGCAGTTGATCGAAAGCGGGAGCGAAGGGGTCGCCGCGCTGCGCGATTTGCTCAGCCTCGACGACGCGGCCGTGACCGCGCACGTGCGCGAAGTGATCGAGAAGATCGAGAGTGGTGGCGCGCAGGATGACATGTTGCTTTGCGCACATCTTTTTCCCGAGCACGGCGATCTCGAAGCGGCCTGGTGGTTGCTCACGCGCTGTTTCGAACCGGACGCGCCGGTCGCGAAATTGCGGCGCAAACTCGACGCCTGGGGCCGCCGCCTGCGTATGCTTGTCGCGCGCGCGGAATCAAATCGCGAACGTCTGCAAGTGATGACGACGTTCATGGCCGAAGATCTCGGCTTTCGCGGCAACGCGGAGGAATATTACGACCCGAAAAACTCGCTCCTGCACGACGTGATCGAGACGCGGCTCGGGATTCCGCTGTCGCTCGCCGTCATCTACATGATCGTCGGCCGCCGCGCGAACATGCAGATCGACGGGATCAATCTGCCCGGACATTTCATCGCGCGTTACGAGCGGATTTTCTTCGATCCGTTTCACGGCGGCCGAATTCTTTCGCGGCCGGATTGCGAGGCGATCCTCGTGCGGCAGAGGTTGAAGACGAAATCGATTTACTTCGCGCCTGCGCCGCCGCGGGTGATTCTTTTCCGCATGCTCGCGAACCTGCTTTTCATTTTCGAGCGCGCGGGCGACAAGCAAAAGCACAGCCTGATCACGAACTGGCTGACCGCGCTCGATCGTCCGTAGAGTTCGTTAGGCGAGCAATAATTTTTCGAGCTCAACCTGTCGTTGACGATCTTCGCGCGCGCGCGCCGCATGCGCCGGTCGATGCCGAATGACGCGTCCGAATTTTGGCGCCGGGATTTTTCCCCCCAGTTTTTCGAGTGCGTGCGCGGCCGCGCCGCGCAGCGAAGCTTCCTGATCCGCGGTCGTAACGAAATCGCGGCCTAACGAGTCGGCGAGAATCTGGAGCGAGGCCGGCGATTGCAAGATCCCGCCGGAAACGATGTTTTTTTCGAAATGTTCCGCGACTTTTTCAAGCTCATCGAAGATGTCGGCAAGCCGATGACAAATCGCCGCGGTGGTCGCGCGCAAGAGATCGGCCGCAGTGGTCGCTTGGGTCAATCCGATGACGACGCCGTCGAGATTTTCCGGCCACGTCGGCGCGCGCTCGCTCACCCAAAACGGCAGCACCGTCAGCCGCGAAACCTTTGGCGCGCGGAGAATCCGCTCGATCTTACGATCGTTAGGCGAAAGGCGCAGTTCGCGCAGACACCAGGCGCGGAGATTTCCGGCGTTACTGATCGCGCCGCCAAATAGCGCGCGCTTTTCGTCCACCACGAAACGGAAAAGGCCGAACGGAATCGAGAGCGAATTTTGCCTCACGACTCGAACCGCGGCGCTCGTGCCGATGTTGATCGCGGCGACGTTTGGATCGGTCGCGCCGGAGCCGAGATTGCCTGCCGCGCCGTCGCCGATCGCGGAAAAAAAATTCTCCGCGCGGTCACAGAGCGGATTGAATTTCGCACTCGTTAGGCCGACGATTTCGAGCATTTCGCGGTCCCAGTCGCGCGTCGCGAAATTGTAGAGGCCGCTGCCGCTCGCCATCGAATGGCTGCATGCGCGAACGCCGAAAATTTCCTCGAAGATCCATTCCGCTGGCGAGACCCAGCGCGTGACGCGACGAAAAATTTTTGGCTGGGCGCGCCGCAGCCAGCGCAGTTTTGCCGGCCAAAATGTCGCCCGCAACATGCAACCGGTTCGTTGCAGAATTTCGCGTTCGTTGAGATGCGCGCGCAGCTTCACGGCTTCATCGGCGGAGCGCGTGTCGGCCCAAGTGTAAATCGGCGTGAGCGGTTTTCCGGCGCGATCGAGGCCGAGCAGGCTGTGCCAGAAGCCGGAGCCGGCGACGATCGAGTCATTCGTTAGGCGAGGAATTTGGCGGAGGCATTTTCTGGTGGCGTGCAAGAGAATTGCCGGATCGAGTTCGGCGCCGTGCTCGCGAGAATTGCGCAGCCGATAAGTTTCGCTCGCGCTGTTTTTCAAAATCCGCCGGGCGCGGGCGTCGAAAAGCGCGCAACGAACCGACGATGTGCCGATGTCGAGCGCGAGGACGACAGGCGCGGTGCAGCGGCGATTCGTTCCCATGATTTAATTTCGTTGCTTGTCTCGCGTTTGAATCTTTCCGACTTTGGACGGGCGCGATTGCCCGCGCGCCGCCGAATGCAGTTTGAGTGAAAGCGCTTTTCCTGACGAATGAATATCCGCCGCACGTCTACGGTGGCGCGGGCGTGCATGTCGATTATCTCTCGCGCGAGCTGGCGAAATCGATCGACGTCGAAGTGCGTTGTTTCGGCGATCAGAGTTCGTTAGGCACGAATCCGGTCGTCCGCGGCTTCGAGCTGGACGCGGCGGAGTGGAATTGTCCGAAATCGTTGCGTTCGGTTTTCGGCGCGGTGCAGCGCTGCCTGGATTTTAACACGACCGAGATCGCGGCCGACGTCGTGCATTGCCATACTTGGTACAGCCATATCGGCGGCATTCTCGCGAAATTGAACTACGGATTGCCGCTCGTGATCACGGTGCATTCGCTCGAGCCGATGCGCCCGTGGAAACGCGAGCAGCTCGGCGGCGGATACGATTTCACGGTCTGGCTGGAGAAGACCGCGCTCGAAATGGCCGACGCCGTGATCGCGGTCTCGGAGGAGACGAAGGCGGATGTGAATCGGCTTTTCAAAATCCAGCCGTCGCGTTTGCACGTGATTTATAACGGGATCGATCTGGCGGAATATCAGCCTAACGAATCGACGGACGCGCTCGTTCGTTACGGGATCGATCCGGCGAAACCGTTCCTGCTTTTTGTCGGCAGAATCACGCGACAGAAAGGGATTATCCATCTCGTTAGGGCGATTGAATTCATGGATCGCGATTTTCAAATCGTGCTCTGCGCCGGCGCGCCGGACACGCCCGAGATCGCGACGGAAATGCAATCGGCGGTGCGTCGCGCGCAGGAAAAACGGCCGGACGTGATCTGGATCGAGCAGATGGTGGACAAGAAAAATGTCATCCAGCTTTACTCGCACGCGGCGGTGTTTTGTTGCCCGTCGATCTACGAGCCGTTCGGGATCATCAATCTCGAAGCGATGGCCTGCGAGACCGCAGTGGTCGCGAGCGCGGTCGGGGGAATCAAGGAAGTGGTGGTCGATGGCGAGACCGGATTTCTCGTGCCGGTCGCGCAGATGAAGGAAAGCCCGTTCGAGCCGATCGATCCGCAAAAATTTTCGCGCGATCTCGCGACGCGGATCAATGAATTGATGGCGAAACCGGAGCTGCGAAAAAAATTTGGCCGCGCCGGCCGCAAACGCGCGGAGGAAAAATTCAGTTGGTCGGCGATCGCGCAAAAGACGAAACAACTTTACGAAGCGTTGCTGAGAGAGTAGGGCAGCGTCGCAGTGGAGTTTTATGGTTAGGCAATGTTTGTCGACCGAATCAAGGTGACGGCAAAAGCTGGCGACGGTGGGCGCGGTTGCGTCAGTTTTCGGCGGGAGAAATTCGTTCCGCGCGGCGGACCGGATGGCGGCGACGGCGGGCGCGGCGGCGACATTATTTTGCGTGCGGACGAGCATACCGACAATCTCGCGAGCCTGTTTTACGAGCCGTTGATCAAGGCAAAAAATGGCACCCACGGCCAGGGCAAACAAATGCACGGCCGCGGCGCGCCGCCGAAAATCATCAAGGTCCCGGCGGGCACTGTGGTCTGGGACGTGGCGAAGGAAATTTTGCCTAACGATGAGCCGGCGCCCGATCCGCTCGCCGACCTGGTTGCGCCTAACGATGAATTTTTGCTCTGTCGCGGTGGCAAAGGCGGCAAGGGCAACGTCCATTTCAAAAGTTCGCGCAACCGCGCGCCGCGCCAGTACACCGAGGGCGAACCGGGCGAGGAAGGAATATTTTTGCTCGAGCTGCGCACGATCGCGGACGCGGCCCTGGTCGGCTATCCGAACGCGGGCAAATCGACCTTGCTCCGGCAAATCTCCGCCGCGCATCCGAAGGTCGCGGCTTATCCTTTCACGACGCTGCATCCGATGATTGGGGTGGTCGATTTTTCCGATTATCGGCGCGCGTCGGTGGCGGACATTCCGGGCTTGATCGAAGGCGCGCACAAAAATCTCGGGCTCGGTCACGCCTTTCTGCGGCACGTAACTCGCTGTCGGCTGTTGCTCTTCGTGCTCGACATGGCCGGAAGTGAAGGACGTAATCCAATTGAAGATTTGCAACATTTGCGCCGCGAGATCGATCTTTACGACGCGCGATTATCGCAGCGTCAGTGGCGCGTGATCGCGAACAAAATGGATTTGCCGGAGGCGAATGAAAACCTGGACGCGTTTCGAAAACGCTTTCCCGATCGCGAGGTCGCGGCGGTCTCGGCGAAGGGCAGCGAAGGAATCGAAAATCTGAAAAACTCGCTCGAGCGCTGGCTTTCCGAGAATAAATCGGCGGCGAATCCGTCTTTTTATGCGGGGGCCGTGGCGCAGGCGACGCACGATAATTAGTTAGACAAAGCCAATGAGTGCCACCAACGTTCACACTTTTTAGCGGCCGAAATCGTTTTCCCATTATGCCAAAACTCGTCGTCGCAAGTTACTGCACCACCTTTCTGAAGTCGGAGATGCTCCACATTTACCGGCAGGTCACAGCCCTGCGCGAGGTGCAGACCTTCGTCATGACGAAAAAACTGCAGAACGAAGATCGCTTCCCGTTCGACGACATCGAGCTCATTCCGAAGCCGCGGATCAATCCGCTCCGCCACGGCTGGATGAAATTTATCGATCGCCGGCCGCCGATTGTTTATCGCGGCGAATACCAGGCGCTCTCGAATCTGCTCGATCGGCGCGGCGCTGATTTGATGCACATTTATTTCGGACACACCGGCGTTCATCTCCTGCCCTTCATCGAATGCTGGAGCCGGCCGTGCGTCGTTTCCTTCCACGGCGCCGACGTGATGTTGAAAGCGGCGAACCCGGAATACGCGATGAAACTGCGCAAGCTTTTCCAGGTCGCGCCGCTCATCCTCGCGCGTTCACGCTCGCTCGAGCAACGACTCGTCAGGCTCGGTTGCCCGCCGGAAAAAATTCGCATCAACCGCACCGGCGTGCCGCTGCAGCAATTCCCAATGGTCCGCCGCACCGCGCCGCGCGACGGCGCGTGGAATTTTCTGCAAGCCTGCCGTTTGATTCCGAAAAAAGGTCTTACGACCTGTCTGCGCGCCTTCGCGATTTTTCAGTCGCGCAATCCTCAGGCGCGACTTTACATCGCGGGCAAAGGCCCGTTGCAGCCCGCGCTTGAAATTTTGGCGGCCGATCTCGGCATCAGCTCGCACGTGCATTTCACCGGATTTTTGTCGCAGGAAAAATTGCTCGATCTTTATCATCTCTGCCACATTTTCATGCACCCGAGCGAAATGCCGGCGGATGAAAACCAGGAGGGAATTCCAAATTCCATTCTCGAAGCCATGGCTACCGGTATGCCCGTCCTCGCGACACGGCACGGCGGTATTCCCGAAGCGGTCGAGCATGGCCGCTGCGGCGCGCTCGTCGCCGAACGCGATCACGAAGCGCTCGCCGAAGAGATGAAAAAGATGACCGCGTCGACGGAAACTTTTGCCGAGATGGGCGCGCTCGCGAGCGAATCGGTGGCGCTTCACTTCGAGCAGCACGCGCAGATCGCGCACCTCGAAGCGCATTATCAGGAAGCAATCGAGATCGCCGAAGAATCGGAAGCGCGCGAGATCGTGCCGCCGGTCATGACGCCGCATTTTCCCGAGCACGTCCCGGCGAAGTAGCGGGCTTTTTTCGCGCGATTTTTCTTCCAGGAAAAAACTTCCGCAAAGTTCCTTGTCAGCGCGCGGAATTTGATCTTCTGTATGCGCGAAATTAGCGGCTCGTTAGGCGCGGAGTTTGTTTTTTCCGAAACGCTCTGTCACTTTGCCAAGCAAACCGCCGCGTTTCGACCCACGCATGCTCCACCGCCATCTTCGTTTATTGCCGCTCCTCTTTTGCGAGCTCTTTCTTTTTGCCGGCCTGACGGCAGGCGCGCCCGCGCAGACCGCGCCGACTCCGGTGGCGACCGCCGCGCCTAACGAGGCCGGCGCGCCGAAAGAAGAGAAGCTCTCGCTCAAACCGACGCCGCTGCTGACGATCGGCGAATTCAGCGTCACGAACTCGATGCTTGTGACATGGATCGTCGCGATCGCGGTCATCCTTTTTGCGCAAATCTCGACCCACAACATCAAACAAATCCCGAGCGGCGCGCAGAACTTTTGCGAATGGATCGTCGAAAGCCTTTACGATTTTCTCGGCTCGATCATCGGGAGTGATCTGGTGAAAAAGACGTTTTGGTTTTTCGCCACGATTTTTATTTTCATCCTCTTCACCAACTGGGCCGGACTCATTCCCGGCGTCGGCACGGTCGGCTGGGGTCATCATGATCCGAGTGGCATTTTCGAAATCGATCGCCCGCTTTTTCGCGGCGGCAACGCCGACCTCAACATGACGACCGCGATGTCGGCGATCTTCTTTGTGCTCTGGTTCGTTTGGGCGCTGCAGGCGAACGGCGTCGGCGGTTTTCTCAAGCATCTCTTCGCACCGAAGGGCGAAATGTCCGGCATCCTGAAAGTGCTGATGGCGGTGATCTTTTTCCTCGTCGGCTGGCTCGAGGTGATCTCGATTTTGTTCCGGCCGGTCTCGTTGAGCTTCCGGCTTTTCGGAAACATTTACGCCGGCGAAGTGATGCTCGAATCGATGTCGAAAATCGTGCCGGTTCTTTCCTGGCTTTTGCCGATCCCGTTTTACTTCATGGAAATTCTCGTCGGCTTCGTCCAGGCGCTGGTCTTCATGCTCCTCACCGCCGTCTTCACCATGCTCGTCGCGAATCACGACGCGGAGACCGCACATTAAAAATTTCGGCGGCTGTGACCGTGGACACCGCGGGTGCCGCTGATCAAAAACAACAAAACAGAAAGCAATATGACACTACCATTACTGGCAGAAATTGGCGGCAGCATTCACATCGGCCTCGCGGCTTTTGGCTCGGCCATCGGCATCGGATTGATCGGCCTCGGCTCGACCTCGGCCGTCGGACGCAATCCCGGCGCGATGACTCAGGTCCTGGTGCAGGCGATTCTCGCGATCGCGCTCACCGAAGCGATCGTCTTCTACGCCCTCTACCTCGCGCCGCATTAATTTCGCCGGATGATCGCAATCTTCTTGGCGGCTAACAGCATCGTCGATTCCGCGCGCGAAATCGGCCAGACGTTTGGCTGGAACCTGCGGCTTTTTTTGTCGCAGGTCGTCAGCTTCATCATCGTCGCGCTGCTCCTGAAGCAGTTCGCCTACAAACCGATTCTGCGCGTTCTCGAAGAACGCCAGCAGCGGATTGCCGAAGGGCTTTTGAACGCGGACAAAATCAAGCAGGAGCTGGCCGAAGCGGAAAAGCGCTACCAGGAGATGCTCGCGAAAGGCAGCGCCGAAGCGCAAAAAATGATCGATGACGCGCGCGCCAGCGCTGGCGTCATCGCCGAGCGCAAACAGCAGGAAGCGATCGCCGCCGCCGAGCAAATCATGGCCAAGGCGCGCGAAGCGAGCGTGCTCGAGCACGAGCGCACGATGAGCCAGTTGAAACGCGAGCTCGGACGGCTCGTCATCGAAACAACCGCGAAAGTAACCGGGAAAGTTTTGACTCCGGACGACCAGCGCCGGCTCCAGGAAGAAGCGAGCCGGCAAGTCGCGTCTTAGCCTCATGATCGCCTAACGAGTCCGAATTTCGCGCGATGAAAATCAACAAGGAAATCCGCCAAGCTTCGCGCCACCTCGTGCGCGCGAGCTTCGTCGACGGCGCGCTCGACCGGGCGAAAGTAAAAAAAATCGTCACCGAGATCGTGGAGAAAAAACCGCGTCAATATGTGCGGTTGCTGGAAAATTATGAGCGACTGCTTCGGCTCGAAATCGATAAACATCGCGCGCGGATCGAATCGGCGACCGAGCTGGACAAAGCCGCCGGCGAGCGCATCGTCGCCGATCTGAAACGCCGCTATGGCAGCGGCCTGACGGCGGAATTTTCCGTCAACCCGGCGCTCCTCGGCGGTGTCCGCATTCGCGTCGGCAGCGACGTCTGGGACAGCACCGTGCGCAATCGGCTCGAGCGCCTGCAGCAAAAACTTTAGCCTAACGAACGCCTAACGAATCATCATGAGCAGCATTCTGGAAGAAATTGAAAACGAAATCGCGGGTCTGAAAACCTCGACCACGAAAAGCAATGTCGGCGTCGTGCGCGAAAGCGGCGACGGCGTCGCGCGGATCGAAGGTTTGAGCGACGTGATGTTGAACGAGATGGTCGAATTCCCGAGCGGCGAAGTTGGTCTCGCTCTTAACCTCGAGGAAACCGAAGTTGGCGTCATCGTTCTCGGCGACGCGACGAAAATTTCCGAGGGCGACGAAGTCAAAACGACCGGCCGGCTGCTGCAGGTGCCGGTGGGCAAGGCATTGTTAGGCCGGGTCGTGAATACGCTCGGCCAGCCGGTCGATAACAAGGGACCGATCAAGACCGAGACGTTTTATCCGGTCGAAAAAATCGCGCCCGGCATCATCAAACGTCGCAGCGTTAATCAGCCGGTGCAGACCGGCATCATGGCGATCGACGCGATGGTGCCGATCGGCCGCGGACAGCGCGAGCTGATCATCGGCGATCGCGCGACCGGCAAATCGACGATCGCGGTCGACACGATCATCAGCCAGGCGCGGTTGAACAAGGCGGCCGAAGAAGGCCGGCTGAAAGATCATCGGCCGCTCTATTGCATTTACGTCGCGATCGGTCAGAAAAATTCCAACGTCGCGCGCACCCTCGCCGTTCTCGAAAAAGAAGGCGCGATGCAATACACCACGATCATTTCCGCGCCCGCGTCCGAGAGCGCGACGAATCAGTATCTCGCGCCGTTTGCCGGCGCCGCGATGGGCGAATGGTTCATGGATAACGGCATGGATGCGCTGATTATTTATGACGATCTTTCGAAGCACGCGGTCGCGTATCGGCAGGTCTCGCTGGTCTTGAAACGGCCGTCGGGTCGCGAAGCGTATCCGGGCGATGTTTTTTATCTGCACTCGCGTTTGCTCGAGCGAAGTGCGCGCGTAACGGAGGAAGCCGGCGGCGGTTCTTTGACGGCACTGCCGATTATCGAAACTCAGGCCGGCGATGTCTCGGCGTACATTCCGACGAACGTGATCTCGATTACGGACGGGCAGATTTATCTCGAGACGGATCTGTTTTTCCAAGGCATTCGGCCGGCGATCTCGGTTGGACTTTCCGTCAGCCGAGTCGGCTCGGCGGCGCAGATCAAGGCGATCAAGCAGGTCGCGGGCAAGATCAAACTCGATCTCGCGCAGTTCCGCGAGCTCGCGGCCTTCGCGCAATTCGGTTCCGATCTCGATGCGGCGACGAAAGCGCGACTCGATCGCGGGCAACGCATCGTCGAGCTCTTCAAGCAGGTGCAATACCATCCGATCCCAGTCGAGGAGCAGGTCGCGGTTTTGTGGGCGATGCAAAATGGCTTTCTCGATCCGATCCCGGTCGAGCGAGTGAAGGAATTTCAAACCAAGCTGCAGGATTATCTGACGACGCGAAAGGAAAGCGTGCTCGCCGCGATTCGGACGAAGAGGGCGCTGGACAAGGATCTGGAAGCCGATCTCGCGGCCGCGCTGAATGATTTCAAGGCGACATGGCAGTAATTCGCCTAACGCCTAACGAAAAGGTCGCCTAACGCCTAACGAATGGCCAACACGCAAGACATTCGGCGCCGGATCAAGTCGATCCGCAACACCGCGCAGATCACGAAAGCGATGCAGATGGTCGCGGCCTCGAAGATGCGCAAGGCACAGCAGCACGCGCTCGCCGGGCGGGCGTATTCGCAACTGCTCAATCGCGTGCTCGTGTCGTTGAAAGGGCGGACCGATCAATTGCTGCATCCGCTGCTCCAGGTGCGGCCTGTGCGAAAGGAGCTGGTGCTGATTATTGCGACGGACAAGGGTCTGGCCGGGGCGCTGAACACAAACCTGATGCGCGAGGCGGCGAATTTTCCGGCGGAGACAACGGTCTATGTGACGACCGGGCGCAAGGCGCGCCAGTATGTGGCGCGGAGCCGGCGCGAGTTGCTGGCCGATTTCGAATTGAAGGATGCGCCGACGATTTTGGAGACGAAGGCGATCTCAAAATTTTGCGTGGAGAAGTTTTTGAGCGGCGAAGTCGACAAGGTGACGGTGCTCTACACGCATTTTGTGAATACGATCAGCCAGCGGCCGCTGGCGCAAACGCTGCTCCCCATCAGTCCGCTCGCGTTTGAGACGACGGCAGAGAAATCCGCGCCTAACGATGAGCCGGCCGCGCCGATGCTGGAGTATATTTTCGAGCCGAGCGGCCAGGCGGTGCTCGATTTTGTGCTGCCGTTCTACGTGCAGTACCAGGTTTTTCAAATGGTGCTGGACGCGCGCGCGTCCGAACACAGTGCGCGCATGGTGGCGATGAAAAACGCGACCGATAACGCGAACCAGTTCATCAAGGACCTGACCCTTGAGTACAACAAGGTGCGGCAGGCCAGCATCACGACGGAGCTGCTCGAGATCGCAACGGCGCAGATGGCGCTCGGCGGCTAGCCGGTCGGCGTTCGTTAGGCGTCGTTAGGCAAAAACGGCCGCCCCTTCCGAGGCGGCCGCCAAACCAACACCGAAGGATCTTTATCGCGAGGCGGTGCGCGATTGGGCAATGCGCCGGCGACGCAAAAGTTGCGTGAGGGCGATCGCGACAATCAAACCGACGATGGGGAAGAGTGCGCTCATTTCTGGAACTGCATTGAATTCGGCTTGAAAGGCGAAGGCGAGGACGCTGCCGTTCAGAGCGCCGATGGAAATGTATTTGTAGCTCGTGAAGTTGGCGATGCTGACGAAAGTCATGTTCGAGTTGCTGTAGTAGGCGGAGCCGATTTGCTGACCCGCGCTGCCGAGGGTGTTCGAGCCCCAGATGACGAAGGAATCGTTGCCCTGCACGCTGTTGACTTGGAGTTTTCCGTTGGTGAATCCTTGCGCGACGATCGAGCTGACGTCGAGCTGGATGAACTGAGTCGGATACCAGCCGTTGCCCTGCAATTCGTGATCGGACGTGCTGGTGACGCCGAGGCCGAGTTCGCTGGAGCCGCCATTTTTGTAATAGAGCCCGAGCGGGGTGTTCGGATAGCCAACGGTGTAGCCGTAGGCGGTGATGTTGTAACCGGACGAGCTAAAGGTGTGGCTCGTCGAACCGACGCTGCCTTCGGTGGAACTGGGATTTAGATCCCAGGTGACGATGGTCGCGCGAAGCGACGAAATGCCGGCGAAACAAAAGATGAGCGCGGCGAGAAGTGTGACGTTGCGAAAAAAGGAACGAGATGCCATAGCGGACCCAGAGTTGGTTTATTGGTTGTACCAATTCGGTGCGCAGACGACAAGCTTTATTTTGCGGCTCGGGAATTTTCCGGAGGACGATCGCGAAACAGCTTTGCGGCGGTTCGTTAGGCGCGAAAGAACGCAACCGAAGCAGCCTAACAATGCTGTCACTTCGCCTGACCGCAGCAAGATAATAGCGCGGGGGAAAAAGAACGGCCGGCTCCTTGCGAAGGCCGGCCGTTCCCAAACCACACCTGCAAGAAATTAGTCTTCGAGATCCATCGTCTCGAGCCGCGCGAGACGGCGGCGGCGAAGAAGACGAGTCGAACCAACCGCGACGATCAGGCCGATGATCGGATAGAGCGCGCTCATCTCCGGCACGGGCGCGAGATTTATCGTGAAAGTGATGCCGTCATTGTAGAAATGGCAATCAGGATCAAGACCCAGCGCGATGTCGCCGCCATTCGCGATGTAGGCGGCGAGCGCCTGGATCTCGCCTGGGGTGAAATTGAGGGTGTAATTGGCCGCCTTGGTGGTGAAACTCGGATCGGCGAGGAAGGTGTCCCCAGTGCCGTTTTTCACCAGCCAGCCCGGGCTGTTGTGGAAACGGGTGTTGGTGAAGTCGTCCGTCAGATCATTGTCTTCGTTGCCGGGATCGTCCACAAACGAGGCGACGCCGGGATTGATCGCCGTGTCGAGCAGATGAAGATGGAGCACGTTGGGATCGGTGTTCCAGTTGGCGATGTTGGCGATCGAGAGGCTCGCGCCGGTGATCATCATTCCGGAGAGGTTAATGTTATCGATCCGCCAGGTGTAGACCATGTGGTGATCGAGATCGTCCAGGTTCGTCGGGTTCGGCTGGAATGAGAGGGTGGTAACGGAAGCGCGAGCGGAGCCGAGCAGGACGAGAAGGCCGACCGAGACGATCGCTCCGCACAAGAACCGCGAATCGGCGAGTTTTGTGCGGATGGATTTGAAGGAATGGAATTGCTGAATTTTCATAACGATTAAATGATCTCTGCTATGAAATCCATAATGCCCATAGTTAGAAATTGGCGTCAACGATAATTTTCAGTTTAATGTCGATTGTCCATAATGAGTAAAGGTCTTAGGTGAATCGTGATTCTGCGGCTTTTCATTATCTGTCAAAAAACCCGGCGCCGGGCATGCACATTGCTTTATTCAGTTCCGGTTTCATGACTACATCGCTTCATCTCCATTCTCACGCCGGGACGCGCGGCTTCACTCTTGTGGAAGTGCTGGTCGCGGCGGCGCTGCTCGGAATCGTCGCGGCGAGTTCGATCTGGGCTTTGACCCAGGCCAATAATTACGCCGCCATCTCGCGGCTTTACACCGGCGCGGAAACGGCCGCGCAAAACCAGGTCGATTATCTGATGTCTGATTCGCCGTTTAATCCCCAGAGCAGCGAGTACGGCACGACCAACGAGTGGACCCTCGGCACAGGCACCGCGCAGACCGTCACCATTTATTCCGATCCGGCCGGCGCGGCGGGCAAGGCATTGACGATCACCGGACAAATGGTGACGACGGTGAAAGACACCGGCCTGACGACCGCGAGCCAGGGTCTCAACCTCTATTACGCGACCGTGATCGTGACCTACACCTTTCGGAGCAAGACCTACACGGTGCAGTTAAACGCCATGCGCGCGTCCGACGTATGACACTTTCCGCTCGCCGCTCTGCCGCCGGCTTCACTTTGGTTGAAATGGTCGTCGCGATGGGAGTCTCGCTCCTCGTCGGGCTGATGATTTTTCTCGTCTTCAACACCGCGATGGTGCTTTACGCCAAGAACACCGCGATCAATTCCGCCCATCAGCAGGCGCGCACCGGCATCGAGCAGATGCTGACCAACATTCACAGCTCCGTCTCCATTCCCGAGCTCGTCGACACCAATCTCAACGCAGTTGCGGAAACCGACTCCAGCGGCAACCCCACGAACGCCGCCGGCGTCTCCTTCCAGACCTTTAACGCCGGACCCTTCCCCGTGGTCGTGAACGCCGCCGCCACCGCCACTTCGATCACACTTTATTGTCCCGGCTATACTCCGCCCACGGGCGCCCGGCTCAACATCCCGTCGCACGACATCGAATACGACGTCACCTCTTCCTCGCTCGTCGGGTCCTATCGGCAGTTTAGTCTCGACACTCCCTCCGGCGGCATCGGGACGGCCGTGACCATCTCTGGCACGGGCATCGAAGGGGGGACGGGCGTCACTTACATCATCACCGCCTTCATCACCACGCGGCAGAGCTACGCGGTGGTCGGCAGCGAGCTTCGCTATTACTCCACAAACGACACCTCGAGCTATTCCGTCATCGCGCGCAACCTGACCGCGGCGACGCCTTTCACCGTCCCGCTTCTCGGCGGCGGCGGGATGCAGAATCGTTTCATCTCCGCGGTCAATCTCTCCTCGCTCGAGCCGAACTATACCAATCGCGGCTTCAGCGCGGTCAACATGTTCATCAGCTCCCTCATTCCATTCCGCTCCCGGCTCACTAACTCGCAATGAAACTCCGTTCCGAAAAATTAGCCCAGTCGGGCAACACGCTCGTTGTCACCCTCATCACCCTGATTCTCGTCAGCGTCTTCGTCAGCACTGCGCTCGACTACACCAACGGTATTAACCGCAACGTCCATCGCAGCATTCTCTACCACCAGGCGACGAACATCGCCGACTCCAGCACCGAGATGGCCTTCTCCAGTTGGCGCGCCATCTGCCGGCAGAACCAGTCAAAAGTTTACCCGCTCAGCTCCTTCACCACCGCCATTCCCACCCCGACGCCCGGCGACTTCCCCGGCGTGGCCACCTACACCCTTTTGAACTACGAGGTCTATCCGCTTAACTCCACCTGGACCAAGCTCACCACCGCCTCTGCCACCCCGGCCCCGATTGCCGGGCCGAACCATGGCGACCTCAGCTATTATTATCTCGCCACCGCCGACGTCGTCATCCCGACACTCGATTCCAAAAGCGCCACCTCCGAGACCGACACCGGCAACGTCGTCGCCAAAGTTCGCCGCGTCTTCGACAAGGAAACCCTTTCCCTCTGGCGCTACGCCGTCTTCTACAACGACGACATGGAAATCCATCCCGGCGCCACCATGGCCATCAACGGCGACGTCCACACCAACGGCAGCCTTTACACCGGCCACAGCGACCTCGCCCTCGACGGCGTCACCACCTACGTCAACAGTTGGACGATCGGCTTCGACCCGAACGAAGACAGCCACGCCGGCGAGACCCCGGAAAGCCCGACTTGGGCCACCGGCCTTCCGCCTGCCGCCTCCACCACCCAGCAACCCTACGGCGTCGCCCTGAGCGACTATCACCAGCTCATCGACTACACCAGCCAGACCACTACGCTCGATCCCTACCGTTTCCAGGAACAGGCCGGCGTCGTCGTCACGATCGACGCCAACAACAACGTCGTCATCTACAACTCCGCCGGCACCAACATCACGAGCAAGACCGGCCACAGCAACGACGGCAACACCGCCGCCGCCTTCAAAGCCGCCATCTCCACCAACCAAACCATCGTCGACAACCGCCAGGGCGCCACCACCGGCAACGCCAACATCCGCGTCGCCACCCTCGACGTCAGCGTGATCGAAGCCGCCATGGACTCCACTTCGAGCAAATCCGATTTCACCATCAGCAAAAGCATCACCAGCACCGGCCAGACCGTGAACAACATGGTCTACATCGTCGACACCAGCGGCATCACCGGCAGCAGCCAGCGCGCGATCCGGATCAAGAACGGCGGCAAACTCCCCTCCGGCGGCCTCACCATCGCCAGCGCCAACCCGATCTACGTCCAGGGCGACTACAACACCGGCGCCAGCGGCACCACCCTCCCTCAATCGGACTCCAGCACCCCCGACCCGACCCAGCCCACCGTCGCCGGCTACACCCGCCAGCCGGCCGCCATCGTCGGCGACGCCGTCACCGTCCTTTCCAACTCCTGGCTCGACAGCAAAGCGGGCACCATGCCCACCGCCAGCAACACCACCGTCAACGCCGCCTTCATCTCCGGCATCGTCCCGAGCGCCAACGGCAACTACAGCGGCGGAGTGGAAAATTTCCCCCGCTTCCTCGAAGACTGGGGCAACAAACAATTCACCTACTACGGCTCCATGATCGAGCTCTACAACAGCCAGCAGGCCATCGGCAAATGGGGCGCCGGCAACGTCTACAACCCGCCCAACCGCGCCTGGTATTTCGACACCAACTTCGTCTCCAGCCCGCCCCCCGGCGTCCTCGCCTCCTTCAATTACAACCGTTCCCGCTGGTACATGGAATAACCGACCGGGGAGGCCTCATCAACCCGCGATCGGGGCTGATCTCGGAACAATCCTCATTGATATCGCCACGATATCAATTGGTCTGGCCGCGATCTTCATTGATATCGCGACGATATTAATTGGTCGGGCCGCGATCTTCATTGATATCGCGACGATATTAACTCATCTCCGAACGATCCTAATTGATATCGCCGCGATATTAATTGATCTCAAAGCGATATTAACTGTTCCCCGAACGATATTAACCGATCTCGGAGCATCGAGGCGGGCCTTCCCATCGGCCAGGCTCGCGCCGCGCGGGATCGCCTCGTCCCGGCTTTACTCCTCGCCGTCGTAGTAATCGGTCTCCGCGCCTTTCGCGATCACGTATTCCGGACTTTCCTTCGTCACCGCCCATTTGCCGCTGTCGGGGTAGTAACAGGAATCGTTGCGCGGGTTGTCCGCGATCACGTAATAGACGAAATCCGCCTCCTCCGCCGCGGAAAGCTGGTGCGCCTCGCCCGGCCCGAAGAAGAAAGCGTCGCCCGGATCGACTTCGGTCGTCCCTTCCCGATCGCGCACCCGTCCGTGGCCGGAAACGACCAGATACAGCTCCGATTCCGAGCCGTGGGAATGATAAGGGCAATACGATTTGCCGGCCGGGATGCGCACGAGCGCGAGATCGAACGGATGCCGTTTCGAAAGATCGAGCGAGCCCGGCTCGCGCCCGAGCGCGATCGAGATTTCCTTGAGCGTCTTCTCGTATTTCCCGCGCGGCGACTTCCGTTCGGTTTCGTTGATCTCGCTCAGGTTAACCTTTTTCATCGTGTGTAAATCCAGCCTTGTCGCTCAGTCGCGATAGTTCGTGAAATTGGTCGCGACCCCGAAATCCTTGCTCTTCACAAACGCGATCACTTCCTGCAGCTCGTCGCGCTTTTTCCCCGTCACCCGAATCTGCCGGTCCTGCAATTGATTCTGCACCTTGAAACCGCCGCTCTTGATCGCGAGGATGATTTCCTTCGCCTTGTCCCCTTCGAGGCCCTGCTTGATTTTCAACTCCTGCCGCGCGTGGCCCATCGAGGAAATGGCCGCATCTTTCTGGTCGATATTCCGTAGATCCACGCCGCGCTTCGAGAGTTTCCCGATCACGATCTCGCGCAAGCCGTGCAGGTGCGAGGCGTCGTCGGCCGTGAGCACGATCTGCTCTTTCTCGTGCTCGATCCCGGTCGTGACGCCTTTGAAATCGAAGCGGGTGGCGAGTTCCTTGCGCGCCTGGTTGAGGGCGTTGTCGATTTCCTGTTTGTCCACGTCGGAGACGATGTCGAATGAAGGCATGAGGGAATTTCGATTCGTCGCCGGCTTTTGCAATTCGTTAGGCGCGACGCGCGCCATGGTCGGCGGCGCGTCGTAATGCCAAATGTCGAGGCTGATGTTCCCGCCCCGGTCGCGGAAGCGCAGCCGCACCGGCGCGCCCGGCGCGGTCGCAGCGACGATCGACTGGCCGTCGTCGGAATCTTTCATGCCTTGCAATTTGAAGGCGTCGTCGTCGATCCCGCCGTGGGTCGTGAGGGCGTCGATCTGGAATTGCGAGCCGGGCGCAAGGAGGGCGCGGATCGTTCCATAGTCGATCGCGTAATCAAACGACGCGGGGAAATTTTCCCACCATTGGGAGATGACTTCGAGCGCGCCCGTCTTCGCTCGAGCGCGCACGCGGCCGATGCAATTGCGCGCGGTCACGCGGCCGTTCACGAGATCGATCTCCGCGTCGCCCCCGCGCAAACCGTCGATGCTGATCTCGCCGTTCGTTTCTTTCAGAATAAGGTGCGCGGTTTCCGGGACGTTGATCGTGTATTCGATCGTGCCCGATTTATCGGCGAAAAATCCATGCGCCGGCGGAATGATGGTGTGCGCGGTGAGCGCGTTGGTGTTCGCGCGCGTCTCGACCCGAAGCTGCGCCAGCCGCGCCTGCGAGTAAGCCTGCCGCAAGGTGGCGACGCGCACGCGCGTTTCGTTCCAGCCGAAGATGTGGATGGCGCCGTCCGTGTTTGCGATCGTGATCGTGCCGTCGCGCGTCATCGGGAAAAATTCCGCCGTCTCCTTTTTCAACGCCGTGACCGCGCCCGACGACGAGATCGTCAGGCCGGGAAAAACGAGCAGGAAAATGAGCGCGCGAGACAAAGCGAGCATTTGTAACGCATCGCGCCGCATCGGTCGAACGAGCGTGCCTCCCGCTTGACGCCGCCCGACCCCAATGGTCGCGTAAGCCCGCACGCTCATGGCCAACGCTTCCGACAAATCCAACCAGCCGCCGGCCATCCTCTCGCTCATCGGCAACACGCCGCTCATCGAAGTGACCCGCATCGACACCGGCCCGTGTCGGCTTTTCCTCAAGCTCGAAAACCAAAACCCGACCGGCTCGATCAAGGACCGCGTCGCGCTCGCCATGATCGAAGCGGCCGAGCGCGATGGAAAACTCAAGCCCGGCGGCACCGTGATCGAAGCGACCGCGGGCAATACCGGCCTCGGCCTCGCCTTGATCGCGGGCGCGAAAGGTTACCGCATCATCCTCGTCATCCCCGACAAGATGTCGCAGGAAAAGATCGCCCACGTCCGCGCCCTCGGGGCCGAAGTTCGCCTAACGAGAAGCGACGTGATGCGCGGGCACCCGGAATATTACCAGGACGTGGCCGCGCGCCTGACGAGCGAAATCCCGGGCGCGTTTTACGTCAATCAATTCGGCAATCCGGCCAATCCGCTCGCCCACGAGACCACGACCGGCCCGGAAATCTGGGAGCAAATGCATCATGAGCTCGACGCGGTCGTGGTCGGCGTCGGCTCCGGCGGCACGCTCACCGGCCTCGGACGTTTCTTCAAAAAAGTCGCGCCCAATGTGGCCATGATCCTGGCGGATCCGGCCGGCTCGATTCTTTATCAATTGGTCAAGACCGGCGAGATGACGAAACCCGGAAGCTGGGCGGTCGAAGGCATCGGCGAAGATTTCATCCCCGACAACGCCGAGATGGCGCTCGTTAGGGATGCGTTCGAAGTTGACGATGCCGAGAGTTTCGCCGTCGCGCGCGAGCTGCTGCGCAAGGAAGGAATCCTCGCCGGCTCATCGACCGGCACGCTCGTCGGCGGCGCGCTCCAATATTGCCGGGAGCAAACGACGCCGAAACGCGTCGTCACGTTCGTCTGCGACACGGGCAACAAATATCTCTCGAAGATGTTCAACGATTTCTGGATGGCCGAACAGGGATTCGTCAGGCGCGAAAGCCAGGGCGATCTCTGCGATTTGATTTCGCACCGTTACGAAGCCGGCGAAGTCATCACCGTCGGTCCCGACGACACGCTTCTCACTGCGTTCAAGCGCATGCGCACGTCCGACGTCTCGCAACTCCCGGTGGTCGATGCCGGCGGGCGCGCCCTCGGCATTCTCGATGAATCCGATCTGCTCGTGAAAGTGCATCGCGACCCGGCGAAGTTTCACGATACCGCCGCGAGCGCGATGACCGATCGCCTCGAGACAGTTTCGCCGGCCGCGAGCATTTCGGATCTGCTCGGCGTCTTCGATCGCGGCCGCGTCGCCATCGTCATGCAGGGCGATAAATTTCTCGGACTGATCACGCGCACCGATCTGCTCTCCTATTTGCGGCGCAAAATGCAGTCATGAAAAAACATCGCCTCGCCACGCGCGTCATTCACGCCGGCCAATCGCCCGACCCGAGCACCGGCGCGGTTATGACGCCGATTTATCAAACCTCGACCTACGTCCAGGAAAGTCCCGGCCGGCACAAAGGCTACGATTACGCGCGGTCGATCAACCCGACCCGCAGCGCCTACGAACGTTGCATCGCCGATCTCGAGAGCGGCACGCGCGGGTGGGCGTTTGCCTCCGGCCTCGCCGCGATGTCGACCGCGCTCGAGACGATCGACAGCGGTTCGCACGTCGTCGTGAGCGACGATCTTTACGGCGGCACTTTTCGGCTTTTCGAAAGAGTGCGGCGCCGCTCCGCGAATCTCGATTTCACCTTCATCGACCTGACAAATCCCGACGCGCTCGAAGCTGCGATCAAGCCAAACACCCGCATGGTCTGGATCGAGACGCCGAGCAATCCGCTGCTCAAGCTGATCGATCTCGAAGCCGTCGCGAAGATCGCGCGCAGGCACGACATCATCTCGATTTCCGACAACACCTTCGCCAGCCCGTGGATTCAACGGCCGCTCGAGCTCGGCTTCGACATGGTCATTCATTCCGCAACCAAATATCTCAACGGACACAGTGACATGGTCGGCGGGGTCGCGGTCGTGGGCGACAACAGTTCGTTAGGCGATCAGATGCAGTTCCTGCAAAATTCCGTCGGCGCGATCGCCGGGCCGTTCGACAGCTTTCTCGCCATGCGCGGACTGAAAACGCTCGCGCTGCGCATGGAACGCCATTGCGAAAACGCCCTCGATCTTGCCGCCTGGCTCGAGCAGCAACCGAAGATTCGGCGCGTCAGTTACCCTGGCCTAACGAGTCATCCGCAGCACGAACTCGCGCGCCGGCAGATGGCGGGAAAATTCGGCGGCATGGTCACCGTCGTTCTCGACACCGATCTCGCCGGTACCCGCCGCTTCCTCGAAAACACCCATCTCTTTTCGCTCGCGGAAAGTCTCGGCGGCGTCGAAAGCCTGGTGAATTATCCGCCGATCATGACCCACGGCGCGATCCCGGAAGCGCAACGCATTTCGTTAGGCATCACCGAGTCACTCGTTAGGCTCTCGGTCGGCGTCGAGGACGTCGAAGACCTGCGCGACGATCTGCGCCACGCGCTCGCCGCGATCTAGGCGATGGGCAGCAGCTTCGGCCGGCTTTTTCGCATCACCACTTTCGGCGAATCGCACGGCGGCGGCATCGGCGTCGTCATCGACGGCTGTCCGCCGCGCCTCGCGATTTCGCCTGACGACATCCAGCGCGAGCTCGACCGCCGCCGGCCCGGACAAAGTGAGATCGCGTCGCCGCGCAAGGAAGCAGATCGCTGCGAAATCCTCTCCGGCGTTTTCGAAGGCCAGTCGTTAGGCACGCCGATCGCGATTCTCGTTCGCAACCAGGACGCGCGGCCGGAGGACTACGAACAACTGCGCGAAACCTTCCGTCCCTCGCACGCCGATTTCACCTACGAAGCGAAGTACGGCGTGCGCAACTGGCAGGGCGGCGGCCGCGCCTCCGCGCGCGAGACGATCGGCCGCGTCGCTGCCGGCGCGATCGCGCGCAAAGTGCTCGCGACATTCTTGCCGGAATTGGAAATCGTTTCTTTCGTTCTCCAAGCGCACGACATTCGCGCCGAAGTTGATCGCGACGCAGTCACTGTTGCGGACGTGGAAGCAAGCATCGTGCGCTCGCCCGATCGCGGCGCGAGCGAAAAAATGATCGCGCGCATCGAGGAAGCGCGCGCCGCCGGCGACTCGTTAGGCGGAATCGTCGAGACGATCGTTAGGCAAATGCCGCGCGGTCTGGGCGAGCCGGTCTTCGACAAGCTCGAGGCCGATCTCGCGAAGGCGATGTTGAGCCTGCCGGCGAGCAAAGGTTTTGAGATCGGTTCCGGTTTCGCCGGCGCGACCATGAAAGGCTCGGAGCACAACGACGCTTTCGAAATGCGCGCCGGCGAAGTTCGCACCGCGACGAATTTTTCCGGCGGCATCCAGGGCGGAATCAGCAACGGCGAGAATCTCGTCTTTCGCGTCGCCTTCAAACCGACCGCGACGATCGCGCGCGAACAAAAAACCGTCACGCGTGCAGGCGAGTCGACGACGCTCGCCGCGCGCGGGCGCCACGATCCGTGCGTGCTCCCGCGCGCCGTGCCGATCGTGGAAGCGATGACCGCGCTCGTGCTTTGCGATCACGCGTTGCGGCAGCGCGCGCTGGCACGCGAAAGTTGAGGCATGGTCGCGGGCTCGCATCTCTGGCAGACGATTTTTATTTCATTCGCGCTCGTTTTGATCGCGTTTGAAATTGTCCGCGGCTGGCGGCTTGGACTCGTTAGGCAACTGGTGCGGCTGCTCGCGATCGCGGCCGCTTATGTCGCGGGAATTTTTGGCGGCCGCATACTCCTGCCGATCCTGCGGCCGCTGCTCCGCATCCCTGACATCGTCATCTCGGTCCTGGCCGGCGCCGTCCTTGCGCTGCTGGTTTATGCCCTGATCACCGGAATCGGCGCGGTCCTTTTCAAGAAAACCGGCGACCAAGGCAGCGGCATCATCCGGCTGATTTATGGATTGAGCGGCGCGCTCCTCGGCGTTTTTTTTGGACTCTTTACCGTTTGGTTAATTGTCGTCGGCGTGCGCTCGGTTGGGGCGATCGCGAGCGCGGAATTACAGCACGGTGTTTCACCGCCGCGGCGCAATGTCGCGTCCGCGCTCGCGGCGCGGGCGCCTAACGAGCCCGAGCCACCGATCGTGACTTCGCTCGCGAAATTGAAAAATTCGATCGAGCTCGGTTCGTTAGGCGAAATTGTCCGGAAAACCGACGTCGTGCCCGCGGCGACGTATTCCGCGCTCGGAAAATTGGGCGCCGTCGTCTCCGATCCGCGGAGCGCGGAACGTTTTCTGGCCTATCCAGGCTCGGCGGAACTGGCGCGCAATCCGAAGATCGTGGCCCTGCGCGACGATCCGGAAATTATCGATCTGATCGAGCACCAGCGTTTTCTCGACCTGCTGCAAAATCCGAAACTGGTCGCGGCCATGAACGACCCGGCGTTGGCAACGGAAGTGCGGCGTTTCGATTTGCAAAAGGCGCTCGATTACGCACTCGCGAGCAAGATTCCAGCGCGCTGATTGCCTAACGAGAAGCGATCAGTCCGCGAAAGTGCGAAACCAGCGGTAAGGAAAAACGTCGCCCGGGCAATCGGTCGGCCAGCGCGGCGGATTCATCTCACGATGCGGCCGGACCGGGATTTCGCGGCCGGCGACTTTGCCGCAGCGCGCGCGCAGATAGCGGATCAACTCCTCGGCCGAGGCGAGCTGGGCGTGGGTCGGCTGGTCGCGATTAAAATCGCCGACGAGGCAGATGCCTAACGAGATGCTGTTGAGATAATCGCTGTGCACGTGGCCGCCGTTGATCTGTCGCGTCCAACGATTGCCGACTTCGATTTCGCCATCGCCCGAGGAGGTGCCGTTGCCGATCACGAAATGGTAGGCGAGGCCGTTCGGCATCCGGCGAACGTGGCGGTGGTAGTAATCGAAGATGCGGGCGTTGCCCTGCCGCGTGCCGCTGTTGTGCACGATGATGAAGCGCCAGCGCTCGCGCAAAACGGGCGCGCGGTCGATCGCGCTCCGGACGGAGCGGGTGAGATAAGTGTAATGCCGCGCGAAGAGATGAAAGGGCAGGAGCGAAAAGCCGCGCGGTTTTTCGTAGCCGGATTTTTGCACGACGACCTGGGCCGGCATGGAGGAAGCGGCTGGAGTCGGCGCGGGTTGAATCGGAATCGTGCGCGACGGAGGCGATTCGTTAGGCCGAACGCGTTCGCGAATTACGGCGCGCGCGGTCGGCGAAGGTTTTTCGATTGTTGGCTCAGGCGTTTCTTCTTCCTCCGCCTTGGGCGGCGGGGTGGGCGATTTCTTTTTCTTCGGCGGATGTCTGGCCGGTTTCGGTTTGTGACGCGGCGTGGCCGATTCTTCCGGCGTCGGCGTCGGCACGGTTTGCATTCGCTCGCGCGCCTTCAAAAAAAGCTGGCGCTTTTCTTCGTCTGTCAGGTCGGGCATTGTCGCCGAACTGGCGAAGGCGCCGAAGAGCAAGAGCAAACAAAAACCCGGAACGATGAAACGCGATCGGCTCAAAGCGCGGCGAGTTTTTCAGGCTGGTTGCACGGCAGCTTCGGGTAAAATGAGTCGCGCGGCGCGCTCGCGTTCGCGTTCGCGGCGCAGAATCGCGTTCAATTTTCCGCCGAGCAAAAGGAGCAGGCAGGTCAGATACATCCAGGTCAGGAGCATGATGATCGAGGCGAGGGCGAGGTAAGTCGGGTTGTAGCGATCGTAGCGCGCGACGTAAACCTGGAAGAGTTTTGTGACCGTGATCCAGCCTAACGAAAAGAAAATCGCGCCCGGCAGCGCCTGGCGGATGGTGAGGTAATTTTCCGGCAGGAGGAGATAGAGCGCGAGGGCAAGGATGACGAGCGCGATCGCGGTCAGCGGGAGATTGAGCGCGGCGACCCATTCCTGGAGCGGGATGCGGAGTTGGAAATTCACTTCCGCGATGCCGGCAAGGCTTTCGCCGAAAACGGTGATATTAAACGCAAGCAGAATCGTAATACCGAACCAAAAAAGGAGCAGGAAAGAGATGATGTATTTCGACCACCAGCTGCGCGTGGCGCGCACGCCGTGGGTATGACTGAGCGCGCGCGAAATGGTCGAGATGAAAAGCGTCCCGAGATAAATCCCGAGAATAATGCCGGCGGTCGCGAGTGCGCCGTTGTTGCCCGTCACGATGACGTTGGCGACGATCGTGTCGAGAATTTGCTGCACCTTCGGATCGGGCGGGAGAAACGACCGGACGACGCCGAGCATGGTGTGGAGTTTCGCCGGATCGGTCCCAAAAAGGCTAAGGAGATGCCAGAGAAAAAGCATCCCCGGCGCGAGGGTGAAAAGCATTTGGTAAGCCATCTGCGCAGAGAGCCCCATCGTCTCGTCGGTCGCGGTTTCGTAGATGAGCTTGCGCACGACGCGTCCGATCAACTGCAGCTTCTTCATCGTCGTGAGAAGTTTACTTTGCCGTTCGTGGAATTCCATTAAACTCTGCCGACTTGCCTAACGAATGCGCAAACGCATCCTGATTCTGACGGCCGGTTTTGGCGAAGGACACAACGCAGCCGCGCGCGGCATCGCTGCGGGGCTTGCCGCGGTCGCGCCCCAAACCGCCGAGGTCGAGCTGCACGATCTCTTCGCGGAAACGTACGGCCTAACGAATGATTGGGCGCGCCAGATCTATCTCACGCTGATCAATCGCGCGCCGCGCGCCTGGGCATCGATTTACAACTGGATCGACCGGCGCGAGCGCTTCGGCGGCAAGCTCGCGTTTCTTTTCCAACTGAAAAAACGGCTGCGCGAATTGCTCGCGCGCTTCGAGCCCGATGTCGTCGTCTCGGTTTATCCCGCCTATCCGCATTTGCTCGAGGAGATCGTCGGCGCTACGCCGGCAAGATTTCGCCGCGTCGTTTGCATTACCGATTCGCTCACGATTAACACGATCTGGTTTCGGGTCGCGACCGACTTGTTTTTTTTGCCTAACGAACAATCGGCGGAAGTTTTGCGCGCGGCCGGCGTGCCGAACGATCGCCTGCACGTGACCGGTTTCCCGGTCAGCCCGGTTTTCGTGCAACTCGGCGAGCTGCGTCAGGCGCCCTCGCGCGCTTACGGCCGCCGGATTCTTTACATGCTCAACGCCGGCCGCGTCATCGTGCCGGAAATTATTCACCGTCTCGCGCAAATCCCGAATTCGCGCCTAACGATCACAGTTGGCCGCAACAAACGTTTGCGCAAAGCGGTCGAAACTCTGAACAAAACCGCCGCGCGAAAATTCGAGATTGTCGGCTGGAGCGATCAACTCCCGCGGCTCATGCTCGAAAGCCACCTTCTCATCAGCAAAGCCGGCGGCGCGACCGTGCAGGAAACCATCGCCGCGCGCTGCCCGATGATCGTCAACCAAATCGTCCCGGGCCAGGAAGAAGGAAACGCGCGTCTGCTCGAGACGACCGGCTGCGGAGTCATCGCGACCGAAGCAGACGCGATCGTCGGCGCAGTCGAAGCGGCGTTCGCCGACGACGCGCGATTGTGGCGCGAATGGTCGGAGAATATTTCCCGGCTGAGCCGACCCGCGGCCTCGCTCGAGATCGCCGAACAATTGCTCGCGCTCGCGAATTAAGCGCGGCGAGCGAGTCGTTAGGCGCCGGTTTTCGGCGCGGCCTTTGCGTTCAAGGCCTCGGTGAATTCCTGCAGACTGGTGACGATTTGCGGCGCTTTCGCGAGCACGGTCGTGGCCAGTTTCTCGGCGTAATCCGGCCGGCGCTGCGACATTTCCGAGAGCGCCATCATGACCGCGAGGGCGTTGTTAATCGAGTGCTTGATCTCGCTGAATTTTTTTTGCAGGGCGACGATTTCCTCCTGCGGAATGCTGTGGCCGGTGTCAGTCATGTTGGCAAAATCGCTGGAGAAAATGGACCGGTGTGCTTGACTTATAGGTTCGACAAATCCCGTCCGATGCCTGCCAAAGTTATCAAGATCAGCGGGGCGCGCCAGCATAATTTGAAGAATCTCCACGTCGAGATTCCGCGCGAAAAACTGGTCGTCATCACCGGCCTGAGCGGCTCGGGCAAGTCGTCCCTCGCCTTCGACACGCTCTACGCCGAAGGCCAGCGCCGCTACGTCGAAAGCCTCTCGGCCTACGCGCGGCAGTTCCTCGATCAGATGGAAAAACCGGAGGTCGATTTCATCGAAGGATTGTCGCCCGCGATCGCGATCGAGCAGCGCACCGCCGGCACGAATCCGCGCTCGATCATCGCGACCACGACGGAAATTTACGATTACCTGCGCGTCCTTTTTTCCGCCGTCGGTCAGCCGCACGATCCGGCCACCGGGCAGCCAATTTTCCGTCAAACGGCGCAGCAGATCGTCGATCAAATTCTCGCCTACGAACCGGAAACGAAAATCGTTTTGCTCGCGCCGCTCGTGCGCCACGAAGTCGGCGAATTCCGCGACGTGATCGAAAAGATAAAACGCGAAGGTTTCGTGCGCGTGCGCGTCGATGGCGAAATCGTCGAGCTCAGTCGTCCGGAGCCGATCCGTTTGAAAAAAAGCGAGCGCCACATGATC
Source organism: Chthoniobacterales bacterium (assembly GCA_036490335.1). Classification (GTDB taxonomy): domain Bacteria; phylum Verrucomicrobiota; class Verrucomicrobiia; order Chthoniobacterales; family UBA10450; genus Palsa-1392. The sequence goes on from DASXEB010000017.1 coordinate 468,436, forward strand.
GAAGCGGTGGTCGATCGGCTCATCGTTAGGGAAGGAATTCGTTCGCGGCTGACCGATTCGGTCGAGACCGCATTGAAATGGGGAAACAATCGGCTCCTCGTTCTCCGCGCGACCGAACACGAACCGGAGTACCAAGAAGTTCGCTATTCGACCGATTACGGAAATCCCGAGACCGACTTCTCGTTAGGCCAACTCACGCCCAAACATTTTTCCTTCAACAGTCATCTCGGCGCCTGCCCGGCCTGTCACGGCCTCGGCACCCAGCCGGTGCTCGACCCGGAGTTGATGGTCACCGACCCGACGAAATCGCTCGCCGAAGGTGCGATCGTGCCGTGGCGCCGCGGGACGAAACGGATGCAGGCCTACTATCGCGGATTGCAAGGCGCGCTCGTTAGGCATTTTCGTGTCGCAGACAATATTCCCTACGCCGAGCTGCCGGAAAATTTCAAGAAGGCGCTTTTTTTCGGCACCGGCGCGCAGGCAATCGCGCTGAGCAACGGCCATGGCGAAACGAAAACCGCCGCGCGTCCCTTCGAAGGTTTGGTGCCGCAGTTGCAGCGACTCTACGAGCAAACCGAAAGCGAATTCACCCGCACGCGCATCCGCGCTTTCATGAATCGCGCGGTCTGCAAAGTCTGCCACGGCGCGCGGCTCAAGCCGGAAATTCTCGCGGTGACGATTCGCGAGCGAAACGGCCGCGAACAAAACATCCACCAGTTTTGCGAGCAGACGATCGCGCAGGCGGCGGAGTTCGTCAGGCAAATCGAGCTGCCGGAAAATCAGCGCACAATCGTCTCCGAAGTGCTCCACGAAATTTCTTCGCGGCTCAATTTTCTCCTCGAAGTCGGTCTCGATTACCTCACCCTCAATCGCGAGAGCGGCACACTTTCCGGCGGCGAAGCGCAACGCATCCGGCTCGCGACACAAATCGGCGCGGGTCTCGCCGGCGTGCTTTACGTTCTCGACGAGCCGAGCATCGGCCTGCATCAGCGCGACAACGCGCGGCTCATCGGCACGCTTCGGCGGCTGCGCGATCTGGGAAATTCCGTCATCGTCGTTGAGCACGATGAAGAGACGATCCGCGCCGCCGATCACATTCTCGATCTCGGGCCCGGCGCCGGTCCGCGCGGCGGCGAGATCGTGGCCGAGGGTTCGTTAGGCGAAATTCTTCACGCGAAAAATTCGCCGACGGCCGCGTATCTTTCCGGGCGCTCCCGCATCGCGATTCCGCGGCAGCGGGTCGCGCCGCGCACGCCTGAGGAGTCGAGCGAAGGCTGGCTCACGATCGTCGGCGCGACCGATAACAACCTGAAAAATGTCACCGCCAGCTTTCCGTTAGGCTGCCTGACGACCGTGACCGGCGTTTCCGGCAGCGGCAAATCCACCCTTGTCGACGACATTCTGCGCCGCGCTCTTTTTCGTCATTTCTACAACTCGAAAGACAAGCCGGGCGCACACCGCGCCATCCGCGGCCTCGAGCAAATCGACAAGGCGATCATCATCGATCAAAGCGCGATCGGTCGCACCCCGCGCTCGAATCCCGTCACCTACACCGGTGCGTTCACCCCGATCCGCGACCTCTTCGCGCAACTCCCCGCCTCGCGCGTGCGCGGCTACAGCGCGGGGCGTTTTAGCTTCAACGTCAAAGGCGGCCGCTGCGAAAATTGCCAGGGCGACGGCCTGATCAAAATCGAGATGCATTTTCTCGCCGACGCCTACGCGGTCTGCGAAGTCTGCCAGGGCAAACGCTACAATCGCGAGACGCTCGAGATCACTTACAAGGGAAAAAATATCGCCGATGTGCTCGCGATGACGGTCGATGAAGCGTCGAGATTTTTTCGCAACGTGCCGACGCTCGCCGATAAACTAACCGCACTACAGGATGTCGGCCTCGGTTATCTGCGCCTTGGGCAGGCGGCCACGACGCTCTCCGGGGGCGAAGCGCAACGCGTCAAACTCGCGACTGAGCTGGCGAAAAAAGCGACCGGTCGGACACTTTACATCCTCGACGAACCGACGACCGGCTTGCACTTTGCCGACATCGAAAAATTGCTCCAGGTCCTGATGAAATTGCGCGACGCGGGCAACACGCTCGTCGTGATCGAGCACAACCTCGAGATGATCAAATGCGCCGATTGGGTGATCGATCTCGGTCCCGAAGGCGGTGAAGGCGGCGGCCGGATCGTCGCCCGAGGCGCGCCGGAAGAGATCGCGCACAGCGCGGAAAGTTACACCGGCCGCTATCTGCAGCCATTGTTAGGCAAATGAAAATCGTTCTCGCCCTGGCCGCACTTTCGCTTGCCGGTTCGTTAGGCGCGACCACCATCGAAGACGCTTTGCGCCCGCTCGATCAAGGCGCGCCCGAAGTCGCGGTTGTGCGTTTGCAGGAGCTGCTCGGTCAACGTCCGCCCCCGCGCGTCGCCGCCATGATCCGGGCGAAATTGGGTCAAGCGCTGGTCGAAACCGGGCACGCATCGGACGCGCTCCAGGATCTCGATCTTCCCGGCCTGATGGTTTCGGGCGAGGCGAGTTTTTGGCGCGCGCAGGCGTTCGCTGCGCTCGATCGCTGGCCCGAAGCGCTCGCCGTTTACCAGCAAGTTGCCGCGCGTTCGAGTGAGCCGTTGCACGCCGACGCCATCTTCGGCGAGGCGCAATGTTTCCGCGCGCTCGGGCAGCGCGATCAGGCGGCGCATTTGTTTGACGGCTTGCGCGGGAATCCGCGCTGGCGAGTTTCGGCATCGTTAGGCCTGGCCGATCTCCGGATCGATCGCGGCGATCTTGCGGGGGCCGATCGCGTTCTGCGCGAGATCCGGCCGGAACGTCTCGCCGATCGCAACGAGCGTCGTTATCTCTTCGGCCGAATCCATCTCGCGCAGCACGATTACGCGCGCGCGATTCAAATCTGGTCGGTCCTTTTGCAGAAACCGGAAAGCGTTTCGCATTCCTTGCTGATCGCGACTTTGTTTGGAATTGCGGACGCGCATCTCGGAGCGAAAACGCCGGAGGAAGGCGACGACGTGCTCGAGGAATTTATCGATCATCATCCGGCCGACGACGCGTTGCCGGCGGTTTTCGAAAAACTCGACGCCGTTTATCGGGCCGAACAAAAACCGTCGCCTAACGAACTCGAAAAGTGGGCGCGCGATCGAGCCGAACCGCGCCGCGCTCTCGCGCAATGGTATCTGGCGCAAAATCAATTGCGCGCCGGCGATCGCGAAGGCGCCTTCGCGACCTTGCTGCAATTGCGCGGGAGCCCGGTGCGACTGCCGTCGTTAGGCGAGGCGTATCTCGAGCTGGCGCGCTTTTTTCTCGAACGCCATCAATGGGACGCGGCGATCGCGACGGCGGAAGAAGCCGGCCGGCAGAATGCAGATGCGAATTTCGCCGCCCGCGTCGCGTGGCTGATCGCGCAGGCAAATTATCGCGCCAGCCGGCTCGAGAAGGCGGCGACGATTTTCGATCAGATCGCGAAAACTTCGCCGGCCTGGACGAGCGAGGCGCTGTTCAACGCCGCGCTTTGCTGGCTGCGGCTCGATCAAGCGCAAAAATTTTCGAGCGATTATCGATTGATCAGCAACGATCCGGCGAAGCGCGAAACCGAAGGTGAATTGCTGCTCGAGGAAGGCACGTTACAGGCCGGGCAAGGCAGGTCGCAAGCCGCGGCTTCGTTTCAAAAATTTATCCATGATTTCCCCGACAGCCCGCGCCTCGCGGAAGCCTGGGTCGCGCTCGCCGAGCTCGCCTACCACGCGCGCAAACCTGATCTCGAGGCCGCGCGCACCGATCTCGCGCGGGCGCGCGCGGCCCATCCAAGCGCGGCGGCGAGCGAGCGCGCCGACTATCTCAACATCTGGCTGGAGGACGCCGCGCCTGCGCCTAACGAGTCGCGGGTCGTGACGGCGGCGAGCGTTTTTCTGCAGCAGCATCCGTCGTCGAAGTTCATTCCCGAGGTGCGGATGAAATTGGCTGAAGCGTATTTTCGTCTCCAGGATTTCGCGAATGCACAGACGCAATTTGAATTGATCGCGCAGCAAAATCCCGGCGCGCCGCTGGCCGAGAAAGCGCTCTTTTTCGCTGCGCGCTCGGCCATGTCGAGCATGGGCGCGGACGCGCTCGATCACGCGCTCGCGCTTTTCGATCAGGTCGGAAAATTAAACGGCGATTTGAAATGGGCGGCGCGCAACGAGCAGGCCGCGATCGAGCGGCGGCTGGGCAAGCCTAACGATGCGCTCGCGATCTATGACGAGGTGCTGAAAAATCCCGCGAAACCGGCCGATCGGCGCGAGGCGCTTTGCGGCAAAGGCGACGTGCTTTACGAAATGGGCGCGGCTGATCCGCAAAATTATCGGCGCGCGATCGAGCTCTACGATCAGCTCGCGCAGGATCCCGGCGTGCCGGCGCATTGGCGCAATCAGGCGGAATTCAAGAAAGGCAAAGCGCTCGAAAAATTGAACAACAAACCGGCCGCGCTCACGACCTATTACGGCGTGATCGAAGCTGGCGCGGAGCCGGCGCGCGAGCACGAATTTTTCTGGTTTTACAAGGCCGGTTTCAACGCCGCGCATTTGCTTGAGGAAGCGAGCGACTGGAAATCGGCCGGCGCGGTTTACCGTCAGCTCGCGGCGGCCGGCGGGGCGCGGAGCGACGAAGCGAAAGCGCGATTAACCCAGCTTCGCCTCGAGCATTTTCTTTGGGACGAATAACGAATCCGGCTCGCCAGGCATTCGTTAGGCTTCCTCGCTCAGCCACGGCATCAGACGCCGCAGCCGTTCGCCGACTTCCTCGATCGGTGCGCGTTTTCCGCGCTCGAGCAACCGCCGATAACGACGCTGTCCCGTCGCGGTTTCGCGCAGCCAGTCGCGCGCGAATTTTCCCTGACGAATTTTGCCTAACGACTCCCGCATGCGCGCGCGCACGCTCTCATCGATGATCTGCGGCCCGACCGTGATGTCGCCCCATTTCGCGGTCTCGGAAATGCGCTCGCGCATACCCGCGATGCCGGCGCGATGCATCAGGTCGACGATGAATTTCAATTCGTGGAGACATTCGAAGTAAGCCATTTCCGGCTGGTAACCGGCCTCGACCAGCGTCTCGAAACCGGCCTGGACGAGCGCGCTCATTCCGCCGCACAAAACGGCCTGCTCGGCGAACAAGTCGGCTTCGGTTTCCTCGGCAAAAGTGGTCTCGATAATGCCAGCGCGGCCGCCGCCGATCGCCTTCGCGTAGGCGAGCGCGAGGGTGCGCGCGCGGCCCGTCGCGCCCTGTTGAATCGCGAAAACGCAGGGCACGCCTTTGCCTTCGACAAACTGCGCGCGGACCATCGGGCCAAGGCCTTTTGGCGCGACCATGACGACGTCGACGTCGTTAGGCGGAACGATTTCGCGATAGTGGATCGCGAAGCCGTGCGCAAAAAGCAGCATCTGTCCGGCGCGCAGCGCGGGCGCGATCTCGGCGCGATAAATCGCGGCCATTTTCGTGTCCGGCAGCGCGAGAAAAATCACATCGGCGCGGCGGACGGCGTTTGTCGTTGTCGTTAGGCGCAAACCGGCCTTGCGCGCGCGGGCTCGCGATCGGCTCTTCGCGGGCAGGCCGACGATGACGGCGACGCCGCTGTCGCGAAGGTTGAGCGCGTGCGCCGAGCCTTGCGCGCCGTAGCCGATGACGGCGCAGGTTTTATCGAGCAGCGGCCGAAGGTCGACTTCCTTGTCGGTAAGAATTTTCGCAGCCATACGCGCCCGAGCCGCCGATGGTAATGGCGCGGGCGGCGCTGTCAATTCGCCGCGAGGGCGCGCGCGTCACGTGCTGAATCTTCGAGTTGCGCGATCATGGCGATGGCTCGGCTCGCTTCCGCGGTGCGACCCATTTTGGTCAGAATGCGCGAAAGAAAAAGATATTCGCTCGGACGATCGGGCTGGCGCGCGACCGCGCGGCGCTGTTCGGAGCAGGCGTCGGCGAGACGATTTTCCTGCATGCGCAATTCGACCAGACGGTGAAGCGCTTCGACGTCGTGCACGTCGAGGCGGCTGGCCCAGCGCAACATCTTTTCCGCGCGCGTCGCGTCGCCGTTTTCCGCGTAGAGCTGGCCGAGCGCGAGCGACGCCGGCTCGCTCCACCAATTTTCGCATCGATATTTTTCGACGATCGGAATCGCGGCGGCCGGTCCATTTTTTTTCCGCAACAATTCCGCTTCGAAGCTGACGATTTCCCAGATGCGCGGGTAATCGGCGCGCGCCTTGTCGGCGATCGCGAGCGCGCCGGCGAGGTCGTTTTGCTGCTCATGCATGCCGGCGAGATTGAGCGTGGCGAGCCAGGTGCGCGGATATTCCTCGCGCATCTGCGGCGCGGAACGGCTCGCGGCAGCGAAGAGCGCCTCGGCTTCGTTTTTTTCCCCTTCGTGAAAAAGAGCGTTCGCGAGATTCGTCTGCGCGGCCGGATAATTTGGATAGGCGGCGAGAATTTCGCGAAAGATCGCTTCCGCCCGCGCATATTCGCCGCGCCCGGCGTAGAGCTGGCCGAGATTCAGACTCACGCGCGTGCTCGTGCCGCCGGCGGCGATCGTCTGCCGGTAAAAATGTTCCGGCGTTGTCCAATCGCCGCTCCGTTCGCCGGCACGGACGCTGAGCGCGATCGTCGCGGCAACGGCGCCGAGCGCGATCGGACGATGAAAACGCGCAGGCAGATCGAGCGCGACCGCCGCCGCGAAAATGAGCAGGCCGACGCTCGGAAGATAAAGCCAGTGCTCGGCCACGGTGGCGTTGAGATCGAAGAGATTTGAGATCGGGAGAAATCCGATCATGAACCAGACGACGCCAAAAATCCGCGCGTTGCGGCCGCGACCTTTCCAAAAACATCCGAGCGCGAGAAGGGCGCCGACGAGCAAACCGGCGATGGAAAGATATTCGGTCGCGACCGATTGCTGCCAGTCGTGCTGCGAATCGTAGTTCCGCGTGTCGACGACGGTGCGCTCCATGTGGAGATTTGCTGGGAAAATCATGAGGCGGCCGTAGTCGCCGAGCGCGCGCAACATGAGGACGGCGCGAACCGAGGGAGCCCAGCCTGGCTTCGGACCGTTCTGCGGACGCGAGGCCGGAAGCGCGTGCAACGCGCCGTAGATCGCGAGCACGAAAACGCAGCCCGCGAGAACGACCACTTTCGCGCGCCTGGTCGCAGGTTTGGAAAAAAAGAGCGTGTGAAGCAGGAAGATGATGAGCCACAAGGCGGCGGTTTCGCGTGAACAAAGCGCGAGCAACGCGAGCACGATCGCGCTTGCGAAGAGAGTGATTTTAAGATTGCGACGGTTCGTTTCGCGCGCGCGGAGATATAGCAACCAGCCTGCACTTGCGAAGAAAAAGGCGAGGCTGTCGGCCCGTCCCGAGATGTAATCGATCGCTGCGCTGTGCACGGGATGGACGAGCCAGCCTAACGAGACAAGGAATGCGCCGGCGGAAGAAAGAGGGCCAGCCAGCTTGTTTTGAAAAAGTGAAGCGAACAAACGCCGGAGCAGAAAGTAGAGAGTAACTCCACTTAATGCATGGAGAGTTATGTTCGTTAGGTGAAAGCCATAAGTGTTATCGTTCCAAAAAAAATAATCGACCATGAATGACACGGTCTGAACCGGCCGGTAATGGGCCGAGAGTGAATCGAGAAAAAGGTGATGCCGGAAAACCTCGAAGAGAAAGAGTGGACTTTTGATGAGCGGGTTGTCGTGCGCGAGGTAATTATCATCCCAGATGAACTGCCCGTTCAGGGCCGGGCTGTGAATGATAAACGCGACGAGGACGAGAAAGAGCGCGCGCAGCCAGTGGGCCTCAGCGGCACGGCGGAACGTGATCGCGAATGCGTCGCGTCGGCGCGCGATTTCCGGTTGCTCCGCGGCCATGAGTTATCCAAATGCTGCTAACTCATTGCCTGCCGCCGTTAGGTCCCGACGACAGGTGTATGAGTTAGCTGCTAGAAGTGGCCGTAGGGCGAGAAGAAGCTCGTATCGGCGACGTCTGACAAGGTGTTCCAGGTGTTAGCCGGGACTTTTGGCAGTGAGTCGACCGTCTGTGCTCCGTAAGTGTTGCCGAACAAGTCGGCCGCAGTGTTATAGAGCGACGAGCCTTTCTTCAGGTAGGCGATCCAGTCATTGGTATTGACGGTCGAGCCGGTGACCTTGTTTGTTTCGATCGCGTATTGATCGACGGCAGCGTCGATCAGGCGCAGATCATTGACCACCCGGCTGGCTTGGGAGCGTTTGCGGGCCCGAAGGAACCCGGGAACCGCGATGGCCGCCAGCAAGGCGATGATCGCAACCACGATCATGATTTCAACGAGGGTAAAGCCCCCGCGCTTTTTGTTTAGCTTAGTTAACATGGTATTGCTTTCTTTGGTTTGTTTATTTGTTTTTGCCTCCGCCGTTCCAGTTACGGATTGCAATTCTTTAGAGCAGTGTTGATGCCATCGGCCGAAGATTTATTTATCGAGATACTCGCGCGATGAATTCGTTAGGCGCGAAGGGCGCGGGCGCGCGATTCTACAGATGAGTGTAGGGCGAGAAAAATTCCGTGCCTGCGACGTCGGATAACGCGTTCCAGGTCGCGGCCGGGACATCGGGGAGGTTATCGACCGTTTGCGTTCCGTAGGAATTGCCAAAAACATCCGCCGCGGTGTTGTAAAGCGCGGAACCTTTTTTCAGGTAAGCGATCCAGTCCACGGTGCGGACCGACTGGCCGCTCATCTTGTTATTTTCCATCGCATACTGGTCGACCGCGGCGTCGATCAACCGCAGATCGTTGATCACCCGGCTGGCCTGCGAACGTTTTCGCGCACGCAGAAAACCAGGCACGGCGATGGCCGCAAGCAGGGCGATGATCGCGACCACGATCATGATTTCGACGAGGGTGAATGCGCTTCGATTTTTGGCGGTGTTGGAAGACATGGTTGGACCTTTTCGAATTTTCAAAGCAGGGATGATGCCAGTGCCGCAATTTTCAGATTAAGCGCTCCTTTTCGCGCCCGAGAGCGCGTCTAGCACTCTCCCTGCTTCAAAGGCGTTGAATGTCGCCTTCAGAAAGCCTTCCATCCGCTCACTTCCCGACCCTCCGCCTGAGCTGGCCGGCAGGAATTTTCGTCGGAGTTTTACTCGTTAGGCTGCTCGTCCTCGTTAGGCTGAGCAGCTCCAACTTCCTTTTGCCGAGTGGCGGCGACATGCAGTTCTATAACGCCTGGGCTCTGCGCATCCTGCACGGCGAATGGACGACTCGCGCCGCGTTTTACGGGCTGCCTCTTTACGCCTATCTGCTCGCGGCGATCTACAAAATCGCCGGCTATAATCCATTTCTTCCGGCCTTGCTTCAGGCTGCACTCGATGGCGGCACCGCTGTTCTGCTTTACCGAATCAGCGAAGCGATCTTTGCCAACGGCGCAGCCGCTGATCAGGCGCGCGCGGGGGCGAGATCAATCGGATTGTTGGCGGCGATCGGCTGGACGTTTTTCCAACCGGCCGCGGCTTACTCGGCCGTTCTCATGCCGACATCGTGGCTCGTTTTTGTTTTCTGGTGGATCGTCTGGGAGATCGTCCGCACAAAGATCGTTCCGCGTCACCGGCGCCTCTTCTCGTTAGGCTGCGTCATCGGCGTCACCGCCATGGGCGTCGCGACGATTTTATTTCTCGTTCCGCTGCTTGTCGCCGCGCTATTTTTGCGCTGGCCGGGAACGTTCAGCCGTCGCGCTTCCGGCGCGGCTTTCATCGTCGTCGGCGTTTTCATCGGGACCTCGCCGGCGTGGATTCACAATTACTTCGTCGCGCGCGATCCGGTTTTTCTCTCCGCCCACAGCGGGATCAATTTCTGGATCGGAAACAACCCGGCCGCGAACGGCTATCCGCGCTTCCCGCCCGGGCTCCACGCCAGTCAGCAGGCGATGCTGCAGGATTCGATCACCGCCGCCGAGAAAGTCGCCGGCCGTCCGCTCAGGCGCTCCGAAGTTTCCGCTTTTTGGTCGGCCAAAGCCGCCGCCTGGATCGCGCAAAATCCCGGCGCCTGGATGAAATTGCTCGCGCTCAAAATCAAAAATTTCTGGAACGCCTATCAGTACGACGACCTCAGCATCATCACCGCTCTGCGCGACCAATCGATCATCTTTTGCGGGCTCGGCTTCGGCCTTGTCGCCGCGCTCGCGCTGCCTGGCCTCGTCATCGCGTGCGGAAAATTTCCAGCCGCGCGCTGGCTCGTCGCCGCACTTTTGCTCCACATGTTTTCGCTCCTGAGCGTCTTCGTGACCGAGCGTTACCGGCTTGCCGCCGCGCCCGGTTTAATCCTCTTCGCCGCCTTCGGAATTTTCCAGCTCTGGGAAAATCTCGTGCGGGCGCGAATGCGCGAGGCGGCGATTTTCGGCGTGCTGCTTTTCGGCGCGACCGGATTCGTTTCCCTGCCGCAAAAAGATCCGTCGCTCTGGGCGCTCGATCCTTACAACTCCGGCCTGCAGGCGCTCGACGCCGGCGACCTGCCGCTCGCGCGCGCGAAGCTCGACCGCGCTTACGCCTACGCACCGCGCAACGCCGAGATCAATTTCGCCGAGGGAAATTTGTCGCTCGCGGAAGGCCATGTCGCCCTCTCGAAGAATTTTTATCGCACCACGCTGCAACTCGACCCGCAGCATGTCGGCGCCTTCAATAATCTCGGACTGCTCGCGCTCAACGAAAAACGCTACACTCTTGCCCGCCATTTTTTCGCGCACGCACTCGCAGTCGCGCCTAACGACGCCAAGCTCTGCTATCTTTTCGCGCGCGCAGCTTTTGCTTCCGGCGATCTGGTCGCGGCGCGCAACGCGATTTCCGCCGCGCTTCAGCTTGATTCTTCGCGGCCGGAATTCGTCGCCTTAAAAGGCGAAATCAAACAGGCGACACTGGCGCAATAGTTTCGCGTCAGGCGTGCGCGATGCGGGGCCGCCCCATCCGCGGACGCGGACCAAATCGCAGCTCGAAAAGCATCGCGAGAAATTCAAAAACAACCCGGCTCGAAAGTTTGCTCGCGCCATTTTTTCGGCGTCGAAATCGGTAACCGACTTCGCCCACACGCAGATTGTCCGCGCCGAATCGCTGCAAGGCGCGCGCGTAAAGATAGAGCAAAATTTTGTAGCCCTGCGGCTCCATCGAGACATTTTCGAGCGCGACAAAAAGCCGCCGCCGCATTGCGAAAAATCCCGACATCGGATCCGAGAGCGGCACGTGCGCGAATCCGTGCGCGAGGGACGTCGCGACTTGACTCGTCAGACGCCGCGACCATTTCCAGCGATCGGTTTCGCCGCCCGCCGCGCGCCGCGTCGCGATCGCGAAATCGGCCTGCTCCATCACTTCGAGCAATTGCGGCCAGCGATTTTCATCGTGCTGCAAATCGGCATCCATCACCCCGAGCGTCCGTCCGCGCGCGTGGCGAAATCCGCACACAACCGCGGAGCTCAGGCCGCGTTCCCCGATTCGCCTAACGACACGCAGCCACGCATACTGCGCGACCAATTTTTCCGCCGCCAACCACGTTCCGTCCGGCGAATCGTCGTCGACGAGAATCACCTCGAATCGCCGACCGGCGAGGACGCGATCGAGACGCGCGAAAAGTTCCTCCAGATTTTCCCGCTCGTTAAACGTCGGAATCACGAGACTGAACTCGAGCGGTTCGGAGCGAAGTTCCATCGCCAGAAAAAAGAAGCAGTCGTTATGCCAGCGCCTCGCGGCGTTTTATCTCACGAGGCCTGAGGCGTGAAAAAGTTGCGCCGAGACGGGATCGTAAATTCCGCCAGTCACGAAAAGCCGCGAGTACTGGCTGAGATCGATCGTTAGGCAAAAAATGGTCGCGAGCGCGAGCACGACCGCGGCGTGTTTCCGCGAAAATCTCGGCGCGAGCGCGAGCAACTGCGAAGCCGCCAGCCAGCGCAAAGGCTCGTCCCAATAGGCCGCGAAGCGCAGACTCATCCCGCCGGGCACACTCGTCATCGCGACGAAACTGAAACCGAGAAAAAGCGCCCAGAAGAGGTCGAATTTTGCCGCGCGCTCGAGTTGAAAAATGCGCCCGATGACGAGCGCGACGATGACCGGCGAGAGCATCGTGAAATCGACGAGATAACGATACCACGCGCCGTCCTGCAGGTGCATCGCGTAGGGCAGCGCGCGAGATTTCGCCGCGAACATGCGATAGAACGCGATCCATTCCGGCAGCCCGCCGGTCAGACTGACGAGGACAAACAACGCAAGCGCGCAGCTCGCGAGACTAACGAGCACGATTTGCGCGTCCGGCCGCCGGCGATCGAGCAAACAAAGCGTCGCGCCTGTCGCCACAAGTGCGAGAAACACGAAGGCCGCATTTTCCTTCGTCAGAATCAGCACAAACAAACTCGCGCCGTAAGCCAGCGACCAGCTTCGCTTCCTCGGAGCGGTCCAGGCTTCCCAAAAAAACCACGCCGTCAGCACCGCCCAAAACGCGAAGTAACCATCAATCAGCGCGCGTTGGGCGAGCGCGAGCTGGAGCGGCGCGATCGCCATCAAAGCCGTCACGATGAGCATGCGCCTGATCCCGCCGTGACGAAAAGCAATCAGCGTCGTCGCCAGGAGCAGACCTATACTCGTTAGGCAGGAAATGAGCCGCAGGGCGCGAAGCGGTTCGAGATGGAAAACGTCGGCCGCGACTGCCGCCGGCGCGAGAAACCCGACGCGCGTCGCCGGCACGACGGCCTCCGGCAACGTCGCCTGCCGTTCGAGATAAACCCGCACGACGGCGTCGTAATTTTCCAGCCCGACCTTTTGAATTTGCTGCACGAAAACGGCGTAAGCGTGCTCATCGAATCCGACGCCTTGAAAACCGCTCGAAGGAAAAATTCGCAAGAAAATCCCCACGCCGAGCAAAGCGGCGAGCGTGAGCGCGACGAGGATTTTTTCGCCACCGACCTCGCTCGCGCGTCGCCGCGGCGGCGCGGCGGCGCAATTACCAAATCGCGGTTCGGCAAGAATTTCCACGCATCGTAGCACTGCAAGTCTCGTGCTAGCGCAGCCGGGAAAGCCGCGAAACATCGCGTGGCCCAGCGGCTGCTGAAAGGAGGCGTCAACACCCGTATGAAGTTCGCCATCCCGCGCCGCATCCTTTGGTCGATCGCCTTTTTTGCCGCGATCGGCGCCGCCTTCAGCGTCTGGTTGCGCGGCACCTATGCGGGAACGCCGGATGCGCGCACGAGTTACAACGCGTTCTATGTTGTCTTTGCTCGAGACGAGGTCGCAGGACTTCTATTGCTCGCGAGCTTTTGCGCCGGTGCCGCGATATATTTCTTTCGCGCGCAGGCCGCGATCGCGGAAAAACCGACGCCGAGTTTTTTTTCCAATCGTTTCTTTTTCGTCGGCATTCTGACGGCGGTTTTTGCCATCAGCGCGCTCGGCACCAACCTCGTTTGCCACGATTACGCTCTGAGCTCGGACGAATTTCTCGCCGACTTTCAGGCGCAAATTTTTCTGCGCGGAAAAATCGTCGCGGAAGTGCCGCCGCGCTGGCAGCCCGCGATCGCTGCGCTCAAGCCGACCTATGTCGATTACCTTCCGGCGCGGCACGCCTGGAAAGCGACTTATCTGCCGGTTTACGCCGCAATGCGGGCGTTGTTCCAGGAATTTTATCTGCAGGATTTGCTCAATCCCGTGCTCGCGGTCGCGACTCTGCTCGCCCTCTACGGAACGGCGCGGAATATTTGGCCTAACGAAAAGCAAGATGCGCTCGTCGCCGTTCTGCTCCTTGCCGCGTCGGCGCAATTTCTCGTCATGGCGATGACCTCCTACGCCATGCCGGCGCACCTCGCGCTGAACACGATCTGGCTCTGGCTATATTCGCGGCCGGACCGCCGCCGCTTTTATCTCGCGCCGGTCGTCGGCGTGCTCGCAATTGGTTTGCACCAGCCGATCGTGCACGCGCTTTTCGTCGCGCCGTTTCTTTTGCGGTTGCTCGTCGATCGGAAATGGCGGCCGTTGTTGATTTACGGAGTCCTTTACTCGTTAGGCTGCGTCGGCTGGTATTTCTGGCGCGCGAATTATCTGCCGCCGGGGGGCCAGAGTTTCGGCTCCGTCATCCGCTTATTCAATCCGCGCATGCTGGTTGTGCAGCCGATGGATCTCTTGCTCGTCCTCGGCTGGAGCTGTCTCGCGACGCCGCTTTTGGTTGCGCTGGGATGCGGGCGGATTTTTCGGGCGAAACCGATCGTGCAGGATGCGGCTCTCAGTTGTCTGATCACATTTGGTTTCTATTATTTTTTCTACCTCGATCAGGGTTACGGCTGGGGTTACCGATATTTCCAAGGGGTGCTCGGCTGTTTTATCCTCGTCGCGGTCGCGGGCTGGCGTTCGTTAGGCGAAATGATCGGCCGACGCGCGGCCTGGAATTTTCTCGGCGCAGGGATGGCGGCGTCATTCCTCCTCGCGTTGCCGCTGCGTTGCTGGCAGGCGGAAAGTTTCATCCGGCCGTTCGCGCGCGCGTCTGAAATGATTCACTCGAGCGCGAGCCCGCTCGTCGGCGTGAACGTGCTCGACGCCTGGTATTCCGCCGACCTTGTTCGCAACGATCCTTTCCTCGAAGACCGGCCGGTTGTCGCCGCGGTCGCGCGCGAGCGGATGACGATGGACGAAGTCGAAACTTTGCAGCGCGCTGGGCCGACGCGTTTCATCACTCGGGAGGAATTCAGCAAATTGGGATTGTCGACTCTGCGCGGGAAGGATTATCGGCACGATCCTTTCGGGCTCGGTCGCGGGAAATAAAATGTCGGCGTCGCTTCTCGGTTACGACACGCGTTCGCTCCGCAGCGCACTCGTGATGCGCGCGGTCGACACGCTCAATCCATTCAAGCGCGCGCAGGATTTTGCTTGGGCATCGCCCTGCGTCGTCTCCTCGATCGCGGGACTGGGCGATCTTTTCATTCATCTGCCGCTCATCGCCGGGATCGTGAATGAAGCGTGTGTGCGCGGTGTGGAAATTCGCGTCGCGTTGCGGCCGGCGCACGTCGGCATCGGCGCGCAGTGCGGTTGGGAAATTTTGCCGTTCGACAATGCGCTCGAAGATTTTTTCAAGAATCCCGGCGCGCTCCAGCCTAACGAACTCTTCGGTCGCGCGCGCGGTCCGCGAAAAAATCCGCCCGCGCTCTGGATCGATCTGACCGGCAACGCGGTCAGCGCGCTCGCGGTCAAATTGGCCGGCGCAAAAAAACTGGCGGCGCGCGTCACGCGTGGCGGCGCCAGCCTGATCGATTACTCACTCCCGCACTCGATCCAGGAAAATGAGTACGACAATCGCGCACGGGTCGCGGCTGTGCTCGGGTGCGAGCTCGATTTTTCGCTCGCGGAAAAGTTGCGCAGCGCACCGATCGCCGGTTGCGAAAATACGGTTGTTCTTTGCCTAACGACGATCACTCGCTGGCGAAACTGGCCGCTCGAAAACTTCCGCCATCTCGCGGAGCGTTTCCCGCGAACCAATTTTGTCGCGACCGGTTTTCGAAATGAAATCGCGGGCGAAGAGCTCGACGATCTCGCGAAATTACTTCGATTGCCCAACGTCTCCGATCGGCTCGACCAGCTTTCGATCGTGGAGTTGATCCGCCTGATCGCGCACGCGCCCGCGGTGGTGACGAACGACACAAGCGCCGCTCACATCGCGAATTTTTTCGGCACGCGCGGCGCTGTCCTGTTCGGTCCGGCCGGACCGGCGACTTTCGCCATGCGCGGTGGACTGCAGCCGTTTCACGACGCGACCTGTCCGTTTTTTCCCTGCGTGCAATGGAAGTGCAGCAACGAGACGAACTGGTGCATGCGAAAAATCTCTGCGCGCGCAGTCGGCGACTATCTTGAGACGCTGCCGGGACTCGCGAGCTGAACCACTCCCGGTCGCAGGAAGCGAATGGCCGGCCTAACGAGTGGCAACAGGAGCAAAGCGCGCACTTGCATCCAAAAAATCGGGCGCGTGCGCGGGTGAGCGAAATTAAAAAGAAAGCTGGAGCAGGCTTGGGAGATAAGAGTCGCCGCAGCCGAACCGATCGCGCCCCAGCGCGGGATGAAGGCGAAGTTAAGCGCGATGTTAAGCGTCGCGCCGGCCGCGGTGCGGATGGCCGCGATCCAGGTCAGATTTTCGGTGATGTCGTAGCCGGATTGCAGGATCGAGAGATAAATAAAAATCGCCGACCATGCGTGCACGATCAGAATCGGCGCGGCGCTCGCATAGGCGGCGCCGTAAATCAGCCTAACGAGCAAAGGAGCGCCATTCGTTAGGCAGAGGGCGACGGCGAGCCCGGCGATGACCGAGAAAAGGAAAAGTTTCTCGAATTTCCCTCGGTAAAAAACAATGCCACGCCGCCGCCAGCGGACGAGCATTGGAAAAAGCGCGGGCATGAATGCCATCGGAAAAAGTGCGCAGCCTTCCGTGACCTGCGCGGCGGCGGAGTAGATTCCGGCGACGCCAAAACCGGCGAGACGACCGAGAATGAGAATGTCCGAGCGCATGTAAAGCATGACCGCGAGCGAGCCGATGAGGAGCGGAAATCCGGCGCGCAGCCAGGCGCGGCGATCGACAATTGCCGGCCCCGGCGTTGAGTTTGCAGGCAGTCGCGTCGCGCGATGAACGGAAAAGAGAACGAAGCTGATCAACGCGGCCTCGAACGTTTCCAAGGCTGCGAAGACGAGAAGTGGAGCGTTGGCGAAAACGAAAAAGAGTTTGAGCCCGGTCGTAAAAATCAGCGGCAAAGTTCGCCCGCAAAAAACCAGGCGGAATTGATTTCCGGCTTGAAAAAAATAATCGTAAACGTCGAAAGCCTGAAAGATGAGGCTGCCTCCGGCGATCCCGATGATCGCAATCGTGAGAGGATTTTGCGGTGCGATGGCGAACGCGAGCAGGAGCAGACACCCGTAGGTCGCGGCACCGAGTTGGAGCTTGAGCGAGAAAGTTTTTCGCAAGGTCACGCCAGCGTCTTCCGGCGTTTCGACAAATTGCCTAACGATGACGCGCTCGAGGCCGCAGCCGGCAACGACGGCGAAAATCCGCACAAAGGCGAGACCGAACGCGAGCGCGCCGAAGCGTTCCGGCCCAAAATGCCGGCTCAACGCGATCATCACAATCGCGAGGGTGCCGACGCGCGCGAGCTGATTGACGAGCGACCACGCGCCGTTCGTCGCGAGGATTTTCCGGTCGCTTTTCATGCGCAGGCGAATTCCCGTTCCGGCACCGATTCCTCGACGCGAAAATCGCCGAGCGACAAAACGAGCTGCACCCATTGTTCGATGTGTTCGGCGAAGCGCGCTCGTTTCGCGGCCTCCAGTTCGCCGAGCATTTCGCCGGCGAAACCAGTGCAAAAAATTTCGCGATTCGCGCCTAACGAGTTCCAAATCTTCGACGGAAAGATCGCTTGCGTGATTTTTGGATTTGCGGCGACGATGTGCACTTCGTGACGGAGCAAATCGGCGCGCAGCTGTTCCGGATCGCTTTCGAGTGGCGCCGATTTGAGCCACGCGGGGAGATGCGCAGCGCCGCGGCCGTCGGAACGAATCGTCACACGATAACCGGCGGCGCGCAGCTGCTCGCAGCCGGCGATGAGAAGCGGAATGTCGTGCCCGAAGCCGAGGTTGCCGGAGTAAATCGCGGTCCGCGGCTCGGGCGCGATCGAGCGATCGAAATCGAGCGTCGGCCAGTTGCGAATGACGACCGAATTTTGCGCGGGACCGCCGAGATTGGCTCCGATTTTAACGACCCGATCCCAGCGCGCGAGTCGGCCGTCCCAATGTCGGCGAAAAATTTTCCGCAGCGGCGCGGGATATTCGCGCAGGCCGCGGACGAGTTCCGGATAGTAATCCTGGAGCCAGTAAATGGAGCGCGCACCGCGGCGGCGGATCGCACGGGCGAGCGACACGGTGTTCGGCGGAGCGCTCGTCACGATGACGAGATCGCCTTGCCTAACGAATCGCTCGATGTAAGTGCGAAGCGCGCGCGCGACCGAGGCATATTCGGCGAACGTCTGAGCCAGGTTTCCGCGCCGCCCCTGGTAGTGATCGAGATGAATGAGCCGCTCAACCGGCTGGCTGCGGTGTTGCGCGCGATAACCGCCGCGACCCCCGACAAGGATGACATCGCATCCTTCACTCGTTAGGCGCGCGGCCAGCTGCTCGGCGTAGATTCCCGTCGGAGCGGCATCCGGCCAGATGTATTGGCTGAGAAGATGAACGGTGGCCATCCCCGCGATTTCAACCGGCGAGGGCGCCCGGGAATTTCGCTGCGGGCCGCGGCGCAGCCGGCGCGCCGAATTTGCGGAGCTGAATGTGATACGCCTCGCGATGGTAACGCAGGTTCGCCTCGAGGAGGAGGCCGACGAGCCCGATCAAAATCGAGAGAGTGACGAGACTGGCGGCAAGAACGGCGAGCGGGAGATGGTTGACGAATCCGGTCTGGAAATATTCCAGGACTGGGACAGAGCCCGTCGTTAGGCCAAAGAACGCGAGCAGCGCGGCGACGTTTCCGAAAAAAGTCAGCGGCCGGTAATCGCGGAAGAGGACGACGAGCAATCGCAAAATGCGCAGGCCGTCGTGAATGGTTTTGAGTTTGGAACTGGAACCGTCCGCGCGGCTGCGAAACGGGACCGGGACTTCCGATTGAGCGAAACCTTTGTCGACGGCTTGAATCGTGAGCTCGATTTCCAATTCGAAACCGCGCGAGAGGACCGGGACGTGTTTGTAAAAGCGGCGGGAGAAAAGCCGCAGCCCGGAAAAGAGATCGAGCGGGCGAAAACGAAAAACGGAATTGAGGACAGCGGCGAAAATCGACATGCCCCATTGATGCATCGGGCGAAAAACCGAGGCGGCATTTTGCGCGCTGCGAATGCCGGTGATCATGTCGACCGGCTCGCGCGCGTATTGCTCGAGCAGGAGCGCGGCGCCTTCCGCGGGATAACTGCCGTCGCCGTCGACCATCAAAACCAGATCGGTGTCGATCGCGGCGAGCGCGGTCGCGACGGCGGTGGCTTTGCCGCGGCGGCGCTCGGTCATGACGGTCGCGCCGGCGGCGCGCGCCAGCTCCGCGGTGTCGTCGTCGGAATCGTTATCGACCACGAGGATCGCGGCCTGCGGAAACGCGGTCGCGTATTCGCGAATCACCCCCGCGATTCCGTGCGCCTCGTTGAGGCACGGAACGAGAATGGTGAGCGACGGCGAGACGATCGAGTGCGCGAGCATGATGCGCTTTCTTGCGCACCATTTTTCGTGCCGCGCGCGAAGTTAGTGGCCGTTGCGGCCGGCGCCGTTTTTGCCGAGCAACGCGTTCGCGGTCGCGAGCATCGCGCTGTCGTCATTGTCGCCCAGGCCGTGCAAGGCGGTTTTGATTTTGCGCAAAGATCGCCTAACGAAAAGATCGGCCGCGATGTGATCGTTGCTCGCGACGTGGCCGTTGCGGCCGGTGGCGACAAGCTCCGAATCCCAGCGGCTCAAAACGCAGGTGCTGGCGAATAATTCCATGGCCGCGACCGCGATTCGTTCCTGCACGAGCTGCATGTCCATGACCGGTTCGCGATAGGCGATGAGCGCTTTGTTGATCGCGAAATTAAAACGCCAGACGAGACGGCCGAGCTGGCTCGCATAGGACTTAAGCGAGTCGTGGCGCACCGGCACATCGGGCACTTTGACCGCGGCGCTGAGGCGTTTCAGACCCGCGCCCCAGGCTTTGCCGCGATCCGAGCGCCACGGTTTCAGCACCGTGTCGAGGATTTCCTTGAACTCCATCCCGGGCCCGCGCATCCCGACGAGCGCGATGAACGACGTCAGCACTTCGTTGCTCCCTTCGCCGATCTGATTGATGCGCGCGTCGCGGAGCATGCGGCCCAGCGGCGAGTCGTCGAAATAAGCCGAGCCGCCGTGGATTTGGAAGCAATCGTTGACCGCGTCCCAGAGCCGTTCGGTTGTGAAAACCTTCAGCATCGCGGTCTCGAGCATGTAATCCTCGAAGCCGCGATCGATCAGCGACGCGGTCACCTGCGTCATCGCTTCCATCGCGTAAACATCCGCGGCCATGCGCGCGATTTTCTTCTTCACCAGGTCGAAATCCCCCAGCGTTTTCTGGAATTGCTTACGCGAGTTGGCGTGTTCGATCGCGAGCCGGAGGCAGGTCTTGGCCGCGCCGGTGCAGCAGGCGCCGAATGTCGTCCGGCCAAAATCGAGCACGGTCAGCGCGACGCGCAGGCCTTTGCCTAACGGGCCGAGAATATTTTCCTTCGGCACCTTCACATTCGTTAGGCGAAAACGTCCCGTCGCCGTGCCGCGAATCCCGAGTTTCGGCATGCGCGGCTCGACCATCTCGAAGCCTTCCATGTCCGGCGTGACGAGAAACGCGGTGATCGCGGTCTTGCCTTCCTTGCCCGGGACGGGCGTGCGCGCCATCACGGTCAGGACCTGCGCGATCGAAGCGTTGGTGATGTAACGCTTCTCGCCGTTGAGGACAAAATGCGAGCCGTCTTCGCTCGGCTCGGCGCGCATCTGCACGTTGGCCGCGTCGGAGCCGGCTTCGCTTTCCGTCAGCGCGAAGGCGGCGAGCTGCTCGCCGTTCATGAGGCGCGGGAGCCATTTTTCTTTCTGCTCGTTCGTTCCGAAAAGGATGAGCGCGCGGATGCCGATGGAGTGATGCGCGTTCGTGAACACCGAGGTCGAGGCGCAGCGCGCGCCGATTTCCTCGAGCACCTTGCAATACATCATCTGCGAAAAGGCGCTCCCGCCGACTTCGCGCGGCGCGGTCATCCCGAGGACGCCGACGCGGCCGAGTCCGTCGATCACGCTGCGCGGAATGTCGGCCGTGCGATCGATCTCGGTCGCGTCGAGATTTTGGTCGAGAAATTCCCGCACTTCCGCGAGCGCGCGTTCGAGCTCGGCCTGCTGCGCGTCGGTGATTTTCGGATACGGCATGGCCCAGTCGGCGATGAATTCCCCGAGGAAAAGACCCTTGGCGAAACCGAGCTCCTGCTTGCCGGCGAAGAGCAGTTCCTCGGCCTGCTGGATTTCTTTTTGACGCTGAATTTCGGTTTCGCTGAGTGCCATATAAAAAAACCGGCGACTGCCGGATTACTACCGAAGTCTACCGAAGGCGGCCGACTTGTCCAACCGAGGCTGGGCGGGTTTTGGGGGTTTGCGGGAGTCCGCAATCGGCTTCCAGCGGAATTTGGGTCGGTTGCGGGAACCCGCAATCGGCTCCTAGCGGAATTTTGGTCGGTTGTGGGAGCCCGCAATCGGCTCCTAGCGGAATTTTGGTCGATTGTTAGACCCCGCAATCGGCTCCTAGCCGAATTTTAGCCCATTGCGGGAGCCCGCAATCGACCAAAATCCCAGTAGGAGCCGATTGCGGGATGACGCAAAGCACCCGTTTTCGAGGAGTTAACCGAAAAACGTCCAATCCGGCGACCAAAACCCGCCAACCGCCCAATTCTAGCTGCAACCCTGGCTCGTCCCGCACTCGGTGCAGACCCCGCAGGCGCCCGCGCGGATCACTTTGTCGCTCCCGCAATGCGAGCAGGTGATTTCCATGAACATGCTCCCGAGCGCCTCGGTCACGCGCTCGGCGTGGGTGCGATCGTTAGGCGCGCCGGCCGGGTTGCCCTCGTTAGGCGCGTGCTGCGTGATGACGTCGATCAGCTCGCGTTCGCCCGTGCGCGAAAGGTCGGCGACGGGACGATTGACCGCTTTTTTTTCGATCTCGGCGATTTCTTTCAGGGGCAAATCGGGATGGGCGCGATGGGGCGAGGTCGCTTCCTTGTAGCCTTTGATGAACTGGCAGCCGAGCCAGCGGAAGACGTAGTCGGTGATGCTGCTGGCGTTGCGGATGTCGGGATTTTTCGTGAAGCCGCTCGGCTCGAAACGCTGGTAGGCGAATTTTTTCACGAGGCTCGCGAGTGGGACGCCGTATTGCAGGGCCATCGAAGTGAGGGTCGCGACCGTGTCCATGAGGCCGCCGATCGTGCTCCCTTCTTTCGACATTTGAATGAAGAGCTCGCCCGGCTGGCCGTCTTCGTAGAGACCGACGGTGATGTAACCTTCGTGGCCCGCGATTTCGAATTTGTGGGTGAGTGACATGCGGGTGTCGGACATGCGATGGCGGATCGGTTGCGCCGCTTCGCCGCGGAGCCGCGCGATTTCCTGGTCGAGCTCGATGATGCGATCGGCGAGGGTTTCGCGATCGGCCGCGGGATCGAGCGCGACTTCTTCGAGCGTGCCCATGTCTTTTGTCTTGCGCGTATTCAAAGGCGCGGATCGCTTCGAGCCGTCGCGATAAATCGCGATCGCTTTCAAGCCGAGCCGCCAGCCTTCGACGTAGGTGTGCATGATTTCCTCGACCGTCGCCGACTCAGGCATGTTGACGGTTTTGGAAATGGCGCCGCTCAGGAATGGCTGGGCCGCCGCCATCATGCGCAGGTGACCCATGTAGCCTAACGAACGCAGGCCGCGATGCGGGCGAAACGCGCAATCGAAGATCGGGAGATGTTCGCTCTTCAACCCGGAAGTGATCGCGGAACCGTCGGGATCGATCACATCCTCGATCGTGTCGAACGCGTCGATGTGCGCGATGATGCGCTCGATTTCGTCGAAGGTATAACCCAGTTTCTCGAGCGCGGGCGTGACGGTTTGGTTGACGATTTTCAACATGCCGCCGCCGGCGAGAAGTTTGTATTTCACGAGCGCGATGTCGGGCTCGATCCCGGTCGTGTCGCAATCCATGAGGAAGCTGATCGTGCCGGTCGGCGCGAGGACGGTGACCTGGGCGTTGCGAAAACCGTGCTGATGACCGAGCTCGGCCGCGCGATTCCAGACTTTGGCGGCTTCCTTTTTCAAATAACCGAACTCGTCGTTGTCCGGGATCTCGCGGACGGCGCTGCGATGCTGCTCGATCACGTCGAGCATCGGGGCGACGTTGTCTTTCGCGACCGGTTTCGGGACACCACTCGCGCGCGCGTCGCGATAACCCGGGAATGGCCCCATCGCCGCGGCCATGCGCGCGCTTTCGGCGTAGGCTTCGCCGGTCATGATCGCGGTGATCGCGCCGCAAATCGCGCGGCCTTCGACGCTGTCGTAACCGTAGCCGTAGCTCATGATGAGGGAGCCGAGGTTGGCGTAGCCGAGGCCGAGGGTGCGGAAGATGTGGGAGTTTTCCGCGATTTCCTTGATCGGGTAACTGGCGTTATCGACGATGATTTCCTGCGCCGTGATGAAGACGCGGACCGCGGCTTTGAAACGCTCGACATCGAACGCGCCGTCCGCGGTTTTGAATTTCATCAAGTTGAGCGAGGCGAGATTGCAGGCGGTGTTGTCGAGGAAAAGATATTCGCTGCACGGGTTGGTGGAATTTTGCCGGCCGGTGCCTTTGCAGGTGTGCCAATTGTGGATGGTGGAATCGAACTGCATCCCCGGATCGCCGCAGACGTGCGTGCCTTCGGCGATTTTTTTCAACAACCCGCGCGCATCTTTGCGCTCGCAAGGCGAACCGTCGCGCACCCGGCGCGTCCACCATTCGCGATCCTCGACCGCGGCGTTCATGAAATCGTCGCTCACCCGCACGCTCAGGTTTTCGTTCTGATACATGACCGAGCCATACGCGTCGCCGTTGTAACTGCCGTCGTAACCCTGCTCGATCAGCGCCCAAGCTTTCTTCTCTTCCTTCTGTTTCGCGTCGATGAATTCCTCGATGTCGGGATGCCAATCTTTGAGCGTGTTCATCTTCGCGGCGCGGCGCGTTTTTCCGCCGGACTTCACGACGTTCGCGACCTGGTCGTAAACTTTCAGGAACGAAAGCGGGCCGCTTGGTTTCCCGCCGCCGCTCAGTTTCTCGCGCGTGCTGCGCAACGACGAAAGATCGCTCCCAGTGCCGCTGCCATATTTGAACAGCATCGCCTCGCTCATCGCCAAACGCATGATGTCTTCCATCGTGTCGTCGACCGATTGAATGAAACAGGCGCTGCCTTGCGGATACTCGTATTGCGTCGCCGCGCGCTCGGCCTCGCCGGTCTCGCGATTGTAAAAATAATTCCCGATGCCCGCGTCCTTGCCGATGCCGTATTGATGATAGAGGCCGACGTTGAACCAGACCGGCGAGTTGAACGCGCCGTGCTGATTCAGGCAAAGCCAGGTCAGATCGTTGTAAAAAATCTCCGCGGACTTCGTGTCGGCGAAATAACCATCCGCGATGCCGCAATCGGCGATCGTGCGCGTGACCCGATGAATCAGTTGCCTAACGGATGTCTCGCGCCCGCCTTTGTGCGGATCGGTGCCGTTCGAAATGTCGCCGTAGAAATATTTCGAGACTGCGATCTTCGTCGCCAGCGGACTCCAGTTCGCGGGCACCTCGATGTCCTCCTGCTTGAAAATAATCTTGCCGCCATCGTCCGTGATCTCGGCGGTGCGCCGCTCCCATTCCACTTCGTCAAAGGGCGAAACATTTTTGTCGCTGAAAACGCGCTCGAAACGCAGTCTGCGGCTCTTTTTCGTCGCCGTCGCGCGAGGTCGACGCAGGCGCGCGCCATTTTTTTTCGACAAGGTGGAAGGTTGGAGACCAGGCTTCAATTGGATCATGGGCAAAGAAGGTTAAAGTTTAAACGTGACGTGATCTTCCGCTGCCGCGGCCGGTGAATATCATGTGAACAGCGCCGAATAACATAATGTGGTAGGCGAACGCGGCAGGCCCACAACATGCGGCTCGTCGCTCACCTTCGGCAAGAAAAAAATTGTAAACTTTTTTCAGGCCAATTTCTGCTCGTTAGGTCGAGGGGAAACCGGAAAAGCTGCCTAACGAAAAGCAAAATCCGCGCTAAAAAAATTCGTCAGGATTGCAAATCGAGCCGCAAGTTTGATAGTGGCGCTCAGGCGTCTTCGCGGCGCGGGAATTGGAAGGGTGGCTGAGTCCGGTTTAAGGCACTCGACTCGAAATCGAGCGTGGGGTTAAACTCACCGTGGGTTCGAATCCCACCCCTTCCGCCACTGGCCTAACGAGTAAAGGATTGCGCGCGGAGCCGGCCCGTGGTCCGCAATCGATTTATCATTCGAGCCGTGTCCCGCTGCGAAGCGCTGTCGCTTTTTCTTGCTAAAAATTTGCACGAGAGTGCCGGTCCGCATGTCGCCGCCAGTCAGCACCCGCTCGCCCACTCGCCGCTGGCTCGCGCATCTCTGGCGGCAATGGACGGTGGAAAGCTGGCGCCCGCTCAAGCCGGCCTTCGCGCGCCCGCGGCCCGAGGAATGGCCTGACGACCGATTGACCGCGGCCTGGCTCGGTCACTCGACCGTCCTAATCAATTTTTTTGGCGTGAACGTGCTGACCGATCCGGTTCTGTTTCCGCGCATCGGCATTCGTTTTCCATTTTTCACCATCGGCCCAAAACGCCTGACGGAACCGGCGCTGACTTTTCGCAAGTTGCCGCGTATCGATCTCGTCTTGCTCTCGCACGCGCATTTCGATCACATCGATTGGCGCACGCTCCGGCAATTTGGCGCGCGCACGCGGGTCGTGACCGCGCCCGCGACGCGCGATCTTCTTGGCTGGACGAAGCTGCTCGACATCACCGAGCTGCGCTGGGGCGAGGAGAAGGAAATCGTTGCGCCCGCCGGTTCGTTAGTCGTTAGGGCATTTCGCGTCAATCACTGGGGCGCGCGGCTGCGGCGCGACACCTATCGCGGTTACAATGGCTACGTCCTCGAGCGCGCGGGACATCGGGTGATTTTCAGCGGCGACACGGCCCTAACGAACAGTTTCGCCGAGCTGCGCGACGGCCGCCCGTACGATCTCGCGATCATGAGCATCGGCGCTTACGAGCCGTGGATCCGCTCGCATTGCACGCCGGAACAGGCCGTGACAATGGCGACGGCGGCCAACGCGCGCTTCATCATGCCGGTGCATCATCAGACGTTCAAATTGAGCTTCGAGCCGTTCCGCGAACCAATCGAGCGATTCGTTAGGGCGTTGCGCGCCGAGCCGGAGCGGATGGCGCTGCGCGAGATTGGCGAGACCTTCGTCCTTCCACGCGCCTAACGAGTCGCGCCCAGGTGCTCGCGAAAGAGTGGTTGCGCGGGCCGCGTTGTGATGGAAACGATTGCGCATGCGCGCGGTGGTCATCACGTCACCTGGCGGCGGCGACAAACTGAAGTGGCAGGAGGTCGACTCGTTAGGCGAACCTGCCGCCGATCGGGTGCGCGTGCGGGTGCACGCGGCCGGTCTGAATCGCGCGGACATTCTGCAGCGGGAGGGAAAATATCCCGCGCCGCCTGGTTATCCGGCCGACATTCCCGGTCTCGAATTTGCCGGCGAAATCGAAGCGGTCGGCGAAATGGCGCGGCGCTGGAAAGTCGGCGCCCGCGTTTTCGGCATCACCGCGGGCGGCGCGCAGGCGGAATTTGTCGTCGTGCCGGAAAGCAATCTCGCGCGGATTCCGGCCGAGCTTTCCTTCCGCGAAGCTGCGGCGGTGCCGGAAGCTTTCATCACTGCGCACGACGCGCTTTTCATCCGCGCGCAATTGCGGATGGGCGAGCGGGTGCTGATTCATGCCGCCGGCTCGGGCGTGGGAACGGCCGCCGTGCAAATGGCGCATCTTGCGGGCGCGTTTGTTTACGGCACCTCGCGCAATGCGGCCAAGCTCGAAAAGGTGCGCGAGCTCGGGCTCGATGAAGCGATTCCGGTCGCGGGAGTCCCGTCACGCTTCGCGGACGCGTTGCATCGGCTGACGAATGGCGTCGGCGCGGACGTGATTCTCGATCTTGTCGGCGGCGCTTATCTCGCTGCGAACCTGCGCGCGCTCGCGAGCCGCGGCCGGCTCGTTTGTGTCGGCACTCCGTCGGGTGCGACGGCGGAAATCGATCTCACGGTGGTGCTGCGAAAACGGGCGAATATCATGGGCACGATGTTGCGGACGCGTTCGCTCGAGGAAAAGGCGGAAGCGGTGCGCAGTTTGGCGGCCCACGTCGTGCCGCTGCTCGCGCTCGGCGATCTGCGGCCGGTGATCGATCGCGTTTTTCCCGCGGCGGATGTGCGCGCGGCGCACGAGCATCTCGAGTCGAATCAGACTTTCGGGAAAGTGGTTCTCGATATCTCCGGCACAGCCTAACGAGTATAAGTCTGACGCAACTCCCAAGCCGGAGTTGCCGGGAATCTAATGGTGCAGGTCGTAAACCTCGACGAGGCCGACACCGGTGCTGCCACCAACTCCGGAAACAATCGTGGTGTAGGCGCCGGGCGAGAGCGCGACAAAGACGGCTGACTCGAGGTCGCTGGTCGGCGCGACGCCGGTCGCTTCGATTTGCGCTTCCTGATTCGATTTCCAATCGTCGTTGGCCGCGACGACGGTTCCGTTCACGTCGCGGATCGACATCGTTGGATTCGGGAGCGCGTTCGGAATGCCGCGCGCGCTGAGCGAAGGACCGAGCGCGCGGACGAGAACAGTGTCGTTGCCGCTGCCGCCGCCGAGAATGAACCCGCTGATGATCACGTTAGAGGAAGTGCCGACGAATCCGCGCGTGCTCAGGTTACCGAGCCGGCTGCCGGAGCGCTCGTCGAGATCGTAGATTTCGACGAGGCCGAGACCGACTCCGCCATTCTTGCCGCTCAACACCGCGGTGTAATTTCCGGGATCGATCGTGGCGATGAGGGCGGATTCGAGATTGTTCGTCGGCGGAATGCCGGTGGCCTGAATCTCGGACTCCTGAGTGTCTTTCCAGTTGTCGTTCGACGCGATCACGGTCTCGTTCGCGTTGTGCAGCGCGAGCACCGGATCGGCCATCGCGGCGCCATCTTTCGAAAGCGACGGGCCGAGGCCGCGAATCAGCACTCGCTTCGGATTACTGCCGGAGACGATGAATCCAGCGGACATGATTTCATCGCCATCCTGAACCTGCGCGCGGGTCGAGATGTTCAAGAGCTGCGCAGGACTCGGCTCCGGCGCGGGAGGCGGCGTCGGGCCCGAAGAGGGCGTGGGCGGAACGGGCAGGACGCGATCGAGAAACTCAATCGCCGCATTTTTCACCGAGGCATCGGGCTCGATCCAGTAAGCAAACTCATGCAGATCGCCGGGCAAAAGCAGCTGTTGAAAACGCGACGCGGCGGGATAGGTCGTGACCGCGATGCCGTGCGCGCGCAACGCGGCGACCATGTCGGGCAGTTGCGTGTGCGGCATCGGGTCGTCTTCGGTCGCGATCAGAAACATCGGCGCGGTCGTGGCGGGACTGAGCGGCTGCCAGGCCGGCGAAGCGCTCCGCATGATCGCGATGCTTTCGGCGGAAGGCGGATCGGTCGAAGGCACGCTACAATAAGTTTCGATGTCGGTCTTGAACGCATCGATATTCGGATCGGGCCGCCAGTCGGAAAAATCCATCGCGCCGGAAAGACAAACCGCCGCATCGACCCGATCGACGCCCGCCGTTCCGGTCACGGCGAGGAAAGCGGCATGCGCGCCTCCCGCCGAGCCGCCGACCGCGACGACTTCGCCGTTGCAATCCGATCGCGCACGCGCGGCCCGCACCGCCATTTTGCAATCATCGGTCTGCTCGGGAATGCAACCGCTGGACGTCTGACCGGGGAGCTTCGTTTTATCGAGACGATAATAGATGGCGAGCGCGAGATAGCCGGCGCTCGCGAGGTCCTGCGCGCATTGCTCCAAATCGGGAATGTGCGGGCCGCCGCCATGCCAGCCGCCGCCGTGAATCACGATCGCGGCAGGCCACGGGCCGGGGCCGCTCGGCTTGTAGACATCCCAGTTTAAAACCGTGCCGTCCGGCGCGACGCCGTAAGTTTCGGTCACGTACTGTGCGTGCGAAGAAGCAGGAAATGCCGCCAACAAGACAAGGGCGGCAAAGAGAATTCCCAATTTGGAGAGCGGTCGTTTACGTTTCATATCGCTTGGTTCTTGCGGCGGCTTCGGTGAAGGTAAACGCGCGCCGAAACTAGTCTACGAGTCAGCAGGAAACAAGCCCATTTTCCGAACTCGTGACGATTTTTACCGCGACCGCGCGACGGCGGCTCGCGTTCGTTTTTTTGGGGACCTCGTGGTGCGGCGAAAAGGCCGGCCCGATTTTTTGTTACGGGTAGCCCGCGCCGATGTTTCGATGTCTCGCGCCGGTGGGGAAGGCGCGACGCGGTCCGGTCCGATGCACCGGCGAACGCGGCGGGAAGGAACTGCGTTTGGCGGGAAGCTCTCTCGCCTTCGGATCAAGCGAGCCGACGAAAACGAGCCCACCCGGCCGGAGCGGAAACTCAAACGAAGGAGTGCCCTTTGGAATTCGTTTTATTTTCCGCCAGCAGGCCTGCGTTTGAGCGGCGGCGGCCAGATAAAAATTGCCTAACGACCCCAGACAACGGAGCGAAATCCTGGACATGGCAGTTTGTTTCCTAGAATCAGATTCAAACAGCTTTGCGCCGGAGAAAGCGCTGCCCGCAAAGGAGCAGCCCGACGCCGAGCAGCATGTAAGCGGAAGGCTCAGGCGCAGGCATGGCGCTGAAGGTAAAGTCATCGACCGCGATCCCGCTGTCCGGTTTCGGATCATCGGGATCGGCGAAGCGCAGATAGAAAGTCGATCCGATCGGGATCGAGCCGCTCGTCAGCGTATACGTTCCGCCGGCCGCCGCTCGATTAGCCGCGAGATTGCCGTCAAGGGGCGAGCCGCCTCCTCCAGTATTGATCGGGCTGGTGAAGTTGAAGATTGCGCCCAGATTGACCCAGGTCGAGCCGTTAAGGCTGAGCTGGAGCGTCAGAGTATTGGCAATGGTCGAGCCGCCATTGCGCCATTCTTCCCCGGTGTAAGAGATGGTGAACTGAGTAATGGCGAAGGTGCTGTTATTGACGATGTCCAGATCGGTATCGGTCTGGACGTTGCCGCCGCCGATGGACCCCAGAGCCCGATCGGTGACCGGATTCACGCCTGCGACGCCGAAGTTATAATTACCCTGCGCGGCAACGCTCCCGGTGCTCGCCGTTACGGTGGTCCCCGTGACCGCCGCGCCCGTCCCGCTGCCGACGAACCAGCCGACCGGCGTCGTCGTGCCAGTCGGGCCCATGCTGTCGAAGTTCTGAGTGTAGGGAGTTCCGATGAAGGAAGCAGGCGTGGCTTCGGCGCCGACGCTCGCTCCGATGATGCCCGCTAACGTCAGAGCAAATCGCGCAAAGGTTTTCCGCCGCGTCGGCCTCGAACGATCCAGCTTGAGGTAAAATAGAGTGAGTTTCATATGTTACCTATTCCTTCGGGATTTTTTGCCCGGCGTTGCAAAGAAAATGCCGACGCACGAAGGTTTCTTTCCGGCGAGAGCGGGAAGCTCGATCATGAACCACGAGGGACAGCAACCGGGATGACGGAAAGCCTCGCCTTTACTCGGAAGGTCTCCAATCTGCGAACTGGCAGCAAAAAAGCCGCCCCGCTTGGGTAGCGGAGCGGCTTTTGCGAATTGCGTCCCAATAGGAGCGGTTGATTATTGGCCGGAGGAGACCATGCGCGGCGCAGGCCGTTCCATCGTGAGCTCGTCGCTCACCTTCTGGACTTGCGCAGCTTGCTCCTTCAGACTTGCCGTCAGGGCTTTGATTTCCTTCTGCTGGTCCTCCCCCACCGATTTAAGGTGATCGATTATCATGCCTTGCTCCGCGACTTGGTGGTGTTCCTTGATGAATTCGTTGAGCAACATCGCATTGACCGCGTCGTAGCGGACGCCATCAGGTTTGCCTTGCTGGTCGTACTCGACGAGGTCTCGATCAACTTTCTCCACCTGCTCGGCAACGAGGCCAAACTGGGGAGTCTTTTCCGGATCAAGCGCCTTCTTGTAGCGAAAAGTAACTGGTTTGAGCGATAGCAATATGTCGCTTACGCTATTCATCGGCTTAATGTCTTCCTTGAAACGCGCAGAGGATCCGGCCACTGTTCCGAGCTTTCCAGTGCTGTCGACTCTTATCGCCTTGGCCTTGCCAAACACTGGCTGCTGGTAGATTCCAGCCACATAGGCAGACGTCTGCGTATTTTCTACGCCGATGCGGATGGTGTTTGCTTCGCCCGCCGTGCCAGGGTTGCCAATATCAATATTATTATCGCCAGTGTTTAGATTGACGCCGGCCGTCGACCCCAGCCCGATATTGTTATTGCCGGTCGTGTTGTAAAGGGCCTTGTATCCCTCGGCCGTGTTGTTCCCGCCCCCGACAACGAATCCGAGTGCGTTCGCTCCGATCGCCGTATTCGAATTGCCATTACTGTAGTAAAGAGCGGAAGTCCCGACCGCGGTGTTGAGCGTACCCGTGCTGTTTTGCGTCAGCGCGCTCAGCCCAATGCCGGTATTGAAGTTACCCGTGGTGTTGAGCTGTAAGGCGGCAACACCGACTGCTGTGCCATCGATGGCTGTGGTATTGGATTGCAATGCAGTCTTTCCCACAGCTGTGTTGTTGTAGCCTTCGGTGTTCGCAACCAAGGTCTGAGAGCCAATCGCAGTGTTCTGAATTCCACTGGTATTGGTGAAGAGGGCATCGAACCCGACCGCAGTGTTATCGGCGCCGCTGCCGGGGTTTCCCGCGTCCATGCCGAAGTAGGTGTTGTCGCTCGCGGCACAAGGGGTGTTGTTACAGCCTGCTTGCATTCGCGGCGAAACTCCCAGGCACACTCCGGCGACTGCTACCAGGACGAAGACGCTCCATGGACGCGAACCTCCCGCTGGCTTTCGAACTATCTGATTTTTACGTTTATTCATATTGTATCCTTTTCTTTGCCCTGTTCGTTTTTGTTGTTGGCTTGGAGGCTTCAGGGCCATGCGTCCATTCCAGGTTCCAAGCCCCTTTCAAAGGCTTTGGGTGTTACCGATTCCTTCGGGATTTTTGAGCCGGCGTTGCAAAGAAAATGCAGCCGCTTGAAATAAAATTTGCGGCGACGCGCGGCGTCTTTATCGGAACCGATGAAAATCCAACCGCCTGGGGGAGCGGACGAACCTAGACCAGCCCGGGTTGGAGGAGCCCCTGCCGTTTCCGCCGATAAATGAACACTCCCACCATTCCACCGATTGCCGCGAGAGCCAGCGAGGGCGGCTCGGGCACTGCGCAGGCGTCCGCGCGGATCATGAAATTGCCGTCCAATCCATAATTCTCCACCGCATCGACGGGCAGGAGGTTGTTGTTCAAATTATAGATATCACCCATGCCGGCGGCCCCGACCGCGGCAAAGCTGCGGTTGGAAAGCGGAGCTGTCTCATCAAAGCCCGCCGGATACTGGTTGTCGTTGCCGGTAATGATAAAGCCGACGAAGAAACTTCTCGTGACCGTAGGACAGGTCGGAAAGAGGGTGACGTCGAAAGTATTCGTCCCGGCGCCCGTGATCACGCCCGGCGCGGTCGCGATCACCTGGGCGTCGTTGGGATTCCCGTCGTTATTCGGATCGCTCCAAATCACGGCGGTGTAAGTCAACCCGTTGAGCGTGGGATCAGGAACGTTCGGACTGCCCCAGGCGATCGAGATCGACATGATCATATTTTGATTGCCGATCACGGTAAACTGATTGAGCGCGATCAGATCGGCATTGCCGGCGCCGACGGCATCCTCCGCGGTGCCGTCATCGAGCTGATAAGTATTGGCGCGCACGGCGGGCGCCCCGACGGCAAGGCAGAGGGCGACGGTCAGGCCGGCCAGATGGATTTTGTTTTTCATGGTTTCAAAGGTGCTTTTTTGTTTTCCGGTGAGGATAAATTTTCAGGCCGTGAAAGTGATGACATTGCTCTTCGGCCCCTGGCCGCGGGAGTTACTGCCTTCCACCCAGAGGGTGTAAGTGGGGTTGCCCTGATTTGACGGACAGAGAGGGAAGGGTCAAAAGCCTGAGGAACCCACATGAAGACACAGTTAAGTAAACCAGTTCGTGAGCCGGCGCGCTACACGAAGGAATATAAGCAAGGAGCGTTGGAGTTATGG
>DASXEB010000008.1:0-121351 GCA_036490335.1 Chthoniobacterales bacterium
CACTTTGACTGCTTTTGTGCCGGTCGCCGAGCCGCTCGTGTTGTCCACGAGGAGCGAGCCGGCGCTTACGGTCGTGCCGCCGGTATACGTGTTCCCACCACTTAGAGTGAGCGAGCCCGTGCCGACTTTGCTGATCGCTCCCGCCCTCTTCGATTATACCGGAAAAGGTCGTATCGAGATTGTTGTTGCCCACCGTCAGCGTCTGGCCGGCGGTGGAGACGAGTCCGCTCCCAGCTAAGGAGCCAATCGCCGTCTTGCCGTTCGTGATCACGCTCAAGTCGAGCCAGCCATTACCGAGGAGTCGAAACTGTCCCATATCGACTACGGCCTTGTTCTCGATCACGATGTGGCCGCCCAGCCCGCCGCTCTTCCCCGCCTTGGCTATGACAACGGTCTGGGACGAGTTGGGCAGGGCAAAGAGATCTATCAACCCGCCCTCGCCGCCGCTCGCCGTGCCGCCTTCGCCGCTAAAGGTGGCGTTTCCACTCCCACCATAAACGTATACCTGCCCTTCTTGCGCCCCCGCGATCGCAGAGCCTTTTGCGATAAAGCTGGCTCCCGCACAAATGCCGACGTCAATCTCGCTCCAGCCCCCTTCCGCTCCCGCCACCGTCGCGGAATTGTTAATAAAAGTGGATTTGCCGATATTGCCGGGAGCGAAGGTTTGCACCAGGGTGTGCCCGGCGGGTGCGCCCGAGACGGTCCCCGGCTCGTCGATGAAGGTGGCTCGGTCGGCATTGGAGCTGGCGACAAGATTGCAAAAGCCGCCCCAGACCGCGCCGGACACCGTTCCTCCCTGACTGATGATCATGGCGTCAGCGGCGGTCGAGGTATCATCAAACTCGGTAAAGCCTCCATAGTTGCCGTCGTTCTCATCCGAATCACTTCCGCCGTTGGTAATGACGACATTGCTTCCCGCCGAGGCCGAATTAAAAAAGATGAAACGGCCCGATTCATGAATACCCCCGGTCGGCGGCGCGTAAAAGTTTTGCACGACTCCCGAATTGTTTGTAATACCTGCGCCGTAAAACTGGAGAATCGAGGGGAACCCAGAGTTAAGCAGCGGAGCGGCGGTAATGGTGTAGGCAGGCGCGTCGCTGGTAAAGACCACCTCGCTTACGGTATTGCTGTCCTCATTCGGCAGATCTCGCAATTCCACAGCGATGACATTAGAGGGCCCAAAGGTGGCGATATCCGACTCCCCATAGGGGATAGTTTGCTGCGTCCAGTTACCCGGATCATCCCATTCGCTGGTCGGTGGATTGGCGTCCCAGGTTGCGCTGCCGGCCTGGCCTCTGAGGGGGATCAGAAAGACAGGAACGCAAGCGAAAAGACAAAGGCGGAGAAGGGTCTTCACGACGCGAGTTGTAGCGCGATCGGCGCCGGAAAGTAAAGCCTATCCTGTTCCTTTACTCGTTAGGGAACGACGGTGAGAGTGAGATCGTTGCCATCGCCGCCTTCGTAGCTGGCTTGCAGTTTGGTGTTGCCGACGGTGAGGATGGCGCCGTCGGCGAGGTTGGTGAAGGTGCCGCTGATGGGTGTGCTGGCGGTGTTGCTGATGACGGTGAAGCCGGTGCCGGCTTTGGGTTTGCCCTGCACTTTGGCCACGAGCTTGAATTGCGCGCCGCTCGCGATCATCACGCCGTTGGCTACCACTTCGTCATTGGCCGACTTCTTTTTGCTCGCCTGCAAGGTGCAGGTGTAGGTGGCGTCGCTGTCAAAGGTGAGCGCTTTCTCGATGGTCAGCGTTGCCGGCTTATCAGTTAACCCCGCAGGCGCAAGGAACGCTCCGCTCCCACTGCCGGTGCCAACTGTCACTGTTCCCGCGATGATGCCGCTTCCGCCGAGGCTGCCCCCCGTAACCTTCACCGGCCCGTTTCCCGTCGCCGATCCTTTTCGGTTACTCAGCATCAGGGCACCTTGCTTGACCGTAACGCCCATAACATTAGAACTCGTGCCGGACAGCGTAAGAGTGCCGCCACCGACCTTGCTCAGGATATCGTCCTGGCTGCTGCTCGTGATCACGCCCGAGAAGGTGGTGCTCATTCCATTGCTGCCGACGTTCAGCGGCCGGCCAAGAGAAACCAGACCATTGCCTTCCAGCGAGCCAAGGGTGACCGGGGCCAACGGCGCTCCGAGCTTTTGGGTGAAAAGCGCGCCTTGATTTAGAACCACGCGCGCGGTCCCGCCGTCGGACCGCTCGTTAAAGTAAATCGCGCCGCCATTAGCGAGCAGGGTGGCCTGACCGGCGCTGGAAGTGTCCTCGAAGAGGAGGTAAGTCCCGCCGTAAATCGTGATCGTGCTTTCTCCTGCCGTCGAGCTGTCGTAGAACAAAATGTTGCTGCCACCGCCGTAGCCCTGTTGGGTCCCGTTATTGATAATCGTGCTCTGATCGGCGCTCGCGAAATCCGAAAAGCTAATCAATGCCGCGGGATCGCCAGCCACAGGGGCGTTGATCAGTGTGGCACTGTCCGCCCGCGAGTGATCGAGGAAGCCGATCGAATTGACGTCTTCGTTGTTGGCGTTTCCCGCATTCGTATAGACGATATCGCTGCCGGCATTGCTATGGCTGAAGAAACCAATCGTCTGCGAGGAAACAAAGTTCTGGCTGACACTGGCCCGATTGCTAACTCCTGCGCCCTGAAAGCTGAAACCCACAGACTCTTCCAGTGCGTTTAGGATATAGGCGCTGGCGCCGGGCTCGAAGACGATTTCGCCGACCTCGGTAAAGTCCGACAAAGAAACTGTGGTGACATTAGAAACTCCAAACGTCGCGACGTCGTCCGGCCCGCTCGGGACGGTATTCGGTGTCCAGTTGGCGGCCGTGTTCCAATCGTTCGTCGCCGGGGCGGCAGCCCAGGTAGCACTCCCACCTTTACTCGTTAGGGGAATGAGGAAGGCAGGAACGCAGCAGAAGAAGCAGAGGCGGAGGCAGGCTTTCATGACACGAGTTCTAGCGTGATCGACGAACGCAAGTAAAGCATAATCTTGGTGCTTCACTCGTTAGGGGACGACAGTGAAGGTGAGATCGTTGCCGTCCCCGCCTTCGTAGCTGGCTTGCAATTTGGTGTTGCCCACGGTGAGCGTGGCGCCGTCGGCGAGGTTGGCGAAGGTGCCGCTTATCGGTGTGCTCGCGGTGTTGCTGATGACGGTGAAGCTAGCGCCGGCTTTGAGTTTGCCCTGCACGTGCAGATTGAACTGCGCCCCGGCGTCGATGATGATTCCCTTGGCAATGACTTCGTCGTTTTCAGTGCGCTTCGTTTTTGCTTTCAAGGTGCAGATGTAGACGCCGTCGGCCTGCAAGGTGAGTTTGCCGCCAATGGTCAAGGTGGAAGGTTGTTTCGCTCCGGCGCTCGGTTTGAGATAAGCATGCGCGGCCACGCCGTCGCCGATCGTGACATTACCCGCGACGATGCCGTTGCCGCCGAAAATCCCGCCGGTTGTCTTGACCGCGCCGCTTCCGGTCGCAGAGCCGGTCGAGTTCGTGACGGCGAGGGTGCCGGAGGTCAGGGTTGTGCCGCCGGTATAGCTGCTGCTCCCGGCGAGAATGAGTGTGCCAGTGCCTGTTTTCGTGATCGAGCCGCTGCCTTGAATCGTTCCGGCAAAGGTGGTGGCGAGATTGTTATTGCCGATGTCGATGGTTTTGTTCGCGAGCGAGACGATGCCATCGCCTCCCAAGGAGCCGATGGTCACGCTGCTCGTTTTCACCTTCGTCACATCAAGAAGGCCATTCCCTATGAGTTGGAACTGCGTCTGATCGACGATGGCCTTTGGCTCGATCACGATGTCGCCGCCCAAGCCGCCGTTCGTCCCGCCTTGAGCGATGAATAACGTCTGGACGGAGTTTGGCGGGGTAAAAAGATCGACCAGACCTCCCTGCGCACCGCTGGCTGTTCCACCATTCCCGCTGAAGGTGGCGTAGCCGCTACCGCCATAGATGTAGAGCTGCCCCGCTTGAGGACCGGCGGTGGCGGCACCGTTGGCAATGAAGTTCGCACCGGCAGAGGTGCCGGCGAGCATCTCCATCCAGCCGCCCTCCGCGCCATTCACCGTTGCAGGATTGCAAACAAAGGTAGAGCTACCGATCGAACCCAAGGTGTTAAGCAGAGTAGCGCCGGCATAGGCACCTGAAACGGTGGCTGGATCACTAATAAAGATTGCACTCTGCGCGCTTGTCGAATCATGCAACACCGTCCCACCGCCTTCGGAGTTCGGCGCCGTCCCTCCCAGGTTAATAAACGTCGCGCTCGCCGCGGTCGCCTGATTCTGAAATACAATCAACGCCCCATATTGGCCATCCCCGGAGCTCGCTGCGCCCCCTTGGGCGATGTAAATCATGTTCTGGCCGACTGTGGCCTCGTTATTGAATCCGATCGAAGCCGATCGGCGCGTATCGCCTGCTGCAGCGGCGACGATGTTTTGCACGACGCTGGAATTATTGGTTACGCCAGCGCCGTCGAAGACGAGGAAATTTCCATAAGACCCGTCCGGTGTCAGTGTGATGACGTAAGGGCCAGCTTCATCGGTAAAGATCATTCCATCGAGAAAGGTCTGGCTGCCCTCCTGCGTCTGCGAAGGCACACCAAGAGAAACATCGGTGGTATTGGAGGAGCCAAAAGTCGCCGTGTCGCTATCACTGTTTGGAACAGTTTGCGGTGTCCAGTTGGCCGCCATCTGCCACTCGCTGGTCTGGGGATTTGCATTCCAGGTCGCGCTTCCGGCCAGCGCACTTTGCATTGAGGCAAGCAGAACCACCAGGATGGCGCTTGGAGCCTTTATTGTCATGGCTCGCCTTTCTTTCGATTTCTACTGAGAAACGGTCAGAGTGAGATCGTTTCCATCGCCGCCTTCGTAGTTCACCAGCAACTGATTCTTCCCGACAGTGAGTGTTGCGCCGTCAGCGAGATTGGCAAAAGTGCCGCCGATCGGGTTGGCGGAAGTGTTGCTGATAACCGTAAACACCGTGCCAACTGCGAGTCGTTTCTTCCCTATCGGCTGGAGATCGAATTGAGCGCCGTTCTGGATTGTTATTCCGTCCGCGATTACCTGATCGCTCTTCGCCGTCGGCGTGCTCAGTTTGCAGAGATAAGCGGCATCCAACTTCAAGGTGAGCGCGCTGCGGGTGCTAAATTCCGCCGTTCCGTTGCTGCCCATGCCAGGGGAGAGGACCGCGCCCGTCCCGCTCCCAGTGCCGATCGTGACCGCGCCAAAAACGCTGCCCTTGCCACCCAGTGTTCCTGCCTGGATCTTGATGGTGCCGGTACCGGTCGCCGAGCCGTTCTTGTTGTCAATCAACAGCGTGCCTGTTAGCACCGTGGTCGCTCCGGTGTAACTGCTCGCTCCGCTGAGTGTCAGCACACCCGTGCCATTGAGTGACACCGCGCCGGTGCCTTGGATCGTGCCTGAAAACGTAGTGCTCACACCATTGGCGCCGATCGTGAGATTTCGATTACCAAGAGTTACCATCCCATCCCCTTCCAACGATCCGATGGTAAGTCCGGCCGTTCCGCTTAGGCCGCTGATGTCCAAAGCGCCGTTGCCAAAGACTTCGACCCGTGGACTGCCCCCTTGGGCTTTGCTTGTAAACTGAATCAGCCCGCCGCTGCCTCCATTGCTTCCCGACCGCGCGATGAGGGTCGCGCCGTCGGCCTGTGATTTGTCGATGAAGCTTATTTCGCCGCCAGAGGCCCCATTTACAGCAGCGCCCTCAGCTGTGATGATTGCCTTCTCCGCCCGGCTGCCAACCCAGAAGGTGGTCGTGCCCCCGGTCGCGCCGACTATGGTGCCGGCTTGGTTAACGATTGTTGCCGCGGCGCCCATCCCGGAATAAAAGCCAATGTATCCACCGCCCCCTCCGTCGGCTACACCTCCCTCGCTGACAATGTTGCAGTTCCCCGCATCTCCCTTATCGAGAATCCAAACGTAACCGCGGCCCCCGCCACTAACCCGTTGTGGTTCCGCGGTCAATGTATTCTGACTGCCGGCGGCACCATAAATCTGAACGAGACTGTCGCCGCCATCCGAGGTGGTATGGGCAAGGAAGTTTTGCCCTATACTCGACTCATTGCTAATACCGCCTTCCCCCGGTTTAGGTTGGCCCCCAACGTTTACAGCCACGCCTGGCTCGGCGCTGATCTGATAAGCAGGCGCGTTTGCGTCAAACTCTAACGACATCACTGAGGTATTGGCTAATATCGCAACTACTGTCTGGTTCGAATCCGAAAAGACCGCGGTGTCCTGATAGCCCGGTACTGTGCCACTCGACCAGTTCGCCGCGTTGTTAAAGTCCCCATCAGCCGGGCTAGGCAGCCAGTTGATAACATCACCCCGCAGAGCGGCGATGCTCAGTGCCAACCCGACTGGAACCCCAAACGACAGGACCGCTTTGGAAAGAAGCTGACCTCTATTTGAGATGCGCATTGAGAAAACTGATTGCGTCTTGTCCCACGGTACTGCAGGGGTGAGAAACGCTGCATGTTATGCCGTCCCAACTGTCCCAATAGGAAAACGAATGCTCGTCGCTTCCCAAGATTGTCATTGTTTTGTAAGCTGTTCCAGAGACTCCAGCTGCTCGCAACGACCACGCCAATCTTTCCGTTGCAGTCCACGTTATCAGCACGCAAGGCACGGATGGCATTTTTGACATCGTCCGTTTGTTGGGGGGGGGCGACCGGAATCTAAGTGATCCGAGTCATGACACCACTGACCCTCTATCAAACCGCACGGGGCGAGGTCATAGTCAATCGAAACAACATAGTATCCTGCATTCGCGATGGACTGCGCAGTGTCATTCACGGTTCCCTCGAAAGGACTACCGCCCTTCCAACCACCACCATGAACTACAACCACCCCGGGTAGAGCCACAACCGGACTTGGCGCGGGAGAAGGCGTGTAAATACGCCATTGTAGAATAGTCGGTCGAACGTCAGTAGGCGGCTGGAACGCGCTCGGAAGCGGCGTTATGAACGGCGATACGGATGGGTACGCGATCGCCGTGCAACCATCGCAGGTTTGTGTTGGACTCGCGGTCGGCGTAACCGAAGGCGTCGGAGTCACCGTGCATGTTGGCGTGGGAGTTCCCCCCCGCCGCCGGCTTGCGGTCGCGCGTTAATAGCAAAAAGAACGAAGAGGAAACAGCCGAGTACCGTAAACACAAGGCTGAGAAAATTCTTTTTCATGCCGATGTTGTACGGCGACCGGATTTTTGATGTCAAGATTTTTTTTAACCAAGTAGTGGCCCCTCACTCATAGGATCGATTCGTGGCCTGATGATGCGTGAGAAGCTAACCGGAGGTAAAGCAAATTTTTTCATGAAGCATCGCCGAACGACTCGCCTAACGAATAAAGGAGGCGAGCCCAGCCGCGGAGCGCGTGGCGCCGACAGAGCCGTGGGGAACAGCGCACCCAGTGGCGAAGTCCGACAGGGACGCCGGGGAAGCAGTGCAACCCGGAGGGTTGCGCCACCTTGATGGGTTGGTTTCCTAGGTGGGGCGGGCTCGATGTGGGTAGCGCTTTCCCAGCCGCGCAGGTCTCGGCGTCGCCGGTCTATTTGTTCTGCGTGATGGCGTCGAGGTAGCGGACTTGCTTGGCCGCTGCGGCGAGGTCGGTTGGGATCGCCTGGGCGTCTTCCACGCTGCCGGGGCGTAACGAACGGCGCGTGCCCACTCTCGCCGGCCCAAGCAGGCAGACCTAACCAGCCACGACCGGCTCGGCGAAGCCGCTCGATTCGGCCATGACGTCGTCGGTCTGGGTCACGCGCACGACTTCTTCGATCGTGGTTTTGCCCTCGGCGACGCGCCGCCAGCCGTCGTGCCGGAGCGTGATCATGCCTTCACGGATGGCGCATTTTTTCAGCTCGCCGCCGTCGGCTTTTTGCATGATCAAACGTTTGAGCGGCTCGGTGATGACGCAGATTTCGTAGATCGCGAGCCGGCCCTGATAGCCGGTGTGCCGGCAATTTTCGCAGCCGGCGCCGCGATAAAATTTGAAGTCGGCCGGAATGACGGCGCCGATCTCGTGAAGGTAATCGACGGGATAGCCGACGACTTCCTTGCAGTCGGGGCAGATGGTGCGCACGAGCCGTTGCGCGAGAAACGCCTTCACAACCGAGGCGAGCAGAAACGGCTCGACCTCCATGTCGATAAGTCGGGTGATGCCGCCGACGGCGTCGTTGGTATGCAACGTGGAAAAAACAAGGTGGCCGGTCATGGCGGCGCGAATTGCGATGTCGGCAGTCTCGACGTCGCGAATTTCTCCGACCATGACGACGTTTGGATCCTGCCGCAAAATGTGGCGCAGACCTTTGGCAAAGGTGAGGTCGATTTCCGGTTTGACGTCGATCTGCGAGACACCGGGCAATCGATATTCGACCGGTTCCTCGATCGTGATGATGCGGCGCTGGACGGAGTTGATGCTGCTGAGAAAACAATAAAGCGAGGTCGATTTGCCGGAGCCGGTCGGGCCGGTGACGAGGACGATTCCGTTCGGCTGCGCGAGGAGCGACTTCATGATCTTCGTCTGCCCGGGACTGAGATCGAGCCGCTCGAAACCGAAGTCTTGTTGCTGATCGCGGCTGAGCAAACGCAGGCTGATGGATTCGCCGTTCACGGTCGGGATGGTCGAAACGCGGACGTCTATTTTTTGCGCGGCGGACTCGAGATTGATGCGGCCGTCCTGTGGCAGGCGACGCTCGGCAATGTCCATATGCGCCATCACTTTCAGGCGCGAGATAATCGCCGACTGCAAAACACGCAGCTGCGGCGGAACGGCGACTTCGTGCAGGATGCCGTCGATACGGTAGCGAATGCGCAAATCGTTTTCGAGCGGCTCGACATGAATGTCGGTGGCGCGTTCCTGGATCGCTTCGCGGATGATTTGGTTGACGAATTTTACGACGGAGGCTTCCGGATCGTCGGCGTTGAGGTCGGTGCTTCCTTCGGTGTCCTGGAGCGATTCGAAGGCGCGATTGGTCTTGAGAATTTCATCGAACGTTTCCGCGCCGACGCCGTAGAGCGTTTTCATCGCGCGCAAAAGTTGTGCGCGCGGGACGAGGACCCACTCGGCCGGTTTGCTGAGCAACTGCGACGCGAGCTGGCGGCCAGTCGAGTTAAACAAATCGTAGGTCGCGAGGACGACGGCTTTTTCCTTGATCTCGATCGGCAGGATCTGATGCTGGAAAACGAAACGACTCGGCAGTACGCCCAGGGTCGCGCGATCGATCCGTTTCGCCTCGACGGAAACGACCGGCACGCCGAAAAATTTTCCGATCTCGTTCAGGAATCGCTGTTCGTCGACCTTGCCGGAATTGAGAACGTCGGCCGTCCAGGAGCTGCCGTTGAGATTATTCGTCAGGGCCTCGGCCTCTTCACGCGAGGGCGCACCGCTCGCGAGCAGGATGTCGATGAGTGATTGATTGAGCGCAGGACTCACAAGGGCAATTTAACCGAAAGGACCAAATTGTCATGCAGCAGGGAACGCGCCGCGCGCCTAACGAGTCGCCGGCCGGCCGCTTATTTGGACGGCGGAAGATCGGGCGCGGGAAGCTGTTTGCCCTCGGTCGGCAAAGGCTGGTCCTCTTCATCAATCTCGGAGCCGAAATGAGATTTGTTCTCAAGCTTCTGGCGTTCCTGATAAAGGTCGAGTTTCGTCAGCGTGACTTCCGGTCGCATGAGCACGATCAGTTCGCTGCGAGTTTTCGACGTGGTCGTGTCGCTAAAGAAATTTCCAATCACCGGGATGCGATCGAGGATGGGCAGGCCAATTTTATTGTGCTTGACCGACGTCTGGATAAGTCCTCCGAGGACTATGGTCGATCCGTTAGGCGCCAAAACGGTCGTCCTGATATAACGCGTGGCGATGATGGGAATGTTATTTCCATCAAGCGCCTGACTTCCATCTTCGCTGTCAAGCTGCTGCAGGATGTCGAGGGAGACTTCCTTGTTGGCGTTGATCAGTGGCACGACCTCGAGCTGCAGCGCGATTTTTTTGTATTCGATGTTCGATTCCTGAGAAAGGCCGCCGCTGAGAATAGTGCTCGCCCCGGTCGCCGCGCTGATCGTGCTCACCGGAACGGGAATTTCTTCACCTGATGCGATGATCGCCTTCTTGTTATTGCTCGTAAAAACGGTCGGTCGCGAAATCGTGTGAAAGCGACCCGTCGAATCAAGTGCAGTGACAATCGCGGAGAGAGTATTGCCGGCGGCGACGTAAGCGGTCGCACCACTGCCAGTCGGCAGGCTCGCGAAAACGGGATAGGTAATCAAACTGGCGGGGTCGATTATCGGTGAGGCGCTGGAGAGGGAACCGAGACCGTTGTTCAAACCGCCTCCGAAACCTTTCGCGTTACCGAGATTGTTCTTTTTAAATTGGTAGAACCAATCGACGCCGAACTCTTCGCTATTGTTCAGGCTGAGCTCGCCGATGACGGTGCTGAGCGCGACCTGCGGCGCCCTCACATCCATCTGGTCGAGAATTTTCTCGACCTTGACCACGACGTCGCGCGTGCCGAGGACGATGATGGAGTTGGCGCGCGCGTCGGCGATGAGCTTGGTGTTGCCGACCGTGACGGCTTGCGGCGTCGTGTCGACCGGCTGGGTCTCGAGTTCTTCGCTCACTTGCAGCGAAGTGTCGCCGCCGGACGAGCTGGTCGAATTGGTCGGTGAGCTGCTCGGCGTCGGATTGCGCGAAGGATTGTTATTGTTGTTTCGCGGCGCGCCGAGGCCCTGGCCCTGCTGATTTTCCGCGCCCGGCTCCGTCAACGCCTGTACGAGCACGGGCAAAACGTCAGCCGCCGCGATGTATTGCAAAGGCCGCGTGACCGGGGTGCCGAACTCGATGTTCTCGTCAAA
Source organism: Chthoniobacterales bacterium (assembly GCA_036490335.1). Lineage (GTDB taxonomy): Bacteria > Verrucomicrobiota > Verrucomicrobiia > Chthoniobacterales > UBA10450 > Palsa-1392. Next base: position 10,848 of record DASXEB010000008.1, read on the forward strand.
CTCCCCAATCAGCTTGCGCACAAACGGCATGTTGATCGGCCGCGTCACGACGTGGATGCGATTCGTCCGCACATCGGCTTCGAGCTTGATCTTGCCCACGATGAGCGAGTCTTCGGAAAGGACCGCGCTCCCGCCTTCGTCGTCGTTTTGATTCGGCACCGGCACGCCGCGGAGCCGGCGCACGCCGCCGATCGAGCTGCTGGTGTCGTTTCCTTTTTCGAAAATGTCCTTCAACATGTCGACCACTTTGCTCGCGTCGGCGCGATCAAGTTTGATGAAATCGCTTTCCACCGGGGCCGGCGCGACGTCGAGTTGCTGCACGATTTTGACCAGCTTGCGCAGAACGTCGGCGCTCTGGGTCACGAGCAGGCTGGAAGATTTCGGCAACGCCAGAATCGGCGCCTGGCCGCCGATGCCGGAAAGATATTGCGAGAGCACGCCCTGCAATTCCTGCGGGTCGGCGTAATTGAGATGAAACAAATAGCTCACCACTTTCGCGCCATCGGGAATGTCCTCCGGATTGGAAATGATCGGCACGGCCGCGGCCCGCGGATTCTTATTCACGCCCACGACCTCGACCACGTCGCCTTCCGTTTGCACGAGCGAAAATCCATTGAGCGCGAGATTCATCTCGATGATCTCGATCGCTTCCTTGCGCGGCACTTCCTGGCTGACGAAAATGTTGACCTTGCCCTGGACGTTGTTGTCGATGACCAGCTTCGTGCCCGTGAGGCCCTCGTAAAAATGGAGCACGTCGATGACGTCGCTGTTCGGGAATTGTAGCTTCACCATGTCCTGCCCGCTCGAGAGCGGCGCGTTCTGATTCGGAAAACCGGGCGCGCGGCGACCGGGAAAATTGGGCTGCGGGGAGGCCGGCGGATCGTCGTCCTGCGCGACGGCGCAACTGATCGCGAGAAAGGAGGCGACCGTAACAGAAAAGAGGCGGCGAATCACGCGCTTATGTAGTTGTTTCGCCGCTTCCGGTCAACCGTCGCGACGCGCGAGGCTCGACCTGCGCGGGAGTTTGCGCAATTCTTCGCCACCATGAAAATCGCGCCACTCCTTTTCTCGTTAGGCATCGGCATTCTTTTTCCGCTCGCCAGTCATGCAAGCACGAATGATTCCATCCGCGCCGTGCTCGACGCCCAGGCCGCGGCCTGGAACCGCGGCGAGATCGACGGCTTCATGGCCGGCTACGATCGCTCGCCCGCGACCACTTTCGTTTCCGGCGACGAAGTCCATCGCGGCTGGCAAGTCGTGCGCGATCGTTACGCGAAAAAATACAACACCCGCGCGAAAATGGGCAGGCTGACCTTTTCCGGCCTAACGATCACGCCGCTCTGCGCGGACGCCGCGATCGCGCTCGGCAGTTGGAGCCTGGCGCGCAACGGCGATCATCCGCACGGAAAATTCACCCTCCTCTTCCGCAAGCGTCGCGAAGGCTGGCGCATCGTCCTCGATCACACCTCGTGACTTGAACTCCGCGTTCCGTCTTGTCATCCTGAGCGCAGCGAAGGACCTCGCAAGCGCCTTTCGACATCGTTAGGCAATGGCGCGATCGCGCTCCGCTCCGGCCCAACCAGCGATCACCTCACCCGCAGAAGCGCGAGCAGCTTCTCGTGAATTCCATCGAAACCGCCGTTGCTGAAAACCGTCACGACGTCGTTAGGCTGTAACAAGGGCGCGATCCGCCTAACGATCGCGTCCGCGTCGCGCTCGTAAAACGCCGGCTTGCCCGCGGCTTCGATTTGCCTAACGACCGCCTCCGGATGGAGCCGTTCGTTAGGCGGGATTTGCTCGAGGGCCGCGACCTGCGCGATGAAAACGCCGTCGGCCAACCGCAAGGCGGCCGGCAATTCCTCCTGAAAAACCGCGCGCCGCGTCGTGTTCGAGCGCGGCTCAAAAATCGCCCAAAGCCGCCGTCCGGGATAACGATGACGCAGCGCCGTCAGCGTCTCGCGAATCGCGGTCGGGTGATGTCCGAAGTCGTCGATCACGATCACGCCGCGCGCCTCGCCGCGCACTTCCTGGCGGCGCGCGATGCCTTCGAAACTCGTTAGGGCGGTCTGGATGACTTCCGGCGTGACTCCGTAAAAGCGCGCCGCCGCCGCCGCCATGGCCGCGTTGCGGACGTTGAATTCGCCGATGAGCGGCGACTCGAAAGTGAAGTTGCCTAACGAAAAGCGGGAGCCATTGGTCGAGTCCGCGAAGTCGCGAATCCGTTCCGCGCAATTTTCCGAAAAGCCGACTTCGACAATCGGCGCGACGCAATCGCGCGCGACCTCGCGGCAATTCGCGTCGTCGCCGTTGAGCAAAATCATCCCGTTTTGCGGCACGATGTTGAGCAGCCGTTTAAAACTCAGCTTGATCGCGGCGAGATCGGGAAAAATGTCGGCGTGATCGAACTCGATGTTGTTCACGATCACGAGCTCGGGCAGGTAATGGACGAACTTCGAGCGCTTGTCGAAGAACGCGGTGTCGTATTCGTCGCCTTCGATCACGAAATATTTCGAATCGTTGAGGAGCGCGCCTTTGCCGAGATTGCGCGGCAAACCGCCGATCAGATAACCCGGCTCCATTTCCGCGACGGTCAAAATCCAGGCGAGCAGCGCGGTCGTGGTCGTCTTCCCGTGCGTGCCGGTGACGACGAGATTGTGGCGCCCGCGCAAAAAATTTTCGCGCAGGATTTCCGGGAGCGAAACGTAATAGAGCTTGCGATTGAGCACCGCCTCGACTTCGGGATTGCCGCGCTTGATCGCGTTCCCGATCACGACGACGTCGGCGTCGTTAGGCAAATTTTCCGCGCGATAAGGTTCGTTAGGCGAAATCCCTTTCGCGCGCAGAAAATCCGACATCGGCGGATAGATTTTTTCGTCCGAGCCGGTCACGACGGAGCCGCGCTCGCGCAAGGCGGCCGCGACCGCGCCCATCGCGGTGCCGCAAATGCCGAGGAAATGAAAACGCCGCGGTGGCACGCGCCTTTGTAATCCGAAGCGAAAACTTTTGCGAGCGGCGCCGCAGTCGTTAGGCGCGTCGTCCGGGCGGCGCTACTTGATCCCCTGAAGCGCGGTCGGGTGATCTTCCCAGCCGACGTGTTCGATCTCCCAACTATCGCCCACCCGGCCGACCTCCATGTTGAGAAAGATCGCCATCGAGCCGCGGTAGAGCACCGGCACCTCGAAAAAACCGCGCACCGCCAGATGCAATCCCTCCAGGCGGGTGACGAACGCGTTTTGCACCTGCCCAACGAGCCGCGGCCACTCGCCCGCGAAAGGGAGCAGGCCGATGAATTGTTCCGGAGTCAGATTGCGTTTCGCTTCGGCGAGATTGCGGCGCAGGAATTCTTCGTCGTGCTCGACGAAAATCGCCTTGAACGCGTGCCCGGCAAACGCGGTGCCGGCGCGCTGCAGGTCGGCGTTGTAAACAGAGAAGCCGTAAAGTCCGCAGGCCAGGCTGGCGGCCATGAGCAAGAGCGCCGCTCCCGCGATCAGCCGCTCGAGCCGGCCGATCGTCTCGCGCTGATGTCGCGCAAATGCGTAGACGGACGGCGCGAAGGCAAGGTAGCAAAAAATCGTGAGCTGGAATATCCGACGACAAAAAGAAGACCGCTTTCCGCGTGGAGCGACCAGATCGTGTTCGCGAAACCGCCGAGGCCAAAAAGAGGCGAAAGCACCCAGCACGCCCAGTTGTAACCCACCCAGACAAAATAAAGCAGCGCGAGATAGAAGACGCCGAAGCCCGCGAAAATCACGAAGAGTGTCACGTTGCCCATCGAAATGCTCACGAGCAGAAGCAGCGTTTCGGCGAGCGCCACGAGCAGGGTAAAGAGCACGATCGCGATCCGCCCGCGGCGCCACGGCTCGCGGTCCGGGATCGATTCAAGCCAAAGCGGGAGCGGTTCGTCGGATTTCACGGGAACGAAACGGCCATCCTATCCCAAGCGCGTTCGCGGCGTCCAGCTCTGCGCGGCGGCCTCTGCGGATTTCATCAGGCAAGAAACCGCGCTCGTTTGCTGCTCTCGCCGCTTCTCCTAAATTGGAAAGATGCGGATCGACAAGTTCACCCAAAAAATGCAGGAGGCGCTGCAAGCCGCGCAGCAGCTCGCCGCGGAAAATAATCAGCAGGAGATCACGAACGAGCATTTTCTCCTCGCGCTCCTCGACCAGTCCGACGGCCTAACGAGTCCGCTTTTTGAGAAGATCGGGGTTGCGCCTAACGAACTGCGGGAGCGGTTGCAAAGCGAGATCGCGCGCCGACCGCGGGTGAGCGGCGGCGGGATCGAGCCGCAGATCGGGCGCGATCTGCGCAGCGTGCTCGATGGCGCGGATAAGGAGATGGCGAAGTTGAAGGATGAGTTCGTCAGCGCGGAGCATTATCTGCTTGCCCTAACGAACTCGAGTTCCGCCGCGGCCAAGGCGCTGCAAGGTCTCGGCGTGACGCACGGCAAGCTGATGCAGGCGTTGCAGCAGGTGCGAGGTTCGCAGCGCGTGACCGATCAAAATCCCGAGGGGAAATATCAGACGCTGGAGAAGTACGGGCAGGATCTGACCCTGCGCGCGCGGCGCGGGAAGATCGATCCGGTCATCGGGCGCGATAATGAGATTCGGCGCGTCATGCAGGTGCTCTCGCGCCGCACGAAAAATAATCCGGTGCTGATCGGCGAGCCCGGTGTTGGCAAAACGGCGATCGTGGAAGGCCTCGCGCGGCGCATCATTTCCGGCGATGTGCCGGAGTCGCTGAAAAACAAACGGCTGATCGCGATGGATATTGGCGCGATGGTCGCGGGCGCGAAGTTTCGCGGCGAGTTCGAAGACCGGCTGAAGGCGTTTCTCAAGGAAGTGACCGACTCGCAGGGCGAGATCATTCTTTTCATCGACGAGCTGCACACGATCGTCGGCGCGGGTGCGGCGGAAGGTTCGGTGGATGCGTCGAATTTGTTGAAGCCGCAACTCGCGCGCGGCGAATTGCGCACGATCGGCGCGACGACCCTGAACGAGTATCGCAAATACATCGAGAAAGACGCGGCGCTGGAGCGGCGCTTTCAGCCCGTGAAGGTCGATGAGCCGAGCGTCGAGGACACGATCGCGATTTTGCGCGGGTTGAAAGAGCGCTATGAAGTTCATCACGGTGTCCGCATTCAGGATGCCGCTCTTGTCGCCGCCGCGGTGTTGTCGAACCGCTACATCAGCGACCGTTTCCTGCCCGATAAAGCGGTCGATCTGGTCGACGAAGCGGCTTCGCGGTTGAAGATCGAGCTCGATTCGATGCCGACCGAAATCGACGTGATCGAACGCCAGATCATGCAGCACGAGATGGAACGGCAGGCGTTAAAAAAAGAAAAAGATCCCGCGAGCAAAGAGCGCCTGACGAAAATCGAAAAAGAGCTGGCCGATTTGAAGGAACAATCCGCCGCGCTCAAAGCCGAATGGCAAAAAGAGAAGTCCGTCATCGACGAGCAGCGCAAGTGGAAAGAAGAGCTGGATGCGTTGCGCACCGAGCTGGAGCGCGCGCAACGCCGGGGCGAACTGGCGCGAGCGAGCGAGATCCAGTACGGCAAAATTCCCGAGCTGGAGAAGAAATTGGCCGAGGTAGACGCGACGCCTCCGTCGCGCCAGAGTCATGACGCCTCGCGCTCCGACATGCGCGGCGAGGCGCCGCGTCTACATTACTTCGATCGGACCCATCCAGTCGGCCACCTCCGCGGCGGCAACCTTCCGCATTGGCGCCAGGAGGGCGCGCTCTATTTTGTCACCTGGCGCACGGCCGACTCGATGCCGGAAGAGCGCGCCAAACAATGGCTGGCCGAACGCGAGACCTGGCTGCACGAGCACCCTGAGCCGTGGAACGCGCGCGAAGAAGAAGAATACTACCGGCTTTTCTCCGACCGCTGGGAAGCCTGGCTCGACGAAGGTCACGGCGAATGTTTGCTCGCGCGCCCCGAGGTGCGGCGCATCGTGGAGGAGACGCTGACGCACGACGACGGAAAAAAATATCGGCTCGAAGATTTCATCGTGATGCCGAATCACGTCCACGTCCTCGTCACCCCGCTCGGGGAGCACACGCTTTCGGAGATATTGCAGGGATGGAAATCGGTCTCCGCGCAACGGATCAATGAAGCGCTCGGACGCAAAGGGACTTTCTGGCAAAAAGAAAGCTTCGATCACATCGTGCGCAGCGCCGATCAGGCGGAGAAGTTTCAGCGTTACATTCAGGAGAATGGGAGAGGCCGAAGCGACGTGGCTCTGGCTTTCTCGTTGCGAGCAAGGGGCGGGCGCGACGAAGGCGTCGCGTCTACCAACGTGGCTGCGGCGCCCTCGCCGCAAACAGTCTCCGCGACGCCCTCGTCGCGGCGTCTCCTCCGCGAAGAAGTGACCGACGAAGACATCGCCGAAGTCGTCTCGAGTTGGACCCACATTCCAGTCACGCGCCTGCGCGAAGGCGAGCGCGAAAAGCTCGTACAGATGGAAGAGCGCCTAACGAAAAGAGTGATCGGCCAGCGCGCCGCGATCGTCGCGGTTTCGAATGCCGTGCGCCGCGCCCGCGCCGGTTTGCAGGACGAAAATCGCCCGATCGGTTCCTTCATTTTCCTCGGCCCGACCGGCGTCGGCAAAACCGAACTCTCGCGCGCGCTCGCGGAGTTTTTGTTCGACGACGAGAACGCGATGATCCGCATCGACATGAGCGAATACATGGAGAAACACACCGTCGCGCGCTTGATCGGCGCGCCGCCTGGCTATGTCGGCTACGAGGAAGGCGGTCAGCTCAGCGAAGCCGTTAGGCGAAAGCCGTATTCCGTCATTCTCTTCGACGAAATCGAGAAGGCGCACGCCGATGTTTTCAATGTTTTGCTGCAAGTGCTCGACGACGGCCGCATCACCGACGGCCAGGGTCGCACGGTCGATTTCAAGAACACCGTCATCATCATGACGTCGAACATCGGCTCGCAATTCATCACCGAAGAAGCGTCGAGCGAAGGCCGCTCGCGTCTCGTGATGGATGCGTTGCGCCAACATTTCCGCCCGGAATTTTTGAACCGGGTCGACGAGATCATCATCTTCGATCGTTTGAACGACGACGACCTGAAACAGATCGTCGAAATTCAACTTCGTCGCCTAACGAAAAGGCTCGAGGCGCAAAAAATCACTCTCGACCTAACGAGCGCCGCGAAAGAGCGAATCGCGCATCAAGGCTACGATCCGGTCTACGGCGCGCGACCTTTGAAACGCGCGATCCAAAAAGAAATCCTCGACCCGCTCAGCCTCCAGATTCTCGAAGGAAAATTCCACGAAGGCGACACCATCCGCGTCGACGCGAAAGACGGCGCGCTCAGTTTCACGGCCGCCCACGCGGCGGCTTAGGCGACGCAAATCGCCGGCTTATTTGCGAAAGAATTCCGACATGTCGGCGGCGGATTTGGCCGCGCCGGGAAATTTCCGCAGGCCGAGCCCCTGCATCATGAGGCGCAGGGTATTTTGGTGTTGATAGACCGTCGTCGATTGATAGCCCGGCCGGGAAAATTTCGGGCTGATCGCAACCCAGGCGACGCGGCCGCCCCCGTGCGTGTCGTCGGTGCCTGACTCGTCGAACGTGATGATGAGCAATCCCCCATCCTGGAAAGTGCTGCTCGCGATCAGCGGCGCGATATTATTCTGCAACCACGTGTCGGCGATGGTGAGCGAGCAATCGTGCGCGTCGTCGCAGAGATTGGGCGTGATGAAGGAATAATCGGGCAGCGCGTCGTTCGCGAGATCGGTCGCGAACTGGGTGAAGGGCACGAGATTCAACTTCTCGCTCGAGCTGTTCACGACATCCGACAAATAGGAGAGCGGGCAATGGCGGCGCGCGTATTCGCCGGTGTCGGGCGTGATGTAGCCGGCGTAAGGCAGACTTTCCTCGTAGCCTTTCCAGGTCATGCCGGTGGCGATGAGCTGGCGGACGACGTTGTTGGCCGTGATCGTGCCCGTGTAATCGTCGTCGTTCGTCACGATCTGGCCGGTCGTGAGCATGAAATAATTGCCGATCGAGGGATGAGTATTGGCGTAATACTGGGTCGCGAGGCCGTATTGCGCCGCGAGACTATTCAAATACGGCATCGACTGATTGTTGATCACGCTCGTGTAATTGGCGTTCTCTTCGAGCACGATGAAGACGTGGTTGAAAGGCGGCAGTTTTCCCGCGGCCGCGGAAAGCGACAGCGCGATGAGGAGAGAGATGGAATAAAAAAGATTGCGCATAATTGGACTCCCGATGTGATGAAATCGCCGGACATTGTCTCAATTCGCGGCGCGAGTCGAGATTCTTCGGCGAGAATTTTTTCCGGGCCGGATCGCGGCCTCCCTGTTCGTCCTCGGCTCGCACGACCGGGAGGTCCGAAGATCGCAGGCCGCGCCCGCCCCGGTGGGAGTCGCTTTGCTAATATAAATAGGCCAAAAAAAAGCAGTCCGCTTGTGGATCGCGACATCGCGAAAGGGTCGCCGGCTGTCCGGAAGGCAGTTCGCCACATCCCGAAACCCCTCCCGGCCATCCCAGTCGCGGTTTTTCATATCCCGAACCGCGAGCGGACCAGCCGGCAGGCAGTTATTGATATGAATAACCGCTCCCGGAACGTTCCGCGGCCCATTATTGATATCAATAATCGCCTTCCGCCCAGCCCCCGAGCGTTCTGCGACATCGCGAAACGCCTGCCGGCCAATCCCAAATCGGTTCGGGATATGATTAATGGCGAACGGCGCGGCCATTTCAGAGACTTTGGCACCGGCAAAAACCTCCCGCTTCCATCCGTCGCAAGTAGCCGGGAAAAAAAACTTTAAATTATTTTACGATTTGTGTTGACGCGCGTGCCGGAATCCGCCACAACCACCGGCGCTGCGACGAAAAACACAGTCGCCAAACCATTTGCCTAACCTGAAATAACCTATGAAATCCCTGACTCTAAAAAGCCTCGCCGCGATCTCGGCGTTGTTCCTCGCAGTCGTCGTCAGCGCCTCCGCGCAAACCAGCGGCACGCTCGCGACGCAAAGTAATCAGAGCTGGAGCACCGCGCCCTGGTTCATCACGTCGGGATTTGGAACTTATCCCGACGGCGGCGGCACCGCGGAGTTCGATACGTTCGTCAATAATATCATCGGCACCCTCCCCGGACTGACCATCATCACGATGGACGTCACGCCGACTCTTTCTTCCATCACCTTCAACAGTCCATTCTCCTACGAGCTCGCGGCCGGCGCGGGCGGCATTAACATGGACGCAGGCGGTTGCACCTTTAACATGGCCCTGACCTCGATGTCGACGCCGACGCTGACGCAGTTGGCCGATCCGATCCTGGCGACGATCTCCGGCGGCGGCACCAACGGCCTGACCGTGACTGGCCAAGGCACCCTCACCCTTCAAGGCACGAATACATATACAGGCGGCACGCACGTAAACGGCGGAACCCTTGCGCTCGCATCCACGGCCGCGGTCGGCGATGCGGTCCTCGGCGCGACCGGAGCTGGCAATGGCATTTCCATGAATGGCGGGACGATTGCGAACGACGTCACCGGCGGTTGGACGACGGGTCGCGACGTGAGCCTCGGCGCCAACGGCGGAACCTTTTTGCTCTTCACCGCGGCGACCATCAACGGCGTGGTCAGCGGCGCGGGTAGCCTCACGATTAACAACAGCACCCTCACGCTCACGAACACCAATACTTATCAAGGCGCGACGATCCTCAACTCGAGCTTCAGCGGCCTGACCTTGAGCGGCAACGGCAGCATCAATCAAAGCTCGGGCATCGATCTCGCCGGCACGCTCACTCTTACTAACAGCGTGACAAACAACGCCGATCGTCTCAATGACACCGGCACGATCACCGACCGCGGCGCGACCATTGCGATGACTGGAAATGCCTCTGCGGCCACGAACGAAGTCGCCGGCTCCCTCATTCTCGCCAACGGCGTGAGCACGATCACCGTCACGCCCAACGCCGCGCAGCAGGCCAGCCTCGGATTCTCGAGCATCACGCGGCAGAATGATTCCACCTTGTTCGTGCGCGGAACTAATTTAGGCGCGACCGCGGGTAACGGCGTGGCCGAAATCACTTCCACTGCGGCGCCAGGAACGTTGGTCGGCGGCGGTGGTGCGGCCACCAGTCAGAATATCAGCATCCTGCCGTGGGCGGTGGGCAACACCAGCGCGACGGCAACGGCCAATAGCAGCTTTGTGACCTATGATCCCGCAACTGGCCAATTCCGCCCGCTGGCTACGTCCGAGTATTCGACGCTGGCTTCAGGCGAAGCGGATACGAACAATACGGTCGTGTCGGGCACGACTACGATCAGCGCCGCGACCACCGTTAACTCAGTTCTTGTTACCGGCACAGGCACAAAATTGTCGGGCACGGGCGGCCTGAATATCACGAGCGGCGCGTTGATGTATTCTCCGACAAGCGGCACGACCGCCGGCACGATCAGCGCGAACATTAATTTCGGCAGCGCCGAGGGCGTCATCTCCAGCACCGGGGGAACAGCCAACAGCCTGACGGCGGGACTGACGATGAGTGGTGTGATTTCCGGCACGGGTGGGTTGACCCTCAATCCGATCACTGGCTCGGACATCGCGCTGACCAACGCCAACAGCAGCTACACCGGCACCACGACATTGCTCGGTGGACTCACGATCGTGAGCGGAACGATCGCGAGCGGCTCGAATTCGGTTTTCGGAGCGGACACATCGGCGCTGAATCTGAACTTCAGCAATAACAGCAACCTCAACGGCATTTACGCCAGCGCAGCGACCACCCTCAACCGCGGCCTTAACGTCATTGGATCCTCCAATTCGAGCGCGTTCCTCGTCACCTCGGCGGCCTACGCCTTTACCGTCAACGGCAACATCAGCCTCGCGAATAATACCCGGCTTGACCTCTACAACACGGGCAGCGGCACCGCGACCAACGCGTTTATCTTAAACGGCGTCATCTCAGGAGCTGGCGGCCTGTCCGACAATGCCACCACCACAACGTTTACCCAGCTCAACGGCGCCAATACCTTTACCGGCGGCACGAATATCCAGACGGGCACCTATGAAGTTGGGGTCGATTCCACCGGAACGAGTGGCGCGTTCGGCACCGGCACGATTTATTTCTCGGGAGCCGGCGGCGCCATTCAAAGCGTGAACGGGACCGCGCACACGATCTCGAATGATATCTTCATCGGCAGCGCTTTGAGCGCGACCGCGTCCAGCAACCCGACCTTCAAAGGCACCGGCGCGCTGAACTTCACCGGCAATGTAAATCTCAACGGCTCGAGAGGCCTTAACGTCACGAACACCGCTCCAACGACGTTCAGCGGCGTGGTTTCCAATGGCGCCGTGACCAAGTTTGGCACGGGCACGATGGCTCTCACGCATTCGAGTGGCAACACCTACACTGGCGGCACCGTTCTCGGCACCACCGCCGGCATCTTGAATGTCAACAACTCCTCGGGTTCCGGCACGGGCAGCGGCACGGTTTCGATCGGCGGCTCGACTTCTTCGAATCGCAGCACCTTGAGCGGTAACTTCACGATCAGCGGCGCGACGCAGGTTAGCGGCGTCCTGTCTCCCGGCAACGGCGCCACCCTCAACGGCGTCGGCGACACCGGCACAGCCAACTTCAGCTCCAGCCTCAGCCTGACCTCGAACACCGTGGTCACGCTTGAGTTGGCCAGCACGGTGAACTTCGACAAAATCAATGTCGGCAGCCTGCTCACCCTTGGCGGCACGATCAACGTCACGGGAATCGGCGGCTACGTTGCGCAGTTGGGCGACAGCTTCACTCTCCTGACCTGGGGCAGCCTTAATTCCACGAACTTCACCATCGCGAATCTCAATACCTCCGGCGCGGCAACCGCCGCCGGCACGACTTGGGACACGTCCACTTTCCTGACCGACGGCACGATCCGTGTCGTTCCGGAGCCGGCCACGGTCGCGCTCTTCATCGCGGGTGGACTCTCGCTCTTCGTGGCCGCCCGCCGTCGCCGGGCCTAGGCAGCGACGCGGCTCGTTTAAGTTCGGAGTTAAAGAAGCCAGCGCGCGAGCTGTGTCTCGACCGCCGGAGTCAGCGCCACACGGCAGCTCTCCGCGGCGTCGATCTGCACCGTTTCGCCGCCGCGTCCATTCAACATCAAGGTCACCGGCCGCGGGCCGGGCGAGGACGCGAGAATCTCGCGCACCGTGCGCAACTCATCCGCGCCGGCGCCTGGCGGGAAACGCAGCGTGAGCGGCGGCTCTTCCGCGACCCGCGCGACATCGCTGCCGTTGCCGTTTTTCTCCGCGGCATTCGCTTCCTCGGCGGAGAGCAGCTTCACCGCCTGCGCGGTCGCGCGCACATTCTCGTCGCGCTTGTCGATCGCGCCGCGCACGGCCAGGACCGCGCCCGGCTCGAGCGCGTTCGCCACTTTCACGTAGGTTTCATTCCAAAGCACGATCTCCAGCGTGCCGGACATGTCCTCCAGCCAGACGACCGCAAAGGGCTTGCCCTCCCTCTTCGTGAATTTGCGCTCCACCTGCGCGACCGCGCCGAGGACCGTGAAAGTTGCGCGATCGTTCGCTTCGCCTAACGACGCGATCGTCTGGTATTTTCCATTCGCGAAAAGATGCGCGTAGGCGTCGAGCGGATGGCCGGTGACGTAAAATCCGAGCAGCTCTTTCTCGAACGACATTTTCTCGCGCTCGCTCCATTTCACGAACTCGTGCTCGCGCCGGACGATGACGGGCCGCGGCAAATCGCCGAAAAGCGAGACCTGCCCGGCCGCACGATCGCGATGCGAAGAAGCGGCGGCCGCGAGCGTTTCTTCGATGCAGGCGAAAAGCTCCGCGCGATCGCGCCCGAGAAAATCGAACGCGCCGGCCTTGATCAGACTCTCGATGATCTTGCGATTGGCGATGCGCGAATCGACCCGGCTGCAAAAATCCTCCAGCGAACTGAAGTCGCCGCCGCGCTCGCGTTCCGCAATCGCGGAAGTCATCGCGCCTTCACCGACATTTTTGATCGCGGCGAGACCGAAACGGATGCCGCGCGGCGTGGTTGTTCCCGGTTCGTTAGGCGAACTCTCCGGCGTGAATTTCAAGCCGCTCCGATTCATGTCCGGCGGCAGAATGGGAATGCCCATCCGTTTGCATTCGCCGACGAAAACCGAAATTTTGTCCGTGTTGTTGATTTCGTTGCTCAACAATCCGGCCATGAACTCGACCGCGTAATGCGCCTTCAAAAACGCGGTCTGATAGCTGATCACGCCATAAGCCGCGCTGTGACTTTTGTTGAATCCGTAACCGGCAAATTTCTCCAGCAAATCGAAAATCTCGTTCGCCTTTTTCGCCGCGATCTTGTTCGTGCGCGCGCAGCCGGCGATGAAGGTGTCGCGCTCCTTCGCCATCTTCGCCTTGTCCTTTTTGCCCATCGCGCGCCGGAGCAAATCGGATTGGCCTAACGAATAACCGGCGAGCTTGTTCGCCGCCGCCATCACCTGCTCCTGGTAAATGAGCACGCCGTAAGTCTCGGCCGCGATCTCCTCGAGCAGCGGGTGCGCGTATTTCACCTTGCCGCTTTTTTTCGCAGCGATGAATTCCGGAATCAGCTCCATCGGCCCGGGCCGATAAAGCGCGATCAGCGCGATGATGTCGTCGAGCTTTTCGACATTCAGTTGTTTCGAGACATTCGTCATCCCGCCCGATTCCATTTGGAAAAGGCCGATCGTCTCGCCGCGATTGAAAAGCGCGAAGCTGGCCGCGTCGTCCATTGGAATATTTTTCAGCGAAAAATCCGGCTCGCGTTCGCGGATCAGCTTCAGCGTGTCCTCGATTACGGTGAGCGTTTTCAAACCGAGAAAATCCATCTTCAGCAAACCGAGATCGGTCAGCGGATTCATCGCGTATTGGGTCACGACATCGTTGCCTTTCGAGTCGCGACAGAGCGGAACGTATTCGGACAGATCGCGATCGCTGATCACGACGCCGGCCGCGTGCACGCCCGCGTTGCGCGAGAGGCCTTCGAGTAAACCGGCGTATTCCCAGAGCTGTTTCGTCGCCGGCTCGGTCGCGATCGCCTTTTTCAATTCCGGCGTTTTTTCCGCGGCTTTCTCAAGCGTGATGCCGAGTTCGTTCGGGATCATTTTCGCGATCCGATCGGCCTCGGCGTAACTCAAACCCATCACCCGCCCGACATCGCGCACCACGCTTTTCGCTTTCAGTTTTCCAAACGTGATGATCTGCGAAACGCGTCGCTCGCCGTATTTTTGCCGGACGTATTCGAGCACTTCGCCGCGGCGCGACTCGCAAAAATCGACGTCGATGTCCGGCGGCGAAACGCGCTCGGGATTCAAAAAACGCTCGAAGAGCAAACCGAATTGCAGCGGATCGATGTCGGTAATTTCGAGCACGTAGGCGATGAGCGAACCAGCCGCCGAGCCGCGTCCCGGCCCGACCGGAATGCCGCGCGATTTCGCGAAATGAATGAAGTCCCAGACGATGAGAATGTAACTGACGAAGCCGGTCGTCTCGATGATCTCGAGCTCTTTCGTCAGGCGCGCGCGCAACACGGGATCGTTAGGCGCGCGCTCGCCGTAGCGCTTGCGCAGGCCGGTCTCGCAGAGCTCGCGCAGGAATTCTTCGCGCGTCGTTCCCGCCGGCGGCGCATACTCGGGAAACTTCAGGGTGCCGAAATCGAGCTTGAGATTGCAGCGTTCCGCGATCGCGATCGTATTCGTCAGGCTCTCGGGAAAATCGCGAAAGATTTCGCGCATCTCGTCCGGCGCCTTGAAATAAAGCTCCGGCACATAGTGCATCCGTTTTTCATCCGCGACCATCTTGCCGGTGCCGATGCAGAGCATGACATCGTGCGCTTTGTGGTGCGCGCGTTCGAGAAAATGGACGTCGTTCGCCGCCACCAGCCCGAGGCCAAATTCCTTCGCGATTCCCGGGAGGACGCGATTGCATTTTTTTTGTTCCTCGATGCCGTGATCGTGCAGCTCGATGAAAAAATTTTCCGGCCCAAGAATGTCGCGATAAGTCGCCGCCAGCTCGCGCGCCCTAACGAGTTCGTTTGCCTGAATCGCCATGTTGATTTCGCCCTTCAGGCAGCCGCTCATCCCGATCAGACCTTCGGCATGTTTGGCGAGCAGCTCGTGATCGATCCGCGGCTTGTAATGCATCCCTTCGAGATGCGCGATCGAGATCAGCCTAACGAGATTGCGATAGCCGGTCTCGTCGCGCGCGAGCAGGGTGAAATGATAGGCCGCGTCGCGCATCGAGCTCGGCCGATCCTTGATCGAGCCGGGCGCCATGTAAGCCTCCACGCCGATGATCGGCTTGATCCCCGCGCCCGTCGCCGCCTGATAAAATTCGATCGCGCCGTGCAGGTTTCCGTGATCGGTAATCGCGACCGCCGACATCTGCATGGCGGCCGCTTTTTCCATCAGCGCCTGCATCCGCACCGCGCCGTCGAGGAGCGAATATTCGGTGTGCAGATGGAGGTGGGCGAAGTCGGCGGGCATCTGTTTTCAGTACTAGCGGCGGCCAAAGTTCGCAATCGATTCCGCGCTTCATTCGCGAAAAAACGCGCCAAAATCGAGCGGCATATCGACTGCTTGTCTTCGAGATCAACTTGAGCGCGCGGATTTTTGTTTTTGTGCTGATCGCGGCCGCAGGATTCACGGCCGCGGGCGCGGGCATCTGGTGCGACGGACTGCGGGACGAACGCGCGGTCGCGCGCACGCTCGCGCCCCTCCCGCGGCCTAACGACACGCCGTTTTTCCGCTGCGCGGACAGTTTTTACTGGGTGTCGTACGCCGAGGACATGATAACGCGCGGAACCTTTCGCGCGCGCTTCACGGCGATGGATAATGCGCCCTACGGCCGCGCCAATTCCGGCTGGGCCTCGCTCAACTGCTGGTATCTGATCGCTCTCGCGAAGACTTGGGCGCTGGCGACCGGCGCGTCGATTCAACATGCCTTGCTCCCGGCCGCGCTGTGGTCGAATCCGATTCTTTACGCAGTTGCGCTCGCCGGGATTCTGATTTTCGGCCTAAAGAATGGAAATTTTCCCGCGGCGGCGGCGGCGATTTTTGTCTTCGGCGGCACGCCCCGGGTGCACGACGACTTCGCCTACGCGCTCCCGGGTCATCACGGCTGGCACGATCTCGCCTGCTTCGCCCTGCTCGTGAGTCTGGCCGCCGGGATTCGGAAAAAAAATGCGCGAAGATGGTTCGCCGCCGCAGGCGTTGCAGGCGCGGTTGCGATCTGGATCGGCGCGACCCAACAGGCTTTCGGGATCGCCGCGGCCGGGATCGGCGCCTTGCTTGGTTTGATCGTTAGGCGCGGAGATGAAGAGCAGGATTTTCCGCCGGCGGAGGCGTGGCGAGTTTTTGGCCTAACGAGTGGAATCGTCGCTCTGTTTCTTTATTTGCTCGAATATGCGCCCGGTCCGTTCGCGATGCGGCTGGAGGTGAATCACCCGCTTTACGCGATTGCCTTTTCGTTAGGCGGAGAATTTCTCTGCCGCGCGCAGCGGCTCTTGGACACTTCAACAGCGCGCTCGCGCAACGATTGGTTGTTCGCTTTGGCCTGCGCGGCCGTTTTGGCGGTAATTGCGGGCGCGATTCTTTTCGGTCCGGCGGAATGGCACGCGATGCGGCAGCCGTTCATGCAAAGATTCCATCACGAGATCGCGGAGTTTCAGCCGATGCAGCGCTGGTACGGCGCGAGCTCGTGGCTGATCGCGGGCGCGCCGCTCTCGCTCGTGGCGATTGCTTTCTGGCGCGCCTTCGATTCGCGCCTAACGATGCGGCAAAGAACCGCGCTGCTGGTTTGCGCGTGTCCGTGCCTGCTTGCGGTTGCGCTGAGTTTTTTGCAACTGCGCTGGCTCGGCATCGCAGGCGCGACCGCGGCTGCGCTGGCCGCCGTGCTTTGCGCGGATTTTAAACTGCGGGCGAGCGAGGCGAAGATTTGCGAACCCGCGCACTTTCGTTATTCGCTCGGTTTTTGCTTTTCGTTAGGCCTGGTTGCCTGCTGGCTGGCGCGCCACGCGGCGGAAACGCCGGGAGAAATTCGCGCCCAGGCGATCGATCGCGTCGCGACGATGGATGTGGCGGGTGTTTTGAGAACGCAATCGAACCGCGCGCGGCCGATCGCGCTTTTTTCCAATCAAAAAGAGCGGCAGGCCTGGGTCGATCTTGCCGCTGGAGTGCGCAGCGTCGGCTCGCTCTATTGGGACAATCCGGCTGGGGCACGCGACGAGGCGGAATTTCTCGCGAGCGATGATGAAGCCGCGGCGCATCGGATCGCGATGCGGCGCGGAATAAATTTTGTGGTCGTTAGGCAAAACGCAGCCAGCGTCGTCATTTACAATTATCTTTGGCGCGGGGACAGAAACGCGCCGCAGATGCGCCGGACGCTGGCTTATCGCCTCGCTGCGCCGCAACCGACTCCGCCGGCCTGGCTGCAGTTGTTGCCGATCTCGACGCCGGCGATGTCGCTCGAAAAAATTCGCATTTATCGCGTGCTCTGACGCGGCCTGGCGCATTCGTCGGGCAAAGGCGG
The DNA here is from genome assembly GCA_036490335.1 of Chthoniobacterales bacterium. Classification (GTDB taxonomy): domain Bacteria; phylum Verrucomicrobiota; class Verrucomicrobiia; order Chthoniobacterales; family UBA10450; genus Palsa-1392. The sequence continues at coordinate 28,398 of DASXEB010000008.1, forward strand.
ACCCGGGAGCGGTGGGCCGAGAGCATTTCTCGAAGAATTCCGCGCTTGCTTTGTTTCCGCGCTTTTTGTTTTTCTCAACCGTTGAAAATTTCCGCCGCGCCGCCACTTTAAAAATCACATGAAAAAACTCGAAGCGATCATCAAGCCGTTCAAACTCGAGGAAGTGAAAGAGGCGCTGGCCGAACTCGGCATCGAAGGGATGACAGTGACGGAGGTAAAAGGCTTCGGCCGACAGAAAGGCCACACGGAGATTTATCGCGGGAGCGAATACACGGTCGATTTTTTGCCGAAGGTGAAAGTGGAGGTCGTGCTTGCGGACGACATGGTGGAGAAAGCGGTGCAGGTGGTGGTGAGCGCGGCGAAGACGGGCAAGATCGGCGACGGAAAGGTTTTTGTTCTCGGGGTCGAGCATGCGGTGCGCATTCGCACTGAGGAGGTGGGTGAAAAGGCGGTCTGACTTTCGCGACATTCCCAGCGGTGAAGCGTTGCCGCAGCCGGAGATTTCCGCGGCAACGCTTCGTTGTTTTTAGCCGGCGACTCCGGTTGCCTAACAATGCCTAACAATGCCTAACGACAAGAAAAAAAATCCCGCCGACGTCAACAAAATGATCAAGGAGCACGAGGTCAAACTCGTGGATTTCAAGTTCACCGATCTGCCCGGCGCCTGGCAGCATTTCACGACCACGCTGACGGAATACAACGAGGACATTTTCACCGAAGGCCTCGGCTTCGACGGCTCGAGCATCCGCGGTTGGAAAGCGATCAACGCTTCCGACATGCTCGTCATTCCCGATCCGGCGACGGCCTGGATCGACATCTTCAACGCTGAGCCGACGCTCAGTCTCATCTGCACGATCGTCGAGCCGATCACGCGCGAGCCTTACAGCCGCGACCCGCGCGGCGTAGCGGAAAAGGCGGAGGCTTATTTGCAAAGCACCGGCATCGCGGACACGGCGTTCTTCGGACCGGAAGCGGAGTTTTTTATTTTCGACGACGTGCGTTTTAGCAACGCCGGAAACGCGGCCTCCTATTCGCTCGACAGCAGCGAAGGACATTGGAACAGCGGCCGCGAGGAATTTCCAAATCTCGGCTACAAGATTCGCGCGAAGGAAGGTTATTTCCCGGTCGCGCCAGCCGACACGCAGCAGGACATCCGCAACGAAATGTGTCTCGCACTCGAGCGCGCCGGCATTCCGATCGAGCGCCAGCATCACGAAGTCGCGACCGCCGGCCAGGCTGAGATCGACATTCGTTTCGCGCCGCTCAAAATCATGGGCGACCACTTGCAGTATTACAAATACATCGTGCGAAACGTCGCGCGCCGGCACAACAAAACCGTCACCTTTATGCCGAAGCCGCTCTTCGGCGACAATGGCTCGGGCATGCACACGCACATCTCGCTTTGGAAAGATGAGAAGCCGCTTTTTTCTGGAAACGGCTACGCGGGTTTGAGTGAGATGGCGCTGTTTTTCATCGGCGGAATTTTGAAACACGCGCCCGCGCTGACCGCGATCACGAATCCGACAACGAATAGTTTCAAGCGGCTCGTGCCCGGTTTCGAAGCGCCGGTCAATCTCGCCTACTCCGCGCGCAATCGCTCGGCCTCGATTCGCATCCCGACTTATTCGGCCAATCCGAAATCGAAGCGGATCGAATTTCGCACGCCGGACGCGGCGGCGAATCCTTACATCGCGTTCTCCGCGCTCCTGCTTGCCGGACTCGACGGCGTGCAGAATCGAATCGACCCCGGCGATCCGCTCGACAAAAATCTTTACGAACTTCCGCCGGAAGAGCTGGCCGACATTCCGAGCGTGCCCGACTCGTTAGGCGGCGCGATCGCTGCGCTCGAAGCCGATCACGCGTTTCTCCTTCGCGGCGACGTTTTCAACGAAGATTTCATCAACAACTGGATCGAGATGAAACAAAAGGAATACGACGCCTTGCGCCTGCGCCCGCATCCCTACGAATTCCAGATGTATTACGACGTTTGATCGCACCCGGTAGGGAAACGACCGATCGTCCGCTACTCTGGAAACGCCTTGCAACCGGCGCCGATCGGCCGATGCTGTTTGATGACTTTGTTTGGCCTGATCTCCAATTTCGGCGGTCCGGATTTGATTATCCTGCTGCTGATAATTCTTGTGCTTTTCGGGTCGAAGAAATTGCCCGAGCTCGCGAAAGGAATGGGCCAGGCGATGCGCGAATTTCAAAAGGCGAAGGACGACTTCAGCAGCGAGCTGCATAACGCCGGCAACGCGACCACGCCGCCGGCGCCGCCAGTCGCGCCCGACGTTCGCCAGGCTCAGGCAACCGTGCCGCGGATCGAGAACGCGCCCACCGCGCACGAAATTCCGCCCACGCCGCCAGTCGCGCCCGCTCCCGTCGTTGAGCCGCCGCCGCCAGCGCGACCAGCTTAAGCGGCTGATTTTTTCGCGCGCTGCGATTCCTTGACGCTTCGCCGATTTCCGGCGAACGATCGTAAATTTTTCCGCATGGCTGAAGACGATCTCCGCACTCGCATCAAGGAAATGCTGGTGAAAAACCTCATGCTGCAAACGACGCCGGAAGAAATCGGCGACGACACGCCGCTCTTCGGTCCCGGCGGGCTCGGGCTCGATTCCATCGACGCGCTCGAGCTCGTCGTCAGCATGGAAAAAACATTCGGCGTCGGGGTGCCGAATTCCGAAGTGGCAAAGACCGCGTTGCAAAACGTGAACTCGATTCACGATTACATCGTCGAGAAAACCGCAGGCGATGCGCCATTGCACGAGGACGGACCGCCGGAAACCTGACGACATCAAGTTTGTCATTCTGAGCCCCGCAGACGGCGAAGGATCTCTCAGGCGTGCGAAGGTTTTCCTTTTTCGCGAAACGCTTGTGAGATCCCTCGCGTTGCTCGGGATGACAGCAAAAGAGGGCGCGAGAAAAACTTGCCTAACGAATCGACGTCCGATCGTTAGGCGCCGTTTTCCGTTGCCGCGCGGTTGACCGCGTCGAGCAACTGCCGATAACGGCCAAACGCGTAGCGATGCGGCGTGAAAACCAGCCGCGGCAGATGTGTCAGCTCAGGCTGATTCTTCTCCTGCGGCAGCGGGCCACTCTGCTCGATTTTTCCGCTCCGCAGGATGTCGGCAAATTCCGCGTTCAGTTCGACCAGTGCTTTACTCGTTAGGCGATGAAGCAGCCGATAAACCAAGCGCGAGCCGACCCAGCGCGACGACTGATAATTTTTGTAGAAGCCGATGATTTCCGCGACCGCTTCGTCGACGTTGTGCGCGATTTTGATGAAGTTGAAATCTTCCGGCGAAATCAATCCCTGCTTGAGCAGATGGTCGGTCAGGAAACTCATCCACGTTTCCCAGTAATCACCATCCGGCCGATCGAGGAGCACGATCGGAATGATCAGTGCCTTGCCCGTCTGCATGAGCGTGAGCGCTTCAAAACCTTCGTCCATCGTCCCGAAGCCGCCGGGGAAAAGCGCGTAGGCGTGCGTCTCTTTCACGAAGTTGAGTTTGCGGGTGAAAAAATAATTGAAGTTAATCAGCTTCGCGTCGCCGTGGATGACTTCGTTAGGCCGCTGCTCAAACGGGAGCAAAATGTTCAGCCCAAAACTGTGCTCGCGACCGGCGCCGCGCTGGGCCGCGCCCATGATGCCATCGCCGCCGCCGGTGATGACCATGTAGTTTTGTGCGACGATTTGTCGGCCGAATTCCTCCGCGAGTTTTGCTTCCGGCTCGCTTGCCGCGGTGCGCGCGGAACCGAAGACGACGACTTTTCGGAACTCGCGATAAGGCGCGAAAACTTTCGCGGCGTAACGCAGTTCCTTGAGCGACCGATTCATCAGCTTCAGGTCGCCCGTGCCCATGCCGTCGCGCGCCATCTTCAGCGCGGTCGCGATCAATTCCTCGATCAGCTCGGGCGATTTTCCACCGCCCCAATCGGCCACGAGCTGGCGCACGCGCATTTCAAAATCCGCGCCGATGTTGGCCGATCGCCGCACGGGCTGATCGACCACGGCGCTGCCCGTAAAATCTTCCACCAGAATCAATGGAGCCAATTCCGCGCCCGCGAACAAGTAAAAGTCGATTCGTTAGGCTGATTGCAGATCGGCGAGAATCTCCCGCATATGACGAATCGGGAGCGAATAGTGGCCCTCGTTCTCGACCAAATGCGAGACGCAGTTGGGCAGCCGTTCGCCTAACGAACGCGCCAGCTCCCAGTGAAAGCTGCGATCTTTCTTTCCGTGCCACAAACGCACCGGCGTTTTGATTTGCTCGAGCGGAAAACCCCAGGGCTGGGCGTAGATTTCCGCGTCGGTCATCAAGCCTTCCGCGGACGCGAGCCAGGCCTGGCGCTGGCTTTCGAAACAGGCTTCGAACGCGGCGGAGTCGCGCATGACCGCGGCGTCGCAGGGCTGCAAAAGTTTGAGCAAGGCGGGCCGCATACGCCGTGGCAACTTCCAGGCCAGAAGCGGCCGCGCGAGATGAAACGAAAGGCGGAGCAGTTCGCGATGCCGCGGATAAAAAAAGAGCAGCCAGCGATAAAGCGGGAGCAATCCGCCGCGATCGATCAGATCGGCGAGTGGCGGCGCGCCGCTGATCACGGCGATCGCGCGGACGCGTTCGGGCAGCGCCCAGGCGGCGGCGAGTGCGTACGGCGCGCCGCCGGAAATTCCCATGACGCGGAAAGTGTCGATTCGCAGACGGTCGGCGATTTGCCTAACGAGTGGCGGCCAGTCGAGCAACTTTCTTTCCGCCTGAAATGAAGAATCGCGGATGCCCGGACGATCCGGCGAGATGATGCGCACGCCGAGCTCGCGCGCGGCTGCGTCGGTTAACTCCGCCATCGTCCGCGAGCTCGGCCAACCGTGGCAGAAAAATGTTGGTACCCCGGTTGGCGATCCGTATTCGGCGATCGCGACGGAGTGGCCGTTATCCAGTTTCGGGATTTCGTTAGGCATTGTTAGGCAATTCTGGCGAGCCGCCGAAAGTTAACCGTGATCGGGCGCGGCGAGTGGACGAATTCGCGGGCACGCATTACGCTTCAAGCTGATTCACTGATGCCGCAGTTTTCCTATCGCGCACGCAATGCCCAGGGCGGCCTCGTCGAAGGCGTGCTCAATGTCGCCGATCGTTCGATCGCGATTCAACAGATCGAGCAGCAACATTGCATCCCGATCCGGATCGAGGCGATGGCGGCGGCCGGACCGCAGATTGTGGATGGAAAAGCGGTCGCCGCGCCCGCAACGCCGACGCAAAAGCTGAAGATTTCGCACAGCCAGTTGCTCGTCTTCACGGAGCAGCTCGGGCATCTGCTGCAGGCGGGCATGACGCTCGACGAAAGTCTCGGGGTGCTCGAGAAACGGCTCAAGCATCCCAAGGTGCAGCAGATGACGAACGCGCTGCATCAGGCGCTGATCGACGGGCGCAGTTTTTCGCAGGCGCTGCGCGATTTCCCGCGAATTTTCTCGGCGCTTTACATCAACATGGTCGGCGCGGGCGAAGCGAGCGGCGCGCTGCCGGATATTTTGACGCGTGTCGTCGGGCATTTGATGCAAGAAAAAAATCTGCGCGATCGCGTGCAGCAGGCGCTGATTTATCCGGCCTTTCTCGCGTTCGCAGGTTCGGGGCTGATCGTGATTTTCATCACCTTCATGGTGCCGCAACTGACGAATTTCATGTCGCAAACCGGCGGCGTGCTACCGTTGCCGACGCGGATTTTGCTCGCGACCCATCACATCATCACGGGCTACTGGTGGGTGTTCGGGCTGGTCGTCGTCGGCGCGGTCATCGGCTGGCGCGCGTTTGTGCGCAGCGATGAAGGGCGGATGACGTGGGACCGTTTTCGACTCGCCATTCCGGGCTACGGGCGGATCAAGCAGCATCAGTATTACGCGCAGTTTTCGCGAACGTTAGGCACGCTGATGGAAAACGGCATCCCGCTGCTGAAGGCGCTCGATCTCGTGACCGAAATCGCGGCGAATAAATATCTCGAATCGCGCCTGCGCGAAGTGCGCCGTGCGGTCATCGACGGCGCGAATCTCTCGACCGCGTTGGCGCGCGAAAAATTATTTCCCGAGCTTTTCACCGACATGATGGCGGTGGGCGAGCAGACCGGCCATTTCGCGCAGACGATGCAGACGATCGCCGATGTTTACGAGCGCGAGCTCGATCGCACGGTGCAGATTATTTCCGCGCTGATTCCACCGGTCATCATTGTTTTCATCGCGATCATTGTTGGTTTTGTGGTTTACAGTATTCTCTCCGCGGTCTTCGAAATGACCCACAGTTTGCAGGTCCGACCGCACTGAATTAATCTCGCCGCCGCATGATTCTTCGCGCATTCACGGTTGCTCTTTTCGTCGCGTTGCTCGCGAGCGCGCGCGCGCAGGATTCGGTGGCGAGCGACGCCGCGCATTCGCTGCTCCCGAGCGAATCCGCTCTCGCCGCGCCGGACAGCGCGTGGCTCGATTTGCGCCAGGTCGATCCCGCGCATTCGACCGCGCAGGCCGCGCCGTCGTGGGTGGAATCGGTTTCTTTTGCGGCGACGAAAGCGCAGCCGCACAAACCGCAGACGAGCACTTTCCGGATTCGCATTCTCCGGCCTAACAATGATGCGCAGATTTTGCTCTTTCGCCTTTTCTTCGATGACGACGCAAAGAAGGAGCCGGAGTTGATCGCGTGGGACGAATCGGGTTCGCAGGTCTTGCATTCGGGTTCGTTAGGCGAAGGAACCGGGCTCGCGAGTTCGTCGACCACGATCGTGCCGATGATCGGCGTGACTGCGATCGACGTCGATGTGCCCGGCGACGGGCTCTCGATCCGCGGCGCGTATCTTGATTGGATGAAAACGAGCGCGGTCATGCACCCGATTCACGCCCAACAACGGCAGTTGATGCCGGAGCCATTCGCGGCCGCGGCGCCGCTGCAAACGCCAAAGGAGGATGCGGAAGTTTTCGGAACGGTGACGGCGCCGCTCGCGACCGAGACGATTCCGATGGGCCCGGCGGTGCAAAACGGCGCGGCCTTTCAATTCCCGCTCGAATCGCAGCCGGTGATCGCGCTCCTGACCTTTGAAGTGGCGACTCCGCGGATCGAGTCGCCGCCGGAGATTTATCTCAACGGCGAGGATGTCGGCGCGGCTTCATTGGTCCTGCCCGATCTGGCCGATCCGGGTTATCGCGGGATTTCGCCGACGCTGCTCGACGAAATGCAATTTCAATATACCGGCTGGGTGCGCGCGCAAAAGGTCGTGCCCGGCTCGCTCTTGAAGAAAGGCACGAATGAGTTGATTGTAGTGGCCGGCGCGGGCACGCCCATCTCGGCGATCCGCGCGACCCAAATGCAGCTCAAATATCTGTGGGATAAATCGGATTACATCCTTCAGCCGGTGAAGTGATTCGTTAGTCGTTATGCGCAAAAATCAAAGTGCTTTCACCCTCCTCGAGATCATGCTCGTGGTCACGATCATCGCGTTGCTTCTCGGCACCGCGATTTACAAATTGTCGGGCAACGTCGAATACGCGCGCCACAATCGCGTCGCCGCCGACATCCAAAGCATTTCGACGCAGCTCAAACTTTACGAAAGCATGAACGGTTTTTACCCGACGACCGAGCAGGGCATCCAAGCGCTCGTCACCCAGCCGACGACCGATCCGCAGCCGCAGCGCTGGTATCAGCTTTTCAAGGAGATGCCGACAGACCCGTGGAACGACCAGTACATCTATATTAGTCCGGGCAAAAAAGACCCGACCGGTTTCGATCTCTATTCGGCCGGGCCCGATCGCAAACCGGACACGGCGGACGACGACTGGGGCGGCGCCTAACAAGCGTGACGCGCCAAACGAGTCCCGCGCCTAGCGACTAGTTGCCGTCGGGCGATTCGTCGAGCGGAGGTTGTCCGGGACCTCGACGTCGAACAGGTTCAGGCGCCTGGCGAATCATGGCGCGAGTGTGCGGCTGCGGCGTCGGAAATGTGGGGATATTCATTGGGCGCGGCATCTGCGGGATGTTGATCGGGCGGCCGGGCAATCCGGGCGTGAAGCGCGACGTCGGCGGCGCTTCGCTTTGGATCGCCTCGCTGAGGAGGGCTTCGTTGAAACCGAGCGTGGCCATCTGCCCGTCTTTTGTGATTGTGACCTTGGTCTCGCCGACGCGATCGGACCATTGCACATTCGGCACCGCGTAACCGTCGATCGTCGTTTTCGTGGTCAGATATTCCTTGAAATTACGATCGGTCGTCGAAGCGATGGTGACAAAATCTCCGCTGCCGGTGTGGGCCGCGTTCGCGACGTAAAGGTCCTTCGCAAAATCGGCGATCGCGCTCACGCCCGCGCTTGCGACCGCAAACGGCGAATGTTTCAGCATCGGCTCGTAACGCGAAAAACTTTCCGCCTTCGGCAAATCGTCGGCTAGAGCTGCACTCGTTAGGCAAACACCGGCCGCGACCAGAATTGGTGCAAACTTTTTCATTGTTTCGGCCCCGACCCGGGCGCGAACCACTTCGCGATCTTGAAGCGGCCGCGCATCACGGTCTGATCGTTACTATCGACCATCAGATTCACACTTTCAAAGACGATGAAGGCGTCAGGCTTTTGCACGTCGTAAAGAAAATGGACGAGCGGCGGCCAGGCGCTTTTGGTTTCGATCGTGACCGGCACGGCCTGGTGCGTCGGATTGTTTTCGACCGAGCCGATCTGCGGATTATCGATCTGCACTTTGTATTTTCCGGCGATCTGCTGGATCTGGGTGAGCAAAGACGAAGCCTCAGCCGGATTCGTTAGGCCGAGCTGATGTTTTTTCAGCCAGTCCGCCCGATGCAGCCACATCGGATATTCCGCGAGGTAAACGGTCTGCTCTTTGCGCGTCGATTTTTCCCGCGCGTAGGTGTCACGCAGCTCCGCGCTCATCCCGAGCAGCGTGCTCCAGATGATCCAATTGATGAGCAGGAAAAGCACGCCGCCCACGCCGAGCGCGAGGAAGCGTTCACGTTGGTTGAGCCGCGCAAACCAGGCTGCGATCATTTCGGTTTTCCCTCGAGATGAAATTGCGCGTGGCCGTTCGGCAAAAGTCGCGGCGGCCCGAGATCGAAATGAAACGCGCGCAGATTCGGATCCTTCTTCACGCGCTCGCCAAATTGATAGGCGAGCGCGGCGCTCGGCGCCTCGCCTTGCACGGAAACGGAGCGCGCCGTCTGGTCGTAAACCGTGATCTGCACATTGTCGTTAGGCAGACTTTGGAAAAGATGAAAGAGCACTTCGACCGGATAAAAATTCGGATCGATCGCGGGCGCGAGCGCGTTCCAATTACCCTCGGTCGATTTGATGAAATCGACCCGCGGCTCGTCGTGCTTAATCGCGCTGTGGAGGCGGCCGACCTGCCAGCGGATGAATAAAACGTAGAGCGCGAAGAGAAGAAAAATCGCGCCGTAAACTCCGCCCGCGATCGCGAGCCGGCGACGCCATTGCCCGCGCCTAACGAGCGCGAGGCGCCGCGCCTTCCAAGAATCCGGCGCGAGGTTCAACTTCACCTGCGCGGGCGGCGCTTCGGCCGACATCATCTCGGGCTTCTGCGCGAAAATCCACTCGACCGTTTCGCGCAGCGGCAGGCAGCTTTCATCGAGCAGCACGCTCGGAAAATTGCTGCTGATGCCCTGCAGCTCCGCGCTCAATGTGAGCTGCGGCAGATCGCGCTGGAGCGTCTCTGGCTCACGCCCCTCGAGCGTGCGGGTGAGACTGATCTTGCCGTTCTCGCTGATGGCGGAGACAAGTTTTTCGCCTTCGGGATAAATGAGGAGCGCGCGGCCATCGGCAGCGTGGGAAGCGGCGCGTTGCGCGGCGTAAACGGTGACCTGCCGCGGAATGTGTCCGCGATTCAAAAGCGGCGTCGCGAGCTCGGTCAATTTTTGGTTATGAACCGCGACGGCGGAGATGACGCTTTCGGTGTCGGATTGTTCGATGATTTCGAAATCGCTCGTCACTTCCTCGGGCGGATACGGAAGCGTTTTCTCGACTTGGATCCGGACCATTTCGCCAAACTCTGCAGGATCGACTGTCGGCAAACGCAACCGTTGCGCGAGCACGGTGTCGAGCGGGAGACCGAGGACGATGTCGTCGCCAGCCACAAGCAGATTCGCGGCCTCATTTAGATCGCTGACCGCGCGCACATCCCAGGTGCCGTTGCCGTCGCGCGCGCGCACGAGATTCCAGCCGCCGCCGGATGGCGCAATAAAAACGGTTGCGGACTTGGTTTCGATATTAAGATTCCTTCCAACGAATGATCTGCGAAAGCCCGGCCTTGCGCAGAATCATCTGCACCGTGCGAGTCGCGTTGCCGGATTTGCCGACGCTGGTCACGCGCACGACGCGATCGTTGTATTCGACCAGGCCGGAGAGCTGCTCACTCTGCTGCGTCGAGAATCCCATCGCAACTAGAGCCTGCTGGACTGAATCGAATTGCATGTCGTCCGCCGTTCCGTCGATGCCGTCGGGACCGCGACGCATTTGCAGAAAACGATCGACCATTGGCTCGTTCAATCCCGGCAGCGCGAGAAGCACATCACGCGACGCCCACTGAAGATCGATCGGCCCGCTGCTGTAAATCGTGAAGTCGTCATCCCAGCCCGGGCGCGCGCAAAAATCTTCCCAGCCTTTCACCTGCGCCAGCTCCTCGACCGTCTGGAGAAGCGCGTTGCGCGGATGATAAGTATCGTCCGCCTCGGCGCCGTTTAGTCTCGGGATGTCGTCCGGATCAACATAATCGAGCAGGCAATCCATCATGTGCTCGACCTGGTTTAGCTCGATTCCTTTGTTTTCCAAATACTGGCGCAAAATTTGGAGTCGCTGCGGATTTTCGCCCGCCACAATCCAGTTGATATTGATGCGGCCGCCCTCGCCGATGATCTTCGCGTTGTAGGTTTGATTTTTGCCTAACGAACCGATGAGAATCGAATCGCCGGGATCGGTGTCGGGATTGATCGCGATCTCGGCCCCGGAACAGGCGCACGCTTCCGCCTCGAGCATGCGGCTGGCATTTCCGCTCAGCGTGATCCGATTGTTGATGTCGAGCGCCCAGCCGATGATCATCGCGCTGAGCAAAAAAAGCGCCCACAACGAAAGGAGCAAGGCCGAGCCGCGGCGCGAAATTTCAAACGAGCGTTTCATTTTTTCAAAGCGGCGTCGGACGAATCGCGATCACCGCCTGCCAGGGCGCGGCGGTGTTTGCGCGGTTGATCGAAATACGGACAAGATGCGGCAAGGTGCTTTGATCGGTCCAGCGATCGACCCAGCCGTTCAGCCGCGGATCAAAGTAACGGATTTCCATCGCGCTCACATCTTCCATAAGCGGAACCCATGCCGGATTCTTTTGGCCGGCGGGCGCGTCCTCGTCGGTCGACTCGCGCGCGACGCCGAGCTCCATGAAATTACTCCGCGGAATCGGCCGCAAACGCAGCGTGACTTCGTATTCGCCGGTCGCGTAGCGGGTGAACAATCCCGGACCCGCCGGGCAAATCCATGTCATCTCATCGCGCGAACGGCCGTTGAATTTGTACGGCTCACCGGTGAGCGCGCCTTCGCCGGAAGGCAACGCCTGCAACTCGCCAGTGAGCAAAGTTTCAAAACCGGCGTAGCGCGCATCGAGCGCGCTCACTTCCGCGGAAAGGCGGACCGCGGTGAGATTGGTCGCGACGAAACGATAAATCGCCACCGCCATCAGACCAAGGATCGCGACCGCGAGCGTGATCTCGAGCAGGGTGAAAGCGCCGCGCCTAACGAGTCCTCGCCTAACGAACGGCGATTCCGATTTAAGTCGCGCGATAAACATAGAAGATCACCTGCCGCTTTTGTTGCACGCCGGCGTGCGACCAAATCGCGGTCAACGTTACCTTCGACATGCCGTCGAGCTCGGTGTTGTCGTTTTTTTTCATTTCCTGCGGCCCAGCCTGCTGAATCAGCCTAACGACTCCGTATCCGGTGTTGATGTTCATCGTCCGGCTCGTGTCGGGCACGACCGGCGCGGCCTGGATCTCGGCCATTTGATTGCTGAGCAACTGCCGAACCCGATTTTCTTCCTCGCTCACCTCGCTCGCACTCATGCAATTCTCAACGGCGCGGCCGAGCGCGAGCACGCCGACGACGAAAATCGCCAGGCCGATCAGCACTTCGTAAAGCGCAAAGGCGCGCGCTTGCCTAACGAGTCGCATAACGAACAATCTCCGGCCGCGCGGTCAGCGGCGTGTAATTCACTTCCCAGCTTCCGTCGGGGCCCTTGAAGTCGACCGTCGCCGGCTCGCACGTCCCGGTCGGCCAGAAAATCCATTGCGCGGGCGGATTCTTTTGCAACGACGCCGTCAACCGCAAGTGGTAAGCCTGGCCGCGGCTCAAATTCAGCGTCGCGAGCGGCACGCCGTTCGAGCCCGGATCAACCGCTTCCGGCCGCACGATGATGTCCTTCTGTTCCCAAATGATCAGATACGGCCGTCGCTCCGCCACGCTGTGTTCCTGCGCCTGCCGCACGAGGTTATTCAGCGCGTCGAGCGAACTTTGGAGGCGTCGATTTGCGAGCACGCCCTCCACGCTCGGGATCGCGAGCAGCATGATGAGCATCAAAATAAAACAGGAAATCGCGATCTCGATGAGCGTAAATGCGCGCGCGCGATGCATCTTCGATTTTACGCTCGCGGGCGCGAATTCACAAGGCACGGCCGGAAGCGAATCCATCTCGCAAGCGCAATTCTCCGCTAAAAAATGACAACCGCGGGAGGGCGTCGGTTTCGAAAGATGATAAGTTAATCTTCCGTGAGCACCTCCGCCCACACACCGCCGGTCACGGCATCCGCATCGTTGGCCGCTGAAATTCCGGCGCCGCGGATGGGAATTGCGGTCCGCTTGCTTTGCGTTTTCGCGGCCCTCGGCGTTCTCGCCATGATGGTCTGGCAGGGAATCGCGGCCAACGGCGCGCCCGATCCGACCCGCGCGCAGACCAGCCCGACGATCGCCGCGCTCGACATCGCAGTGCTCGTTTTTCGCGAAGGCCTCGAATGCATTCTCGTCCTCGCCGCGATCACCGCGAGCATGACAGGCGTGCGACGCGCCTGCCGTCGTCCGGTCGCGTGGGGCGCGGGCCTTGCGTTTCTCGCTACGCTCGTCACCTGGATGATCGCGGTGCACATCATGGCATCGCTCTCGGACAATATTTCCGCGCTCAATCTGCAGGCCGCGACCGGCGCGCTCGCGGTCGTGGTGCTGCTCGTGATCATGAATTGGTTTTTTCACAAAATTTATTGGGGCGGCTGGATTCGCGCGCACAATCGCCGGCGCAAAGCGCTCTTCTCCGTCCACAGCAGCGAAGATGCCTCGCAGCGGCGGCTCATGTGGGGATTGTTGCTTCTCGGTTTCACTTCGCTTTATCGCGAGGGAGTCGAGGTCGTGCTCTTCTTGCAAACTTACTACCTTCGTCTCGGCGGCGAGGTCGTGCTCAAGGGAACGCTGCTCGGTTTGATTCTTTCCGCGTTCGTCGCGGTACTCACTTTTGTTTTGCAACAACGGCTTCCCTACCGGCAAATGCTGGTCACGACCGGCGTGCTCCTCGGCGCGGTCCTGCTCGTGATGGTGGGCGAACAGGCGCAGGAAATGCAGCTCGCGCACTGGATCACGACGACGCCGGTGCCGTGGCTCGCGCACGCGCTGCCCGATTGGTCGGGACTTTGGTTCGCCGTTTTTCCGACTTACGAAACGCTGCTCGCGCAACTGCTCGCCGCGGCGGTTGTGATTGGGTCGTATTATGCCGCGCGCCGCGTCCGTTGCACCGCGGAGGCCTCGCCGGCCGCGCCCGTTCCCCTAACGAACTCCCTCGAGACCGCGCATCGTTAGGCAAAAATCCAGCAAACGAGATCCGCTCCGTTTTCCCGCGCGGCCGAAGTTGCCTAACGAACTCAGATTTACGAAGGACCGGCGCGTGCCTGCGCAGGAGCAAGGACCCAACTGGGTCGTTTCCCGTCATTTAGCAAAAAGCTGTCCAGAAAAAAATCTTACAATTTTGTAACTTTTTAGTTTGACGGCACGCCGGGGGCCCTTTAAGACGCGCCCGCCACAAAGCGCGTATCACGCGCGCGAGCGGCAACTCGGCTTACTAAAAAAAGAAACCAAATGACTCAAAACTTCTGTACTCGACGGCTCGGATCAGCGCGCGCCATCACGCTGGCTGCACTCGTTTTTCTGGGACTGCTCACGGCAGGCATGGTTCGCGCCGGAACCTATACTGAATCGGGCGACGCGGGCGACCTGACCACCACGGCTCAAGTCGCGAGCGGCACGCCTTTCGCCAACCTCGATCACATCAACGGCACACTCACGTTTACGAACGGCTTGTCCGAGGGTGACATGTTCGAGATCTATATCAACAACACGTCGACATTTTCGGCCACGACGAATTTTTTCCTCCCCGGCTCGAACAACTTCGACTCGCAGCTCTTTCTCTTCAACGCCGCGGGCATGGGCGTGGAAGCGAATGACGACGATCCGACCACCGGCTCGCCGCAATCGACGCTGCCTTCCGGCAATGCGATCCTCTCTTCGCTGCCGGCGGGTGTTTATTACCTGCTCATCACCGGCTCGGGCCGCTATCCGACCGACACCCTCAATCAGCTGATGTTCGCGAACTTCACCGACGGTCACACCGATCCGCGCGGCGTCTACGGCGCGAATAGCGGCACGGTGGCGATCAACGGCTACACCGGCTACAGCAACGCCGGTGGAAATTACTCGATCGCCCTCACCGGCGCGGAGTTTCTTCCTGCGGTGCCGGAAGCTTCGATCGTAGGCTGCCTCGCTGTCGGCTTGGTCTTGCTCGTCGTTTTCCAGCGCCGCACCAAGCGGTCGTAACGCTCCACTTCACAAAACAACTTTCCGTTTTTTATTCTCATGCGCTTAAATTCTATCTCAAAACTCGGCCTCGCCGTCACCACGACGGCGCTCGCCTTTTCTTCTCTCGCCGCTCAACCCTCCAAGAGCGGTTCGCAAACGCAGGCTGACAAAGCCTCCGCCAAGCTGCCAGATAACCTCGCCCTCGGTCTTTACGAGATGGCGAGCGATTACGCCGCCGCCTCGAAGGGCGGGCAGACTCTCAGCCACGACAAATTCACCTCGCTGGCCAGGAACTACCCGCTTGCTCGCGAGGACAGCAGCGGTCGCGTGCAGGTGGAAGTCGCCTTCGACGGCACGAAATCGATTCCGTCGATGATCAAAACCCTGCAGAAGCAGGGCTGCGAGATCACCGCTCAAGTCGACTGGTATCGCGCCGGCATCGCTTCGATGTGGATGCCGCTAAACAAAGCCGGCGAAATTGGCCGCGAGAAAGGTGTCTCGGCCGTCAAGCTCTCGCTCAAGCCGCGGCACTACGCGGGTATTGTCCCCGGCTACGGCGGAATGGTGCTCCACTCGAACCTGGCCAACGCCTCGGGTTATCTCGGCGCCGGCGTCATGGTCGGCGCGCAGTCGGATAGCTACAACAAGTTAAGCACAAGCTATCCGGTTCACGCCACGCAGGACGTCGCCAGCGGCGATTTGCCCGGCACGGGAAATCCGGAAGGCTACACCACGCCGGTTATCGTTTTGGTCGACGGCCCGACGAGCGGTGAGGACGAAGGCCGCGCCATGCTTCAGATCGTGCACGACGTCGCCCCTGCGGCGACTCTCGCCTTCCGCACCGCCGACACTTCGGAAGCCGATTTCGCGAACGGCATCGGCCTGCTCCAGGCCGCCGGCTGCAAGGTGATCTGTGACGACGTGGGCTATTACGATGAGCCGATGTTCTCCGACGGCGTTGTCGCCCAGGCGGTGGACAAGGCAACCGCGTTGGGTTCGACCTATTTCTCCTCCGCGGGTAACGACGGCAATTCCGGCTGGACCGGCACCTTCAGCGGCGTGGCCAACAACGCCACCTCGCAGGCGCTCCTCCTCTCCGAAGGCGGCATCACCTACAGCGGCATCACCTCGAGTGAGAGCGCTGTCTTCAACCAATACAATAGTTTTGGCACGAACTCGCTGGGCCAGCCCATCCTCGTCCAGAAGGTTTATGTGCCGAAGACCAATTCTTCCAGCTACAACGGCACACTCGTCTTCCAATGGGACGACCCGGATGGAGTCACAACCGGCGGGATCAAGCAGATCACGACCGACTATGACATCCTCGTCTTCAGCGTCGCTACGAACGGCACCGCGACCTATCAGTCAACGAAGAGCGGAAAAGCCACCAACTTCAGCACCAATGCTCCGGTCGAAATTCCGGGCAGCACGCTCATTGCCGGCACGCAGTATGAGTTCGTCATCGTCCTCACCAATCGCGCCGCCAACGGCGGCGGCCCGACCCGCGACCAGGCCACGCACATCCGCTGGGCGGTCGCGACCGACGCGTCGCAGATCATCGCCGACTTTGTCGGACCGAATAATCCGGAAACCTACGGCCACCCGGTCGCGGCGACCTGCGCAGGCTCGGCCGCTTATCTCTACGACGATCAATTCTCCTACACCTACTCCCCTTACATGCCGATCATCGAGGAATATTCGTCCAATGGACCGGTTACGATCTACTTTGACAACGCCGGCAACCGCCTGAGCACCCCGATCACGCGCAAGCAGCCGTCGCTCGCCACTGTGGATGGTGTGAGCACGACCTTCTTCCCGCCGGCCACCGGCACGGTGCCTCCGGGCCCGAGTAATCCGAGCCCTTACGACAGCGACGGCGACGGTTATCCTGACTTCTTCGGCACCAGCGCCGCCGCGCCGCACGCGGCCGGTTGCGCGGCCCTCATCCTGAGCGCGGCGAGCGCCAACAGCATCATCCTCGCGCCCGCCGACGTCCAGACACTGATGGAAAACACGACCCAGGGCCAGAGCGACCAGGATCCCGGCATCTGCTACGCCACCGCGGGCTCGACCAGCTTCAGCGCGCGTGATCGCGGCACCTACGCCGACCCGCAGGCTTACACCATCACCTACAATGGCGCCGGTGGGACGACGCTGAACACGTTCGTCTTCGACCTCTCGCCGTTGCCGGGTAACTTCTATCCCGCGACCTACGCGGTCACAGTCGGCGCCTCCTCATCGGGCACCGGCGGCACCGCGCCGTCGATTGCGGCTTCGACCGTGAGCGGCGGCCCGTCGGGCATCTCGATACTCACGCTCACTCTGGCGAACTTCACTCCCG
Source organism: Chthoniobacterales bacterium (assembly GCA_036490335.1). Classification (GTDB taxonomy): domain Bacteria; phylum Verrucomicrobiota; class Verrucomicrobiia; order Chthoniobacterales; family UBA10450; genus Palsa-1392. The sequence goes on from DASXEB010000008.1 coordinate 45,602, forward strand.
GTTCGACCTTGAGCTTCGGTATCGCCCAAACCATCACCGTCACGGGCGGCAACTATTACCTGCACGGCGACCAGCTCGCGGGCGCGACCATTACCGCGACCGACAGCAACGGCGGCGTCACCACGGGCCCGCTCGCGAACACCTACTCGCGTTCGTGGAACCCGAAGAGCGGTTACGGCCTCGTGGACGTGAACGCGGCGATCAATCGCCTGCTCGGCCACTAACTCACAACCTAACCGGCCGCCTCGGCGGCTGCGAAATCACGGGCTCGCCCTTCTTCGGAGGGGCGGGCCTTTTCGCTTTTTGCGGTCTGCGCTTTCGTGAAGACAGGCGCTTCCCCGATCAGGCCACGCCCGGCATTCCGATTAGGGGTGGAAACTTGTCGCCCTCGGGCCGCCCCTCATCGTTGTCGGGCCGCTCCTTAGCGATTTCGGTGGTTCCTTCGCGTGTTTCGCTTATTACTTAGCTTGATTCTCTCTGACCTTAGCTTGTTATGCTTGTTCCTTGGCGGCTCGACCTCCTCCCTTCGCTTGGCGATCTCTTTACTTGGCAGTAAACTCTAGTTACTTCGCTTGTCACCAACACATTTTCGCTTGTTGACCTCCGACCTTCTCGGTCTGACCTCGGTCCTTGGCAAAGAACCCTTGCTCCTTGGCGTGTTTCGGTGCTACCTTCGCATTCATGCCTGACGAAATCCCGCTCCTTCCCCTCGCCTCCGTGCAGTCGGCCCTCGGAAGCTCGGCCAGATGGTCCATTTTACGCGAGTTGGCCGACGGCGGCTCGCTCATGGTCTCCGAAGTGGCGGCGCGCACCGGCCTCGCGCCCGATGCCGCTTCCAAACAGCTTCACCGTCTGATCGCCGACGGGATCTTAATGAACCCGCGCGGCCGGCTTTTTGAGATCAAGCCGCAGTTTCTGGCCGACAAGGCGAACCGGACGGTCGATTTCGGCTATTGCCTCGTCCGCTTCGGCGCCGGGAGGTGAACTCGCGCGGCTCAGTGGGCCGCGACCGGACCTTTTTTCGCCTTCACTTTCTGGAAGAGGAAGACGAGCGGCGTGGTGCCAAGGCAGAGCAGGCCAAAGAGGCGGAAATTGTGCGAGTAGGTCACGAGCGCGGCCTGCTGCTGCAGGATTCCGTAAAGGATGCGCGGCGCCTGCCGGGCCGCGGTCCAGGCGCTGCCATGCGCGGCGAGCACGCCCTGAACGGCCGCGAGCTTTTGTTGATAGACCGGGTTGTATTGCGAGAAGTGGCTGACGAAGGCGGCCTGGTTCGACTGCGAGCCGCGCGCCACGAGAGTGGTGAGGCCGGAAATGCCGATGCTCCCGCCGAGGTTGCGCATGAGGTTGAAGAGGCCGCTCGCGTTCCCGATCTGGTCCTGCGCGAGCGTGCCCATGCTCGAAGTCGCGAGCGGCACGAAGATGAAGCTGATCGAGACTCCGCTGAAAACGGTCGGCCAGACGATGCTGCTCATCCCGATGCTGAGGTTGATGTTTCCGAAGAGGAACGAGGAGTAGGCGAGCCCGAGGAAACCGACCGTGATCAGAATGCGGTTGTTGATTTTCCCAACCAGCCGACCGACCACGATTGTGGCCAGAAATGCGCCGACCCCGCGCGGGCTGAGGGCGAGGCCGGCGTCGAGCGCGGTGTAGTTGAGGAGGTTTTGCATGAAGAGCGGCAGGACCGCGATGGTGCCGTAAAGGAGCGCGCCAAGGATGCCGATCAATCCGCAACCGACGGCGAGGTTGCGATTTTTCAGCACGCGCAGATCGACGAGCGGCTGGCGCGCGGTCAGCTCGCGGGTGACGAAGGCGAGAAACCCGAGGATCGAGATCGTTAGGCAGATCGCGATCGTGCGCGAGCCGAACCAGTCGAGCTCCTGGCCTTTGTCGAGCACGAATTGGAGGGTGGCGAGCCAGATGGTGAGGAATCCGAAGCCGAGATAATCGATCTGGCTCGCGAGCACCTTTTTCAAATAGGGCGGGTCTTCGATGAAAGCGTTCGCCATCAGCCCCGCGAGCAGGCCGATCGGGAGATTGATGTAAAAGACCCAGCGCCAACTGTAGTTGTCCGTGATCCATCCGCCGAGCGTCGGCCCCGCGATCGGCGCCACGACCACGCCCATGGCGAAGACCGCCATGGCCGCGCCGCGTTTTGCCGGCGGGAAACTTTCGAGCAAAACGGCCTGCGAGATCGGCTGGAGGGCGCCGCCCGCCGCGCCTTGCAGAACGCGCGCAAGGACGAGGAAGCCAAGGCTGGTCGCTGCCCCGCAGAGCGCCGAGGCGAAGGTGAAAAGGATGATGCAGGAAACGAGAAAGCGTTTGCGGCCGAAAAGATTTCCGAGCCAGTTCGTGGCCGGGAGGATGATCGCATTCGCGACCAGGTAACTGGTCAGGACCCAGGTCGCTTCGTCGGTCGTGGCGGAAAGATTGCCGGCGATGTGCGGGAGGGAAACGTTCGCGACCGAGGTGTCGAGCACCTCCATGAAGGTGGCGAGCATGACGGAGAGCGCGATCAGCCAGGGGTTGTGGCTCGGCTTCCAATCCGAAGCCTCGTTAGGCGATTTTGCCGGCACGGCTTTTGCCTAACGAGTGCGAATCCGCGCCAGCCACCAGATCGTCGCGCCGATCACGATCGCGATCGCGAGGAGCGCGCAGACCGTGACGATGATCGCCGGGCTCAGGCTCGCTTTCACTTTTACATCCGGCACCGCGGACATGCCCGGGCCGAGGACCTGCTGCACCTTCGCCTGCTCGTCGAGGTCGATTTTTACCGGCACGCGCTGCACCACTTTGACGAAGTTGCCGGTGGCATTCTCGGGCGGCAGCAGACTGAACCGCGCCCCGCTTCCCGCTTGGATGCTGTCGACATGGCCGCGCAGCACGCGCGCCGGATAAGCATCGACGCTGATCTCCGCCGGCTGGCCCGGACGCATGTCGGTCAATTGCGTTTCCTTGTAGTTCGCCGTCACCCAGACTTGCACCGGCACGATCGCGAAGAGCGGCTGGCCGACCTGCACGTAATCGCCCGGCTCGATCGATTTGTTCGTCACCCGGCCCGCCTCCGGCGCGGTCATGCGGGTGTAGGATTTCTGTAACTGCGACTGTTTCAATTCCGCCGCCGCTTCCGCGACCTGGGCCTGCGCCGCCGTGACCTGCGCGCGGGCCGAGCCGGCCTGTTTTCTCCCCTCCTCGGCAAACGCTTCCGCCGCCGTCAGCTCTTTCTTCTTCGAGTCGAGCGTCTCGACGGACGAGGTCGTGTCGGCCTGCGAATGCTGGAAATCCTGGCTCGAGATCGCGCCGCTCGCGATCAGGCCGCGGTTGCGCGCGAGGTCGCCCTCGACCTTCGCCGTCTCCGCCGCCGCCGCCGCCGTGATCGCCTTCACCGAATCGTAACCCGCGAGCAAAGTGTGCACGTGGGCCTCGGCCTGCTCGGCGCTCATCTGCGCAGTTTCGAGATGCGCCCGCGCGACGTCGAGCGCGGCCTGACGCTGCGCGACCGTTGCCTCGACATCGCTCGGATCGATCTCGAGCAAAAGATCGCCTTTTTTTACGAGCTGATTGTCGCGCACGTGGACGGACGAGATTTTTCCAGCGATTTTCGGCGCGATGCTCACGGTGTGCGCGTCGATGAACGCGTCGTCCGTGCTCTCATGCGTGAGACTGTGGAAGAAAATCGCCGCCACGTAGATGATCACGACGACGGCGAGAAAGGCCGCGCCGATCACAATCGGCGGACGCCGAAACAACGGCGGCCTCTTTTTCGCCGAGGCGGATTGATCTTCGAAATCAACCGGCAGGTGCGGATGATCGGGCAAAGGTTTCGTGCGGGCGACAGGCGTTTGTTCGATGACAGGCATGAGTGGAAATCGTTAGGCAGCAGCACGCAGGCCAGCCGCGCAGAAATTGATCACGCGGCGCAGCGCGGCGTCTGCGTCGGTCAGGCGACAACGGCCGCGGGAAGTCGAGACGAGCAATTCCGAATGCGCGACGGCGTGGAAAAAAACGCCGTGTGCGAAATGAAGACGCCAGTGCGCCTCCGCGTCGGAAAGGTTTGGCAAGGCGGCCCGCAGCGCGCGGTGAAAACGCCGCGTTTTCTCGGAAAATTCCTTTTCGATTAACGGCTTCAGATAAGCGCTCGGCTCGGCGAGGCAGAGCGCAAGCAGACGCAGAAAATGCCGCCCGTTCGCGGAGCCGGGCTTGATCATTTCAAGGACTGGCCGAAAGAGCGCTTCGAGAATTTTTTCGAGCGCGACCGGCCGCCCGCCCGCCTCCTTTTCAAAACGGTCGAGCAACGCCAGGCGGGCTTCGTTAATCGGCCGGAGTCGGCGATTCAACATCGCGAGAATGAGCGCGTCCTTGGTCGCGAAATGATAATTGACCGCGGCCAGGTTTACCTTGGCGGCGGCCGTAATCGCTCTCAGCGAAGTCGCTTCGAAGCCTTTGGCCGCGACCAATCGCTCGGTCGCTTTCAAGATCGCAAGCTTCGTGCCCTGAATGTCGTCTTGGATCACGCCACAAATTAATTCAAACGTTCGTTTGAATCAAGGGCAAGAAATCGGAATTGCTTTGAAGTGTCCGGCCCTGCCGTTTCTGGCGGGCGCTAAGCAACCTTTTTGCTGCTCGAGGTTTTTCTGGCCGGCTTCTTTTTGCGGCCGTCTTCCGACTTGGCGAGGCTTTCGCGCAAAACCGCGACCAGATCGATCACTTTCGACGACGGCTTTTTCGTCTTCGGCTTTTCCTCGATCTCTTCGCCGCCGGCCTCGACCTTTTCTTCGATCACTTCGAGGAGCGCGTCCCGATAATCATCCTTGTACTTTTTCGGATCCCACTTCGAAGCCATGCTTTGAACGAGCGCCTTCCCCATGTCGATCTCGCGTTTCCCAAGCTCGAGCGATTTCGAAACATTCAATTTCTCCGCATCAGAAAGTTCCTCGGCAAAATGCATCAGCTCGAGGACGAGCGCGTGTTTGAGCGCTTTGACACCGGCAAGATATTGCCGCGTCTTTATGATCACCTTCACGATCCCGACCTTCCCTGTTTTCGCGAGCACCTCGCGCAGGAGCACGTAGGCTTTGTCGCCACCTTTTTGCGGTTCGAGGTAATACGGTTTGTAGAAGAACATCGGATCGATCTCCTCGACGTCGACGAAATCCTGAATGTCGATCGTCTGTGTCGCTTCGAGATCGACGCGCTCAAAATCCTTTTCGCTGAGGACAACAAATTTTCCTTTCTCGTACTCGTAGCCTTTGACGATCTGCTCCCACGGCACTTCCTTGCCGTCCTTTTCTGCGACGCGTTTGTAGTTAACCGGACTCAGATCGCTCTCGCGCAGCAAACGAAACCGCAGCTCTTCTTTCCGCGTCGCCGGATAGAGCGCGATGGGAATGTTAACGAGCCCGAAGCTGATGCTCCCTTTCCAGATCGCGCGCATTCTGGAAAGTAAATCGCAGCCTGCGCCGTCACTGCGCGGCTGCAATATTCAGCAAAAGCTCCCGCGCAGAAACAAATCGTTGCGAGCGCCGTTTTACTGATGCCCGTTCTGCACCGTCACGGACGGGTCGAGCTGTTCGAGCGCGCCGCCCGGTGTCTGCCGGCCGGTCTTGCTCATTTGATTTTGATTAAAAGACTCGTTGCCCGGATTGGTCGTTGCCGCGGGCGAGTTTTGCGCGACTCGCTCAGGTGCAGTCGAACAACCCGCCAACGCCAAGATCGCGATGAGAAGGAATTTTTTCATAACGTCGAACCTCCTTTTGAATTTCGGGCAAAAGCGCGCGGAAGCAACCGAGGCGTCGCGACCCTGCTCTTGCCTAACGAATGTGAGACGGCAAGCGCCGCTCGAATATTCACATCACCATTCCGCCGTCGACCGTCAGCACCTGGCCGGTGATGTACTTTGCCTCTGGCGCGGCGAGAAATGCCGCCGCCGCGGCGATGTCCACGCCCTCTCCGAATTTGGCCAGCGGAATTTTGGCGAGGATTGCTTCCTTGATTTTATCCGGCAGCACGTCGGTCATGTCGGTGACGATAAAACCAGGTGCAATCGCGTTCACGGTAATGCCGCGGCCGGCGAGTTCACGCGCGAGCGATTTTGTCAGGCCGATCAAGCCGGCTTTACTCGCAGCGTAATTCGTCTGCCCGGCGTTTCCCGTCAGCCCGGCGATCGAGCTGATGTTGATGATGCGACCGCTGCGCTGTTTGATCATGAAACGCATCACCGCCTGCGCGAAGCTGAACGCGCCTCGCAAATTCGTCGCGAGGACCGCGTCCCAATCCGCCACCGGCATGCGCATGCTCAGGCCGTCGCGAGTTACGCCGGCATTGTTGATCAAAATGTCCACCCGACCGAAATCTGCGAGAATCTTTTCGCCGATCGCCTGCACGGCGTCGTGATCCGCGACATCGACGGCGTAAGCTTTCGCCGCGTCGGGCTTCGTCGCGTTGATTTCGTCTGCTGTCCGTTGCGCGTTCGCTTCGCTGCGGCTGACCGATGCAATCCGCGCGCCTTCTTCCGCCAACCGTACCGCGATCGCGTGACCAATCCCACGACCGGCGCCGGTCACGACTGCGACCTGATTTTCCAAGCGCGACATTTTGCCTAACGAGTCACCGGTTGATCGTTGCGCACGACTTTGCCGTCTTTCATCACGAAAAAAACGCGCTCCGTCGCGGTGATATCGGCGACCGGATCGCCCGGCATCGCGATGATGTCGGCGAGCTTTCCTTTTTCGATCGTGCCGAGTTTCGGCCTCACGCCTAACAAATCGGCATCGACCGACGTCGCGCTGATCAAGGCGTCGATTGGTTTCATGCCGAGGCCGGTCATCAAGGCAAATTCCTTCGCGTTTTCGCCGTGCGGATAAACGCCCGCATCCGTGCCGAAAGAAATCTTCACGCCGATCCGCACCGCGTTGCGGAACATCTCCGACCGCGCCTTAAGTGCGGCGAGCGCCTTCGCCTGCACCGCCGACGGATAGCTCGCGAGTTTGCCCTTGATATATTCGGCGGCGATCAAGGTCGGGGTGAGAAATGTCCCTTTTTGTTTCATGAGCGCGAGCGTGTCCGCTTTCAAAAACGAGCCATGCTCAATCGAATCGACGCCGGCGTTGATCGCCTCGCGCGCGGCCGTGTCGCCGTGACAATGGACCGCAACTTTTTTGCGAAGGCGATGCGATTCGTCGACGAGCGTCTTCATTTCCTCCGCCGAAAATTGCGGCACATCGACTTCGTCGGTTAACGACAAAACGCCGCCCGAAACCGCGGCCTTGATGACGTCGGCGCCATTCTTGACTTCGAAACGAACCGCCTTCCGAATCTCCTCCGAACCATCCGCGATGCCCTCAGTGTAATTCGGTTCGTGGCCGAAAATTCCCGGCCGAAAACCGTCCGTGTGATCGAAGTGTCCGCCGGTGGCGCCAATGCCGTTCGTCGCCACGAGCATGCGCGGACCTTCGAAAATTCCCGACGCGATCGCGTTCCGCATCGCGACGTCGATGAAAAACCGGCTGCCCACATCGCGCACGCTCGTGAAGCCGGCGCGCAGTGTCGCGCGCGCATGCGGGATCGCGACGTAGGCCAACTCGGGTTGCGTGCGTTCGAGTGATTTCAGGCGGAGCTCGTCATAGCTTTCGGAATAATCATCCAGCGTCAGGTGTGTGTGCGCGTCGATGAAACCGGGCGAAAGCGTCGCGTCGCCGAGATCGATCACCTGCGCGTCGCTCGGGATCGGGACGTTACTGCCGGCGTCGGCGATCGTGTTGCCCCTGATGATGACCACGCCGTTTGTCACGAACGTTTTCGATTTGCCGTCGAAGAGCCGCGCCGCCTTCAACGCGATTGTGACCGGCGCGTCAGCCGCGTGTGCGTTCGTTAGGCAGATCAGAGCGCCGATTGCGCCGAGAAAAAAAGGACGCTTCATCCCGCGGGTATAGAAATCGGCGTGACGATTTGCAAGCCGCGAGTCAGCTCGCGGAAATGCTCAGCTCGGTCGCGTAAGTCGAACCCGAGGGAAGGAGCCGGCTCGATTTGAGATGAAAACCCGAAAACGGCACAAGGCCGGCGTCGAACCTGGCGTTGGCGCGAAGAAATGTCTCGAGCGCGGAGCGCGAAATCCGATCGCAACGCGCGAGCGTGAAGTGCGGATGCCACGGCCTTAAATCCGGTTCGAGACCGGCCGCGAGCGCGGCGTCGGCGATGCGTTTGTGCAGTTGAAAAAGATGCGGATGCCCGCGGCCAATTCCGAGCCAGAGAATTTTCGGCGAACCTTTTGGCGGGAAAGTTCCCAAATCTTGCAGCGGAAGAAAAAAATGAGCGAAGCGAATCGCGCCCAGTTTTTCGCGCAGCTTCTCTTCGTTTTCCGGCGCGACGTTGCCGAAAAACGCCAGCGTCAAATGAAGCTGATCGGCCGCGACCCAGCGCACGTCGCGTAGACGCGGATTCAGCCTAACGAGTGTCTGCGCGATCGGCGGCGGCGGATCGAGACTAACGAAAAGGCGTTTCGCCGCCGTCACTCAGCGCGGCTTGATGACGACAAAAGAGCGAACACGTTGCCGGCAAACCGAAAGAACCTGCGCCTGGTTTGGATCGAGATTCGCAATCGCCGCCTGGAAATCCTGCACCGACTTGATCGGCTCCTCGTTGACCGCTTCGATCACATCGCGAGGCCGCAACTCCGGCGTGTCGTCCCCCACCCGCGTAACGACAACGCCGTGGATGTTCGCAGGCACGCCCAGGGTCTGCGCGAGTTCCGGCGTGAGGTCGCGCACGGTGAGCGACGCGAGCGCATTTCCAGAAACGCCGGACTGATCGGGCGAATCGGTGTCGGGTTCGTTAGGCGCGGGCGCAGGCTGCCCGGGCTGGTTGGGCGGCAGCGCGCGCGCGAGCTGATAGTTGGCGGGCTGCTCCCGGATTTTCGCGGAAAGTTCCACGGGCTTGCCATTGCGCGACACTTCGACGTCGATTTTTTTGTCCAGCTCGACCTGCGACACGAGCCGTTGCAGTTCCGCGATGTTGCGCACCTCATGGCCATCGAACTTCTGAATGACATCGCCGCGCTCCATCTGCGCCTCCGCCGCCGGCGAATCCGGCAGGACCGACGCAACAACGACGCCGGAATTTTCCAAGCCTCCAAAAGGTCCGACGTGCGGCGCCGCGGTTTGAATGCCGAGATAACCGCGAATGATCCGGCCTTTCTTCAGCAGACTTTCGAGCGCCATGCGCACCGTGTTCGACGGAATCGCGAAACCGATTCCCTGCGAACCGCCGCTGCGCGAAATGATCGCGGTGTTAATGCCGATGACTTCGCCGCGCAGATTGATCAGCGGTCCGCCGCTGTTGCCGGGATTGATCGCCGCGTCGGTCTGCAAATAATCGCCGAAGCCGTCGATGCGATTCGGGCGGCCTTTCGAACTGATGATTCCTTCCGTGACCGTCTCTTCGAAGCCAAACGGATTGCCGATCGCGAGGACGAAATCGCCCGCCTGCATCGCGTCGGAATCGCCCAGCTTGATCGGCTTGATGTTCGGTTCGTCGATCTTCAAAACTGCGAGATCGAGCTGCGCGTCGGAGCCGATGACGCGCGCCGGGCAGACGCGGCCGTCGCTCAGTTGCACTTGAATTTCATCGACCTGATCGACGACGTGATTGTTCGTGATGATATGCCCTTCCTTCGTCAGAATGACGCCCGAGCCTAACGAATTCTGCACCATCGCCTCATCGTCCGGGCCGTTGTACTGACGAAAATTCCCTCGAAAAAAATCGAACGGATCGAGCCCGTACTTGCGCTGAATCCGTTTCGTCGTCTTCACGCTCACGACCGATGGAATGACCCCGGCGACGAGTTTGCGGCGCTCGTTGCTCAGCGAGGCGAGGCTGGCGACCTCCTTATCCGCGACCGCGGGCGTGTCGGCGAGGGTATATTTTTCCGGCCGGCCCGACCTCGTTAGGCTGAGACCGCCGTGCTGCAACTGGTAATCGTAAAGCAGCGAAACTCCCGCACTCAAAAGCAGGACGAGAAGAATGAATTTGAAAAAGTTTTTCATCAGCTCACATGGGAAAAGTTCTCTTCTTCGACAACAAAATCGCGGAAACGTTGATTTTCCGGCCGCGCCAAGTCGGGATCGTCGCGCAAAATCTTCTGCGCGACCACGCGCGCTTCCTGCATCAGCTTCGCGTCCGTCCGCAGGTTGCCAAGCTTGAGCGCGGGCAGGCCGCTTTGCGCCGTCCCGAGCAGATCGCCCGGTCCGCGCAATTCCCAATCCGCTTCCGCGACCGCGAAACCGTTGCTCGTTTTTTCCAGCACCTGCAATTTCGCGAGCGTTTCCGGCGAGGGATCGGAGCTGAGCAAAATGCAATACGATTTGTGTTCGCCGCGACCAATTCGGCCGCGCAGTTGATGCAGTTGCGCGAGGCCAAAACGTTCGGCGTTCTCGATCAGCATGACGGTCGCGTTCGGGACATCCACTCCGACTTCGATGACCGTGGTACTGACCAGAGCACTCGTTAGGCCGCGGCGAAATCGATCCATGATCGCCTGCTTTTCTGGCGCGGGAATGCGGCCGTGGAGCAGCTCGCAAGAGAACGGCCGCAAACGCTCGCGCCATTTCTCGAATTCCGCGCTCGCTGCTTTCGCATCGAGCTTTTCGCTCTCGTCGATCAGCGGATAAACGATGTAAATCTGTCGCCCGGCCTCGAGCTCACGCCGTAAAAACGCGAGCACCTCCGGCAGCTTCGATTCGTCGCGCGCTGCGGTCACGATCCGGCCGCGATCGGCCGGCATTTCGTCGATCGTCGCGACGTCGAGATCGCCGTAAAGCGTCATCGAAAGCGTGCGCGGAATCGGCGTCGCCGTCATCACGAGAACGTCCGGCGCGGGCTCGAAACTCGTCAGGCGTGCGCGCTGCGCGACGCCGAACTTGTGCTGCTCATCGATAACCACGAGTCCCGGATTCTCCAGGCCTTCCGGCTCAAACAACAACGCATGCGTTCCGACAAAAATCTGCGGATTTGTGAAAAGCGTCGGTCCGTCCGCGCTCCTCGCCCCGGTCCGCAGCGAGATCGCGACGCCTAACGGCTCGAGCCAGCGCCGCAAAACTTCGTAATGTTGTTCGGCGAGAATTTGCGTCGGCGCCATCAGCGCGGCCTGCGAACCGGATTCAACCGCCAGCAGCATCGCCGCGATCGCGACAACGGTTTTGCCGGAACCGACGTCGCCCTGGAGCAAACGATTCATCGGAAGAGGCGAACGCAAATCCCGGCGCAGTTCCTCGAGCACCCGCGCCTGCGCGTTCGTTAGGCTAAACGGCAGCGCGCGCAGAAAACGCTCGAGCAATTTTCCCTCCGCGTCATTTGCGCGGCCATTGCGCAGGCGCGCGCGCGCGCGACGCAGGCCGATGAGCATCTGCATATCGAGAAATTCCTCGCGGACCAGCGCCTCGCGCACCGAGCCTAACGACTCCCAGCTGCGCGGAAAATGCAGCTCGCGAATGATCGCGAGGCCGTCGTCTTCGCACTCGTCGAGCAACCGGAAAATCAGTCCGCGCAGGACGCGCTGTGACAGGCCCTCAGTCGCCGGATAGATCGGCGCGATCCGGCGGAAGTGAATCGAGATTTCCTCGTCGTTCTCGATGATTTCAAACTCCGGATGCTCCATGCAAATCCGTTTGCCACGCAGTCGCGGCTTGCCGAAAACGACGAGACGCTGGTCGCCAAAAATCATTTTTTGGACGTAATGAACGTTGAACCAACGGCAGACAAGCGGCTGGCTGAGCGCGTGCGCGTCGCTCTGCTCGAGCGTGACCTCGAAGATTTTTTTCCAGCCGCCGAAACGCTTGATTTGTGTTTTGACGACTTCGCCGCAGAGGCAAATCGGCTGCTCGCTTTCTTCGCTCGGAAAATTCGCGAACTCGCGCCGGTCCTCGTGCCGACGCGGATAATGCCGGAGCAAATCTTCGACCGACTCAACCCCGAGCCGCCGCAGTTGCGTCAGCCGCGGTCGCGCGATCCACTCGATCTCGCCTAACGAGTCGTGAAATTGGTGCGGCATCCGTTTCGATTTCCGATCTTAAATGTCGGCCGCGGCGCGAATCGCTTCGACCTGTATTTGCAAACGCATTTCGCCTTCGTACTCGTCCTGGCCGATACGAAAAGCGACGTCCCATGGCGGCTCGGGCAATGGTTCTTCCGCGCCGCCGAAAAAGATCGCGCGTTGATGGCGCCCGTTTTGCCGCAGGCGCAGGACCAAATGTTTCTCCTTCAAAACCTGCGGCGGAGCGACCAACTGGACGCCACGCGCGAGGAAAAGCGGCTGCGGATTTCCGTTGCCGAAAGGCTGGAGCAACTCGTGCCAGCGCAGCAAATCCCAGGTCACTTCGCTCAACGGCAACTCGTGATCGAGATGGAGGCACGGCTCGAGCAGATCGTCGGTGAGCAATTCTTCGCAGGCCTTTTCAAAGGCACGTGCGAAGGCCGCGAAATTTTCTTCGCGCATCGTTAGGCCGGCAGCCATTTCGTGTCCGCCAAATTTCTCCAGCCATTCGCTGCAGCGATCGAGCGCCGCGACTAACGATAAGCCGGCGATGCTGCGGCCGCTTCCTTTGCCGAGGCCGTTTTCGTCGAAGCCGATAACGAAAGTCGGCCGATGATATTTTCGCGCGATCCGCGACGCGACGATGCCGAGAACGCCCAGATGCCAGCCGCGATCGCCGAGGATGAGGGCAAAACTTGTCTCCAGTTTTTCTGCGGCGACTTTTTCCTCGGCCGCGAGCACAATCTGGCGTTCGAGCGTTTGCCGCTCGCGATTTTGCGCGTCGAGTTCGGCCGCGATCGTCGCGCTCTCTTCTTCCTCGCGCGAAAGTAGGAGACGCAAAGCTCTCTCCGCCGTCGTTAGGCGACCGGCGGCGTTTAAGCGCGGACCAAGGCGAAAACCAATGTGCTCGGAATTTATCGGCGGCCGCACGGCGGAAATATCGAGCAGTTTGCTCAAGCCTGACAATCGTCGCCGGGCGATTTCGCGCGCGCCGTGATGGACGAGGACGCGGTTCTCCGCTTCGAGCGGCACGATGTCGGCGACGGTTCCGAGCGCGACGAGATCAAGGCGACGGCGAAGGTCGAAATCCGACAGCGACGAAGTTTTGAGGAGCGCGTGACAAAGTTTAAAGACGATGCCGACGCTGCAAAGATAGGCGAACTCGTTAGGCAGATTCGCCTTCGGATTCACCAGCGCGACGCAGCGCGGCAGTTTCGCTTTCGGCTCGTGATGATCGAGGACAATCACATCGATCCCGCGCCTAACGAGTTCGTCGATCTCGGCGCACGACGAAGTTCCGCAGTCCACCGCGACGAGAAGCTGCGGTGAGTGCAACTGGCAACAGCGCTCGATCCCTTCGCTGCTCAGGCCGTAGCCCTCCTCCATCCGCGACGGCAGAAAAAGCGCGGGCGACCCGCCGTACGCGGAGAGAACTTCGTGCAGCAACGCGAGTGAAGTGAGGCCGTCGACGTCGTAGTCGCCGTAGAGAACGATCCGTTCGCGATTCGTGAGGGCGCGAAGAATGCGATCGACCGCCGCGCGCATTTGCGGGAGCAGAAACGGGTCGCTCAATCCGCTCAGGCGCGGGCGCAGGAATGCGGCCGTCTCTTCCTCGGTTGTCAGGCCTTTGCGTCGCAGCAGTTGATCGATGCAAGGCAGATCGCAGAGCTTTTGACCCGCGATCGTTTCGGCGAGGATCCAGCGCGGCGTGCCTAGACGAGTTGGAGTGGCGAAGGAAGATTCGAGAGGAGAGTTTTTTGGAGGCATAACTCGGCGAATTTTTGGAATCCTTTTTTTTCCGCGACTCCAAAAGAGAAGCGCAAACAGTGGCGAAAATAAAACTCGCAGAAATCACGGCGCGCTTCCGGTTGCGCGGAAATGACGTCATCGAGATTTTGCAGATTCGTTTTGCCTAACGAGCGCAACTTTTCCGCGATCTCGGGCTTGGCCTCGTAATCTGGATGAATGAGCCAAAGCGCGTAAACGAAAGGAAGTCCGATTTGTTTTTTCCATTCCGCGCCGAGATCGAGAATCCGATAACGCTCGCCCTCTTCTTCGCGGAAACGAATCGCCTGATCGCCGATGAAAATCCGGCCGCGCTTTTCGCTGATTTCTCCTTCCTCAATCAATTCGAACTCCTGTTCGCCTAACAAACAGCGAAGCAGATTGACCGACGTCGCCGACGCCGGATCGGTCACGACTTCGCGCAACTGCTCGACCGGGCCGCGATGCGCGAGAATGACGCTGAAGACCGGCCCATCGGAAGCGATCGCGAGGCCGTCCACGATCGCGTAAACCGGATTGCGCAAATATTCGAAACTGGAGACGAGCGCGACGTCGAGCTCGCCGGCCGCGAGCGCGCGCGCGAGCGCGGCTGGACGATCGAAGCGGACGGCGCCCGGCCAGCCGTGAATGAGCGGTTGCGCGTTGAGATACTGGACGCAGCCGAGGCGCAACACCTCAGGCGCAGATGAGTTCGTCAGGCGCGTGCCGCGTGTCGTTAGGCAAAGCGACCGCGGCTTTCGGCAGATGATTGTAAAAACTGTCGCGCTGCACCGGTTCGCGGCCGGCCGCGCGGATGGCGTGCCGCAACGATTCAACGGTTTGCTCCTGCGGGGTGGTCGCGCCAGCCATGTGGAAAATTTTTTCTTCCATGATCGTGCCGTGCAAATCGTCCACGCCGAAGCTGAGCGAAATCTGCGCGAGCGGCAGGCCCATGCTCACCCAATAGGCGGTCAGGTGTTCGATGTTGTCGAGATAAATGCGGCTGACGGCGAGATTGCGCAGTTGCTCGAACGCGGTCGCGGGCTGGATGTGCGCGAGGATGGTCGTCTGCGGCTCGAAGGCAAATGGAACGAAACCGGTGAAGCCGCGCGTTTCATCCTGGAGCTCGCGCAACTGCCGCAAATGATCGACGCGCTGTTCATCCGTCTCGATGTGGCCGTAAAGCATCGTGCAGGTGCTGCGGCCGCTCATCTTGTGCCAGGTGCGATGGACTTCGAGCCACTCGGCGGCGTTCTCTTTGCCGCGGCAGATTTCGTCGCGCACTGCCGGATCGAAAATTTCCGCGCCCGCGCCGGTCAGCGCGTCGAGCCCGGCGGAGCGCAACTGGGCCAGCGTGTCGGCAATCGAAGTTTTGAAAATGCGTTTGGCGAGATGGCGAATTTCGATCGCGGTGAAAGCTTTGATCTGAAGATCGGGATCGAGCGCGCGCAATTGCCTAACGACTTCGAGATACCAATCCTTGCCTAACGACGGATGCAAGCCGCCAACCATGTGCACTTCGGTGATGCCGGCGGCGAGCGCCAGACGCACGGTCGCGACGATTTCCTCAATCGACATCTCGAAGGCGTGGGCGTCGCGCTTTTTCGCGGCGAAAGCGCAGAACTGGCAGGAGAGAACGCAAATGTTCGAGTAGTTGATGTAGCGATTGAGGATGTAGGTCGCGACGTTTCCGTTTTTGCGTTCGCGGACCGTGTTCGCGAGGACGCCGAGCGCGTTGAGATCGTGCGAACGATAGAGCTGGAGCGCGTCCGCGTCGGAGATGCGAGCGTTCGCTTCGATCTTCTCCGCGATCTTGCGGAGCGGCGGCGGAATCAGGGCTAATTTCATCGCGG
Organism: Chthoniobacterales bacterium; assembly: GCA_036490335.1. Lineage (GTDB taxonomy): Bacteria > Verrucomicrobiota > Verrucomicrobiia > Chthoniobacterales > UBA10450 > Palsa-1392. The sequence goes on from DASXEB010000008.1 coordinate 61,241, forward strand.
ACTTTGGCTGGGGAAAAACAAGCGTTTATGATGCACAGCGCCTATTGTTCGCGCAAGCGTTACCAAGCGGATGCGCGAATGGTCGCGAGCGGGGCGAAAAGCGCGCTTTTCCTTCCCGCCCGGCGTTGCAAAAAATTCAAGGGAGCGAACGCCCCTCGACGTCCGCCCCCTCTCAACCCCACAACCTACATTCGTTAGGCTACTGATCGCGCTCGTTCGCCGTGCTCATGTAGCGCAGCTTGTCCGGCGGCGGCGGGACGCCGGGTTTTGGATAATCCGCCGCGACCTCGCGATCGCTCGTCGGCACGAGGCGCACGGCGCCGCGGGCGTTGTTTCGCCAGCCGTTTGGATCGGCGTATTCGTCGCCGCTGTTATGCAAACCGCTGACCTGATCTTCGAGACCGGTGCCGTAGCCTTGCTGCAAAATTGTCGGCGTGACAAAAACGAGGAGGTTGCGTTTTACCCGCGCGTTGACGTGCTGTTGAAAAAGATAACCGAGCACCGGGACGTCGCCGAGCACCGGCACTTTCGCGCGGTCCTTGCTCACTTCATCCTGAAGCAGGCCGCCGATCGCGAGCGTGTCGCCGCTTTTGATAAGCACGTTTGATTCGAGCGAGCGCGTGTCGATGATCGGGCTGAGGATGGGCGCGCCACCCGGCGGCGTGAAGGATTGATCGCCGACCTTGTTGCTGATGACCGGCTTCACGCTCAGCGTGACGAAATCGTCTTTGTTCACCGACGGCCGCACTTCGAGCGTGTTGCCGTATTTCTTATCCTGGAATCCGCTGAAGACTGATTGCGCCGTCTGCTCGTTGAACGTCTGCTGCGGCACCGGCTGCGCGCGCGTGATCTCGATCGTCGCCTTCATGTTGTCGGCCGTGACGATGCGCGGGTTGGCGAGAAATTCCGCGTCCGAATCTTCGTTCAGGAGTTGCAGCGTGAGCGACATCTGCGGGACGGAAAGGATCGCGAACTGCCCGCCGATCGCTTTCAACGCCGTGTCGTAAAGAAAATCCGTCGGCGTGAACGCGCCGTTGGTCGTCGTCACCGTCGGCAATGTTCCCGGGGCGACGCTGGTCGTGATCGCGCCGGTCGTCGGGTTGGTCGACTGGAGAATTGTGTTTGTGCCAGGCACGGGCGCGCCGAAACGCACGGTCTGCGGATTGGTCGAGCCGCCGAAAACGCCGCCCCAGTTGATGCCGTAACTCTGCCGCGGATTCGCCGTCACTTCGACGAGTCGCGCTTCGATCATGACCTGCTTGGTCGGCTTGTCGATTTGCACGAGCAGCTTCCGGATGTTGTCGATGTTGCTCTGATTTTCACGATAGAAAATCGTGTTCGTGCGCTCATCGATCTGCGACGGCTGTTTGCTCAGAAGCTGCACGTCGAGGAGCGGCTTCACATCTTTCGCGATGCTGTAGCTGAATTGGTAACTGCCGCTTTCGGTCGGCTCGGCTGTGCGCTCGGCCGCGGTCTTGATGTAATAAACGTTGTCGATCTGATCCATGAAAAGGTTCTTCGCCTTCACGATGATTTTGATCGCCTGCAGCGCGGTCACGTCTTCGAGTCGCATCGTCACCGTGCCGGAAGAAGCGGCCGCGGCGTCGCTCACGACGATGTTGATTTTCGCCTGGCGCGCGAGCAATCGCAGCACCTGGCCGACCTCGTCGCCCTGAAATTCGCGCACGCCGACGCCGCCGCCTTCGGTCGAGGATTGAAAATCCGTCGAGCCGGCGGAAGCGGAAGTTCCCGATTGCGCAGGAACGGTTGTGCCGTTGCTCGCGACCATCGGCGCGGCGCTCGCGGAGACCGCGGGCGTGCTGCTGATCACGGGATTGTTTGGCGCGCTCGAAGCCTGCACCATGGTCATGGGCGCGAGATCCGAATTGTGTGTCGCCGGTGTCGCGGTGGCGCTCGCGGCCGGCGAGCTGGTCGTCGCCGCGATCGCAGGCGATGCGGTTGCGGCCGGTGAAGACGCCGTCGCGGCGTCCTGCGCGAACGTTTTGGCCGCGGCCATCAAGGCGATGGCGAGCGCGGAGATGAATGTTTTTGTGGTAGTTGACATAATGTATGAAGCCAAGGGTTTTCGACTGCGATTCACCTCCAAAGCAGGAACCAGACCACCCCAAAAAACTTTCCGAAAAGTTTTTCCAAACGCGGACGGCAGCGTGCCGACTCGTTAGGCGAAAAGCGCGCTGACCGGCGAAGGCTTGCCTAACGAAAAGAGAGAATTGCCGACGCCTGCGGCAGTTCGTTAAGCAGCGTCGGCGAAACCAAGCGCCGGCTTGCTGAAATCAGCCACCGGCATTTGCCTAACGAGCCGCACAATCCCGTCCTGCCATTTACGGCTGATCTCCTGCAGATAGGGATCGTTCTGCTCCAGCCGCGTGCGCATTTTTACCTGCAGTGAATCGGTCTTGTAACAAAAAATATCGATCGGCGGACCGACCGATACGTTGCTCTTCATCGTCGCATCGAGCGAGATGATGCCGAACTTCATCGCGTCCATCAGCGTGCTGTCGTAGCTGAATCCGCGATCGAGAATGGGCTTGCCGTATTTCGTTTCGCCGATCTGAAGAAACGGACTGTCCGGGCTCGCGTGAATGCTGTTTCCCTGCGGATAAATCAGGTGCACTTCCGGCGGCAGACCGGCGATCTGGCCGCCGATGATGAGATGAATGTTGAAGTTGAAACCGTCGGCCTCGAGCGCGCTCCGGTCGCGCTGTTCGACTTCGCGAACTTTCGAGCCAACATAACGAACGGTCTCGTAAATCGTCCCGCGATTGAGAAGATGCTTCCGCGCCGGATGACTTTCGTTCAGATGGAGATCGTCATCGATTAACGCGAGCGTCGCCTGCGAGAGCGACAAATTTCCCGAGCTCATGATGCAGATCACTCGCTCGCCCGGTTTTTCGAATATGCGCATTTTCGAGCGCACACTGATGTTATCCATCCCCGCGCTCGTGCGCGAATCGGAGAGAAAGACCGCGCCCTTGCGGCAAAGCATCCCGAGGCAATACGTCATCGCTCGCCCGGTTCGCTGCTCCCGACAACGCGGCCGCGCACCCGCCGCATCCGCGTGTGATGCGTCAGCGGATAAACGCGACCGTCGCTTCCGCGAAAGAACGCGCTCAGCGCCCAGCTCACGATGCTGATTAAAATCGATCCCCAAAACGCGCTCCCAAAATGATCGACGTGAAAGCCGCGCACGAGATCGTTCATGAGCAGGAGCATGAGACCGTTCACGACGAAGATGAAAATCCCGAGCGTGAGAATAATCAGCGGCGCCATGAGCAGGAGCAAAATTGGCCGCAGAAACGCGTTCAAAATTCCGAGGAGCAACGCTGCGCAGACGAGCGCGTTGATACTGTCGTAGCTAATCCCTTTGACGACCGAGGCCGCGACCATGACCGCGATCGTGGTGATCGCCCAGCGAAAAAGAAAGTGCCTCATCGTTAGGTTGCCTGTGTGCCGGATGAGCCGCTTTCGTGCCGTTTCCGCTTGCGAAGCCGCGCTCTGCGCGTAAAGGCTTGGCCGGAGAAAAGGAAAAGTAAATGGCGAAAACCTCAAAAAAATCGATGGGCGCCCCGCCGGACGCCGCCTCGACGGCGGAGCCGATCGACGCCGCGCAAAACGGAAGCAGCGAACAAAACCGCGAGAATAACGACGCGCCCAAAGCCGGCGCGGCGAACGCAAAACCTTCACGCAAACGCGCGACCAGCGCGCGCAAATCAACCGCCGCCGGAAGCGCGCCGCGCAAGCCCTCGACCCGAAAAAAACCCGCGCCGGCCGAGACTGCGGTCTCGGAGGACGACATTCGTCTTCGCGCCTACTACCTCGCCGAACAAAGAATTCGCGACGGACTCGCGGGCGATTCGCACGCCGACTGGCTCGAAGCGCGCCGCCAATTGCTCGCCGAAGCCGCCGGTCGCGCCTAACGAAAAGCGTTGTTGCCTAACGACCGCAAAAGGCCGCGACTCGTCAGGCGACCATCGCCTTGTCGGGCAGACAAACCTTCACCTTTTCCAAAAGCCGATTGATCGTGAACGGCTTCGGCAGAAAGCCGCAGACCCGGGCTTCCTTCAGCAGCTCCTGCGCGCGCTCGTCGCCACCCTGGCCGGAGACCAGCAGCAGCGGCGGCATCGTCCGCGCCGGTTTCGCGTTCTCGTAGACTTTCAGGATCAGTTGAAAAAGCAGCGCGCCGTCGATCAGCGGCATCGAAAAATCGAAGATCATCAGGTCGTAATTTTTCTTCAGCGCGAGCTCGAACGCGTGCTCTGGTTTCGGTGTTGTATCGACCTCGCAACGCAAGAAATTTTGCAACGCCTCGCGCATGATCCGCAACACCGCCGCATCGTCATCCACGACCAAAACCCTTTTCTCAGCCATTTTGGCAGGCTTGCGCAAAACACGCGCGGGATACAAGCTTTAGTTCGCGTCCTCGTGGATTTTTTTTGTGTCGCCAGAAAACGAACTTGCCGCCGCTCTCCGGCAACGCCGTGCGCTCATCGCGGACCAAAGCAGCCGTCGCGATCCCGAGCGACATGTCGCGAGTTTGCGCGCGGTTTCGGAGAGGATCGAAAAGTTAGCCGCCGAATTGTCGGAGCCGGTCGATCCACAACTCGCGCACTTCCTCGCGCGCTGCAGTTACGACAAGGCGCTCGCCTTTCTCGAAGGCGCTCGTTAGGCAAATCGCCTAACGAGAATACAACTCGACGATCAACTGCTCGTTGACGATCGGCTGCATCTCTTCGCGCGACGGAATATGCGCGACTTTTCCGGTCAGCGCGTCGCGATCGACGGTCAGCCAATCGGGCACAGGCGCGATTTGCGTCAGCTCCATGTTGCGCAAGGCAAGCTGGCGCGACTTCGGTTTGTCTTTCACCGTGACCTCGTCGCCCGCTCTCACATTGAATGACGAGATGTTTACCTTCTTGCCGTTGACCTGCACGTGGCCGTGCGAGACGAGCTGCCGCGCGGCGCTACGCGTATTCGCAAGACCGAGACGAAAAACGACGTTGTCGAGCCGCGTCTCGAGAAGTTGCAGCAAGGTTTCGCCCGTGACGCCGCGCTTTTGCAACGCAGTTTCGAAGATGCGGCGAAATTGTTTTTCCATCAGGCCGTACTGGAAGCGCAGCTTCTGTTTTTCGCCAAGCGCGATCGCGTAATCCGATTGTTTGCGGCGCGAGCCTTTCGGCCCGTGCATGCCGGGCGGATAATTTTTGCGCTCGAGCGATTTCGAAGGTCCGAAAAGCGGCACGCCATAGCGGCGCGCGATTTTGGTTTTGGGTCCGGTGTGTCTGGCCATTTGGAAAAATTTTGGAGTCGTTAGGCGATTAGACGCGCCGCTGTTTCGGCGGTCGGCAACCATTGTGCGGCACCGGCGTAACATCGCGAATGATGGTGAGATCGAGACCGATCGCCTGGAGCGCGCGCACGGCCGACTCGCGACCCGCGCCCGGACCGCGAACGAGCACTTCGACTTCCTTCAAACCGTGCCCCATCGCCTGGCGCGAAGCATCCTGCGCGACCATTTGCGCCGCGTACGCGGTACTCTTGCGCGAACCTTTGAAACCAACTTTCCCCGCGCTCGACCAACCGATGACGTTGCCTTTCAGGTCGGTGATCGTGACGATGGTGTTGTTAAAAGTCGAAAGGACATGCGCGAAACCGGAGTGAACATTTTTGCTCCCTTTCGCCTTAACGATCTTCGGTTTCTCGACATCGTTAGGATCGAGCGAAAGATTTTCCTTTGGTGCTTCAGCAGCCGCGGGTGCTTCGGTTTTTTTGGTTTTCTTCGCGGTCTTCTTTGCAGCGGGTTTCGCCGTGGGCGCGCTCGGCTCGGCAGTCGAAACTTCGGGCGCTGGCGGTGCAGCGGTTTCTTTTACCTCGGTATTTTCTGGCGCGGACGTTTCCGGCGTTTCCTGATTTTCGGTTTCTTCAGCCATCGTTAGTCGTGAGGTTAAACTTTGCCGGCTTTCGCGTCCTTGTTCCGAATGACGCCGACGGTTTTGCGCGGGCCTTTGCGCGTGCGCGCATTGGTTGAGGTGCGCTGGCCGCGAACCGGCAGCCCGCGGCGGTGCCGGATGCCGCGATAACAATTGATCGCTTGCAGCCGTTTCAAATTTCCCTGCACCTCGCGGCGCAGATCGCCTTCGATCGGCAATTTGTTCGTCGTGATTGTTTGAATGATTTCGTTGATCTGCTGCGGTGTCAGATCTTTCGCGCGCAAATTCGGATCGATGTCGGTTTGTTCGAGAATCTTTTTCGCAGTGCTCGGACCGACGCCGTAAATGTAGGTGAGCGACGCTTCGATGCGTTTCTCCGCCGGAATTTCTACTCCAAGTAATCGAGGCATAATTTTTTCAGCGTCTCAGATTTTGCCTTCATCCCTGGCGCTGTTTGTGGCGCGGATTTTTGCTGCAGATCACGCGTACAACATTTTTGCGCTTCACGATCTTGCACGCTTCACAAAGTCTTTTAACTGATGGTCGCACTTTCATAAGTCAGACACGATTCACGAGACGAAAAACGCGGAGCCAAATCTCCGCGCTAGCGATGGCGAAACGTGATTCGCCCCTTCGACAAATCGTAGGGCGAAACTTCTAGCATAACTTTATCGCCTGGCAAGATGCGAATGAAGTGCATCCGCATTTTTCCCGAGATGTGGGCGAGGACGTGGTGGCCGTTCGGGAGTTCCACCCGGAACATCGTGTTGGGCAGGAGCTCGACCACTTTGCCCTCTACCTCAATTGCGTCTTTGCGCGCCATGTCAGGATTTCCGGCTCGTCTTTCGTGATCAAAACCGTGTGTTCGAAATGCGCCGAGGGCAGCCCGTCGGCCGTGCAAACTGTCCAGCCATCATCGAGTAGTCTGACGTTGGAACCGCCCAAATTAATCATCGGCTCGATCGCCAAAGTCATCCCCGGCCTCAAACGCGGACCGCTCCCGCGCCGGCCATAGTTTGGCACCTGCGGTTCTTCGTGCAGCTTGCGCCCGACGCCGTGGCCGACGAATTCCCTCACGACAGAAAAGTGATGGCGGCGCGCTTCTTCTTCGATCGTCGCGCAGACATCGCCGAGACGTTCGCCGGCGCCGGCGCGCTCGATCGCGATCTGCAATGCGTTTTCGGTCACGGCGAGAAGTTGCTCGATGCGTTCGTCGATCATGCCGACCGGAATCGTCGCGGCGGTGTCGCCGACCCAGCCATCCTGGATCACTCCGATGTCGAGCTTGACGATGTCGCTGTATTGAATGCGCCGCTGGCTGCCGATGCCGTGCACGATTTCGTCGTTGATCGAAATGCAGATGTTGCCAGGAAAGACGCGATGCCCGAGCCGATAGCCGAGAAACGCGCTCCGCACGCCGGCTTCCTGCATCAGATCAGCAGCGGCCTGGTCGATTTCCTTCGTCATCACGCCCGGACGGATCAGTTCGCTCACCCGCTCGAGAATGTCGCCTGCCGTGCGACAGGCGGTGCGCATTTTCTCGATCTCGCGCGCGGATTTGATCGGAATCATTTCGCCTTGTCTTCGATCAAACCGGAAACCTCGGCAAAGACCGCTTCGCGATCGCGGTTGCCGTCGATGCGATGGAGCGCGCCGTTTTTTTCGTAGTAAGAAAGGAGCGGCTCGGTCTTGGCGCGGAACTCGGCGAGACGAGTCTCGAGCACCGAGGCATCGTCATCGTCGCGGCGAATGAGCGGGCCGTCGCAATAAGGACAAATCGAGCGCTCGGCAAAACTCGCACTCGTTAGGCTGGTCGTGAAACCGCAACGGCGGCATTGCAAACGACCTGCGATCCGATCGCGCACGGTCCGCTCGGAGACTTCGAGCCAGAGCGCGAGATCGAGCGAAGTGTCAAGCTTCTGCAACAACTGATCGAGCCGCTCGGCCTGGTTGACCGTACGCGGAAATCCGTCGAAAACGAAACCTTCCTTGCCGTGAAGATTCAGCCAGTCCTCGATCAGCCGCACGATGATGTCGTCGGAAACGAGGCCGCCTTGTTTCGAAATCTTTTCCGTTTCCAAACCAAGCGACGTCCCGAGGTCGCGTTCCCGCCGCAGAATCGCGCCGGGCGAAGTGACCGAGATCGCAAAATGCCGGGTGATCATCTCCGCCTGAGTTCCTTTGCCGGAACCGGGAGCGCCCAAAAGCACGATGCGACTTTTCACCGACCGTAAAGAAAGATCGCCACTCCGCAGATAACGAGCGCGGCGATGCCGACGTAAAGCCACATCAGCGTCCCCTCTTTCGCCGCTTCACCGAGCGCGCCGCCGCGATCAAACGCGCGACCGCGCAGGCGGCCTTTGCGCAGAAAACCATCGTAATGCCGCTGGATCAGATGAGTCTCGATCTGCCGCATCGTATCGAGGATGACGCCAACGATAATGAGCAGACTCGTGCCGCCGAAAAATTGCGCGGTCACAATCGGCACGTGCAATCCCTGGCTCAGCATGCTCGGCAAAATCGCGATCAGAGTGAGAAAAACGGCACCGGCAAAAGTCAGCCGCGTCATCGTGAAGTCGAGAAAATCGGCAGTCGGTTTTCCCGGCCGCACGCCCGGAATATAGCCGCCGTATTTTTTCAGATCGTCAGCGATTTGCGCCGGTTGAAACTGGGTCGCGACCCAGAAATAACTGAAGAAAAAAATCAGCACCGCGAGCGCGGCGTAATGCGGCCAGCCGTTCGACAAACTGTCCGCGACGATCTTCGCCGTGCGGCTGTTCTTAAAAGCGAGACCGACGATCGTGGTCGGGAAAAGCAAAAGCGCCCACGCGAAAATGATCGGCATCACGCCCGCGTAATTCACTTTCAACGGCATGTATTGCGTCTGGCCGCCGTACATCTTCCGGCCGACGACGCGCTTCGCGTACTGCACCGTGATCTTGCGTTGACCCTGCGTAATCGCGATGACCGCCGCGATGACGACAAACAAAAACGCGACCATCAAGACGAGAATCGCCGGATTAACTTGGCTCGTGCCGGTGGCCGATGACGGCACGAAAGTTTTCCAAGCCTGCGCCAGCGCCGCGGGCAAGCGCGCGACAATGCCGATCGTGATGATGAGCGAAATGCCGTTGCCGATGCCGCGATCGGTGATTTGATCGCCGAGCCACATCAAAAACAAAGTGCCCGCCGTCAGCGTCAGCACCGTGATGATGCGAAACGAAAATCCAAGATTATCGACCAGCGGCACGCCCATGCGCGCCGTCGTCTCGGTGATGCCGGGCAGCATCGTGTGATACGACTCTGGATGCTGAAACGAGACCGCGAGCAGGTAGCCTTGAAAAACGCAGAGCACAAGCGTCGCGTAACGCGTGTACTGCATGATTTTTTGCCGCCCGCCATCTTCGCGCGACATCCGGCTGAGCGACGGGATGACCGCGGTCAGCAGTTGCAGCATGATCGACGCGCTGATGTAAGGCATGATGCCTAACGAAAAGACGGCGCAGTTCTCGAGCGCACCGCCGCTGAACAAATTGAACAATGCCGCCACGCCGCCGCCCGTGCTTTGCGACGAACTGCGAAACCACTCCTGCAAAACCGCCGGATTCACGCCCGGCGAAGTCACCGCCGCGCCCAGCCTAACGATGACAATGACCGCGAGGGTGTACAAAATTCGCCGACGCAGCTCGGGAATCTTGACGGTATTGAGAAAAGCCGAAACCATCCGCTAATCGTCTCGCGGCAGAATTACTCCGCCTTCTTTTTCTTTGCCGGCGCCTTTTTTGCCTTCGCTTTTGGCGTTTTGGCTTTCGGCGCCTCGACAGGTTTCTCTTCCGGGGCCGCGGCGCCTTTTCGCTTTTCGTTAGGCTGTGACGACGGCTGTTTCAAAGTCACCGTTCCGCCAGCTTTCTCGATTTTTTCGCGCGCGGAAGCGCTGACTTTGTCGGCCTCGATCGACAGGCCGTGATTCAATTCGCCGCGACCGAGAATTTTCAGGCCGGCGACGTTGCCGCGCACGTGTTTCGATTTGCGCAGGAGTTGCTCGTTGATCGTGGTGCCGGCTTCGAACTGATTGAGATCGTCGAGATTGATGATCGCGTAATTTTTCTTGAAGGCCGCGTTGTTAAAACCGCGCTTCGGCAAACGTCGGATGAGCGGCATCTGGCCACCTTCGAAACCGAGTCGAATGCTGCCGCCGGATCGCGCCTTCTGGCCTTTCGCGCCTTTCCCGCTGGTTTTGCCGTGGCCGGAACTTTCGCCGATGCCGAGCCGCTTGACGCGATGCCGCGAACCGGGCCGCGGCTTCAAATTGTGCAAACGAATCATGACTTCTGCGGCTCCTCGTTCTGGCCATTGTTAGGCCGAATTCCGCGCGCTTGCAAAATTTGGTCGCGACGGCGCAACGAACGCAGCGCTTCGATCGTCGCCTTGACGACGTTCGCGTGATTGCTCGAGCCTAACGACTTCGCGAGCACGTCGCGAATCCCAACCGCTTCCACGACCGCGCGCACGCCGCCGCCAGCGATCACGCCAGTGCCGGGCGACGCCGGGCGCAAGAGCACTCGACCGCCGCCAAATTCTCCGACGACTTCGTGCGGAATTGTGTTATCGCGCAGCGACATTTTTTCCATCGACTTGCGCGCTGCTTCGGAGGCTTTTCGGATCGCTTCCGCGACTTCGTTCGCCTTGCCGAATCCGCAGCCGACTTTGCCATCGTGATCGCCCGCGACGATCAGCGCGCTGAAACTAAAACGGCGGCCGCCTTTCACGACTTTCGCGCACCGGTTGATGAAAACGACCTTCTCAGTCGTGTCGCCTCTGGCCGGCGCCGTCCGGTCGGTCGTGCGCGAATCGCTGCGCCTGCCTTGATTGCCTTGGTGTGCCATGAATTTAAAGTTTGAGTCCGCCTTCGCGCGCCGCGTCGGCGAGCGCTTTCACTTTGCCGTGATAAAGAAATCCGCCGCGATCGAAAACGGCCTTGTCGATATTTTTCGCGAGCAGACGTTCCGCGATTGCCTTGCCGACTTTCTCGGCATTCGCGCGATTGGCCGTGCTCTTGCCCTTCCCGCCTAACGAACTCTCGACCGTGCCGGCGGAGACGAGTGTTTTGCCCGTTTCGTCGTCGACGACCTGCGCATAGACATGTTTGCCGGAAAAATAAACGCAAAGCCGCGGGCGTTCCGCGGTGCCGGAAACTTTGCGGCGAATGCGCTGATGGATGCGCCCGCGAATGAGTTTGCGATTGATCGTCGCCATATTATTGGACGGTCTTGCCTTCCTTGCGGCGGATTTGCTCGCCGGCGTAACGAACGCCTTTGCCCTTGTATGGCTCGGGCGGATAGAAGCGGCGAATGTCGGCCGCGACTTGGCCGACGGTTTTTTTGTCGGCGCCCTGGATCGAAATTTTCGTGTTCTCGGTCACGGTGATTTTGATGTCTTTGGGGATCGAAAACAAAATCGGGTGCGAGAAGCCTAACGACAGATTGAGGTTTTGTCCCTGGACCGCGGCCTTGAAACCGACGCCTTCGATTTCGAGATTTTTCGTGAAGCCTTCACTCACGCCGACGACCATGTTGTTGATCAGCGCGCGTGAAAGTCCGTGCAGCGCTTTCACGCTCCGCGTCTCCGCTTCGCGCACGAGCGACACTTGATTGTCGGCGACGTTCGCCTTGATGTTGCGCGGCAGAGTCCAGTTCAGTTTTCCTTTCGGACCCTCGACCGCGACGACGCCGTTGCCGTCGATGTTCACTTTTACTTTGGCGGGAATTTCGACCGCTTTATTTCCGATTCGCGACATAACTTTACCAAACGTAAGCGAGCAACTCGCCGCCAACTTTTTGCTTTTTCGCCTCGCGACCCGAGAGCACGCCGCGCGAAGTCGAGAGAATCGCCGTGCCCATGCCGCCGAGGACACGCGGGATTTCATCTGCGCCAACGTAGCGCCGCAGACCCGGACGACTGACGCGTTTCAAGCCGGTGATCGCGCTCGTGCGATTGGCGAGTTTGTTGGTGATTTTGATCCGCGGATGCGCCGCGGTCGTGTCGAGCTCGAAATCGGTGATGTAACCTTCCTCTTTCAAAATGCGGACGATCTCGCTTTTGATTTTCGAGTAAGGGACGAACATTTCGAGCTTCTGCGCCTGCGTGCTATTTCGCACGCGCGCGAGAAGATCGGCGATTGGGTCGGTGACGGTGCTCATGTTCGTTAGTCGTTAGGCAAATTCGCTAGGCGGCTTGCGCCGCGGCGGGTTTTTTCGCGCGATCGCTAAAGGGCATGCCCATTTCGGCGAGAAGCGATTTCGCTTCTTCGTTCGTCCGCGCAGTGGTGACGATGGTAACATCAAAACCGATATTGCGCTTGATTTTGTCGAGCTCGACCTCGGGGAAAATCGATTGGTCGGAAACGCCGAGCGTGTAGTTGCCGTGCCCGTCGAAACCACGCGGCGAGACGCCGCGAAAATCGCGAATGCGCGGCAGCGCGGCCTTGATCAGGCGCTCCATAAATTCGTACATACGCTCGCCGCGCAACGTCACTTTCGCGCCGATCGCCTGCTCTTTGCGCAGCTTGAAATTGGAAATGCTTTTCTTCGCGCGCGTCTCCGCCGGCTTCTGGCCGCTGATGAGCGCGAGCTCGGTCTTGGCGTCCTCGAGCGCTTGCTTCACGTCCGATTGCGAGCCGACCGAAGTGTTGATCACGACTTTCTCGAGCTTCGGAATCTGGTTCGCGTTTTTGTAGCCGTGCTGCTCGCGCAACGCCGGCATGACGCGCTCCTTGTAATGCTGGTAAAATTCGTTCTGCATCGCCTAGCTTTTCTTTTTCTTCTTCTCGTCCGCGTCTTTTTTCTTCGCCTTTTTTTCCGTCCGCTCGACGAGCTTCACGTTGGAAATGTGGATCGGGCCTTCACGCTCCGCGATTTTTCCCTGCGGATTATCCTGCGACTTGCGCAAATGTTTTTTGATCAGGCGCACGCCTTCGATGAGGACGCGATTTTTCTTCGGAAGCACCTGCAAAATCTTGCCGGTCGATCCGCGGAAATTTCCCGAAATCACTTCCACCTGATCGCCTTTGCGGACGTGATGTCTGAGCCGATTCATAACACTTCCGGAGCGAGCGAGACGATTTTCATGAAATTCCGCTCGCGCAGTTCGCGCGCGACCGGGCCGAAAATGCGCGTGCCGCGCGGATTCAGATCCTTGTCGATGATGACGATCGCGTTGTTGTCGAAGCGCAACAACGAGCCGTCGTCGCGCCGAATCGGTTGTTTCGTCCGCACCAAAACCGCGCGCACGACTTCGCCTTTTTTCACCGTGCCGGTCGGGCTCGCTTCCTTCACGTTTGCGGTGATGACATCGCCGATGCCCGCCGATTGCGCGCTGCCTTTGCCAATCACGCCGATCATCGTCGCCATCCGCGCGCCGCTGTTATCGGCCACATCCAATCTCGATCTCAGGTAAACCATACGTGCTCCTTATTTCTGGACGACCTCGACGAGCCGCCAGCGCTTCAGCTTGCTCAATGGCCGCGTCTCCATGATCCGCACGGTGTCGCCGGCTTTCGCCGTGTTCTCCTCGTCGTGCGCGTAAAACTTCCGCTGCTGCTTCACGATCTTGCCGAATTTCGCGTGCGGCACGCGCGTGGTCGTGCGCACCACGATCGTCTTGTTCATCCCGCTCGAAATCACTTCGCCGACCCGCGTTTTGCGCGTGCCGCGAGTCGCGGTTTGAGGTTGGTCGTTAGGCGTTTCGTCCATGATAAATTTATTTCTTCGCGGTCGCTTGTTTGCCGCGCTCGCTCAAAACGGTTTCGATTCGCGCGACCTCGCGCCGGAGCATCCGCATGCGGCTCGGCTGTTCGAGCTGGCCACTCATTTGCTGCAAACGGAGGTGCAAACTTTCCTGGCGCAGATCGCGCTTCTTCGTCAACAGCTCATCCGTGCTCATTTCCAGAATTTCCTTGAATTTCATCGCGTTCGTTAGTCGTTAGGCACTCGTTAGGCGGCAACGTGGTGGCGCGAGAGGAATTTCGTCCGCACCGGCAACTTATCCGCGGCGAGGCGAAGCGATTCGCGCGCGACCGACTCCGGCACGCCATCGAGCTCGAACAAAATATTCCCCGGCTTCACCGTCGCGACCCAATGTTCCGGCTGGCCCTTGCCCTTACCCATGCGCGTTTCCGGCGGGCGCGACGTGACGGATTTGTCCGGGAAAATGCGGATCCAGAGTTTGCCTTTGCGCTTCATGTTGCGGGTTAAGGCGACACGGGCGGCCTCGATTTGGATGTTCGTGATCCACGCGCGCTCGAGCGTTTGCAGACCGAATTCACCGAAGTCGATGCGAAGATTGCGCGAAGCCGTTCCCTTGCGGCTGCCCCGCTGGGTCTTGCGATACTTCACTCGTTTGGGCATTAAAGGCATGGCGAAATCTCCTTCTTACAATTCGTTAGGCTGCGGCGGATTCCGGAGCGGCGGCGGGTTGTGCGGGTGCGGGTTCTTCTTTCTTACAGATCCAGCATTTCACACCGATCTTCCCGTAGACGGTGTTGGCTTCCGCGAAGCCGTAGTCGATCGGCGTGCGCAAGGTGTGGAGCGGAACTTTGCCCTCGCGATACCATTCGGAGCGCGAAATTTCCGCGCCGTTCAGTCGGCCGGAACTGCGCAAACGAATTCCTTGCGCGCCGAAATCCATCGCGATTTGCACGGCTTTTTTCATCGCGCGGCGATAGGCGATGCGGCGTTCGATTTGGAGCGCGACGTTTTCGGCGACGAGCTGCGCGTCGAGCTCAGGCGTTTTGATTTCCTGGATGTCGATCTTGATTTGTTTGCCTTGCGCCATCTTCGAAATTTCTTCGGTCATCTTTTCGATTTCGGCGCCTTTGCGACCGATGACGATGCCCGGCCGCGCGGTGTGAATGGTGACGCGGATGCTGTTCCAGGCGCGCTCGATGATGATTTTGGCGACGGCGGCGAACTGCAATTTCTTCTTTACGTAATTGCGAATCTCGATGTCGCTGTGCAGAAACGCCGGCATCTCCTGCGGCGACGCGTACCAGCGCGAACGCCAGTCGCGATTCACCCCGAGTCGGAAACCAATTGGATTAACTTTCTGGCCCATGAATTAGGATTTCTGTTCTTCGCTCGCCGTTGCTTCCGGCGCGGCAGTTTCCGGCATTTCGTTAGGCGGAGTTTTCGCCGGTTCGTTAGGCGCGGTCGTGGTTTTCTGTTTCGCTTTTGCGCCGGTCTTCTTTTTCTTTTTCGCGCCGCTGGATTTTTTCTCGCGCTTTTTGATTTCGATTTCGTCGGTTAAAACGATCCGGATGTGAGCGGTCCGTTTACGAATAGTGCTGCCGCTGCCGCGCGCACGCGTCATCATCCGTTTCATCGTCGGGCCTTCGCCGACGATCGCTTCCTTCACGACCAGGCCATCGACGCGCAGGTTCGCGTTATTCTCCGCGTTCGCGATCGCGCTTTTGAGAGTTTTGTTGATCATCGCCGCGGCTTTTTTCGGGCTGAATGCGACGATGTCCAAGGCGGCCGAGACGGGCAGCCCTTGAATGGCGCGGGTGACTTCGCGCGCTTTGAACGCCGAAATCTTCGCGTAACGATATGTCGAGGTAACTTGCATTTAATTCTGACTCACACTCGGGCGCGCATCCACCTGGAGACGATCGCCCACTTTGATCCGGTCTTTTTCTGAACCCAACTCTTGCACGACGGCGCCGCTGATTTTATCGCGCACGTCGACGACGCGGAGGGTGGCGATGTTACGCCCACTCCGCACGACGCGCAATGGCATCCCGATTTTTACGCCCTGCTCCGCGCCGATGTTGCCGACGATGAGCGACCATTCTTCTTTCACGCTGATGACTTTCGCGTCCATCAAGGTCGGCGCTTCGGTGTCGTTAGGCGCGCCGGGCGATTTTTTTGCGACGAGCTGGTTGGTCGCGCGCAATTGCGTTTCCAGGTCCATGCGCGCGTTCGCGTCGGGGCTTTGCGTCGTCTTGACATAGCGCAAAACCGTTTCGCTCAACTGCAGCAACTGCTCGCGATAAGCGTCGTTTTCTTTCTGCAAAATTTGCAAATCGCTCACCGCTTTGAGGAGCCGCTGTTCGAGCTTGGCCCGGTCTTTACTGACCGATTCCACGCCGAGCGCGTCCATCCGCAATTGCAGGTCGGAATATTTCCGGCGAAACAATTCCGCCTCCGCGTTTGAGACGACGAGACTGTCGGTCATCGTCTTGACCGTTTCCTGGTCGAGCGAGAGTTGTTTGCGCAAGGCGTCGTTTTGCGAGAGCAACGTGTCTGCCGTCACTTTCGCTTCCGCCACTTCGAGTTTGGATTCTGACAAAGAACTGGATTTATCCTGCGCCATCAGGCGTCCGCCTAACGAGACACAGCCTAACAATGCGATCGCCGAAGTTCGCCTAACGAATGCCACATGCGGCCCTCGCCAGTCGAAAATCGAAAATCGAAAATTCACATCATTTCGTCACCTTCGCGGTGTGCGACCCGTGTTTCTTAAAGATTCGCGTGGGCGAAAACTCGCCGAGCTTGTGCCCGACCATGTTTTCCGTGACGAAGACCGACTGAAAAATTTTGCCGTTGTGGACGAGGAACGTGTGCCCAACGAAATCGGGCGTGACCATCGAGCGGCGCGACCAGGTCTTGACTGGTTTCTTCACGCCGGAGTTATTCATCTTGTCGATTTTCTCGAGGAGATGCGGTTCGACGAATGGTCCTTTTTTGAGAGATCTGCCCATAAAAATTAGGAATGATTTGAACGAGGAAAGTAGGAAAGCAGGAAACGGAATTGATTCGTTAGGCTACTGCCCATCGATCTGGGATTTTTTCCAGCTTCCTGATTCATTATTTCTTCTTCCGCCGACGCTCGAGGATGAAACGATCGCTCGCCTTGCGTTTCGCGCGCGTCTTGAAACCTTTTGCCAATTGTCCCCAGGGACTAACTGGATGATGTCGTCCGCCCCCGCCTTTTGATTTGCCCTGGCCGCCACCCATCGGGTGATCGATCGGGTTCATAACCATGCCGCGCACATGCGGCCGGCGTCCCTGCCAGCGAGTGCGACCAGCCTTGCCGCTCGAGACGTTCATGTGATCGACGTTGCCGACCTGGCCGATGGTCGCGTAGGCGCTCTCGTGAATGCGCCGCGTCTCGCCCGAAGGCAGCCTAACGAGTGCATAACCGCCTTCGCGGTTGTTCAAAGTCGCCTGCTGACCCGCGCTGCGCGCAATCTGCCCGCCGCGTCCCGGCATGATTTCGATGCAATGGATATTCGCGCCTAACGGAATCGCGCTCAGCGGAAGTGCGTTGCCAACGTTAGGCGGCGCACTCGCTCCCGACGTCACCTTCGCGCCGACGCCAAGACCATCCGGCGCGAGAATATAGCTTTGCTCGCCGTCACTGTACTTAATGAGAGCGATGCGCGCGGAGCGATTCGGATCGTATTCAATCGCCATCACCTCCGCGATCATGTCGTGCTTGCGGCGTTTGAAATCGACCTTGCGATATTTTTGTTTGTGGCCGCCGCCGATGTGGCGCGAGGTTAGGCGACCGCGATTGTTGCGACCACCGCTGCGCTTCTTCGGCTCAGTCAGACTCTTGACCGGTTTCGATTTCGATTTCGTGACTTCATCGAATTTCGGCAACTGCGTGAAGCGCAGCGTCGGCGTGAGCGGGCGAAAATTTCGGAGTGCCATAAACTAAACGAGATCGATCTTCTCCCCTTCACCTAACGTCACGATCGCCTTTTTCCAATGCGCTTTGCGCCCGAAATTCGCGGTCCGTTCGCGTTTCTTTTTCCCGGCGTAATTGCAGGTATTTACCGCGACGACCTTCTTCTTGAAAAGCAATTCGATCGCAGCCTTGATCTGCATTTTGTTCGCGCGCGGGCTGACCCGGAAAACGTATTTGTTCAGCTTGTCGCTGAGCAGCGTCGCCTTTTCCGTCAACTGCACCGTCTGGATCAAATCGTAGGGTTCGTTCATTTCTTCGCGCCTTCTTTTTTCGCGGCGGGATTTTCGCGGGCGCTCATTCTCTCCGCGAGCCGGGTGAGCGCGCCGTCGGTCACGATGATTTTGTCGAACGCGAGCAGCTGCTCGGTGTTCACCTCGTTCGCGGTCGCGAGCAGCACCGGCCGGACGTTGCGCGCGCTGCGATAAAAGTTTTCGTCAAACGCCTCGGAAATGAGCAGCACCTTTTTCGCGTCGGTATGGCCTTTGACCAGGCTCACGAATGACTTCGTCTTCGGCTCCTTCACGCTGAAGGCGTCGACCGTGAGCACGTCGCCGGCGTGGATGCGCTCGCTCAGCGCTTTTTGAAACGCGAGCCGGCGCACGGTCTTGGAAATTTTCTTGGAATAATCGCGCGGCTTCGGACCAAAAACGACGCCGCCGCCGCTCCAGACCGGCGACGATTTGTAACCAGCGCGCGCTCGACCGGTGCCTTTTTGCCGCCACGGTTTCGCGCCGGAAAGATTCACTTCGGCCTTCGTTTTCGTGTTCGCGGAACCGGAACGACGCGCCGCGCGCATCGCGACCACGGTTTCGTGCAAGGCCTGCGTCCCGCGACCATTCTCGATCAAATTAATTTTCGCCTCTTTCGCGGCGTCAGCTGTTAAAACTTTTGCGGCCATAAATTATCGCACGGTTACAGCCGGCTTCTTCGCCGCTTCGGCCTGGTCGTGTTTCTTGTGCTCCCGATGTTCGGCGATCACTTTTCCGGGATTTTTCAGCGCCGGCCTAACGACAACGTAACTGCCGTTCGCGCCCGGCACCGCGCCGCTGATCAAAATCGTTTTGTCTTCTGCGCGCACCTGCAGTACCCGCAAATTTTGCACGGTCACGCGCTCGTCGCCCATGTGGCCCGGCATGCCCATGTTTTTCCAAATGCGGCCAGGCGTTGAGCGGTTGCCGATCGCGCCGTTGCGTCGATGCGTTTTCGAGCCGTGCGCCGCGCCCTGACCTTGGAAGTTATGCTTCTTCATCACGCCCTGAAAGCCTTTGCCTTTCGAGCGGCCGATGACGTCGACGAAATCGCCCACTTGAAATTGCGTGACCGCCAGATCGATCTCGCCTTCCGGCGCGTCGCTCGTCAGGCGAAATTCGCGCACGAACTTTTTCGGCTCCGCGTTGGCCTTCTTGAAAACACCTAACGAACCGCCGGAAAGCCGCGATTCCTTCTGCTTGTCGAAGCCGACCTGGATCGCGGAGTAGCCGTCGTTCTCGTTCGTGACGCGACGCAGGAGGACGTTATCGCCGGCCGCGATCACGGTCACCGGACGAAGCCTGCCCTCGGCGTCGTAAACGCTGGTCATGCCGATTTTTTTTCCAAGAAGTCCGATGCTCATGGTCGTGGTTTTGCAAAAGTCGTTAGGCGGCGCCGCTAAATCTTGATCGTGATGTCCACGCCTGCGGGCAGGTTGAGTTTTTTCAACTCATCGACCGTTTTCGCGGTCGGCTCGATGATGTCGAGCAGCCGTTTGTGGGTGCGGATTTCAAATTGTTCCATCGATTTTTTGTCGACGTGGGGAGAGCGGTTGACGGTAAACTTTTCGATCAAAGTCGGGAGCGGAATCGGTCCTGCCACACGCGCGCCGGTGCGCTTCGCGGTCTCGACGATGTCGACCGCGGATTGATCGAGCATGCGATGATCGAATGCCTTCAGCCGAATGCGAATTTTTTGTCCGTCAGCCATTATTTCGTCTCCTTTTGATCGAGGATCGCGCTGACCAGATTGCCGGGCACCGGATCGAAATGCGATGGCTCCATCGAATAACTCGAGCGGCCTTTCGAAAGCGAGCGGATCGCGGTCGCGTAACCGAACATTTCCGCGAGCGGCACTTCGGCGTTGACGATCGTGAGATTGCCGCGCGCTTCGATGCTGTTGATTTTGGCGCGACGACGATTCAAGTCGCCGATGATGTCGCCCTGAAATTCTTCCGGCGTGATGTTTTCCACTTTCATGATCGGCTCGAGCAAAATCGCTTTGCCTTGTTTGAAGCCGTCTTTCACCGCGAAAATTGCGGCCAGTTTAAAGGCCAGTTCGTTTGAATCGACTTCGTGGAAGCTGCCGTAAACGATGTCCACTTCGACATCGACCACCGGATAACCGCCGAGCACGCCGTTGAGCACGGCTTCTTCGATTCCCTTTTTGACCGCGGGAATGTATTCGCGCGGAATGACGCCGCCGACGATTTTGTTTTCAACGACGAGACCTTTGCCTCGCTCGGTCGGGCGCACGTCAACTTCGACGTGACCATATTGTCCGCGACCGCCGGATTGCTTGATTAATTTGCCGACGCCGTGTGCACCGGTCGTGATCGTTTCGCGATAAGCGATCTGCGGTTTGCCTGCGTTCGCGTCCACTTTGAATTCGCGGAACATGCGATCGCGAATGATTTCCAAATGCAGCTCGCCCATGCCGGCGATGATCGTCTGGCCAGTGTCTTCGTGAGTGAAAACTTTGAAAGTCGGATCTTCTTCGGACAAACGCTGAAGGGCGGTCGCCATTTTTTCCTGGTCGAGTTTTGTCTTCGGCTCAATCGCCATTGAGATGACCGGATCGGGAAACGACGGCGGCTCGAGCAGGATCGGATGATCCTCGTCGCAAAGCGTGTCGCCGGTCGTGATATTTTTAATCCCGACGATCGCCGCGATGTCGCCGGCATAACAAGTCTCGATGTCTTCGCGTTTGTCGGCCTGAATTTGGATCAGACGCGAGATGCGTTCGCGTTTGTTCGTGCGCGGATTGTAAACCGTGTCGCCTTTCGAAAGCGTGCCGGAATAAACGCGGAAGAAGACGAGCTTCCCGACGAACGGATCGCTCCACAATTTAAAAGCGAGCGAACAAAAATTGCCGTTGTCGTCCGTCGGCGCGACGATCGGTTCGTGCGTGTCGGGCTCCATGCCTTTGGCCGGCGGGATGTCGAGCGGACTCGGAAGATAATCGACCACGGCGTCGACGAGATATTGCACGCCGATATTTTTCAGCGCGGAGCCGCCGATGACTGGGACGAATTTGTTTGCGATCGTCTGGCGACGAATGCCAGCCTTCAACATCACCGGCGTGATCTCGCGTTCTTCGAGGACGGCTTCGGCAACTTCGTCGTCGATGTTGGAAATTTGCTCGATAAGATTCGCGTAGGCTTTGTCGACGACGTCTTTGTGTTCGTTAGGCAGGTCGATCACTTCGTAGGTCGAACCGAATTGATCATCGTGTGAGTAAACGATCGCCTTCCTGTTAATGACATCGAGCTGACCGCGGAGCTGATCTTCTCTGCCTAACGGCAGCAGCACCGGCCACGCATTCGCGCCGAGTTTGGTGTGAATGCTCTCGATCGACGCCTCGAAATTCGCGCCAACGCGGTCCATCTTATTAATAAAGGCGAGCCGCGGGACGTTGTATTTTGTCGCCTGCCGCCAGACCGTTTCCGATTGCGGCTGCACGCCCGCGACGCCGTCGAAAACCGCGATCGCGCCGTCGAGCACGCGCAAGGAGCGCTCGACTTCCGCGGTGAAATCGACGTGGCCCGGCGTGTCGATAATGTTGATGCGCTGTTTGATTCCCTCGAAAACTTTGTAAACGCCTTCTTCTTTTTTCTGCGACCAACTGCAGGTCGTCGCCGCGGACGTGATCGTGATGCCGCGCTCGCGTTCCTGCTCCATCCAGTCGGTGACGGTCGTGCCTTCGTGCACTTCGCCCATCTTGTGAATCATGCCGGTGTAAAACAAAACGCGCTCGGTGATCGTCGTTTTGCCCGCGTCGATGTGCGCGGCGATGCCGATGTTCCGTGTCCGCTCGAGCGGAAATTTGCGATCCAGCGAATTCGGATTCGTCGTCAATGGTTTTTCTAAAGTCGCAGTCGCCATAACCAAAATTTTCTACCAACGGAAATGCGCGAAGGCACGATTCGCCTGCGCCATTTTGTGGGTGTCGTCGCGTTTCTTAATCGCGTTCCCCTGCCCGGCCGCGGCGTCCCGCAACTCATGCGCGAGCGCTTCCGCCATCGGCATGCCGCGGCGATTGTCGGCGTAGGTCACAATCCAGCGCATCGCGAGCGAGACTTGCCGCGAGGAGGTCACTTCCATCGGGACTTGATAAGTCGCACCGCCGACGCGACGCGATTTCACCTCGAGACGCGGACGCACATTTTCCAGCGCCTTGTTCACGACATCGAGCGGATCGACCGCATCGGAACCTTCACGGGATTTTTCAATCGCAGTGTAAACGATCCGTTCCGCGAGCGATTTCTTGCCGCGCTTCATGACCGTGGAGATGAGACGCGCGACCGCCACGCTGCCATAGCGCGCGTCAACCTTGTCTTCCTTCTTGTAAACTTTGTGACGTCGAGACATGAGAAAATCTATTCGTTAGGCTACTTCTTCTTCGCCGCGCCCTTTGCGCCCGCGGCAGCTTCGCCACCACCGCCGGCCTTCGGCCGTTTCGCGCCATATTTGGAACGGCTGCGACGCCGACCATCCACGCCTAACGAGTCGAGCGTTCCGCGGACGATGTGATAACGCACACCGGGCAAATCTTTCACCCGCCCGCCGCGCACGAGCACGATCGAATGTTCCTGTAAATTGTGACCCTCTCCCGGAATGTAAGCGATCACTTCCTGGCCATTCGTTAGGCGCACCTTCGCCACTTTGCGCAGAGCGGAATTCGGCTTCTTCGGCGTGCGCGTCATGACCTGCGTGCAGACGCCGCGCCGCTGCGGACAATTCTTCAGCGCGGGCGATTTCGATTTCACCGACACCTTGCGTCGTCCCTTGCGAATCAGCTGATTAATGGTTGGCATTTTCGTGCAATCGAGTCGCGAAACGGTGAAGTTTCAGGCGACAAAAAACCCGTTCCAGCCGTGTCCACCAGCCTCACGCACTCGAAACGGGGAGCGCGCAATATAGGAACAAAAGTTTGGCTGGCAAGAATATTTTCGCGCGCAGCTGGCGCTGGCCCGTCAATCGCACGGCGGCTGCGGAAACACGAAAGGTTTTCGCGCACGTGATTCGTTAGGCAAATAGCCGTGCGCTTGCCTAACGAATCGCGAAAGCAACCGACCGCCAGCTAAAAATGGCCGTAGGGAGAAAAGAAATCGGTGCCGGCAACATCCGACAAAGTGTTCCAGGTATTTGCCGGCACGCGGGGCAGCGTGTCGACCGTTTGCGTGCCGTAAGTGTTCCCGAAAATATCGGCGGCCGTGTTGTAAAGTTGGCTGCCTTTTTTCATGTAAGCGATCCAGCCCGCGGTCGTCACGGTCGAGCCGGTGGTGCGATTGTTCTCGATCGCGTATTGGTCGACGGCGTCGTCGATCAGGCGCAGGTCGTTGACGACCCGGCTGGCCTGGGCGCGTTTGCGGGCGCGCAGAAAACCAGGCACGGCGATGCTGGCCAAGAGCGCGATAATGGCGACGACGATCATGATTTCCACGAGAGTAAAACCCCGTGCGTTTTGTTTACGGAAGCGTTTCATAATTGCGCTTCCGATTAAGCAGCACCGAAGCCGCCGGGCCATGACAACGGCCTGACTTCTTTTGTAGTGTTTTCGACTACACCGCGCTCGCGGCGAGCGTCGTCCGATCGAGCCAGCGCGTCGCTTCCTGCTGCAATTGCAACGCGTTTTCCAAGCCGAGTTTTTCTTTTATCCGCGCCCGATAAGTTTCGATCGTGGCCGAGCCGAGCGAGAGGCGAATGCCGATCTCGCGCGTGGCGTGCCCGCGGCCGATCAGTTGGAAAACTTCCAGCTCGCGATCGGTCAGACGCTCGACGCCGGGAGCTGCGCTTTGCCGGCTGCGCGAAAAATTGCTGAGAATTTTCGTCGACGCGCTCGCGCTCAAAAAAATTTCGCCGCGCAGCACCTGCCGGAGCGCGATCATGATGTTGGCGGAGGCTTCGTGCTTTGTGATGTAACCGCGCGCGCCGGCGCGGAGCGCGCGCTCGGCGTAGAGCGATTCTTCGTGCATCGAAAGCACGAGGACCGGCAGATTCACTTTTGCAGCGGCGAGATTCTTAACCAGTTCGAGGCCGCTCGAGCCTTTCAACGTGATGTCCACGACACCGACGTCGGCCTCGCTTTCGCGCGCAAGTTCGAAACCATCGCGAATGTTGTCGGCTTCGGCGCACACTTCCATGTCCGGTTCGAGATTGATCAAATCCGCGAGGCGCTCGCGAAACATCGGATGATCTTCCACGATCATCACGCGCGATTTGGGCGGTTTAGGCGGCCTGGACATATTCTTCGCCCGCGGCGTTCTCATCGAAAAAGCAAATCACTTCCGTGCCGCCGGTTTTCCGCGCTTTCACTTCCAATCGGCCGCCGATCAAGCGCGCGCGATAACTCATGATGCGCAAGCCCATCCCGTTCGCCTCTCGCGCCGCGGACGAAAAACCGCTGCCGTCGTCGACGATCCGCAATTGCGGTTCATCGCCCGTCTTTTCGAGCGAAACGCAAATGCGCCGCGCGCCGCCATGGCGGGTCGCGTTGCGGATCGCTTCCTGCGCGATGCGGTAAAGATGATTCGCGCCCGTTGGCGGCGGAGCCGGCGCCGGTTCATCCTGAATAAAACGGCAATCGACGCCTTGCAGCCGCGTGACCGACGCAACCAGTTCCGCGAGCGCGGACGAAAGACCCGCTTCATCCATTTGCACCGGCACGAGACCGCGCGCGAGATCACGCGCCTGCACGACGCCTTCGGTGAGCAGAGTCGAAATTTCGCCGGCCGCCGCGGCTTCGGCGCTCATTCCTTTGCGCAACAAATTTGTTTTCAGCGACGTCGCCGCGCACCCGATCCCGGCGAGATATTGGCAAATGCCGTCGTGCAAATCCTGGCCGATTCGCCGCCGCTCGCGTTCGCTCACCTGGATGATCTCGCGCTCCAATTTTTGCGAATGCTCGAGCAGCGCGACCTTCGAGCGGACGGCATCGTGCTGCCGCCGCACGCGCGAACCCATCACGGCGACGAAGAGAAAAAAAGCAAAGCGCACCGCCGGTTCCCAAATCGCGATCCAGCCGCGATCGTAGGGATGTCCCGCGAGATAATCCGCCCACCACCACGTGATCCCGCACAGGAGCGCGAGCAGCAGCGCCATTTTCCCATCGCAAAGCCAGACCGTGAGCAAAATCGGGAAGGCATAAAAGATGAACAAGCTGACTTCGTATCCGGAAAGATAATCGAGCAGCCCGACCAGCAGCATAAGCGCGGTCGCGAGCCCGAAAATCGCTGCGCATGACTGACGCGCGAGGAACGCGACGAATTTTCGTCCGATGTCCATGCCAGGGAAAAGAGCAAGTCCAGCGCCATTCGCGCGACAACATCGGCGCTGCAAAAATGCGCCGCTTGCCAGAACGGCTCCGCGCCTCAAGCATTCTCCCGCATGTTCGAACTCCACGCCGTCGATCCGAAAACCAAAGCGCGCCGCGGTCGCCTAACGACTGCGCACGGCGCGATCGAGACGCCGGCCTTCATGCCCGTCGGCACGCAGGGCAGCGTGAAAGGCGTCAGCCCGCGCGAACTGCGCGAGCTCGAGACGCAGATCATTCTCGGCAACACCTATCACCTTTTCGTTAGGCCGGGAATCGAGGTCATCCGGCACTTCGGCGGCCTTCATCGCTTCATGAATTGGGACGGGCCGATCCTGACCGACAGCGGCGGCTTCCAGATTTTCTCGCTCGCGAAATTGCGCAAGATC
The DNA here is from genome assembly GCA_036490335.1 of Chthoniobacterales bacterium. Lineage (GTDB taxonomy): Bacteria > Verrucomicrobiota > Verrucomicrobiia > Chthoniobacterales > UBA10450 > Palsa-1392. The sequence goes on from DASXEB010000008.1 coordinate 86,889, forward strand.
ACCGAGGAAGGCGCACATTTTCAGAATCATCTCGACGGCACGCCGACCTTCATTTCGCCCGAAATCGCGATGGAAATTCAGGCATCGTTAGGCAGCGACATCGCGATGGTGCTCGACGAATGCGCGCCCTGGCCTTGCGAGCACGATTACGCCGCGCGCAGTCTGGAAATGACCGCCCGCTGGGCGAAACGCTGTCGCGAAACGGAGCGCCCGGCGCGGCAACTTCTTTTCGGCATCGTGCAAGGCGGCACCTTCGACGATCTGCGCCGCGCGAGCGCGCAGGCGACCGTCGCGATCGGCTTCGACGGCTACGCGATCGGCGGCGTCAGCGTCGGCGAGCCCGAACCGGAGATGCTGCGCGCGGTCGAAATGAGCGAACCGTTTTTGCCTGACGACAAACCGCGTTACGCGATGGGCCTCGGCACTCCGCCGCAAATCCTCGAACTGGTCGCGCGCGGCATTGACCTCTTCGACTGCGTGCTCCCGACTCGCCTCGCGCGCAACGGCACCGCGTTCACCGCCGGCGGCACGATCAATTTGAAAAACGCCGAGTTCGTTAGGCAAAAAAATCCGATCGAAGAAGGCTGCGCCTGTCCCGCCTGCCGCGAATTTTCGCGCGGCTATCTGCGGCACCTGGTGAAGGCCGAGGAAATCCTCGGTTTGCGTCTGATCACTCTGCACAACCTCCATTTCTATCTCGGCCTAACGAAAAGCGCGCGACAGAAAATCGAGAACGGCACGTTCGATCAATTCCGTCGCGACTTCGTTGCCGGGTATCAAACGCGCAATTTGCCTAACGATGCCTAACGAGTCGCGGTCGGTGCGCCTTCGCCATTGCTCTCGAAGATTTTCACGATGTCGGCCACGACTTTTTGCGGCCCGACATATTTGCCGTTGTCGTAACTCGTCGAAAGAACATGCCCGGTCCCGTCAAGCAGGACCAGCGATGGAATCCCGTCGCCGCAGATTTGTTTCAAACCCGACAAGGCGCCGAGTTGATCGTAGTCGATCGCGAGCCACGGCATGCGCGTTTCGCGAAGGTAAGTTTCCCAGTCGGCGCGCGAATGATCGAAGCTAAAAAAAACGATCTCGAACTCGGGATGCTGCGATTCGACCCGATTGTAAAAATCGACCAACTGCGGCGTGAATTTGCGACAAGGCGCGCACCAATGCGCCGAAAAATAAATCGCGATCAGTTTCTTGTTTTCCGCGCCGGACATGTCGGCGGGGCCGATTTCGCCGTCGCGACAAACGACCAGTTTGTCGTTGAGCGATTTCAAAAACGGCGCGCCGGCCGCTTTCTGCTGCGTCGCGGTCGCCTGCTGTTCTTTCAAAATTGCGGTCGCGTTGCGAAACGCATTCTCGGCCGATTGTTCCTGGAGCTTGGCCGCGGCCTCGGCAATCGCGCGCGCGCTCTCCGCCGCCGCCGCGTCGAGGCGAAATTGTCCACTTTCGACCGCGTCGAGCAGTTGCGGGCTGGCGCCGAATTCGCCTAACGACTTGATCGTGGCGGCGTCGGGCGCATCGATCAGGCGGCGTTGTTCGATCTCGCGCAAAACACTTTCGCTTGAATAACCGGCGCGCAGCATAAGCGAGACGTCCTTGACCGAAAGCGGACGCAAATCCGCCGCCGCCAGCCTAACGAAAAGCACGGCGAGAAAAAGCGAAACGAAAAAACGCACGCCTTTTTCGCAGCAAAAGCCGAGCCACTTATTTTTCCGCGTCGGGAAAAAACCGCGGCAACTCGTCGCGAAATTTCGCGTCGGCGTCGGCCGCTTTGCGCGCGAGCTCGTTGCCGGGGTTCGTTAGGCCGTTCTGCCGCGCGAAGATCGCGATCAGCCATTCGCGCTTCGCCAGATCGGGAACGCCCGGTTGGATAAAGGCGGTCGACATCGCGAGGAGCATTTGCGGCGAAAGATTTTGCCAGCGCGTCATCACGCCGCCGTAGCGCGTCTTTAATTCCAGCTCTTTCGCATCGGCGCGTTGCACGGGTCCGTCGTAGCGCAGGCCGTGAATGTCGGTGACGGCGCCGCCAAAACCGGTGCGGTTGATGTCGGCGATGAGCTCGTTTTTCCAATCGGCAAGCCAGACGACGCATTGCATTTCGAGCTCGCGTTTTTTTACCAGCGTGGTCGCGGTCGCTCGCGCGTTGCGCAAAATCGCGAGCGCGTCGGCGAAGCGGTACGCGGCCTCCAGATTCCGCGCCGCGCTTTCCGCCGACTGCCAGACAGGCGTTTCGGTCGCGGCGAGTTTTTCGTCGGTGACGGCGCGTTGTTTCGCCTCGGCCGCACGGCGTTCCTGGAACTCGGCCGAGTTCGCGGCCAGCGCTGTTTCCTCATCAGTCAGGCGAAAATTCAAAGCGCCCTTGGTTTTCAGCTGCGCGATCACGCGGCGAAGATTTGCCAGCGCTTTTTCGGGATCGTTAGGCAACGAACCGCGCCTTTGCTCCCAGTCGCGGTAGAGCGCGTAATCGTGCAGCCGCTCCCGCGCGAGCGGCCGATAATTATTTTCCCACAAAAACGGCGCGGCAAATTTCGCCGCGGCAAACGTCCGCAATCCCGCCGCGGCCTCCGCAAAGTCATCCTGTTCCCAAAGCTCAAGCGCAGAGCAAAGATTCGTCATCGCTTGCAGCGCCGGCGTGTCGGTCGCGAGCGTTTGGAACCGCGTTTCTGCCTCGGCGTAACGGCCGACATCGAATTCGCGACGGGCCGCGTCGATTTGCGCAACGGGCAACGCAGCGGGCGAGGTCGTCACGCTATTTTTTTGCGACAAATGGCGAAGACCGAAAACCGCTCCAACAAAAAGCGCCGCCAGAAAAATGAGCGCGCCTAACGAGACAAGGACTCGCCGCCGCCAGCTCCAACGCGTTCGCGCTTTTTCTTCGCGCGCGAGCAGCACCCCGCGCGCCGCGCCCAGTTCGTCGATCAGTTCGCGATAGCTGCCATGCCGATCAGCCGGCTCGGGCCGCAGCATGCGATCGATGACCGCGGCGGTTTCGCTCGAAACATCGGGCGCGACCTCACGCAGCGGGGTCGGACTTGCCTTCAATTTTTTCAGCTCGACCGCCGAAGTTGTCTCGCTCTCGAAACTCGGCCGGCCCGCGATCGCGTGAAAGAGCGTCGCGCCCAAACTGTAAAGATCGCTCCGAAAATCTTCCCGCTCATTCGTCAGGCGCTCCGGCGCGACGTAGTAAGGCGTACCCCAGATTTCGCCTTCGCTTTCGGCGTGCTGTTCGGCGAAAAGCGCGAGCCCGAAGTCGACGATCTTCGCAGTATTACGATCTCCAAAAAGAATATTACCCGGCTTGATGTCGCGATGAATCAACCCGGCATCGAGCGCCGCCTGCAGACCGCGCGCGATCTGCAAACCGAGGTTGAGCGCCTGCAATTCCGAAACGCGCTTTTCGTCTTCGATTCGATCGTCGAGACTGCCGCCATCGACCAGTTCCATCACGACATAAAACTGCCCATGCTCTTCGCCGACCGAGTAAACTTCGACGACATGCGGATGCCGGATCGACGCCGTGATGCGCGCTTCCTCCTGCAGTTTCGCGGTGAAATTTTTTTCCGCGGCAAATTCGCGGCGCAAAATTTTCAGCGCGACGAACCGATTCAAACGCAAGTCGCGCGCTTTGAAAACCGAGCCCATCCCGCCGCTGCCGAGCGGCTCGACGACTTTGTAACTTTCGAAAACGCGCTCGACCCGCAACTGCGTTCCGCAACCTGGACACTCGATTTTGCCAAACGGCTCGAGGCCCGCCGTGTTCACGACGCGGCCGCAACCGGGACAAGCCTGCTCCGGCGCCGCGTCGCTCAAGGACATCGCGTGGACTTTAACATCGCGGCTCGACGCGGCAATCGCCCTCCGAAATGATCGAACTCGAAGTGACGCGCGCCGACGCGGGGTCGCGGCTCGATCGTTTTCTTGCTGCCGCGCTCCCACAATTTTCGCGCGTGCGTTTGCAAAATTTGATCCGCGAAGGCGCGGTCACCTTGCAGGGAAAAAGTGCGCGCCCGCGCGAGATCGTGCGCGCAGGCGACATCGTTAGGCTGATCGAGCCGGCCGCGGAAACGATCGAAGCGAGGGCCGAAAATATTCCGCTGCAGATTTTGTTCGAGGACGAGGATCTGCTCGTGATCGACAAGCCGGCCGGACTCGTCGTTCATCCCGGCGCAGGCAATCAAACCCACACTTTGGTCAACGCTCTTTTGCATCATTGCGCGACCCTTTCCGGCATCGGCGGAAAACTGCGGCCCGGAATCGTCCATCGCCTCGACAAGGAGACGAGCGGCGTCATGGTCGTGGCGAAAAACGACGCCGCGCACCAGGCGTTGTCGCGCCAGTTCGCGGACCGCGAAGTCACGAAAATTTATCTCGCACTCGTCGTCGGAACTTTGCGCCGCGCCCGCGGCAGCCTCGACCTCGCGATCGCGCGTCATCCGGTCGAGCGCAAAAAGATGGCGATCGATCGCGAGCGCGGCCGAAGCGCGCGAACCGATTATCGCGTGCTCCGGGCGGGCGCGAATGCGAGCCTGCTCGAATGCACTTTGCACAGCGGCCGCACGCATCAGATTCGCGTTCATCTGCACCATCTCGGCCATCCGGTTTTGGGCGATTCGCTTTACAGTCGCGCGCAAAAAATGCCCGCGCCGCGGCAAATGTTGCATGCGTGGAAGCTCGGCTTCACGCACCCGCGCAGCGGCGAGCGGATGCTTTTCGAAGCGCCGGCGCCGGCCGATTTTCAGGAAATGCAGGAACGCGCTTTTCGTTAGGCTGGCGCGGGCAAAAATTTTTTCGTGGCGCCGAAAAAGAGCGCGACGATCGGGGGGATAAAAATCAATCCGCGCAGCCACGGTTCCGCATGCCACGGCAGGAGAAAGAGGCGTTCGTCCCAAAAAAGGTAGTAGGCGAAAATCGTCACCGACAGCACCTGCCAGGCGGCGACGCGGCGCCAGGCGGCGAACGGTAAAATCCAGGTGCAATACCACGGATGCAAAACCGGGCTAAAAAAAAGCGCCGTGCCTAACGACCACAGCAATCCGCGTTTCCAATTCCGCATCAAGAGCAGGGCCACGATCACGACCGCGACGATGATGATGACGTTGTAGTGATAATTTTTCTGGTGCGGATTTGGCCAGAACGTGTCTTCGATCAGCCACCAAAACATGTCGTTCAGTCGTGTGACATAAATGAAGCGGCCTAACGAATTCCAAATCGGCACGCGCGGCACGCCGAAACAAAGGCTGAGCGCGCCGGGAATGAGCAGACTAACGACAAGCGCGATCGCGCGCCGTCCGAGCGCGAAGACGCAGGTCGGCAAAAGCAGCAGCGGAATTAATTTGATCGAGATAGCAATGCCTAACGATGCCGCGGCAAGGATCGCCCAGTGCCATTTCGAGCGCGACTCCGGCGCATCCCGGCTGCGCGCGAGGCAGAAGATGCCAAGAAGCATCGGCAGGATCATCAAACTGTCGAAATGCGCCGCGCCGGCGAAGCTGTAAACGACCAGCGGATTCCAGGCGTACCAGACCGCGTCGGCGTGACGCGAGGCGCCGCCGATCAAACGCAAGAGGATCGCGACCGCGCCGAGATCGGCGGCGGCGAAGAGCAGTTTGTAAACGAGCAGGCTCGCGCCGCATTTGCTGAGCGCGGCGAAAATCAGCTCAGTGCCCGGTGGATAAATCGCGCTGTAATCGCGATGATTGATCCGGTCCCAATCTGGATCACGCGCGCGCAAGGTCGCGAGTTTTTCATCGTTAGGCGCGACGACGTAGGGATTGAAACCGGCGTTTTGCACTTCGCCTTCCCAGCGGTATCGCCAAAAATCGTCGCTCGGCGCGAGCGGGAGCGCGACTAGTCGCAGCCCAATCGCGACGACCCAAAAAATTACGAGCGCGAGACGCTTCGCGCGCAGCCTAACGAACAAAGATGCCGCGACAAAAAACGCGATGCCGCAAAGGATCGCCGTCTCGACAAAACAAATCGGCATTTCCGCATACCGCCAGTCGTCGTAACGGTGAAGCGCGACAAGCAGGGCGATTTCGGCGCCGAGCGCGAGCCAGAAAAGCGTTTGCCTAACGATGGCCATCGGCCGCTTTTTTTCTGCGGATTCGCTGCAGACCGATGCGATAAGCCGCGACGTCGACGATCTCGGCGACGCGACGTTTCAACCGCCGGGCGCGCGTGAAGAGGAAGAGAAGAAAGAGCGCGTAAGGGATGAGAATTCCCAGCTCCGGCCCGGCGCGATTGAGGTAAAGATAAATCAGGACCGCAAGGATGAAGAGGTTGATGATGATCGTAGTGGTGACGAAGCGATAACTGAGTCTTACTCTCGTTAGGCACTTCGGGCCGCCGTGGTATTCGGTCACGGTCTGCAGGATGATGCTCCAGAAAAAATTGCCGTAGATCTGGATGTCCCATTCTTTCCAGCCGGTGTCGGCGGAATAGCTCCAGTTTTCTTCCTCGAGGAGCGCGAAGATCGATTTGAGGAGCGCGTTTCGCTCGACGCCGTTTTCGCTCCAGTAAATGCGGCGGCGCAGGTTGCCACGGCCCGGTTTTTCCTGCGGTATTTTTTCGTGCGTGCCGATGACGCCGCGCGGCGTGCGCTTGAATTGCAGCCAGGTGAAATAGCGATTCCATCCCCTAACGAGTGGCTGCGTGAAGGCGAGAATCATGACGAGCAGGCGCGCCGCCGCGGTGTCAAACTTCGGCTCGATGCGCGCGCGCAGCATGTAGGAAAGCGCGACGCAAAGCGTGCCCCCGAGCATGAGATACGGGACGATGCGCAGAATCGGGAGAAAAATTCCGAGCCCGAAAAGGAAGATCGTGAGGGCGAACCATTCGATGCTGCTGACGTAGTTCGCGATTTCCGATTGCGGCGCGGGATAGATCGATTGGAAAAATCCTTCGCCGAAAATGCCGTGATAGATGATCGGCGAATTGACGAACCAGGTGAAACGCGGCGAGCCGTAGATTTGCCCGCGCCATTTCGCGGTGCCGGTTGGGCCGAAAAAAATCAGATGTTTGAAACGCAGCATCGACTCCGCTTCGCCGTAGCCGGCCTGTTGTTTGCGAAATGCGCCGAGCGTGAAGCGTCGATGATGCCAGACGATCGCGGTCGGACTGAAGGCGATGACGTGGCCTTCCTGTTGCAGCCGCCAGCAAAAATCGACGTCGTCGCCGGCCTTCCGATACTCGACGTCGAACCCGCCGATGCTGTCGAAGGCCCAGCGATAAAACGCCATGTTACAACCCGGAATGTGCTCGGCGATTGTGTCGGTGAGGAGCACGTGACTTGGACCGCCCGGCGCTGCGGCGACGCAAGCTTGGACCCAGTTTTCCGCGGGCGGCGGAATGTTCGGGCCGCCGACGCCGGCGAAATCGCCACTCGTTAGGGTGCCAATTAAGTAGTAAAGCCAATCGGGATCGGCCATGCAGTCCGAGTCGGTGTAAGCGAGGACTTCGCCTTTCGCCGCGGCGGCGCCGGCGTTACGCGCGTGGCTCAGGCCGTGATTCGTCTGATGGATGTAACGGACGTTGGGAAACTTTGCTGCGATTTCGGCGGTGTCGTCGGTCGAGCCATCGTCGACGAGGATCGCTTCGTAAGCCGGATAATTGATTTTGCCTAACGACTCGAGACAGGCCGCGAGCGTCTTCGCGCCGTTGTAGGAACAGACGATGACAGAAACAAACGGCGTTTTGCGCAGATCGCGATGCGGCAAAGCGGCGTCGTCCTGGCCGAGTTTTTTTTGGAGCGCGAAAAAAGATTTTTTTGGCGAACGATCGCGCCTAACGAGTCCGAACGACCAGTCAAGAATCTCCTGTTCGCCGGTGAACCACTCGTCCGTCCACGCGAAAAAAATCGTGCCGGCAAGTCCGCAACGCACGACTGAATCGACGTGCCAGCCGAGCATTTCCGCCTGCTCTTCCTCGCTGTGCCGCTGGGTGTCCATGCCGAATTCGCCGAGCATGAGCGGCTTTTCCTCGGCGAGATTTTGCAGGCGCAGGAGATATTTTTCGAAGTCGCGCTGGTCGTGCAGATAAACGTTGAAGCAAAAAAAATCGACGTTTTGCGGGAGCAAATATTCCGTCGGCGGATAACTCGCGTAGGAAAATAGAACGTTCGGATCGGTCTCGCGCGCGACGCGAATGAGCCGCTCGAGAAATTCCGTCACCCGCCGAACGCCAAGCCAGCGCACCATTGTCGTCGGAATTTCGTTGCCGACGAGATAACCAAAAATCGCCGGATGCCCGGCGTGCTTCGCGACCGCCGCGCGCACCGCTTTCACGATCTCGCGTCGCGTTTTTCGCCTAACGAGAAACTCAACGTGCTTCGCCCACGGCAGGGTGATGAGCACGCGCACGCCCGCTTCGGCGCAGGCGTCGAGAAACCAAAGCGGCGGCAAATGATAAACCCGCGCGACGTTGATCCCGAGCGTGCGCATCTGCGCAAGATCGCGCCGCGCCTGCTCGGGCGCGCCGAGGTAATGGCCTAACGAATCCGGTTTGAACGGCCCGTAAGTCGCGCCTTTGACAAAAAATTTGCGCTCGCCTTCGAAGAAAAATTTAGCCAGCGCGCGGACGCGTGGCGGAGAAGCGGAGGCGCTCATGCGGCGAGGGCGGCCCGAACGACGCGCGCCGTTTCTTCGAGCTGCGCCGGCGTGTGCGCGGTGGAAATGAAACCGGTCTCGAATTGCGAAGGCGCGAAGTAAACGCCGGCGTCGAGACAATGACGAAAAAAGCGCGCGAATTTTTGCGTATCGCTCCGTTTCGCGTCGGCGAGATTTCGCACCGGACCGGGCGTGAAAAAAAGACAGAACATGGAGCCGATGCGATGAAAGATAGCCGGCGCCTTCGTTTTGCCTAACGAGTTGAGCGTCGCCGCTTCGAACTGCGCGCCGAGCTCTTCGATCAACTTCCAGCCGTCGATGCGCTCCAGCTCGCGCAGTTGGGCAAGACCCGCGGCCATCGCGAGCGGATTTCCGGAAAGCGTGCCGGCCTGATAAACAGGTCCGAGCGGTGAGAGCTGATCCATGATTTCGGCTCGGCCGCCGAACGCGCCGACGGGCAAACCGCCGCCGATGACTTTGCCCAGCGCGGTCAGATCGGGCTTGATGCGGTAAATTTCCTGCGCCCCACCGCGCGCGACGCGAAAGCCGGTCATGACTTCATCGAAGATAAGCAGCGCGCCGTTTTTGCTGCACTCGTCACGCAATGCCTCAAGAAATCCGGGCTGCGGAAAATAGAGTCCCGCATTCGCTGGAATCGGTTCGAGGATGATCGCGGCGATTTCGTTAGGCGACTTCGCGAACGCTTCGCGCACGGCGGCTATATTGTTAAAAGGTAAAGCGACCGTGAGGCTGGCGAATTCGTTAGGCACGCCTGCGGAGTCCGGCTGGCCGTGCGTGAGCGCGCCGCTGCCCGCGTGCACGAGCAGCGAATCGACGTGGCCATGATAGCAGCCTTCGAACTTGATGATCTTGTCGCGCTTCGTGAAACCGCGCGCCAGCCGCACACAAGACATCGTCGCTTCCGTGCCGCTATTCACCATCCGCACTTTTTCGATCGACGGCATCCAGTGGCAGATCAGCTCCGCCATTTCGACCTCGAGCGGGTTCGGAATTCCAAAACTGACTCCGCGTTTCGCCGCTTCTGTCACGGCGTCGACGACAACTTTCGGCGCATGCCCAAGAATCGCCGGGCCCCAAGTGCCGACGTAGTCGATGTATTTTTTCCCGTCCGCGTCCCAGATGTTGGCGCCCTCGGCGCGCTCGACAAAAAACGGTTCGCCGCCGACGCCGCGGAAGGCGCGCACAGGCGAATTCACCCCGCCCGGAATACGCGCGAGCGCACGCGCAAAAAGTTCCGCCGATTTCTCCGCCATCGCGCCTAACGATTGCGCCTAACGAGCGCGGCGCAACCGCGGATTCGTCGTCGCGCGTGCGTTGACACCGCGGAGGCGCGCGCCTACGCTCGCCTTCCTTTCGGCGGGGTAGCCAAGTGGTAAGGTCGGGGTCTGCAAAACCTCTATTCGCGGGTTCGATTCCCGCCCCCGCCTCCAACTGGAACGACAGCGGCTTCGCTTTCGCGAGTGGGGCGACGAATGGAAAGGCACTGCGCTAACGCCCCGCGTCACGCGCGCAGCGGAAACCGACATGGTTACTGCTGGTGTTGATTTCGCCTTTGCCGCGAGCGCCGACCATGTAGCGGGTGCAATATTGATCGGTGCAAAGGAAGGAGCCGCCGCGCTGCACGCGTTTCGCGGCGCTCGGCTCTTCAGGATCAAAAGACTCGGCCGGACCTCGGGGGTTGTGAGCGACGCCGCCGTGCGCCGCTAATTGATGGTAATAGTCCGCTCGATACCAGTCGCTGCACCATTCCCACACGTTGCCGGCCATGTCGTAAAGCCCATAGCCATTTGGCGGATAAGATTTGACCGGCGCAAGGCCGGCGAAACCGTCGGCGCCTGTATCTTCGGCCGGGAAATTGCCCTGAAAAGTATTGGCCATCCATTTGCCCGCGGGCCGAAAGTTGTCGCCCCAAGGATAGAGCTTTCCCGACAAACCGCCGCGCGCGGCAAATTCCCATTCCGCTTCAGTGGGCAAGCGTTTCCCGGCCCAGGCGGCGAAAGCCAACGCGTCCGGATATGCGATATGCACGACTGGATAGCGCCCGCGCCCATCGAGATTGCTGCCGGGACCAGCGGGATGCCGCCAGTTTGCGCCTGGTTGGTAACGCCACCATTGGCGATAATCTCGCAGAGAAACCGTCCGCTGCGGTGGAGTGAACACCAACGAGCCGGGGAGAAGCTGACTCTGCGGCACGCCGGGGAAATCTTTTACCGAAGGCGCCCGCTCCGCAATTGTGACGTAGCTAGTGGCGTCGACAAAGCGCGAGAACTCATCGTTGGTCACCTCGGTTGAGTCTATCCAGAATCCATCCACCCGGACCTGATGAAGTGGTTGCGCATCGACAAACGGCGCCCCGCCGCTGCACATCGCGGACGTTGTTTCGGCCGAACCCATGGTGAATTGGCCACCGTTAATCCATACCATATCGGTCGTCGCCGTTTTCGACGGCTGAGGGCGACTGATGGGAGGAGCCGGGACAACTGCGCTGCTCAGCAAGGCGATTGTGATAAATAGAAAAAACGCCATCGCTGTTAATCGCCCGATCCGAAGGATTCTATTCATAAAGTCTTTTCGTCGGCGAACGCCAGATGCACTTCGCCCAGGAGCAAAAAGGCTGGGCACGATTTGAAGGCAATGTCATTAATGGATCACGCCTTCAAAATACAGCCAAATTTTTATTGACATAAACATCGCGTTTCACTCACGCTCCTTCAAGCGGCGGTCGCTGACTTTAAGTTCGCCCATACCCAAACCATGAATGTTCTAAATCTCCGCCGAATGGCGCGCCCTTTCTCCGCTTTGATGAAAAACACGCTTTTCTATTCGATTCTGCTCATCGCGGCTTTTGCCTCCACAGTCTCTGCGCAGGATCATCCAAATATCGTCGTTATTTTAGCGGATGACCTCGGCTACGGCGACGTCGGTTTTAACGGCGTGCAGGATATTCCCACGCCGAATATCGACGCGCTGGCCGCCAATGGCCTCAACTGCACAAACGCGTACGTGACCGAGCCGTTTTGCGCGCCTTCGCGGGCGGCGATTCTCACCGGACGCTATCAGCAGCGCTACGGATTTAATGGCGGCCCGAACGAAGACGCCAAAGATGCGCCAGAAGGCTTGCCGCTGACGGAATTGACTTTGCCGCAGTTATTGAAGCCGGCGGGCTACGTCTGTGGTGCGATCGGGAAATGGCATCTCGGTTTTTCGACCCAGGATTTCTATCCTTTGCAGCGCGGGTTTGATGAATTCGTCGGGTTCCTTTTCGGCAAATCTTCTTACTACAATGCGAAGTTGCTCGACGGAAATGGGCCGTTTTTTTTCGAACCCGAATATCTCACCGACTACTTTACCAGTCAGGCGGTTTCGTTCATCGATAACCACGCGAGTCAACCGTTCTTTCTCTATCTCGCCTACAACGCCGTCCACGATCCCTACGATGTGCCTCCGGCCGAATACATGCAGCGTGTCTCCTATATTACGAACACCAACCGCCAGATTTACGCGGCGATGGTCGTGGCCCTGGACGACGGCGTGGGTCAGGTCGTGCAGGCGCTGCAGGATAACGGCATCCTCGATAACACGCTCATCATTTTCCTGAGCGACAACGGCGCTCCGCAGACTGTATTTCACGCGACCAATGTGAGCAATCTGCCGCTGCGCGGCTACAAGCTCGACATGCTCGAAGGTGGTATCCGCGTGCCTTTCGCGGTGCAATGGCCGGCGCGCTTTCCGGCGGGCGTAACGTTCAACGACGTCATTTCTTCGCTGGATATTTTCCCGATGGCGGCGGCTGCCGCGGGTGTGCCGTTGCCGACGGATCGGGATTACGACGGGATCGATATGACGCCGTTCCTCGCCGGAGAACAGGCAAGTCCGGCGCGCACCTTGTATTGGCGCTGGTTCGGTTTGGGACCAAACGGCCCGCTCGACGCGAACACCACCATTTATGCCGTGCGCGACGGCCCTTACAAACTGGTGCTGGAGCGCGCGCGAGAGACTTCGCCGCCCGAGCTCTACAAACTGACGAACGATATCGGCGAGCGGAAAAATCTCTCGAAGAATACCGCCGAAGTCGCGAAGTTGGAAGCTCTCTACAACGAATGGTCGCTCTGCACGGTGCCCGATTTGTTTACCAAAGATGACAACACCTATCTTTTCCCGCTCTCGGTCGCGGGTGACTGGAACAATTTCGCCCTCGACGATGTCGCGCCGTGGCAATTCGACGCGATCGACGCGCCCACTCCGCTCGGCACGCCGGATTCTTACAACTGGATAACCGACACCATTTACGCCTCGGACTCCGGAGGCGACACGACTTCCGGCGACCATTCCTTCGCCATCGTGGCGAACAACGATTACAGCACGCAGTGGGGCGGAGTTGCCGTAAATGTGGATGGCGAGACCGACCTCCCCGCTCAATCGTCGGATGGATTGGGGCCGCTGAACACCATCTCTTTTGACGACGGGTTCTATTATTCCCTACGCGTCATAAACACGAACGATCAGACGTTGGGTACCTCGCCCATGCAGCTCGGAGTAATGAAAACCTCGGCCCCTCCCGTTGCCGTCACCCTCACTTCGCAGTCGCCCCAAAATCCAAGGCCGACCGACCCGATCGTCGTCAGCGTTTCCACCAGCGCACCGCCGTCGCCCGAAGAGCAGATTTACGTCCGTTGGTCGAACGATTGGTTCATCACTTCTCACATGATCGAGGCCAGCGGCTCGGGAACAGACTACTCGGCGACGATTCCACCGCAGCCAGCGGGAGTCTCAGTCTATTACAGCGTCCTTACTTCAACCGTCGATCTCTCGCAATACACCACCTCGAGCTCGATCGATAACCTCACGCTGGAAATGAATGGCGCCTTTAATGCCGTGCCCGCGCTTCCGCCGACGATTCTGCAACAGCCCAAAAGTGTGAAAGTGAAGCTCGGCCGACCGGCCAAATTTACCGTCAAAGCGACTGGCGCCGGTCCCTTGTCGTATCGCTGGACGAAGAACGGACTCGACATTCCGGGAGCCATCTCACCCACCTACCAGACGCCGCCCACGCAGAGTGCCGACGACGGATCTCAGTATGCCGTAATCGTCAACGGCCTGACGAACCCGACTGTAAGTGACCCAGGCACACTGACCGTCAGGTAGAACTGAAGGCCGGCGCATTCATCGCGTCGTATCGAATGGCCGCGACCGAGCCGCGGCATTTCGTAAAAATATGCCCGGCGATTGAGTTCCGCCGCGGAATAAGCGAGCGTATGGCGACTCAAAAATTGACGATGCGAACGCTTGGCCGCCGCCGCACGAATAACGTTTATGAACGAACAATCGCATTCCCCGCATGGGAAAATCAGCGTCCACGGTGATGGCCTCGGCGTCGCTTCGCCGAGTCTCGTCGAAAAACGCGCGCGCGAAATCGCGATGATCGACGAACGAAATCCCGACGAATTTACCGACACGGATTGGGAACAGGCGAAAAATGAATTGACCGGCGTCGAGCCCGATCACGCGCCGGAAGCCGACGACGAGATCGCAGACGAAATCAGTGAGCGCGACGATGTTCCCGGCGCTACCGGACAGCGCGCACCAAAAAATGGTTTCGATGCAGACGAAAACGTGGGCGAAGAATTAGTCGCCGACGGGATCGACGAGGCCGCCCACGATCAAATGGTCGAAGCGCGCCGCGAAGAATTGGACGAGGAGCGGCGCGACAAGTGAGCTCCGCCGCGATCGAGGAAATCGCGCCCGCGGCAACGGCGCGCGCGCATCCCGGCGAGCCGCGACGCGCGGAAAGTTTGCTCGCGCGTTATCGCCAGGTGCGCGGTTTTTCCGAGCGGCTGACCGCATCGCTCGAGGCGGAAGATTGCGTCGTGCAATCGATGCCCGACGTCAGCCCGACGAAATGGCATCTCGCGCACACGAGTTGGTTTTTCGAGACCTTTGTTTTGAAAAAATGGCTGCCGCGTTATCGGCCCGACGTGCCCGAGTATGCTTATCTTTTCAACTCGTATTACAATGCCGCCGGTGACATGCATCGGCGCGATTTGCGCGGATTGATTTCGCGGCCAACCCTCGCGGAGACGCGCCGCTTTCGCGCATCGATCGACGCGCACATCGGCGAGTTGATCAACGACGCCGATGATGGGCTGCTCGACGAGATCGAGCCGGTTTTCATCATCGGTTTGCATCACGAGCAGCAGCATCAGGAGTTGCTCGTGACCGACATCAAACATGTCTTTTCGCAAAATCCTCTCCACCCGATTTTTCGCGAGCGCGAGCCGGACACTTCGCGCCTAACGACCCCGCGATTAAGCTTCGTCGCGTTTCCGGAAACGATCTGCGAGATCGGCCACGCCGGCCGCAGCTTCAGCTACGACAACGAAGGCCCGCGTCATCGCGCGCTCGTGCCCGCCTTTTCGTTAGGCACCCGGCCCGTCACGAATGGCGAATATTTCGCCTTCATCGAGGCCGGCGGCTACAGCAAGCCGGAATTCTGGCTTTCGTTAGGCTGGACCACGGTCAACGAACAACGCTGGCAGGCGCCGCTTTATTGGGAAAAGCGCGACGGCGTCTGGTGGAATTTCACCCTCTCGGGCATGCGTCCGGCCGAAAACGCCGAGCCGGTCACGCACGTCAGTTACTTCGAGGCCGACGCTTTCGCGAACTGGAGCGGAGCGCGTTTGCCGACCGAATTCGAATGGGAACGCGCGGCGGCGAATTTGCCGATCGTGGGCAATTTTGTCGACAGCGAACAATTTCATCCGAGCACGGCAAGTTTGCCTAACGAACGCCTAACGACTAACGAATCCGCTTCGCCTAACGAACGCCTGACGAAAATGTACGGCGACGTCTGGGAATGGACCCGCAGCGCCTACCTTCCCTACCCTGGCTATCGCTCGGCCGCCGGCGCGCTCGGCGAATACAACGGCAAATTCATGTGCAACCAAATGGTTTTGCGTGGCGGCTCGTGCGCGACCTCGCAAAATCACATTCGCGCGACCTACCGTAATTTCTTCCAGCCGGAAAAACGCTGGCAGTTCACCGGCATCCGTCTCGCGCGCGACCCGGCATGACCGCCGACGGCGGCGGCGGCATCGCCCTTCTCGATCTCGAGCCGGCGACTTCGGACTTTCTCGCGCAGGCGATCGCCGGGCTTTCGAGTTCGCCGCGGACACTGCCGAGCAAATTTTTTTACGACGAGCGCGGTGCCGAACTTTTCCTTCAGATCAGCGAACTGCCGGAATATTACGTCACGCGCACGGAGACGGAAATTCTTCGCCAGCACGCCGCGGAGATGGCCGACTCGATCGGCGAAAATGCCGAGCTCGTCGGCTTCGGCACCGGCGCGGGCATCAAGACGCGCATGGTTCTCGGACACCTGCGCAACCCGATCGCCTACGTGCCGGTCGACATCTCGAAACAGAGCCTGACCGAATCCGCCGAAGCGCTCAGCCGCGAAATGCCGGCGCTCGAAATCCTGCCGGTCTGCGCCGATTATTTGCAGCCGATTCGCCTGCCCACGCCATCGCGCAAACCCGATCACATCGCGGTTTATTTTCCCGGCTCGACGATTGGAAACATGCAGTCGGAGGTCGCGCGGAATTTTCTCGCGCGCGTCTGCCGGCTCTGCGGTCACAGCGGCGGATTGATCATCGGCGTCGATCTGCAAAAACCGAAGGCGATTCTCGAAGCCGCCTACAACGATCGCGCCGGCGTCACCGCCGAGTTCAATCTCAATCTGCTCGTCAGGGCGAATCGCGAGCTCGCGGCCGACTTCGATCTCGCGCACTGGCAACATCGCGCGATCTACAACGAACAAGCGACGCGAATCGAGATGCATCTCGTCAGCTCGACCGCGCAAACCGTTCATCTTGGCGATGAGGAATTCCACTTTCAGCCTAACGAATTCATCATCAGCGAATATTCCTACAAACACACCGTCGCCGGCTTCGCCGCCCTCGCCGGCTCCGTCGGCTTTCAGCTCTCGCGCGTCTGGACCGATCTGCGGGAATTTTTCGCCGTCTTCCATTTCACCACCGCATAACGGGCTCGCCTTCGCGCCGCGCGCGGCCAACATTCGCGATCGTGCAGCCGCTCGTGCAGTTGAAAAACGTCGCGAAGAAATTCGGCGAGACCGTCGCGCTTGCGCCGACCGACTTCGATTTTCAAGCCGGCCTCACGACCGCGTTGATCGGCCCGAGCGGTTGCGGCAAATCGACTTTGCTGCGCTTGATCGTCGCGCTCATCGAAGCCGACTCCGGCCGGATTTTTTTTGATGGCGCAGAACTGACGCGCGCGAACGCGCAAGCTGTGCGCCGCCGCACCGGCTACGTCATCCAGGAAGGTGGACTCTTCCCGCACCTGACCGCGCGCGGCAACGTCCTCGTCATGGCGCGGCATTTGCATCGCCCGCCTAACGAGTCCACCCGCCGGCTCGATGAACTTTGCGAGCTCTCGAGATTTCCAAAAAACGCACTCGATCGCTATCCGTCCGAGCTTTCCGGCGGCCAGCGTCAGCGCGTCGGGCTCATGCGCGCGCTCATGCTTTCGCCCGATTTGCTCCTGCTCGATGAGCCGCTCGGCGCGCTCGATCCACTCGTTAGGGCAGGTTTGCAGGATGATTTGAAGGAAATTTTTGCGCGCTTGAAACAAACGACCATTCTAGTCACGCACGACCTCGCCGAAGCCGCGTTTCTCGCCGACGAAATCGCGCTTTTGCACGATGGCCGCATCCTCCAGCGCGGCTCGGCGGCGGATTTGCGCGATCATCCGGCGAACGAATTCGTTTCCCAATTTATCAACGCGCAAAGGAGCCTGCGGTTTTGAAAACGCGGCTGCTCTGCATCCTGTTTTTCGCACTCGTTGCGCCGGTTTTCGCGAGCGACCCAATCGTCGTCGGCTCGAAAAAATTCACCGAGTCGTATGTCCTCGGCGAGATCGCGAAAACGGTTTTGGAGCGCGCGCATTTTTCCGTCGAAGAACGCGCCGGGATGGGCGGGACGATTATTTTGTGGCAGTCCCTGACGAGCGGCGAGATCGATTTATATCCCGAATACACCGGCACAATCGCCGAGGAAATTCTGAAAACGAAAACGCCGCTTTCCGAAAGCGCGATGCGCGTAGCTTTGCAAAAATTCGGCGTCGGCATCTCGCGCGACCTCGGATTCAACAACACCTATGCGCTTGTGATGCGTGCGGACGAAGCCGCCAAACTCGGCATTCGCACGATCAGCGATCTCCGCCGTTATCCGCAATTGAAGGTTGGTCTGACCCACGAATTTCTCGATCGCGAGGACGGCTGGCGGCCGCTCGTCGCGCGCTACAGCCTAACGATGCCTAACGTCCGCGGAATCGACCACGCGATCGGCTACGCCGCGCTCGCCAACGGCTCGATCGATTTGAAAGATGCCTATTCGACCGACGCGAAAATCGCCGAAAACCATCTCGTCGTCTTGCGCGACGACCTCCATTTCTTCCCGGAATACAAAGCGGTTTTTCTTTATCGCCTGAGCCTCGATAAACGCGCGGTCGCCGCGATCAACGAAATGCCGCGCATCGACGAAAACAAGATGACCGCGCTCAACGCCGCGGCCGAGCGCACGAAAAATTACGCCTACGCCGCGTCGCTCTTTCTCCACGCGCCTAACGACGCGCCGCGCGAGTCGCTCGCGCCGAAACTCGCGCGCTGGACCGCGCGCCATCTCGAACTTGCAGGCATTTCGCTTTTTTTCTCGATCCTTATCGGACTTCCGCTGGGGATCGCGGCCAGTCGCGGCGGCGCATTCGGCCACGGTATCCTCGCGATCGTCGGCGTCATTCAAACCATTCCGTCGCTCGCGCTCCTCGCGCTCCTTGTGCCGATTCCTTTTCTCGGCATCAGCGCGACGACCGCGATCATCGCGCTTTTTCTTTACGGACTGCTGCCGATCGTTCGCAACACCGCGACCGGTTTGCAGGACATCGCGCCGGCCTTGCGCGATTCCGCGATCGCGCTCGGGCTCGAGCCGGCCGCGCGCTTGCGCAAAATTTATCTGCCGCTCGCGTCGCCCACGATTCTCGCTGGAATAAAAACCAGCGCCGTAATCAACATCGGCACGGCCACACTCGCGGCCTTGATCGGCGCCGGCGGACTCGGCGAACCGATTTTGAGCGGCCTGAATTTGAACGACAACGTCACAATTCTGGAAGGCGCGATTCCCGCCGCGATTCTCGCTTTGCTCGTCCAGGGTCTCTTCGACTTGCTCGATCGCGTTCTTATTCCGCGCGGTCTGCGGATCGGAAGTTAGGCATCGGGCCTAACTTTCGGCCCTTTCAGCAAACGCGCTCGGCGCAAGAATGGCGTCCCGCATTCCATGGAGCAATTTTTTGTCGGCCGGACAAATCGTGGCGAGCGCGCCGCGCAGCTCGGCGCGATTTTCCTCGACGAAATAGTAGGGCGACAAACGCACGCGGCCGCGCATCGTTTTCAACTCGTCTCTTTTCGCATCCCAGTACGGCTGATCGAACAATTTCCCCTTGTGAAACTGCTGCATGATCGTCGGCTCGCTTTCGAATTTCGCGAGCGCGTCGTCGATTTGCTTCTCCCATTCCGCTTGCGGCAGATCCGCGCCTAACGACACCCCGCGACTGCCCCAGCCGAAGGGCGAAAAGCCGCTCACCTTCAGCAACACGTCGCGCTCTTTCTGGCTGAACTTCGCCGCTTCGCGCCAATCGTGAATTTCCAATCGCGGAATGACCGCGTGTTGCGGCAGCGGCGACGGATCAAGAATCCAAGTGTAGGGAATCATGCCCTGGAGCTGTCGAAAATATTTGTCGCCGAGCTCGCGCCGCCAGAATTCCCGCAGCGGCTGGAGCCAGAAAAGCGCGAACCACATTTTCTCCTCGAGATACGGCTTGATCGGCGGCGTGATCGCGAGCTCGCCGCGCCCGGCGGCGGCGAGGAGCGCATCGATCCCGGGAAGATTCGGCAAATCGAAAAGCTCGAAGAAACGATAAACGTCGCGGCCATTCTGCGGCTGATAATTTTCCGCCGCCGCAACTCGCCATTCGCGATCCGGAAAACGATTTTGCAGTTGCCTAACGAGCCATTCCATCTCCGGCCTGTAGGTCGCGGATTCTTCCGAGATGACGATGTCGCCGCCGCGCGGGAGAATTTTTGCAAAGCCGTCGAGCATGCCATGAGCGCCGCCGATCACTTCCGCGCCGAGAGCCGCGTAGGCTTGATTCAGCCACGCCGTCAGGCCGATGCCGCCAGGCACGGAATCGATCTCCGCGATCGTCCAGCCGTCGTCGGTCAGGACAAGATCGGGCCGAATGACGCGCGGCAGGTCCTCGCGAAATTCCTTGCCGCGGGAAAATTCAATCAACTCCGCGGGCTTGCCGAGATCGAGATAACGCGCGACCCAAACGGGTTGTTTTCCCTTCGCGCTTTGCTGGTACAGCTGGTTGCAGGCGCGCTGGAAAACGAAAAGCTGGTGGCCCAGCCGCTCGAGATCGGCGCGCAGCTTTTCCTCGATCGCGAACGGCTCAGGCGAGATCAGCCACTCCTTTTCCGCGAAGAGGCCTTCGCTCGGAAAAGCTTCGCGCAACGCTTTCACACGATCGGCCGCGGCGAGCATTCAGGCAAACAGCTTTTCGTTAGGCATGGCCAGACGCGGAAGATTCTTTTCGATCGCGGCGCGGTTCGGCTCCAGCCAAGGCGGGAGCACGAGCGTTTCGCCTAACGATGACATTTCTTCATCGACGTGAAATCCCGGCCCGTCGGTCGCGAGCTCGAAGAGCACGCCGCCCGGCTCGCGAAAATAGACCGACTTAAACCAAAATCGATCGATGACCGGCGTGGGATGCGCGCCCTCCCGAAGGACGCGCTCGCGGACTTCGAGCTGGTGCGCGTCGTCCGCCACGCGCCAGGCGAGATGATGGACGCTGCCCGTGCCCCAGGCGCCGCGCGGCGCGCCCGGCCGCTCCCGCAAGTCGAGATACTGACCCGATTCGCCATCGCCAAGTCCGTAACGCGACCATCCGCTTTCTTCGCCGAGGAGGCGAAATTGCAGCGCGTCGCCGAGAAATTGTGTCGTCGTCGCGAGATCGTGCTCGACCATGCGCGCGCTTTCGAGGCCGCGGATTTGATGTTCGACCGGAATCGGGCTGATATCCCACGGCGCGAAATTGTTGCCTAACGAACTTTCACTTTCCGTTAGGCAAATACGGAGCCCGTGCGGATCCCGCAATGGCAGGACGCGCGTGCCAAACCGCGTTTCGAGCGGAAAAGTCTCGACGCCGAAACGGCGAAAACGGTCGCTCCAAAATTCCAAACTGCGCGGCGCCACAGCCAGGGAGACTTCCGTACTCAGGTCCGCGCCATCGCGACTCGGCGCGAGGTCGGCCCACGGAAAAAAAGTCAGGTCGGTGCCGGGATGGCCTTCCGCGTCGGCGTAGAAAAGATGATACGTGCCAGGATCGTCCTGATTGACGCTTTTTTTTACGAGGCGCATCCCGAGCACGCCCGCGTAAAAGTCGAGATTCTCCTGCGCGGGGCCGGCGATCGCCGTGATGTGATGAAGGCCGCTGATCGGTTTCATGTTCTTTTTTGAAAGATAATCGTTTTCGCGCGACGCGCCGTTTCTGTTTGCGTGCGCGAGAAAATCCGCCTAACGAATCGCTTTTCGTTAGGCTAGAAATCGACCGCGGTCGTGACTTGCAGCGACCAGGCGCTGACGGTGACGGAAGTCTGCGAGTACTCACCGTCGAGCAGCGCGCTTTGCTCGACATGCTGCGCGGCCGGCGACTTCTTCGCCACCGAGCGCGGCACCGCAACCGTCGGCGTCGTTGCCGAGCGGAAATGTTTCGTGAGAAACGGCGCGGCCAAAAAAAGCAGACTGCAGACGATGCCGACGCCCCAGCGATGTCCGATGAAGAAATAAAACCCCGCGTAGAAATTTCCGTAGCGGCGATCCTCGCTCGTTAGGCGGAAAGTCATTTACTCGTTAGGCGCGGCCATTGTCGTCGACCTGCAAATAAACGCGCCTAACGATGAGTTATCCGCCGAAACGGCGCGTGGGCGCGGGGTTCGGGCTCATTCGGCGCGGGGATTCGGGCCGGCAATTCGGTCGAGGCGAGTGAGGACATCGGGAAAATCGTTGCCAATTTTCCGAAACAGTAAGCGGCCGCGAGCGCGGCCTGAAGGGTCGCGTGGCGCGCTAATTTTCCTCGAAAAGCGACGGGCGGGCGACGCGTTCGCCTTTCAGCATCACGACCGAGATCGCGGAAAGCGCGTGCACGTCCTGGAGCGGATTGCCGTCGACGATCAGAAGAGTGGCGTCCTTTCCTTTTTCGATCGTGCCGATGCGATTGTCGGCGCGCAAAAGTTTCGCGGCATTCGCGGTCGCGGCCTCGAGCGCGACGTCGGTTGGAATTCCGGCGGCGACCCAAAGCTCGATCTCGCGCTGCACGGTCGGGCCGTGCATGACAAGAAAATTTCCGGCGTCGGAACCGGTGACGAGCATGACGCCGCCGCGCCACATTTTTTGCAGATTCCGATCGCCCTGCTCGAGCGACATCGGGAAACGCGCGATATTGTCGCGCATCGGTTTCATCTCCGCGCTCGTGGCAGCGTGCTCGGTGCCGGTGAGCAATTCCTTCGTCGTCACCTGCTGGACTAACGAACGCTTGAGCAGCTCAGTGTCGCCTTTCGCGAAATCGGAAAAACCTTCGGCGACGCTCAAGGTTGGATCGAACGCAATCCCTTTCCTTTTCATCTCCGCGATCGTGGTGTCGGGAATTTCGTCGCGGAAAGATCCGTGCTCGACCGAGTCCGCGCCTAACGAGACCGCGTCGGCGACGTCGCGCGCGTCGCCGGTGTGAATCGAGGCCGGCAGCCGCCGCGCGTGCGCCTCGTCCACGACCGCGCGCAGGAGGTCGAGATTCATGCGATTGAAAGTGAAAGGCGGCGCACCGGACTCGAGGATTCCCTTGATCGCGTCGACTCCCTTGTTCGCGAGATCATCGACCATCTTACGCGCCTCGGCCTGCGATTTCGGGATGCGCAAAAACTGCGCGTTGAACTGCGCCCGCATCATTTCCGGCAACTGTTTCGCGTATTCCGTGCCGTGACCGCCTTCCGCCGTGAAGAGCGGGCCGCAGAGGAAAAGTTCGCTGCCCAGTTTTTCGCCGCCGTTGAATTGCTGCCGCAATTTCAGCATCGGATCGACCTGATCGCCCGCGCTTCGCACTGCCGTCACGCCGCAATAAAGATAAGCTTCGAGCTCGCGCGCGTACGATTTTTCCATCTCGTACTTCGACCAGTCGTCGTAGAAACCGCCGGTCGCGCCGAGATGAACGTGCACGTCGATCAAGCCGGGCAGGACGGTTTTTCCGGCGGCGTCGATCGGCTCGGCGTCGAGTTGTTTCGGATCTGGGGCGGCGCCTTCGTAGATGGCCGCGATCTTTCCCTGCCTAACGAGTATGGCTCCCGATTCGATCACGCGGCCGTTGCCGACGAAGATGCGCGCGTTTTGAATCAGCCACGTTTGCCCTCGGCGCAGATCGCGCGCGAGGATGCGCGCTTTCACGAGGTCGTGCTGGCTCCAGGCCTGGTAGGCGCCGAGAAAAACGAACGGCAGCAGGACGACGAGGACCCAGAGTTTCGCCGACGCGCGCAGCTTCTCCTCTTTTTCCCAGCGGAATAATTTTGTTGCGATAAACGTCGCGACCGCGGTCGTGAGCAGCAGCGCGACGACCGCCTGCCAGTTTGCGAAAACCGTCTCGCCGCGCTGAATGATTCCGCCGATGCCAGTCATCAGATAAGTCGCGGGCACAAACTGCGTGATGTTCTGCACCCAATGCGGCATGAACGTGATCGGGATCGTCGCGCCGCTCAGAAAAAGCATCGTCATGTAAATCGGCTGAATCAGTATGTTGCTTTCCTGCGAAGAATTGACGACCGCGGCGATGATCAGGCCTAACGAACGAAAGGCGACCGCGCCGAGACAGACGAAAACGAAAAGCGAAACCAGGTTCGACGGCATCGCCATTCCGTAAAACTGGTGCGCGAGAAAAAGCATGAGCAGGACGCTCGGCAGATAAATGATCACGCCGGTGAGCATCGACGCGCCGAGCAGCGGCACCGGTGTTATCGGCGTGACTTTGTAGCGGCGCAGCACGTTTTCCTCGCGCTCCTGGACCGCGCGCATGCCCGCGCCGAAAAGGCCGTTGCCGAGAATTCCGAGCACGATCACCATCGTCACGACCTGCAAAATGGCCGAGCCCTGCCGGGCCGAAAACATCTGGGCGAAGACGAAGAAAAAAATCAGCGGGAAAAGATAATTGAAGAAGAGCACGGCGCGATTCCGGCTCGCGAGCTTGAGATCGATCTTGAGTAAGGCGAGGAAAGCTTTCATTCGTTAGGCGCTTTTCGTTACGCGTTAGACGTCAATCGCGCAGCCGTTTGCCGGTCAGCTCGATGAACACGTCCTCGAGCGTCGGGCGATTGAGATGGACGTCTTCAATTTCCAAGCCGCGGGATTCGATCCATTTGATCAACTCGACGAGCGTCTTCGCCGGGCGGCTCGAGCTGACGGAAATTTTCCGGCGATCTTCGCTTACGATCGTGCGAATCGCGCCCGGCCATTCCGGCAGATCGACCGTCGGCAGCGCCGCGCCTAACGACACCTCGACGCCGGACTGCGTCGCGCTTTTTTCCTGCAATTCGCGCGGCGAACCGAGCGCGATGATGACGCCGTTATCGACGATCGCGACACGATCGCAGAGCCGCTCCGCTTCTTCGATGTAATGCGTCGTCATCAAAATCGTCCGTTTTTCCGCGCGCAGCTCTTCGATCAGATCGCGAATCTCGAGACGCACCTGCGGGTCGAGACCGGTCGTCGGCTCGTCGAGAAAAAGCATTTGCGGGTCGTTGATCAGTGCGAGCGCAAGCGCGAGTCGCTGCTTCTGGCCACCGGACAGAGTTGAATAGGCGGCTTCGCGTTTCTCCCAAAGCTGAAGCCGTTTTAAAAGCGAATCGCCATCGACTTTGCGCGAGTAAAATTCGCCAAAAAGTTCAAGCGCTTCGTGCACTTTCATTTTATCGGGCAGGTTCGTCGCCTGCAGGCAAACGCCGATGCGATCTTTCAGCGCCTGCTTTTGCCGGTCGGGATCGAAACCGAGCACGCGCACGTCGCCGCCGCTGCGCGGGCGCAGACCTTCGAGAATTTCGACGGTGGTCGTTTTTCCGGCGCCGTTCGGCCCGAGCAGGCCGAAGACTTCGCCGGCCTCAACTTCGAAATCCAAACCTTTGACCGCTTCAAGCGATCCGTAGGACTTGCGCAAACCGCGCGCGGAAATGGCTGGCTCGTTCATCTTTTGGTCGGCAACTTTGCGTTAACTCCGTTCACAAAACCACAGCGGCGACAACCCCGCTCACAAAAAATGACGAGCGGCGTCGCGACGTGATGAACGGCGCACGCAAAATCAAAAAAGAATTTTTCGCGTGCCACATCATTCGAGCGGCGGCTTGCGTTTCAAAAGTTGCGGCAGACGCACGGCGAGAAAAATCAAAGTGATGCAGCCGCAGAGCTCCGCGAAAAGTTCACCATGCCGGACGTAAAACGTCAGCTTGTGCGAAGTCGGGACCTGCACCGTGCCGGTGAGCACGCCTTCAGTGAACGTGCTGCCGCCGCCATCGACCAACTCCTGCGTGACGCGGCCGAATTCGTTTACGAAACAGGTCACGCCCGTGTTCGCCGAGCGGACGAGCGGGCGACGCGTCTCGACACAACGAAAAATCGCGTTGTCGAGATGCTGTTGCGAAGCCGCCGAATGCAGAAACCAGCCATCGTTCGTCACGTTCGCGAGCAGATCGGCGCCGCGCAAAACGAATTGCCGGGTCAAATCGCCGAGCGTGTCTTCAAAACAAATGAGCGGCGCGACCATCACGCCATTCGTTAGGCGAAAAACCACCGCGCTCGTCCCGCGCGCAAAATCGCCCGGCACCTGGTCGCCGACGATCTCCGCGACGAAGGGCACGGTGCGCCGGCCGGGAACATATTCGCCGAACGGCACGAGATGGAGTTTGCGATAAACCTGCGCCTTACCCGCGCCGGCCGGCACGAGAAGGGCGGCGTTGTAATCGCCCTTTTCGTCCTGATCGATCGAGCCGAGGAGGAGGTCGGATTTGATCGACGCGGAGACGTTCATGACAAAACGAAAGTCGCTCGGATCTTCGAGGACCGGGCCGGGCATCGAGCTTTCCGGCCAGATGATAAGATCGGGCGGCGGCTGTGCCGCGAGCGCGATGCGGGTGAGGCGCGCGAACTTGAAAAAGGTTTTGCCTTGGAATTGGAGCGAGAATTTTTCTTCGCGCGGGACGTTCGATTGCACCGCCGCGACGCGCAGGGGCTTCGATGGCCCGGGATTTTGCAAGACGCGAATGCCGTAGGCGCAGATTCCGACGATCGCGGCCATCGTCAGGGTAAAATCGAAATGCGGCCGGCGTTGACGGACTTTCGTTTCGACGATGAAGCGCCGCACCGTCGCGACGGCGATGACGTTGGCGAAAACAACAACGAAGGAAAGTCCCGCGACCCCGGTCCATTCCGCGATTTGAATGATCGGAAGCACATTGTGCAGCGCGACGCCAAGACCGTTCCAGCCCCAGCCGGAGAACATCCAGCCGCGGACCCAGTCGAGCGCGGTCCATCCGCTCGCGAGAATAACAGCGAGGCCAAGGTTGCGCGCTGAGCTCAACCAAGGCGAACGAGCAGCGGTCGATTCCCCGGGCAGCGGCGCGAAGCCCGCGCGCTCCTCGCCTAACGAGTAAAGGACTAACTTCCGCGGCCGGACAAGGCCCGCGAGCCAGCCCCAAAGCGCAAAGTAAATCGCCATGTAGGGGCTGAGGAGGATGAGGCCAAGCCAGGTGACAGTTTGCAGCCAGGAAAACGCCGCCCAGAAAAAAATCAGCCCCGCGACGTAGCCGAGCGCGAGGTCGCGCGCGCCGCGACGTTTTTTCCCCTCGCCGGAAAACCAGATCGCGGCGAGCAGCGGAGTCAGCGCAATCCAGCACATCCACGTCCAGCCAAAAGGCGCGAAACAGCCGGTCGCGAGCGCCCCGCTCAGGATGGCGGCGAGCCATGGCCAAAGCACAGCCAGCATGCGAATGCCGCGATTTTGCTTCACGAGCAGATCAGGACCGGCGGCGGCGGCGACTGGCTTCGGGCTTGCGCGAACGCGAAGGATAAACCGCGTCGCGCAGCGCGCGCGCGAACGCCGGATTAACATGGAACATCGCGCTTTTCACATCGTCGATCGTGCGGATCGTGACTTTGTTTGCGAGGACGTAGTGCACGCTCATCAAACCTTCGAGCGTGTCGAGAAATTCGGCCGATTCCATGTCATCCATCCGCTCTGCAAGTTGGCCGCCGGGCATCATGCCCCCGGTCAGGCCAATCGTCTTAAGAATCGTAATTTCGCCGCCGCTAAGACTCATCTCACTCATTCAGACAGGTTCTCTATCTTAGGTCGGTTGTCGAGTAGCAAGACTTGGGATGGAGTTATCAAGTTGTCAGTCCCGCGTTGATTGATCAAAGCATCTTCTCGACAAATGCGCGACTATCGAAAGGCGCAAAGTCATCCAGTTTCTCACCGGTGCCGATGAAACGAGTCGGAATGCCTAACTCGTTTTGAATTGCAATCACGACACCTCCCTTGCCGCTGCCGTCGAGCTTCGTAACTATAAGTCCGGTTAGATCGACCGCGGCGTGAAATTCCCGCGCCTGCGCGACCGCGTTGCTGCCAGTAGTCGCATCAACCACGAGCAAACGTTCGTGCGGCGCGGCCGGGTCATGTTTGCCTAACGAGCGTCTTATTTTTTCCAACTCAGCCATCAAGTTACTCTTCGTGTGCAGTCGACCCGCGGTGTCACACAGCAAAAACTCTATCCCGCGCCGGTCCGCCGATTGATAAGCCTCATAACACAAGGCCGCCGGATCGGCGTTGTATTGGCCGCGAATCATCTCGAGCTGCAAACGTTCCGCCCAAATCGCGAGTTGCTCGATCGCGGCCGCGCGGAAAGTATCCGCCGCCGCCAGCAGGACAGAGTGTCGATGGCGCTGAAAATAACCGGCCAGTTTAGCCGTCGACGTCGTCTTTCCCGTGCCGTTGACACCGACAATCAGAATGGCTTTCGGCTTCGCCGGCAATGGCCGGATCGGCGCTGGCTGGATCGGCAACACGCGCAAAATTTCCTCTCGCGCGACCTCAGCCACGTCGCTCGCCGTAATCGTCTGAGACCCGGCCCGGTCCTGCAGCGCCGCGACAATTCGCAGACTCATCGGAACTCCAAGGTCACTGCGAATCAGCGTCTCCTCGAGCTCGTCCCAATCGACCGGCTTGCCGGCAAACTTTTCGATGAGCGACTTAAAAAACTTCACAGCCTAACGAGTATAAGCCGCCAACGTAATCGCCGGTCCATTGACATGCGCCGGGTTGTCTTCGAGCAGCTTGATTTCGGCAAATCCGAAGTCAGCCAGCATCGTGCAAAGTGACTCCAGGGTTGGCCAAAATGAATTACCCGAGAGTCCGCTGAGCGCGTCATCCAGACCACCTTCTGGCTGATGGTAACCGTGGTAACTCAAGATCGGATCCGATGCTTTATCTTCACTCGCGTAATGAGTCCAAAGAAACAGACCGCCCGCCACCGCGGAAAACTGTTTCACCAACTCCCAGGGCCGGGGCAAATGGTAGAGTAGCCCGCAGCAAAATATGACATCGAATAGACCCAGCGCGCGAAGCGAAAGCTCCTCGAGGTTGCCTAGCAGAAAATCCGCGTTGTTGATTGCGAACACCTTCTTCGCCGCCAGAGCGCGTCGATAGTTAGTCTCCCGTCCTTCTACTCCTAGCACATGTTCGACGCCCGGTAATCGACTCAGGCCGACGGTATGACCTCCTTCAAGCGCGCCCAGCTCAAGAATCCGGCGCGCAGTCGGAAATGCGCGACGAAACAAGACAATCCTAGAGTCGTTAGGCGCATCAAACCATCCCCCGGAAGTCTCGCCGCGCAGTTCGTATTTTGTAATCCAAGGCTGGAGTTCGGCAAAGGCTGCCGCGACGGCTGGGTCAGACATCGCTCAACTTACTCGGGCCGGGAAAAAATGAAACCGCGCAAGCT
The DNA here is from genome assembly GCA_036490335.1 of Chthoniobacterales bacterium. Lineage (GTDB taxonomy): Bacteria > Verrucomicrobiota > Verrucomicrobiia > Chthoniobacterales > UBA10450 > Palsa-1392. The sequence goes on from DASXEB010000008.1 coordinate 115,677, forward strand.
AGCTCTTAGCTGTCTTCATTGGTTCGGCCATAGGAGTTCTCGACCCGCGCGGCCACATCGCGGTAGCCGTAGTCGGCCTCGTAAATTCTTTTCATCGCTCCAATGTATTTCTCCGCCTGGCCCATCTTCTCATAAACCAGACCAAGGTTGTAAACGATCTCCTTCTTGGTCGCGTCCATCGTCAGCATCTCCGTCGCGGCGTCTTCCAATTGCTTCGCCGCAAGATCGAACATGCCTAACTCGCGATAACATCGCCCCAAAAGATTCATCGCCTTGAGCCGGGCGTTTGGATTTTGGCGCGCGCGTTGTAACTCGGGCAAGGCATCGCGGTATTGACCCGCATTCGTTAGGTATTCGCCCAACTCATAACGCAATTGCAAGTCCGTTGGGTTACGATCGAGCCGCCGGCGCGCATCCTCGATCAAAATCTCGGCACGCTGTTTCTTCGCCGCCTCTAACTCTACCGTCTTTGCCGCAATGTTGCCGTTTTCGTCTTCGTGTCCTTCGAGATAAACTTCTACCTCGTGGATTTTCTGATCGAGCTGCTTCATTTTCAGGTCGGCCACTTTGCGGATAAGACCGGGATCTCCTTTACTCGTTAGGTCCACGGCGTACTCATACCAGGCGACCGCGCCCTCCAAGTCATCCTTTTGTTCGTGCAAGGCGCCGAGGCGTTTCGCGAGGTCGAGATTGCGCGGCTCCGCCTCGTGCCGCGCATAAGTCTCGTTGATTTGTTGCTCAAGCGATTCTCCTATGAGTTGAATGCGACTTTGCTGTTCGAGGGAGACGGCGGTCTCCTTGTCTTTGATCAGGTCTCGATAACTCTCCGCTTCCGCCCAACCGCCTTTCTTCATCGAGGCGCGCGCAGCCGCGTCCTTGCCGAGTTTAATCGCCTCCAGGTCAGCTGGATTAAGATCACTGATGCGAGTATAGATTTCGACGGCGTGGTCGCTTTGCTCATACTCATAATAAAGGCGGCCTAACTCATGCAGCACCTTTTCGTCCTTCGGATCGTGTTCGAGCAAAGTCTCCATCGCGAGCATCGCTATCTCAGGATAGTTAGCTGTCACGGCCGCTTCCTTCAACAGGGTGTTGGCTTGTTGATTGTAAGGTTCGGTCTCGAGAATCTTCTCGAGTAACTCGATCGCTTTGTGCGGATCCTTCTTTAATTCTCGCTGCGCCTTCATCACCGCCAGGGGCGAGCTTGACATGCCGAAAAATCTTTTCTTCTCACTCTTCGCACGCGTGACCGCGGCGCGACGCAGCATTTGCCGGCCGGTGAGAAACTCCGGTTCCTGTTTGAGCAGATTTTGCAAAAGCTCGATTGCATAACCGAAGTTGCGCAGCTCGATCGCAGCGACGGCCCTGAGCCAGTAACCCCGAAGCAGGTCACTCAAATCCTTTTCAGTCCGGACAGCCATGCGCAAGCAACATAAAATTTAATCGGGCGGTTGCGCAACTAAAGTAAGTCGAGCTGCGGCTTTTCGCTTTTCGTTAGGCTCAATGAGCGGCGCGATTTTTTCCTCGGCGCCTTCGCCGCAACCCCGTCGGGATTTTCGAGACGTGCCAGGATATCCTTTGCCCGATCAAGAATCTCCCGAGGCAGGCCGGCGAGACGCGCGACCTGAATGCCGTAACTCTTGTCCGCGCCGCCAGGAACGATCTTGCGCAGAAAAATAATCTGCTCGTTCCATTCGCGGACGGCGACGTTGTAATTACAAACCCCTGCGCGTTCTTCGGCGAGCTTGGTCAACTCATGATAATGAGTCGCAAAGAGGGTGCGGGCTTTGATCTTGTCGTGCAGAAATTCAGCGATACTCCAGGCGATGGAAAGGCCATCGAACGTTGAAGTCCCGCGACCGATTTCGTCGAGGATGACAAGGCTCCGCTCGGTGGCGTTATTAACTATGTTGGCAGTCTCATTCATCTCGACCATGAAGGTTGATTGACCGCGCGATAAGTCATCGCTCGCGCCGACACGGGTGAAAATCCGATCGACCAAACCGATCTCCGCCTCACTCGCAGGAACGAAGCTGCCGATCTGGGCCATAAGTGTGATTAGAGCTACCTGGCGAATGTAAGTCGACTTACCGGCCATATTAGGTCCGGTGATGATCGCGAGCCGGATTTTTTCGCCGTCCAACTCAGTGTCGTTAGGCACGAACTTTTCTTCAGCCAGGTTCTGATCAAGCACAGGATGGCGCGCATCTTTCAGGCGGAGCTTGAGCGAGTTATTGAGCTGCGGTCGGCAGTAATTGTAAAGTCGCGCTGTCTCCGCCAGACCTGTCATGACATCGAGGAGCGCGATCGCGGCGGCACTTTGCTGGATCGGTTCAAGCGAGGCCAGTGTTTCCTCGCGTAACTCTTGATATAACTCATACTCAAGATGCCTCGCACGCTCGTCGGCGCCGAGGATTTTCGATTCCATCTCCTTTAGCTCGGGAGTTATGAAGCGCTCGCCGCCGACGGTGGTCTGTTTGCGGATGTAGGTGTCGGGAACGCTGTCGAGATTAGACTTAGTCACTTCAATAAAGTAGCCAAAGACAGAGTTATAACGGACTTTCAGCGACTTAATACCGGTGTTCGCGATCTCACGCTCCTGTAACTCACTTACCCAGCTTTTGCCCTGGCGGGAGGCGGCGCGCAGCTCGTCGAGCCGTGAGTCATAGCCGTCGCGAAAAATTCCGCCTTCCTTCAAGGCGAGCGGAGGCGAATCTTGCAGGGCGCGCGCCAGGTTTGCCGTCAAATTCGGCATCTCGCAAAGCTGGTCGGAGATTTTCTCGACTAATGATCTTTGCTCAGATTTGTGAGTTATTGTGTTCGCTCCAAAAGTCAGGCGATCGAGTAACTGTTTTAACTCGCGTTTAAGCGTTGGGATTTGTTCCAGTGATAACTGCAAGACGACAAGGTCGCGCGCATTTCCTGAAGCTTGACTTAGTCGACTGGTTGCGCGCTCCAGGTCGCGGACGCTCTTGAGAGCCTGGCGCAGGGCGGCGAGCAAATCGGATTCTTGGAGCAAGTCCGCGATGAGTTGCTGGCGGCTCTCCAACTCGGCGAGGTCGCGGATGGGTTGCAAGATCCACGAATGTAATTTGCGGCCACCCATCGGAGTTATGGTGCGATCGAGCGCGGCAAGAAGGCTGGTGTCGCGCGCGCCGCGGGCGGATACAAGCTCGAGATTAGTCTGGGTCGCAGCGTCGAGCACGACGTGGTTGGCGGATGATTCGCAACGCAGGCTGGTAAGGTGATCGATTCTTCTTCGCAGCTGATTTTTGAGATAATGAACGATCGCGCCAGCCGCGCCCACAGCTTCGGGTAGATTCTCGCAGCCGAATCCGTCGAGGGATTTGACCTTGAGGTGTTCGCAAAGAGTGAAACGCGCGCTTTCGGGCAAGAAGGCGTAGTGATCGTAGAGTAAGGAGTGTGGAATCTGAGGAAACCTATCCTGTTGCTGCTCGCTGATGAGTAACTCGGCCGGCGAAACGCGTGCGAGTTGGTCGTAGAGAGTGGTTAGGTTTTCCAACTGCATGAGACGAAACTCGCCGGTGGTGAGGTCGGCGTAGGCGAAGCCTAACGATGACGCTTCTCCGAAAATCGCGCCGAGGTAATTGGCGCGTTTCGCTTCGAGAAGATCGAGATCGCTGACGGTGCCGGCGGTGATGATCTGGGTGATGTCGCGGGTGACGATTTTGCCGGGCTGGGGTTCGCTCGTTTGGTCGCAAATGGCGACGCGGCGGCCGGCTTTGATGAGTCTGGCGATGTAACTCTGAGCGGCATGATAAGGCATGCCGCACATCGGGACTTCGTTGCGTTTTGTGAGGGCGAGGTTGAGCAGGCCGGAGGCGACTTTGGCGTCTTCGAAGAATAGTTCGTAGAAGTCGCCTAACCGGAATAGGAGCAAGGTATCGGCGGGCACGCTGGCGCGAAGCCGCCGATATTGCTGCATCATCGGTGTGAGTGCGTCGCGCATTCCGGAAGAATCCGATTAGGCGAGGCGAAATGCCAGCGTGTAATTTGGCGGCATCGCCTGACGTTTTCGTTTTCGATAGTTTAGTCGAGGATGCGAAAAAGAGTGACGCTCGATTCTTCGGCGATTGCCGCCGTGACTTACGACTCTGAGCGGTTCACGCTGGACGTGCAGTTTCGCGAAGGCGAGGCGTATCGTTACTTCGCGGTGCCGCAATTTGTTTTCGAGGCTTTGCTCGCGGCGGGATCGGCGGGAGCCTTTTGGAACAGGGTGAAGGATAACTATCGCCATAAACGGCTAGACTAATGATCCGGCAAGAAGGCAAAAGCCCCGCTGCTTGAGAAAGCAACGGGGCTTTTGTTCTGGCGACGTCCTACTCTCGCACAACCTTTCGTCGCACTACCATCGGGGCTGCAGCGTTTCACTTCCGTGTTCGGAATGGGAACGGGTGGTGCCACTGCGCTACAATCACCAGAGGTCCGAGCCGGACTGGCCTTTTGCTGCTTTTGGCAGCGACGCTAGCGCGAGGCGGCGTCTCTGATGATTTCGTCTTAACTAATTTAACTAAAGAACCATCGCTGATTCTCTGAAATCTACATACAGGAAGTTACTCCAACAGTTTAGGCTTCGTTTTGTTTAATTTGTCATTCCCCTCAATTTGCCGCCGCGTCGATTTTAAGGCCGACGCGACGGGTTAATTGAAAAGTAAATGACCAAGCCGAACGAGTTATTAGTATTACTTAGCTACACGTATTACTACGCTTCTACCAGTAACCTATCAACGTGGTGGTCTACCACGACTCTTCAGGGAGAACTCATCTTGGGATAGGCTTGGCGCTTAGATGCTTTCAGCGCTTATCCTTTCCAAACATAGCTGCCCAGCGCTGCTCCTGACGGAACAACTGGATCACCAGAGGTTTGTCAATCCCGGTCCTCTCGTACTAAGGATTGAACCCCTCAACTCTCCTGCGCCCACAGTGGATAAGGACCGAACTGTCTCGCGACGTTCTGAACCCAGCTCGCGTACCACTTTAACCGGCGAACAGCCGGACCCTTGGGACCTTCTCCAGCCCCAGGATGTGATGAGCCGACATCGAGGTGCCAAACCCTGCCGTCGATATGAGCTCTTGGGCAGGATCAGCCTGTTATCCCTAGCGTACCTTTTGTCCGTTGAGCGATGGCAATTCCACATTCAACCACCGGATCACTTGGACCTACTTTCGTACCTGCTCGACGTGTGTGTCTCACAGTTAAGCTGGCTTATATCCATGTACTCGTCACCTGATTGCCAACCAGGTTGAGCCAACCTTCGTACTCCTCCGTTACTCTTTGGGAGGATACCGCCCCAGTAAAACTAGCCGGCTGCCAGTGTCCCTCTGCCAGATAATGGCGAGAGGTTAGTTATTCCAAGTTCGAAGGGTGGTGTTTCATTGGCGACTCATGCTACCCCAAAAGGCAGCAATCAAAGTCTTCCACTTACGCTAAGCATCAAAATCGAAACAACAGTAACAGCGTGTAGTAAAGGTGCATAGGGTCTTTCCGTCCTACTGCGGGTAGGCGGCATCTTCACCGCCACTACAACTTCGCTGAGCTCCTCGTTGAGACAGCGGTCAACTCGTTACACGATTCGTGCAGGTCGGAACTTACCCGACAAGGAATTTCGCTACCTTAGGACCGTTATAGTTACGGCCGACATTCACGGGGACTT
>DASXEB010000015.1:0-27913 GCA_036490335.1 Chthoniobacterales bacterium
CTCCTTGCTTATATTCCTTCGTGTAGCGCGCCGGCTCACGAACTGGTTTACTTAACTGTGTCTTCATGTGGGTTCCTCAGGCTTTTGACCCTTCCCTCTCTGTCCGTCAAATCAGGGCAACCCCACTCTGACCCCTATTCCCCTCCCACAGACCCTGTTGATCCTTCAACAGGGCCTGTCTGTCTTTCCACAGCGTCTGTTGAAGGCTTCAAAGACCTTGTTGAACCTTTCCCAAAGCCGCGCTCGGACCTCTTTTCCGCCTCTAAACTCGCAAATTCCTTGCCAACTCGTCGCCTCGACCGCTAATTTCCCATCTGTGTCCGCAAAACCCTCCGCGCTGATCGACACCGGCGTCATCTGTGGCGGGGAGAAAATACCAAATCTGGAAAAACGAGCGATGAAAAGAATCTGCCTAACGACTGCTTTAATTATTGCGACCAGTGGCTTACTGCTCGCTCGGGAAATTCCCTGGGCCCCAGCTACGGACGCAAGTCCGGCAGCGGAAGAGAAGAGCACGGACTCCTATGTCATCTTCTCCAACTTGGGCTCACTGGGCGATCTCTACGACAGCACGGCGTTCAACGCCAGACCGCTCGCCGGCAGCAAGGTCGACGCTGAAACGGAGGAGTGGCAGGCGGTGCGCTTTGTACCCAAATACGATGTGCAAGTCACCACTCTGGAGGCAGCGATTGGCTATAGCTCAGGCACACAGATCGTGACCCTGGCTCTTTACAACGACGACCCAACCTTCCACTACCCGGGAACGGTTTTGCCGGGAAGCCAGGTCGACACCACCGACATTCCTCATTTGGGCGTCTGCTGCGACCTGACCAAAGTGACCCTGCCGGGCAAGGGAGTGAGCCTGACTGCGGGCACCGTCTATTGGCTGGTAGGCAAACCCAATGACGCCAAAGGCCCGGATTTTGAAGGCGGATGGCAGGTCTCTTACTCCGGCGACAATGCTTATCACGAGCCTCCCAATCCGTGGGATCCACAGGCCGGCGCGTGGCCGGCTGCGCGCATCAGCGGGCATCGTGTAAAACACAACACAAGTCCGGTCGCATCGGCTGCCGCTGGGATAGGGGATTCTTCCGACAAAGTTACCTTCTTTACCAATTTGGACCCGGCGTATTCGGAGCCTTACGTTCCGGGGATCGGGTTTTTGATCACGGCGAAAGGTAGCAGCGATGGTGACGACGCGTCGGAGGCTTTGCCCTTTATGGCCCAAGCTAGCGGATACGCCAAGACCCTCACGCCCGCCATCTGTCGGTCTGAAGGGCCTGACAAGGGAATCATCCTCAGTCTTTATACCGACCATTACGGGCTTCCTGGAGAGCAGCTTCCCAATGCGAGCGGGAGCACCTCTAACTTTCCAGACGCGGGCCAGTGTTGCCAGCTCGCTACGGTAAAGCTTCCTGGGAAAGGAGTTGCCGTAACCAAGGGCGTGAAGTACTGGCTCGTCGCCGGTCCCGATGACGTCAACGCCCCGGATTTTGAAGGTTTGTGGCAACCCTCAACCAATAACGAGGTCAGCGAATTAAAGCCAGAGGAAGAGAACTGGTTTAATTACTCCGGCTTTTGGGCCGCCGCTAAGATCACCGGGACAAACCAATAGCCAATCTCGGACGGAGGCTCGCTATGCCGCAGCTTATCGAACCCGCGTTATTCAGTGGCGCGTTAAAGTAGCGAGAAGACAGGAGACTGTCGCGCCTTCAATCGTTAGCTGAGATCAATCGTGATGCGGCGCGGCGATTTTGCTCCTCGGCGCTAACTTTCTGAATCTGGGCCGCCTGTTGTTTGAGCGCGGCTTTCAGCTCGCCAACTGTCGTCTCCAAGCTCGCCGCGCGCGCGGACGCCGTCTTTAGTTCGCTCACGGTCGCTTCAAGGTGTTCGACCTTGCGATGCTCTTTTAGGAATTCGTTGAGCAGCATCGCGTTGACCGCTTCGTAGCGCACGGTGTAAGGCTGGCCCGACTCGTCGCGCGCCACCAGATCGGGATCGACCTTCGCCACCTGCTCCGCGACGAGACCGAATTGCGGCGTGCCTAACGAGTCCAGCTCTTTCTTGTAGCGAAAGGTCACCGGCTGGAGCGACAAGAGCACATCGCTCGCATCTTTCATCGGCTGGATGTTGTCCTTAAAATGTGCCGAAGAAGTGGCGACGCCGAGCTGGCCCTGTTTGCTAACGACCACAGCTATACCGTTCGAGATAGTGACGCCACTGATGCCGGCCACGAAGGTTTTCTTCTGTGTGGAGGCGTCACCGACACGAATTACGCCGCTATCCTTCTTGGTGCCCAAGTTATCAATATCGATATTATTCGAGCCGGTCGTGATATTCTGACCGGCGTTCTGGCCCACCATGAAGTTATTGGTCCCGGTAGTCACATTCTCGCCGGCGAATTCGCCAATCCCGATGTTGTTGCTCCCGGCAGTGGTCAAACAGGCCGCTTGGCCGATGCCAATATTCTGGCTACCGCTACTTTGGTTGAGAGCGCCGTCCCCTACCGCGACGTTTTCGCTCCCGGCGGAGAAGGCCATGGCCGCATTACCGACTGCGGTATTGTAGGTGCCAGTGGCACCGTTCGACATTACTTGGTTTCCGATGGCCACGTTATCCGAGCCAGCGGCCGGACCTGAGAGCGCATTGAAACCGATGGCCACATTCAGGACGCCTGTCGTGTTGGCCACCAGAGCGGCTACTCCCAAGGCAACGTTGCCGTGGCCGATAGTGTTGCCGTACATGGCATCGAAGCCTAGAGCAACATTCCCATTACCTGTCGTGTTATCGTACATCGCATAGCTACCTACGGCGGTGTTGGTCGCGCCTGGCACGACATCGCTGTACAAGGCGCTGAAGCCGATAGCGGTGTTATCAGACGGATACGTGGTTCCAAGACTAAAAAGCGCATCAGTCCCGAGCGCGGTGATATCGTTAGGGTAGCCTCCGCCAGGCGGCGGGTCGATCGCCAAGGCAAATGAAGGAAGAACGAGGGCGGCAAGCAGGCCGACAGCGAAAGCGCGGGATGTCTTCATGCCTCGAGTCTGCCAAACAGGCAGCGCCGAAGCAAGCTTAATCCCGAGCCGAGCGAACGCACACCTTTACTCGTTAGCCGAGAACAATCGCGTCGCCGGGTGCGCCGCGGCCTGCTCCGCGCTCACTTTCTCAATCAGCGCGCTCTGCTTTTCCACCGTCGCTTCCAGCCGTGCGACTTTCTCTTCCAGCGTTTCCACCTTGCGATGCTCCTTGAGAAATTCGTTGAGCAACATCGCGTTCACCGCTTCATAGCGCACGGTGTAAGGCTTGCCCGAGTCATCGCGTGCCACGAGGTCGGGATCGACCTTGGCCACCTGCTCAGCGACCAAGCCGAATTGCGGCGTGCCTAACGAGTCCAGCTCTTTCTTGTAACGGAAGGTGACAGGTTGCAGCGACAAAAGCACGTCGCTCGCATCTTTCATCGGCTGGATGTCGTCCTTGAAGCGCGCCGAGGAGGTGGCCACGCCGAGCTGGCCTTTGCTGTTCACCATCACCGCCACGCCGTTTGAGATAGTGGCGCCGCTGATGCCGGCAATGAAGGTCTTCTTTTGCGTCGCCGTGTCTCCGATGCGGATCAGGTTGGCGTCGTTCTTCACCCCCTCATTTCCGATCTCGATATTGTTGTCGCCCTTTGTGAGGTTAAAGCCGCCGTTGTAGCCGATAGCGATGTTGTTCAAGCCCGAGAGCGTATTGCCAGCCGCATAGCCCACCGCGACGTTGTTGCTGCCGGCGCCCATGTTCATCGCCCCGCGTCCCAGAGCGGTATTCTTCATCCCGGTCGAATTGAAGGAGAGCGAGTCCGCCCCGACGGCCGTGTTGTAGGCGGCAGTAGTACTGAACGACATCGCGCCAAAACCCAAGGCGGTGTTTTGCATTCCCGTAGTTCCCGATTCCAGCGCGGTGTAGCCTACTACCACGCTGCCGCCGCCTGTCGTGTTGGCCACCATGGCATTTTGCCCGACGGCGACGTTGTAGGTTCCGACGGTGTTGCCGTAAAGTGCGTTGTCGCCCACGGCAACGTCAGCACCGCCGCTAGTGTTACCGTACATCGCAGAGCGGCCAACCGCCGTGTTTTGCGAGCCCGAGGTGGCACCATACAGGGCCTCAAAGCCAATGGCCGTGTTCTCAATACCTGTCGATTGCAAACTGAACAGCGCATCGTCTCCCAATGCGGTCGTATCGTTCGGATAGCCGCCGCCTGGCGGTGGATCCAAGGCAATGGCGAGAGAAGGAAGAACGAGCGCGGCAACGAGGCCAAGAGCGGATGCGCGGGATGTTTTCATGCCCCTGAGTCTGCCAAGACGGGCAGCCCGAGAGCAAGCTTAATCCCCCTGGGCGAGCGGCCCAGACCTTTACTCGGGGGTCTGGAGTGAATAGAGGTCAACGCTAACTATCGACGCAAAGAACGCGTCTTTACTCGTTAGGCAGGTTGCTTTCCTCTCTTTTTCCTGCATTCCTGCTTTCCTGGTTCATATTCTTCTCCGCTGGGACAACGGGACGCTTCCGGGCCGCGATTTCCCTTCCGGGCGCAACCTTGGAAACTGGCCATCCGAGACCTTGGGCGAGGTCCCTCGGCGCGCTGCGCCTGCCTCGGGATGACAAGCGATGGGAGCGCGGAATTATTCCACGCCCCGTCCGCTATGTTGTCATCTCGAGCCGCGCAGACGGCGAGGGACCTCACACTGGCTCTGAAATGCTCATGCTTTTCATTCGTCCGACCGAGACCTTGGGCGGGGTCCCTCGGCGCGCTGCGCCTGCCTCGAGATGACAAACGGTGGGAGCGCGGAGTTATTTCACGGCCGTCAATTGCGCCGTCCGCGACGTGGGTAAAGCCGGCGACCCGCCAGATGAGAGAGCACCACGCTCAAGGCGACCGCGCCGAGCGTCTTCACGAGGGTGGGATGCTGCGCGTAGAGTTCGCTCACCCGATCGACGATCGAGGGATCGTGTTGCTCGAGGTGGACCGCGGCTTGTTGCACGACCTCGGGCGATACCTGGGCGGCGGCTTCCGGTGTGACCGTCGCGGGGCCGGTCGTGCCGCCGAGATTGACGCCGGCCGATTGGAGGAGCTGCGAGACGACGCCGGAGCCGCCACTGCTGGAGAGCAAAGTGTTTAGGAGGCCGGCGCGCTGAACGCCATTGGAGTTGCTGAAGAGCTGGCCGATCATCTGGGCAAAAGGCTGCGTCTGATTGGAGCGGAACATGGAGGCAAGGCCATCGGCGAGGGCGGGCGCGGGTGCGCTTTGCGCAACCTGGGTGAAGTGGCTGGCCACGTCTCCGGGGTTTTGGGCGGGATTGCCCGTGGAATAATTCTGCAAGACGTCGGCGACCTCATTCATCCAGCTCATGCTTCGACCGTGACAGCAGGAAGGTCTGTTGTCCAGCGGCGGGGAAAGCGCTGAATTGAACCTTACTCCCTGACTGGTCGTCGCGCCTAACGAGTAAAGGAAACGTGCGGCATTTCGCTCTGACAAGGAGAGGCTGCGTAATGCTCGATGGGCAGGGTTTAAAAAGCGCGCAGAAACAACATGAGGCAGGCGTCTCGCCGGACGGATCGCGCGGGCGTCCCGCCTGGCGAGATGAATTTCTGAATGAATAAGGAAAGCAGGAACGAAGGAAAGAGGCGGAGAATTTGCAAGCCATGAAGTCAGGAATTTGGCGAAGCTGTGCTGTGCTGTCTTTGCCGCGAAAAAGCTTGACAAGGGCGCGCGGAATGTTCTTGCTGCGAGGCGAGATCTGAATCTGGCGGAGATGCTTTTTTCGCCTGGGGAGCTTTCCTACCTCTTTCAGACCTGGGTTGCAGGTGAATACAAGCACCAGGCGGGAGGAGTAAGTCTTATGAAAGCTAAATTCGGTCTTATGACATTCAGTTTGGCGTTGTTCGCGTCAGTCCCGATGGCACAGGCAACTTGTAAGGAAGGTTGCGACCTAACTTCACGTAACACCTTCCTCGGTGACGACGCGCTCTCTAACGCGACGGGCGGAAGCGAAAACACGGCTGTGGGCGCCGACGCGCTGTTCAACGACACTTCGGGTATCGGCAATACGGCGGTCGGTGAATCGACGCTCTTGAGTAACACTTCGGGCAATGACAATACCGCGATCGGCACGCTGGCGCTTTTTAGCAATACGAGCGGCACGGCTAATGTGGCCTGTGGTGATTATGCTCTCAATAGCAACACAGTCGGAGAGGATAATACCGCGGCCGGTCATTTTGCCCTTTTTCACAATACGACAGGCTCGCGCAATGCCGCGACGGGCGCGACCGCACTGCTCGAAAACACGACCGGCACCGACGACACAGCGACGGGAAATAAGGCGCTTTTTCGCAATAGCACCGGGTCCAACAATACCGCGAACGGCTCCTTCGCTCTTTACGATAACACCACCGGCTTCAATAACACTTCCAGTGGGGAACAGGCGCTTTTCGCGAACCGGACAGGAAGCAGCAACACGGCCGCGGGCTTCGACTCGCTCCTGAGTAACACCACTGGAAACAGCAACACGGCCGTGGGCGGTGGCGCGCTTTTCAAGAACTCGACCGGCAGCTCCAACATCGCCGTGGGCACTGGCGCTGGCATCAATGTTACGACGGGCAGCAATAACATTGAGATCGGGAATGCCGGCCTTTCGGGCGAGATGGCGGACATTCGAATCGGCACGAGCGGAGACCAGACCAATACCTACATCGCCGGCATTAGCGGGGTGACTGTGGCCGGTGGGATTGAAGTGATCGTGGATAGCAAGGGCCACCTCGGCACGATGGCTTCCTCGGCGCGCTTCAAGGATGACATCCAGCCGATGGCGAAGGCGAGCGAAGCGATTCTATCGCTCAGGCCGGTCACTTTCCGATACAAGAAAGAGCTAGACTCGTTAGGCACGCCGCAGTTCGGCCTTGTCGCGGAGCAGGTGGCGAAGGTCGATCCCGACCTGGTCGCGCTTGACCAGAGCGGCAAGCCCTACGCCGTGCGCTACGAAGCGGTCAACGCGATGTTGCTTAACGAATTCCTCAAGGAGCATCGCAAGGTGGAGGAGCAGATCCATCAAGCCGCAAGCCAGAACGCAAGGATAGAGAGCCTCGAAGCGAGGATCGCCAAACTGGAGACGATGGTCGAGAAAGTGAGCGCGCAAGAGACAGCGGAGCGAAACGGCGCCAGCCGGGTGGCCTCGGCTAACGAGTAAAGGACGCACCGCGCTCTAGCGTCCGCTGTCGCAGCGGAATTCCTTGGCCGCGGCTCGTCGCTTTAGGTAACAATTCTGTTACGTAATTGTTCTTGCTTTTTCTAATGAGAGTCAAATCATCATTGAAAAAACTCGAAACAATATGAAAACAATCCGCTCTTCCTTGATTGCAACGCTGCTCCTGGCCGCCTCTTCACTCCACGCTTCAACCTGGCAAAGCGTGCCGAGCCCGAATGTCGGGACGCGCTTAAATCAACTCTCCGGGGTCAGCGCCGCCGGGGATTCCGACGTCTGGGCCGTCGGGGCCAACATCGATCCACAGACCTTGCGCTGGGTGCCGTTGATCGAGCATTGGGACGGGACGAGCTGGAGTGTCGTGCCGACGCCGGCGCTGCCGGAGGGAACGAATCTCCTCAACGGGGTCGCGGTCGCGGCGTCGAACGATGTCTGGGCGGTCGGGCAACTTTTCATCGGGAGCCTTGGGAGCAGTTTGATCGAGCATTGGGACGGGACGAGCTGGAGTGTGGTCGCGAGCCCGAACGTGCCCAGGGTTTCCAATTATCTCCGCAGTGTGACGATCGTGTCGCCCGACGATGTCTGGGCGGTCGGTTACACGGTGGGCAATGGGACGACGCCGCTGACGATGCATTGGGACGGATCGTCGTGGAGAATCGTCGCGACGCCGGCGGTGGATGATCAGCTCTCCGCAACCGTGGCGATTGCTTCGAATGACGTCTGGGCGTTCGGCGTGGGGGTGCGCGAAAAGCATGCGGCGGCGATGCATTGGGACGGCGCGCAATGGAACGCGGTGGCCGCGCCACCGGGGACCTACGGGAGCAGTCTCAACTGCGCGGCGGCGATTAGCTCGACCGATCTCTGGGCCGGCGGCGAGAATGGAGTCACGGCGACTCTGACGGATCACTGGAACGGCGCGGAGTTTGATAGTGTGGCCAGCCCGACCTTTCAGTATCCCCTCAATAATGCCGATCTGCTCGGTCTGGTCGCGTTGGCGACGAACGATGCCTACGGCGTTGGCGAAGTGCTCGATGACGCGGAGGACCGCGCGCTGGTCGAGCATTGGAACGGGACAAGCTGGCGAGTGATCGAGGCTCCCGCCCTGAGACGGCCGAACAGCGCTCTGGCCGCGATCACGGCGACGCCGGATGGGACGCTTTGGGCGGTCGGGAGCAGCGCGGCCTCGAGCAAAGCGGCGCAAACATTCATCGTCCGGCGGGAACGCTGAGGCAGAAGTTCCTGCCTAACGAGTGTAGCGTCGGCTGTCCCGGCCGGCCCGGTCATGCCCGCTGAGACAGTGGGCTCTGCGCCTTTACTTGTTAGGCGGGACCGATCCTTCGTTCGTTAGGCTCGATCACCAATCCGGGTTTTGCGCCCGAGCCAGACATGCAGGATGAAAAAGACCGGGAGCAGCGCCCCGACTCCGAGATGAATCCAGCTCGTCCAACTGCGCAGCCGTTCGTCGCCAAAGTAGTAAAGTCCGTAACCGGTGACGACCAGAAGGCCGAGGCTGCTGAGAAAGAAAACGCCGTTGCTCCGATTCCGTCGCGCGCGCCAGGCCACGCGCACGTGGGTGCTCAAAAGCATCCCGACAAGGACGAGCAGGACCATCGCGAATGCGCCATGGATTTTGAGCGCATCCGCTTTCCATGGCCCGGTCCATTCTTCGGTCTCGGGAATGAGATAGCGCAGTCCGGCCCAGGCGATGCCGGTGACAAACAAGGCGCCGCTCGCGAGGTAAAGCAGCCACCGCGTCCACGGCCGCAGGCGCACCGCGTCACGCCGCATCTTGTGCGAAGGATTCGTGGTGCTGGAGGATGACCGCTTTGGCCGAGCAACGCCGCAGCGCGCGCGCCGCGTCTTGGCCGAGCGCGAAAACAACTTTTGTCAGCGCGTCGGCGATCATCGCGGTCGGCGCCATTATACTTATACTCGTTAGGCGAGGCCTTCCGGTCGGTCCCGGGCATGAATGCCTGGCCGATGTTGCCAAAGCCTGCTCGCGCACATGCAGAACGTGTCCGAAATGTCGAAGGCCGATCGTCTCCCGTCGCGCTCCGAAGACGCGCAGATCGCCGCCCGCATTCACAACGCCCGACCGCACCCCGGAGTGCTGCAACGCCTCGACGGCGCGATCGACGGCAAAACCTTTCGCGATGCCGCCGAGATCAATCGCAAGCGCGCGGCGAAACATCACCGTTCTCGTTTTCCCATCGAGAATAATATTGCGCCAGTCCCACTGGAAACCAATTTGTCCGTCGTGACATCGAATGCGCCGTCCGTCCGCGCGGCCAGGACTTGAGCCGCGCGCAGGACGCGAAAGGTCCAAGCGTGGACCGAAATCGGCCGAAGATGCGCGAGCCGGTTCAGCCGACTCAATTCGCTTCCCGGATCATGAAAATTCATCAACCCATGCACGCGACCAATCGCACGAAAAGCCGCTTCCATCCCACGCTCGAGAGGCACGCTCTTCCGCGCCCGCGCCGTCACATCGACAAAGGTGCCGAGCAATGGGCGCGCCCGCCGCACTTCAACGCGACATCGTAAAAGGCGAGCAGCCGCCGCATGCCATCGGTGATATGACGCGAGCTGAGCGTCGCGCCACTGATGTTCTTGATGTTATCGCCGAGCTTCGGCGGGGTGGCGCTTGTCTTGCCGTCAAATTGCGCCCGCCAGCGCGGATCGCGCACCTGACCGCCATAAGTCTCACGATATTCCATGATCTCGATCTGCTTCACCGATCCTTTACTCGTTAGGCCAACGGCGTAAGTGATAAACTCGTGTTTCCCTACGACTTCATCGACGATAAACCAGCCGCCCCCACTCACCCGCCAGACTGGCTCGTCGTCCTTCAAGACCCGCGCATCACTCTGTTTCTCGATTGCCTTCTTTTGTTCGTTAGTCAGATGCACCGGGGCGGCGATGAAGCTATGGCCGGGAAAGATCGCCTGTTGCGCCTGGGCGAGGGTGAGGTACTGCACGGCAAAGGTCGAGGGGGCGACGAGGGCCGTTGCGGGCAGGGCGATCCAGAGCAGAGAGCCTTTCATTCGTTAGGCTCAGAAGTTAAATCCGATTTTCAAGCGGAAGAGATTGCGCGTTTCCTCGGCAAAAGTCTTCCCATCGGCCAGCTCACCGATGCCTTTGCCGTAGATCTGATAGTTCCACGTCAGCGTCGCCCACCAGTTTTTCTGGGCGTAATGGATGGTCGGGCCGGCATAGAAAACGCGGTGTTCGAAGTTATCGAAATCAAACTGCGGATATTCCCAGCGCGAATGGATTTCGAGCCCGGCATACCAGTTCGACACAAAACGATAGGCGACTCCGGTTTCGCCTTCGAAGGCCAGCTCCTTCGGGTATTGCTCCGCCGGACGTTTCCCAAAAGCCCATTCGACTCCGTAGCCCATGTCCCAGATGACCCGGTCGTCGAGAAAATCCTTTTGCAGATCAATCTCCGGCCTGACATAACGCTCGTGCTCGATTAGGCCGTCAACTTCATCGTGAAAAAGGTAACCGCCTTCGACGCGAAAGGCGAGGCCGAACGCGGCGTCAAATGGACTTAGCACATTGTATTTGGCGGCGACGCTGATGCCGCCGAAACGGTAGGCATCCGTGTCGTCGAGCGCGTCGCGCTCACCATTCACACCCTGATTATAAATGTAGCGCTGCTCGAGCGAGAGGCTGATCTGGAACTTATCGGTCACGCCGTGCTCGATCTCGGTCTCGAAATCGAAGCCTTCATAACTGCCTTCCGCCTTTCCGGTGCGCAAAGTCGCGAACTGATAAATCTCGCTCCGATTCTGCGGCAACGTCTCGGAGCCGAGAACAAATCCAAAGAGTTGTTCGTCGGCGCGGACCGACATTATCCCGAGGAAAAGAGCCGCGACCAGGATGAGTGGTCTTCTTGCGCGCATAACCACTTCTACTCGCGCGAGGCAAAAGCTGCTGCCGGAGGCTTGCGATTTTTTAGCGTTAAATTGCGCGAAGATTGAAGCCCGTGATCGTCCTTTACTCGTTAGGGTAGGAACCGCGACCGAGCTCGCTCCGCGCGCCGGCTAGTACGTTTCGACCGGCGAGCGTTTGCCGTCCTCGGGACTGGAGAGGGCGGCGCGTTCTTCGCCGAGCACGGCGACGCGAAGCTGCCAGATTTGTTCGTTGAGAGCGGCGAAAGCGGACAGGGAGAATTCGTCCGGCGGCGCGAGCCTTTCCTTGAATCGCGCGACACTCTCGAGCGCGCGGTCGATCTCTTCGGCGGGCAATGTTTCGAGAATTTGCGCCGCCTCTTCGATCATTGGCACGCGATGACAAATCATCGCCAGATCATTCCCAACGCCGATCGCGCGGCCGATCGTTTCGGCGAAGCTGTATTCATTCAGGATCGCGCCCATGTCGAGATCGTCCGTCATGATCAGCCCGCGGAAACCGAGCTCACCGCGCAAAAGATTGGAGACGATGGGGCGGGAAAGCGAGGCGGCGGTTTTCTCCTTTTCGACACAGGGATACCAGCCGTGACAAATCATCATGCTGTCCACCTGCGACGCGAAATGGCGGAAGACCGCCAGCTCGTTTGCGTCGAGTTGCGCGCGCGAGCGAGCGATCAGCGGCAAATCATGATGGGCATCGACCGTGGCGGCGGAGTAGCCGGGAAAATGTTTGCCGCAGCTCGCGATCCCCTGCTCGCGCAAGGCATCGTTGAAAGCGCCGGCAAGCCGGATGACTTCATCGACGTTCGTTCCGTAGCAGCGGCCGCGCAGCGAATTGTCGGCCGCGTCGTCAAACGAGATATCGAGCACCGGACAAAGGTCGAGATTGAAACCAAAGAGCCGCAAAAGCCGGCCGGTGATCTCGCCATGTTGCCTAACGAGTAAAGGATCGCCTTTCTCGCGCAGCTCCTGCGCGCTCGGCGGTTCCTGGCCGATCAGGCGGAGGCGCGAAACCCGTCCGCCTTCCTGGTCGATCGTGACGATCGGCTCGATCGGGCTGAGATCGCGCAAGTCGTCGATCAGTTTGCGCAATTGCGGCGCGCTTTCGATGTTTCGCCCGAAAAGAATGAAAGCGCCGGGTTGCACTTTGCGCAGCAACTTCGCCGTCGCGGAGTCCAGTTGCAGGCCGGGAATGCCGGTAAGGATCAGTTGACCGAGGGAGCGGCTCTTCATACCGTCGCAAGCTAGGTTCGATGCGCGCGGCGGAAAACAAAAAAGCGTTCGTTAGGCAAATCACTCGCCGGCTCGGCGCTTAAAAACGTTTTGGAAAAAATCGGCATCTTCGGTGGCAGCTTCGATCCAATTCATCACGGACATTTGATTCTCGCGCGCGAAGCGCTCGAGGAGCTGCGGCTTGATCGCGTGCTCTTCCTGCCCGCCGCGCAGTCGCCGCACAAATCGCGTCACCGGCCGGCGAGTGCGGAGGCGCGCTGGAAAATATTGCAGGCCGCGATCGCGCACGAAAAAACATTCGCTGCTTCGCGCATCGAGCTGGATCGGCCGCCGCCCTCTTACTCGATCGACACGGTCGAGCAACTGCGGAGCGAATCACCGGACGCGAAACTTTTCTTTCTCATCGGGGAGGATAATTTGCCGAAGCTTTCCACCTGGCGCCGCTTTGACGAGTTGCGGCAGATGGTGCAGTTCGTCGTGCTCGATCGCACCGGCGGCAGCGTCGCGACGAATTATCCGACGATCCGGCGCAGAATCGATATTTCGGCGACCACGATCCGGAAACGAGTTGCGGCCGGCCAATCCATTCGTTATCTCGTGCCCGAAGCGGTCGCTCAAATTATCGAGCGCGAAAATCTTTACCGGGAAAAAACGAAATCGAAGCCGAAAAACTAGCGATAACCTGCGCTCAGCTCGCGTCGGAAAAAAAAGCGGAAGATATCGTCGTGCTCGACCTGCGCGGGATTTCCACCTTCACCGATTTTTTCGTCATCTGCTCGGGAACATCGGAGCCGCACTTGAAAGCGATCGCGAGCGAAATCGAGACGCGACTGCGCGACGACTACCGCGTGCGAGCGGCGGCGGTCGACGGATTTCCAGCGAGCCAATGGATCGTGCTCGATTATCTACAGGTCATCGTGCATGTTTTTCATCGCGAAAAGCGCGCCTTCTACAGCCTCGAAGATCTCTGGAGCGACGCCCCGCGCCTAACGATCGCGGGATTGACCTGAATTGTTACTTCGGCGTGGCGCTGGGCGCAGCCGAGGGCGATGCCGAAGCGGAAGGCGACGCACTCGCCCCGGGCGGAATCGTCGCGTGCGCGAGCGGATTGATCGTTTTCACGCCGGGCGCGACCTGGAGCAATTCAACGTCGAAAATCAGGGTCGAGTTCGGCCCGATCTCCTGCCCCGCGCCATGCTCGCCGTAGGCGAGATCGGACGGAATCACGAACTGATATTTCGAGCCGACATTCATCAACTGCAATCCTTCCGTCCAGCCTTTGATCACGCGATTGACCGGGAAGGTTGCGGGCTCGCCGCGTTTGTATGAGCTGTCGAACTCGGTGCCGTCGATCGTGGTGCCGCGATAATTTACCTTGACGTTATCGTTCGCGGTCGGCTTCGGTCCGGTGCCCTGCTTCAGCACCTTGTATTGCAAACCGTCAGCGGTCGTTTTCACCCCGTCCTTCTTTTTGTTTTCAGCCAGAAATTTATCGCCCGCGGCTTTATTTTTCTCGCCCGCAACTTTGCGCGCCGCCTGCTGTTTCTCGCCCAGCTCCTTTTGAAAAGCGACCATCGTTTCTTTGATCTGGTCCTTCGTCATCAGCGGGGTTTTGTCCGTCAATCCATCCTGGATTCCGCGCGCGAGCACGTCCTGATTGACGTCGATCGTCTGGCGTTTCAACGTGTTTCCGATGTCGAGGCCGATGCTGTAGCTGACCTTGTCTTTCTGATCCTTCAAATCCGGATCCGCGCCGAACGCGAACGATCCAAATGTGGTGGAGACGGCAAGAATGATGAGCAATTTTTTCATGAGAAGATGTGGTGAAAACAAGCGCGGCGGGCGCGTAATCGGGCTCGCCGCGACCCATTCATTCACGCAGATCGCGCTCCCGTCAAGCGCGAGCGGGCGCGGTCGCAAGATCGTGCCGCTCGTTTTTCTCGCCGTCCTCATTTCGTTAGGCAACCTGCTCCCGGGAATCGCAATTGGCGCTTCACTTTCTCACCAACAGGCGATGCGAATCGGCGGCCAGGTCTGGCAAAACGAATGCGCCGGCACCCTCGCCGGCCTGACCTCCTGGAATGCGGGCGAAGATTTCGCTTCGCTCGGGATCGGACATTTCATCTGGTATCCCGCGGGCCGGCGCGGGCCGTTTGAAGAGAGTTTTCCCAAGCTGCTCGATTATCTGCAAAGCCGCGGCGCCAAACTTCCCGCGTGGCTGCGCTCGACGAACGACGCGACCTGTCCTTGGAATTCGCGCACCGAATTTCTCGCCGCGCAATCGAGCGCGCGCATGATCGGGCTGCGCAAATTTCTCGCAGCGACGATTGACTTGCAGGCCGATTTTCTCGTGCACAGACTGCACGACTCTCTCCCGAAAATTCTCGCGGCCGCTCCAGCTTCCGAGCGCGCCGCGCTCGCGCGACAATTCGATCGCGTCGGACGGAGCGCGCAAGGTTCCTACGCGCTCGTCGATTACGTGAACTTCAAAGGCGAAGGCACGCTCGCGACCGAGCGTTATCGCGGACGCGGCTGGGGCTTGTTGCAAGTGCTCGAGCAAATGTCCGCGAGCTCGCAAAGCGATTCCGCGGCGCGAGACTTTGCGCGCGCCGCCGCCGCTGTTTTGCGCGAGCGAGTCGCGAACGCGCCGCCGCAACGACACGAAGAACGCTGGCTGCGCGGCTGGCTCGCGCGTGTCGCGACTTACGCGCGAGCGTGACTCGTTAGGCGACGCCGCGCGTGCTCCGCCAGCGAAAATAAGCCAGCGCAAAAAGGACGGCGCCGAACAGCCAAAGCAGGTAGAAACGCTCGTGCGATTCCTGCGGCTCCGGAGCCAGGGAAACGAGCGGCGATTGCCAGAGAACTTTGCCGTCCGCGTCGAGCGCGCTCACGCGCAAGATGTGCAAGGCACGCGGATCGAGCCGATCGATTTGCGCGCTCACCGGATTGCGCTTCGCGTCGATCTTTGCGGCGGTCACTTCGCGCCAGGAAATTTGCAACTCCTTGTTCACCAGCGCGAGGTCGCGTTCTTCGACGCGATAACTCGCCGCTGATATTTTTCCCGCCGGCCAGCGCAGCTTCCAGCGCGAAGAACCCAAACGCTCGGCCGTGATTTTCGGAGCCGCGTTTGGAAATGCCGGCGCTTCCGCCGTTGGCAAAGCGGGCGCTTGATCGTGCGCAGCCGCGTTTTCAGCCGCGGGCGTCGCAGCAATCGGTGACGACCTCGCAGGGGGCGAGACCGCGTTTGATAAAGACGCGACTGGATTCTTCGCAACCGCCTTTTTCTCCGGCGCCGCGGCATCAACCGGCAACTCCAAAGTGAAATGAACGCCAACAATTGTGATCGAGTCGTGAATCGTGCTCTTCACTTCCGGCAGCACTTCGACCGTAATGTCGCCATCCTGTTTCGGCGGCAGATCGAGCGATGCAATCGGCTTCAAATTTTCACCGGTTTTGAAATTCAGGATCATCTCGTGATCGGTCAGGTTCGTCAGAAAAACCGTCGCGCGCCGCTCGGCGCCCATCGAAAGCGGATTCGGCGCGATCCGCAACGGCGCGGTCGCGCGGCCGGACAACGCCACGATCGTCGGCGGCCCGGTCGCGGGCGTGAGCGTCAACTGGCCGACGAAATCGCGCGGCTCGTTAGGCTGAAATGTGACCACGATCGATTCCTCTTCGCCCGAGCCGACGCCGTAATCGGTTTGCACGATTGTCCACGGATTCGAAGTCGTTAGGCGGCCTTGCAAATTCCCGCCGCCTTCATTCGCGATCGTGAGCGAACGCTGCGTGATCTCGCCCGCTTTGATTTCGCCGAAGTCGAGCGAGGCCGGAACACGCAAACGCGGCGGCGGTTCATCGATGGCGATTTTCACTTCCGCGGCCGCCGAAACGCGGCCGCCCGCCTGGATGATGTAACTGAAACCGTCCGTCGGAAAATCGCGATTCCCGTCGTGCTGATAGGTGACGCTCGCGACGTTGTCGCCGGTCGAACGCAGCGCGGAAAGTTTTCCGTGCTCCGGCGGGCTCACGATCCAGAAACTCGCGGCTCCGCTTTGTCCATAATGTCCGCGCAACTCGATCGTCGTCTCGCCGCCGCGCTCGACCCGCGCCGAAATCGCGTCGGCCTGCGGCGGCGGCGAGGCAAGCGGCGAGCTGATGTCCGCGCGCGTCGACGCGCAGGTGAGCGCGAGCGCGAGCGACGCGGCCATTCGACGGGAGAGATGCATTCCGCGAACGTGCCGAAATTTTTCGTCTCAGGCAAACCAATCCCGGCTGGCGGGCAACGCGGACTTTTCTTGCCATTCGGCCCGGTGCAGTATCCAATCTGCATCCGGCCTTGTGGCCGAAGTGCGCGCAAAGGTTGTGTCTATTCGCCTGTCAAAAATTTTTCTCGTCTTCGTGCTCGCCGCGATCTCGCGCGCCGATCTCGCCGCGCAGAGCCTGCAAAACCTCGGACGGCCGCGCCCGAGCCCGACGCCGACCTTGCGCCGCGCGACCGACCTGATTCATCGCCAGGATCCGATCAACGTCTCCGCGCGTCTGCTCGCGCAGCTCACGCCGAATAATTCGCACGTCCGCGTTTCGCTTTCAAAACAGCGCGCCTACCTCATGCTCGGCGACGAAGTGGTCGTCGATTCGCCGATCTCATCCGGCAAAACCGCGCGCCCGACGCCGCAGGGAAATTTTCATGTTCTGCAAAAAGATCCGACCCACCATTCGACCGTTTACGGCGATTTCATCGACAGCGCCGGCCGCACCGTGCGCCGCGGCGTGAGCATGCACATCGATTCCGCGCCGAGCGGGACGCATTTCATCGGCGCGCCGATGAAATGGTACATGCGCCTGACCGATGACGGCGTCGGCATGCACGTCGGCTTTTTGCCCGGCTATGCCGCGTCGCACGGTTGCATCCGCATGCCTGGTCCGGCCGCGGAAATGTTTTACAACCACGTCAAAGTCGGAACGCCCGTTGTCGTCGCGGAGTAAACGGCGAGTTCGTTAGGCGAGATTTTCGCGCAGAAGATTGAGCGCGGTCTGCGCCACGAGTTGCTTGAAAGTCTCGCGATCGGTCGGGAAAAAAAGTTGCCTAACGAGTGTGTCGCCGTCGCGCGCGAGGGCAACGTAAGCGGTTCCGACCGGCTTCGCTTCAGTGCCGCCGCCTGGGCCGGCGATTCCGGTCGTCGATAACGCATAAGTTGCGCCCGCTTGCGTCCGCGCGCCTTCCGCCATCGCGCGCGCGACCGTTTCGCTGACCGCGCCATGCTCCGCGATCGCGGCTGCGGAAACGCCAAGCGCCGATTGTTTCGCCGCGTTCGAATAAGTGACGTAGCCGGCGAGAAAGACTTCCGACGCTCCGGGAACATTGGTCAGCCGATGAGCGAGGAAACCGCCGGTGCAAGATTCCGCGACCGCGAGAGTCGCTTTTCGTTTCGCCAGTTGCCTAACGATGACGGCTTCGAGGTTCTCGCCGCTCGTCGAGAAAATTTTGTCGCCGAGTTTTTGCCTAACGATGACGTCGCCGCGCTCGAGCGCCGCGGCCGGGCCGATCAGCCGCAGATCCACTTCGCCCATGCGCGCGCAGTAGCCAAGCTCGAGGCCGGGCAGCGCGAGCAATTCTTCGCCAACCGCTTCTTCGACGTACGACTCGCCCATTCCGGTGATGCGATAGACGCGCGCGGCCAAATCATTCTCGTGCCTAACGAATCGGTGGAGCAGCGGAACGACTGAATCGATAAACATCGGCCGCAACTCGCGCGGCGGACCGGGCAGCAGAAAAAGATGCGGCGTCCCCTGCTCGCCATTTCCGCTCGCGGCCAGATACAAACCGGGCGCGGTTCCGTGATCGTTAGGCAAAACGAGCGCGCCTTCCGGAACCTGCGCCTGGCGCAGAATTCGATTCGTTAGGCGAATCCCGCGACTGCGGAGCCGCTCGCGAATAGTCGCTTCCAATTCCGGATTCGAAATCAGTTTCAGACCGAGCAATTCCGCGGTGATTTCGCGCGTCACGTCGTCCGTCGTCGGGCCGAGGCCGCCGGTGACAAAGATCAAATCGGCCCGCGCAAAATTCTCGGCGAGCGCGTCGCGAATCGCATCGCCGTCCGGCACGGCCAGCTGCCGCTCGACGCGCAAGCCTAACGAAAAAATTTCGCGCGCGATGAAGCTGAGGTGTGAATTAACGACATCGCCGAGCAACAACTCGGTGCCGGTGTTGATGACGACGACGCGCACCGGGAACCATTCGCGCAGAGAGGCCGCGCGCGCCAACAGACCGCCGCCTAACGAGTCGTCAGGCCGCGTCCTTGTCCTGCTTCTTGCGAATCAGCGGGACTTTTTTCCCTTCGACGACCGCGCGATTGATCGTGACCTCGGCGATGTCTTCGCGGCTCGGAATTTCGAACATGATGTCGAGCATGATGCGCTCGAGCATCGATCGCAGCGCGCGCGCGCCGGTGCCTTTCGTGACCGCCTGCGCGGCGAGGGCGCGCAGCGCGTCTTTCGTCACCGTCAGGCGGACGCCTTCCATCGCGAAGAGCTTCGTATACTGCTTGATCATCGCGTTTTTGGTGTCGGTCAAAATTTGCACCATCTCGTCCTCGGTCAGCGCATCGAGCGCGCTCAGCACCGGCAGTCGGCCGATGAATTCCGGGATCATGCCGAAGCCTAGCAAATCTTCCGGCTCGACGTGGCGGACGGCTTCGCGCCGCATCACTTCATCAACTTCGAGGGTCGGGCTGCTGAATCCCATCGCGCGATGACCGATTCGTTTCTGCACGATTTTATCGAGGCCGACGAAGGCGCCACCGCAGATGAACAAAATCTTTTCCGTGTTCACCTGGATGTATTCCTGATGCGGATGCTTGCGGCCGCCCTGCGGCGGGACGTTGCAGGTGCTGCCCTCGAGAATTTTCAGGAGCGCCTGTTGCACGCCTTCGCCGGAAACGTCGCGCGTGATCGAGACGTTGTCGGTTTTGCGGCCGATCTTGTCGATCTCGTCGATGTAAACGATGCCGATCTCGGCGCGCTTCACGTCGTAATCGGCGTTTTGCAGCAGGCGCAGAATAATGTTCTCAACATCTTCGCCGACATAGCCGGCCTCGGTCAGCGTCGTCGCGTCGGCGATGCAAAACGGCACGTCGAGAATCTTCGCGAGTGTTTTCGCGAGCAAAGTTTTTCCGGAACCGGTCGGGCCAATGAGCAGAATGTTGCTCTTCTCGATCTCGACATCGGCAAAGGGATCGGGTTGAAACGCAGAAGCCGAGTCGTTAGGCGCGGTCGTTTGCAGGACGCGTTTGAAATGATTATGGACCGCGACCGAAAGCGTTTTTTTCGCGACCTCCTGGCCGATGACGTATTGATCAAGCGAGCGCCGAATGTCCGCCGGCTTCGGCACGCGGATGTTCGACGACTGCCGGCGCGCGTCTTCGTTCAGCTCTTTGTCGAGGATGCTTTTGCAGACGTTGATGCAACTGTCGCAAATATAAACGCCCGGGCCGGCGATGAGTTTGCGCACTTCCGCGTGGCTCTTCCCGCAGAAGGAGCACATGGTGAGATTCGAGGCGCGCGCCATAATTTCGCCTGCCTTTTGAGCAGTTCCTATTCCTCGACTTTTTGCGGCAGCGCGGCCTCGGCGACCGCGGTCTGGCGGTCGGTGATTTTGGCAGCGCCGTCGCCATTATTGAGCAGCTTCGCTTCCTTGCGCGACTTGATCACTTCGTCGACGAGCCCGTAAGCTTTCGCCTCGTTTGCGTTCATGTAATAATCGCGATCGGAATCGTGCAGCACCTGCTCTTCCGCTTTGCCGGTGTGTTGCGAGAGGATGCGGATGAGCCGCTTTTTCAGCTTGAACATGTATTCCACCGTGCGCTCGACGTCGCTCGCCTGACCCTGCGCGCCGCCCGAGACCTGATGAATCATGATGTCGGAATTCGGCAGCGCGTAACGCTTGCCTTTCGTGCCCGCGGCGAGCAGAACCGCGCCCATGCTCGCGGCCATGCCGAGGCAATAGGTCGTCACGTCGCAGGTGAGAAATTGCATCGTGTCGTAAATCGCGAGCCCGGCCGTGACCGAGCCGCCGGGCGAGTTGATGTAAATGTTGATGTCCTTTTTGCCGTCCTCCATCTGCAGGAAAAGGAGCTGCGCGATGATCAGATTCGCGATGTGATCGTCGATCGGTGTGCCGAGAAAAACGATGCGGTCCTTGAGCAACCGCGAGTAGATGTCGTAGCTGCGTTCGCCGCGGCCGGTCTGCTCGACGACCATCGGGACGAGGACGGATTGAGAAAGATTTTCGCTCGAGAAATTGCTCATTTGGTTTCGGAAACTTGCGGATTCAACGAGGGCTGCGGCCCGTTTTCGACGGTAGCATTCGACTCGAGGAAAGCAATCGTCTTAGCCAGCAGGATCTGCTCCACGAGGCCATCAAAACTGCCGCGTTCCTCAATTTCCTGCCGCATTTTTTCCGGCGTCACCTCGTGATGCATCGCCTCGTGGCGAATGCGCGCGTCAACATCTTCGCGCGTCACGTGAATTTTTTCCTGCTCCGCGATGCGATGCAAAATGAAGCTCGTTTTCAAACGATGCGCCGCCAGCCCGCTGGCTGCCTGGATCAGTTCCTTTTCCTTTTCCTTCAGCGCTTCGTCGGGCACGCCGTGCTCGCGATTGCGCGCGACGAGGGTCGCGAGCGCGCCGCGCGTTTCCTGCTTCAATAAATTCGGTGGCAACTCGAGCTGCGTGCGCTCGTGCAGAAATCTGATCACCTGCCGCTCGCGCGCGTCTTCGCGTTGATGCTCCTTGTCGTGCGCGATCTGATGGACGAGCGCTTCGCGAAATTCGGCGAGCGTTTTGCCCGGCATCCATTTCGCCGCGAAGGCGTCGTCGACCGCCGGGAGCACGCGTTCTTTGATCTCGAGCAACGTGACGGAATAATTCGCCGTCTTGCCGGCAACTTCCGGGGCCGGGAAATTTGTCGGGAACTCAACTTTCACTTCCCGCTTTTCGTTAGGCGTCTGCCCGATGACTTGCTCGACGAAACCAGGCAGAAAATTATCCGCCGCCATGCGCAGCCAGAATTTTTTTCCGCCCTGCAACGTCTTGCTCCCCTGCGGCGCGAGCTCCGCGATCGGCTGGCCGTCGATCGTGCCTTCGAAATCGATCACGGCGAAATCCTCCATCGTTAGGCCGCGCCCCGGCGGGTCGACAAAATCGGCCGACTGCTCGCGCAGATGCTCGACCGCGGCCTCGACTTCGGTTTCGCTCACTTCCGTGCCGGGCAACTGGAGCGGAATGCCTTTGTAATCGGGCAGCTCGAACTCCGGCGCGGTCACGACCTTGGCGCGAAAGCGCATGGAGCGGTCGTCGCCAAATTCCACGTCCCCCAGATTCGTTAGGCTGACGACCCGAAGCTGCTTCTGCGCGACCGCGGCGTGATAGCTTTTCGAGACGAGTTTTCTCGTCAGCTCATCCTGAATGTCCTTGCGAAATTTCGCCTCGATCACGCGCTTCGGCGCTTTGCCCGGACGATAGCCGGGGATGCGTGCCTGCCGCGCGAAGCTGTCCGCGATCGCGTCCCATTCCTGCGTCACTTCCTCCGGCGGCAGCTCGATTTCGAGCGTCGCGACGCAGTTCGCTTCGTTCTTCACTTCGACTTTCATTGGAGCGGCCACGTTACGGGCGAGGCCAGGCGCGCGCAAACCGCTGCGACTCGTTAGGCCGAGGGCGTGATCGTGAAGCTCGCGCTCAATTCGCCGCCGGGCGCGATTTTTTGAATGCCGTCTTTGTCTTCAAACGCGCGCTGCTCGTGACGATCGGTCAGGCCCCAGCAGGGCTCGATGCAAAGGAACGGTCCGCCGTCCGACCAGAGCGTGACGTAAGGCGCGCTCGCGAGATCGAGGGCGACGCGGCGTCCGCTCGGCGGATCGCGGAGAACAAAAACGCGCGTCGGCACGTCGAGAAATTCAAGAATATACGAACCGGGAAGCTTGCTGCGATCAAAAGGCATTTCGCCGCCGGCAAAATCGATCTCCTCGGTCTCGCCGGAGAGATAATTATCAGGCGAAAACCAGCGGCGGTAGCGACCGGCCGGCATCTCGAGCCGGAAGCTTTCGAACCTGCTCGCCGCAAAACCGGGATGCAATCCAAATTCGAGATGCGCCGTCAATTCCGGTTCTTCGTTCTGAAAACGAAAACCGACTTCAAGCGCGCTCTCGTCCAAAGTGTAACTGAGCGCGAGCGAAACCTTGAGCGGGTATTCCGTCGGCGCGATTTCTTTAGGCGAAATTGCGTAGGCGAGCGACGCGGCAGCATCGTTACCATGCTTGAAAGTTACGTTGGTAAAATTCTTGTGACGCAAAAAACTGTGCGTCCCGCCGCGGATTTCCTTCCCACGATAAAGACTGTGCTCGTCCTTTAAGCGATGGAGAAAGTAACCCATCACGGTCGCGTGATTCGCCCAGCCGTTCGCCGGTTTCGTCAGGTCGTTATCGCGATGGAGAAAGCCGATCCAATTCCCATGCGCGTCGCGTCGCGCCAGACTAACGAGTTCCGCGCCGAGCCGGCTGACGATGATGCGCAGCCCGCGTTCTTCGTCCGTCAGAACGTCGAGCTGGCGGCCGTCGCGCGTCTCTTCGCGATGGGCGAAACACATTCGTTAGGGGAAAAGGCCGCGCATCTTTTTCGCTTTCATAACCCGCTCGACGCCGATCGCCATCGCGGCGGTGCGGTGCGCGACTTTGTCGTGTTTGGCGCGCCGGATGACGTGCGTGAATGAGGCTTCGAGGATGCGAAAAAGTTTGTCGGTCACTTCCGTTTCCGTCCAGAGATACGACTGCAAACCCTGCACCCATTCGAAATAGGAAACGATCACGCCGCCGGCGTTGCAGAGGATGTCGGGAATGACGAACAATTCGTCCCAGCGATCATTCAAAATCAGATCGGCCTCGGGCGTGGTCGGGCCGTTCGCGCCTTCGGCGAGAATGCGACACTTGATTTTCGCGGCGTTTTTTTCGTTGATGACGCGATCGACCGCACAAGGCGCGAGGACGTCGCACGGCTTCTCAAGAAGTTCGTAAGGATCGATCTGGTCGTCCTGCGCAAAAGCGCGGAGCGTGCCTTTTTTCTGGACGTGTTGATCGGCCGCTTTGACGTCGATTCCTTTCGGATTGTAAATCGCCGCGGTGTGATCGCTTATCCCGACAATCTTCACCCCGGTTTTCAAGCCTAACGACAAGGCCGCGACCGAGCCGACGTTGCCGAAACCCTGCACGATCGCGGTGCATTTTTCCGGATCCATTTTCAACATGTCCATCGCGCGCTCGATCAAATAAACAACGCCGCGGCCGGTCGATTCGCGCCGCCCTTCGGTGCCGCCGACCGAGACCGGTTTGCCGGTCACGATCTCGTTCACGCAGTAGCCTTGATAGACCGAATAGGTGTCCATGAACCAGGCCATGACCTGTTCGTTCGTCCCCATGTCGGGGCCCATGATGTCGGTGTGCGGGCCGACGAACGGAATCATCTCCTGCATGTAACGCCGCGAAACCGCTTCCAATTCTTTCGTCGAGAGTTTCGTCGGATCGCAGGCCACGCCGCCTTTCGCGCCGCCGTAGGGCAAATTATTGAGCGCGCATTTCCAGCTCATCCACATCGCGAGCGCGGCCGTTTCGCCCATCGAGAGGTCGGGCGAAAAACGCGTGCCACCCTTCGTCGGGCCGAGCGTGAGATGATGCTGCACGCGGTAGCCTTGGAACGTCTGCGTCGTCCCATCGTCCATGTGCACGGGCAGCGTCACCGCCATGGCGCGCTTCGGCATCATGAGCCGGTCGCGATCGTTCTTGTCGATGTTGAGATAATCGGCGATGACCGCGAACTGGTCGCAAGCCATCTTGAAAACAACGTCGTTGTAAATGTTTTGCATAGGAGAAGGCGCCGGCCTAGTCATCGCGCCAGAAATTCAGGGTCTACGTCTGATGACATGGATCGTCAAATCAAAGCAAAGCGTGAGCCGCGCGCCGCTCGCGAAAATCTTTGCCTAACGAAAACGTTTCAGGACCAGCTCGAGTGTCTCGTGCAATTCTGTAATCCGCAACAGATAGGCCGTGCCGAAAAATGCGCCGATTCCGAGCACGATCGTCACCAGCAGATCGATGATGCGTTTCCATTCCGAGAGCCGGGTGACGTCGGGAAAAAAACGCGCATGCGCGAACCAGCAGATCGCGCCAAGGACCGCGCCGGCGAGGGCGATTTTGCCTAACGAACTCAGCATCGCGCCGGTCTCGAGCCGGCCGGTATGCCGCCGCATCAGGAAATAAAGGAGCAGAAAATTCGTCAGGGCGACGAAGCTGGTCGAGAGCGCGAGTCCGCGATGACCGAGCCCGAGATGAAAGGTGAAAAGCCAGTTGAGGCCGAAATTCACCGCGATCGAAATCAGACTCACTATCATCGGGAGATGGCGTTTATCGAGCGCGTAAAAGGCGGGCGCGAGCACTTTCACGCCCGCATAGCCGACCAGCCCGAGCGCGTAAAATTGCAGCGCCGCCGCCGTCTGCGCGGTCGCCAGCGCGGTGAAACGTCCGTGTTGATAAATCACGCTGATGATCGGTTCCGCAAGAATGACAAGGCCGATCGCGGACGGAATCGTGAGCAGCATGACGAGCCGCATGGCGTGGGCGAGCGCGCCGCGAAATTCATTCGTGTTGCCGACCGCGGCGCTGCGCGAAACGAGCGGCAGCGTCACGGTCGCGATCGCGACGCCGAAGACGCCGAGCGGAAGTTGCATGAGCCGAAAGGCGATGTTGAGCCAGGTGATGGGCCCGTTGCCTAACGATGACGCGAACCCGCTATTGACCGCGACGTTCACCTGCACCGCGCTGGCCGCGATTGTCGCCGGTCCCATCAACCCGAGGATTGTCCGCACGCCCGAATCGCGCCAATGGAAGTCGGGCCGGAAACGAAACCCGACGCGATAAACCGAGGGGAATTGCACGATCAACTGGAGCAATCCGCCTAACAACGTCCCGATCGCGAGCCCGACCAGCCCGCGCTCGCCGAAGTGCGGATGGCGCCAGTTCGGTTGCGGATCGAACCAGTAGCAAAGCGCGACGCCGCCCACGATCGAGCCGACGTTAAAGAAGCTCGAAGCCAGCGCCGGCATGCCGAAAACATTCTTCGCGTTCAGCATTCCCATGACGAGCGCGGCGAGCGAAACAAGCAGGATGAACGGGAACATGATCCGCGTGAGTTGAATCGTCAGCGCGGCCTTCTCCGGCGCGAAACCCGGCGCGAGCACATCGATCACGAAGGGCGCGAAGATCACCCCGAGCACCGTCACCGCGCTCATGAAAACGAGCGTGAGCGTCGCCATCTTGCTCGCCAGTCGCCAGGCCGATTGATCCCCTTCCGTCGCGATGCGGCGCGAGAATGTCGTCACGAACGCCGTCGAGAGCGCCCCTTCGGCAAACAAATCGCGCAGCATGTTCGGCGCGCGAAACGCGGTCAGATACGCGTCCATATTCTTCGACGCGCCGAAGAGCCCTGCGATCACCGTCTCGCGCACGAGCCCGAGCAGCCGGCTGCACAACACGGCGACGCCGACGACGCTCGTCGCCCTCGTGCTCACCCGCTGCCCTTTTTCCGTCGCCATGCGGCAGCTAAGGAACAGCGTCGCGCGATTTGTGAAAGCGGAAATTATTTCCGCGGCAAAGGAACGGCGCGCAGAAGCGAAGCGCGCAACTTCAATCCCGCGCGCTCGTCTGCCGGCGCTTTTCGCGCCAGGCTCGCAGGCCGATTGCGCCGAGCGCGAGGAGGCCGAGGGAACCTTCCGCCTCGGCGGCGGGAAGGGCTTTGCCCGGAGCCGCCTTGGCCGGCGCGGCGGTGGCCGGAAGGGCGGCGTCATCTCCGTGAAGTTTAGTCCGCCCGGCCCTGATCCGATCGCCGGGATCGCCCCAGGCATAATCCTTCACGATATAACCGTTGCGCCGGCCGTTGCCCGAGCAGCCGGTCCATTTCAGGCGCACCCAGCCATATTGCATGCCGGCGCCGCGGTTGAAGCGGAAACCGATGTAATGGGTGCCGGGCTCGACCCATTGCGAATTCGAGCAGAGATAGGTTTGGATGAATGCGAAGCCTTGCGGACCGTTGGGCTGGGCAAAAGGCCCGTGCGACACCACCGTCCCGCGCGGCAAGGCATAAATGAAAGAATTCTTTTGCCGGAGCTCGTCGGAATTGACCGCACCCTTGAGCTTGAACAAGGCGTTGCTGTAGCTGCCCCCGCCGGTGGCCACCCGGAGGCCGACGAGCGAGGCCCCGTGGCTGAGCGGGAAACTATGGACAACCGTCCCGTCCTTTTGCAGGAACGCGAAGTTGACCAGGCCCGAGTAATGAATCTCCGCCTCGGCCGAATGCGCGCCGGAAATCGCGCTGGCCGCAGCCGCCGCGAGATAGGCGCTCCAGCGGAGGTCGGAGAGCGACCGCTTTCCGTTACCACGATTTGTTTTCACGCCGGCATTTAATTGATCCAGCGCCGAAATCGTCAAGCGTTTTTTTCCGTCGCCCAAACTCGATCGGCATTGTCTAGAGTCTTGCCCTCCGGTGCACCACAAATAGGGCGCACCGAAGTAAAATGCAGTTAAGCCCTAGGAAACCAGATGCTAAAGATGAAGTGTCGCCACCAAATCACCCTGCATTTTACGCACGCCATTAGAGGTTTTGATGAAAACCTCCGATGTTTTTGCAGAAACCTCCGAGGTTTCCGCAACATCATGAGAAGATCGCGTCATAACCTCCGAAAATTGGTCGAGATCATGAGAAGATCGCTTCATAATCTCCGAGGATTGGTCGAAATCCTGAGAAAATTGCGTCATAACTTCCGAGGATCGCGCGACATCCTGAGATGATTGCGTCATAACCTCCGAGGATCGCTCCGCAACTTGCGAGGATTTTAACCGATCATGAGAGGATCGGTCGAAAACCTCAGAGGATCGCGCGCCAACATCCGAGCTTCCCAGGCAATCCTCCCACGATCGCTCGCAAACCTCCGAAGAATGCCCGCAACCATCACATGATCGCGCAACATCATCTCAAGATGGCGCGACACCATGGGATGATTGCTCCGTCACGAAAAAGCTCCCGCGCTTTCCTAAAAGAGAAACAAAAGGAACCTGCTGGCCGGGAGAGCATCAGATAACGAAGAGCCTAACCAAAACGATGCAGCAGACCATCGGGGAGAGTAGAAAGTGGAAAGCAGAGATAAGGAAAAGACGCGCGCTCGCCGGCGGCGGTGGCTGATCTTGTTCTCGTTAGGCGTTGAGAGCTGCTCGTGAGACCGATGCGGCACTTCGCCCAGTTGGTTCGCCGCACCCTCCGGCATTGTAAACTGGTTACGGTAGCGAGGGTCACTCTGGGGTTGCCCTGATTTGACGGACAGAGAGGGAAGGGTCAAAAGCCTGAGGAACCCACATGAAGACACAGTTAAGTAAACCAGTTCGTGAGCCGGCGCGCTACACGAAGGAATATAAGCAAGGAGCGTTGGAGTTATG